>DASXDP010000053.1:0-4288 GCA_036490575.1 Xanthobacteraceae bacterium
CACGGACGCGGCGTACGCCTGAGTGCGGCCGGTTCGCTGTTGCTGGAGCGCGCCGAGACGATCACGCGGTTGGTGCACGAAACCAGCGAAGAGATCAAAGACCGACGGGCACCGCCGGGCGGCCGCATCACCGTCGGCGCCCCGCCGGCTGCCGGACGCCTACTGATTCCTTCCTTCGCCGAGCGCTTCCAGAAAGCATGGCCGCAGACCACTCTGCACATGCGCGAAGGCGTTTCCAGTTCGTTGCAGGAATGGCTGCTGGAAAAGCGATCGACATCGCCATTCTGCACAACCCCCCGCACCTCGAAGCGCTCGATATACGTCCGCTTTTGAGCGAGCGCATGCTGGTGGTCGGACCGCCCGTCAGGCGCGGCCGGGGCCGGGCGCTGCCATCGAGCTTCCGCGTCCGTGATCTCGCCGACCTGCCGCTGATCCTGCCTAAAATGGCGCACAGCAACCGCCGGCTTATCGAACACGCTGCACTCGAACACAGCGTCCGCCTGCGCATCAAGATCGAAGCGGACAGCGTTGCCTTCGCCAAAGCGATGGTGGAGAAGGGCCTCGGCTACACGATCCTCACTTACGCGGCGGTACAGGACGAAGTCATGACCAAGCGCCTCGTGGCCTATCCGATCGTGCGTCCGACGGTGTCGACCAAGGTTACAATCGTAACGCTGCGCGACCGGCAATTGCCAAAGCTCACGCGCGACGCCGCCGACATGCTGCACGCTGTATGCGGCGAATTGGTGCGCAACAAGACCTGGACCGGCGCACAACTCGCCTGAGAGCTGGCCACGCGGCGGCGCGGATGCGTTTTCAGCAGCACTCCATTGCCATGCCAAAACGGTATCGCCGCCAGAAGGCGGTCCCATTGCGGCCCACGTCATATCAACCTATGATTTTGCCACAAATAAAAACGCTCAAAGGGAGGATGGTTATGCCGCGTTTTTTCGCCCGTCTTTGCCTCGCCGCTTCGGCCCTTGCGCTTGGTCTCGCTTTTGGTTCGAGCGCGCAGGCCGTGACGCTGAAATGGATCACCTTCAAACCACAAAACGCGGGCGACGCGCAGTCGATCAGCACACAATGGTTTGTGGACGAATTCAAGAAGCGCACCGGGGGCAAAAGCGAAATCCAGATGTTCTGGGGCGGCAGCGTCGCCAAGGACAAGGAAATCCCCGACTTCCTCTCAGGTGGCGCCGCCGATATCGGCGACATCATCACTCCATATTTCCCCGACAAATTCCCTCTCAACAATGCCGTCGGTTATTTCATCCCGCAACCGCACTCGACCATCGAGATCGCGGAGATGATGGAATACTGGTACCGCGTCTATCCGCAGTTCGACCAGGAGCTTGCCAAATATAATCTCAAGACCATCGGCTTCCGCCCACTGGAGAAGTACGGAATCATCTGCACCAAGCCGATCCATTCGATCGAGGACTTCAAAGGCAAGCGCATCCGCACCTACGGCTTCGCCTATCCGGCTTTCGTTCAGGCGCTCGGCGCGACCGCCGTGTCGATGAGCTCGTCCGACGGTTATGACGCGCTCCAGCGCGGCATCCTTGACTGTTCGCCGATCGGCCCGTCCCTGGCGCACGGCTGGAAATACGACGAAGTGGCAAAATATTACATCGACGTTCCAATCGGCGCTTCGTTCGGCCACATGATCACCATGAACCGTAAGAGCTACGAAAAGCTCGACGAGCAGACGCGTTCGATCCTTGATGGCCTCGGGCGCGAATACGCCATGCGCTACGCCACCGAACTCGACATCCTGACCAAGAAGATCCTCGCCGGCTGGAAGACGAAAGGCGTCACCGTCATCCATCTGCCGAAGGAGCAATTCGCCAAGGTGCTCGATTTTCCGGCAGTGAAGGCGGTGCGGGAAAAGTGGATCGCCAAGGCGAAAGCCGCCGGCGTCCCGGCCGAGGAGATCGCGAGCGACTTTAATTTCTAATCTGGGCGCGCAAGTCGAGGTCGTCTTTCCGGGGCGTGCATGAAATGTGCGAGCCCGGAATGCAGAAACGGCGACGATGACCACCTGGATTCCGGGTTTCGGCTCTTTGTCCGGTCCCCGAACGGCATTTAAAGACAGGCTACCGATGTCTTCGTTCCAAAACCTCTATCGAGCTTACGGAATCCTGCTACGCGGATTCGGATGGATTGCGGCCGTCGCCACTTTCGCGATGATGCTGCTGGTGGTGGCCAACATCCTCGGCCGCTACCTGATCAACAAACCAGTCGCCGGGACGCTTGAAATTACGGAATCTCTGCTCGTCCTGATCATCTTTCTGTCGCTTGGTCTGACACAGTATGACGGCGGCCATATCCGCGTAACCCTGCTCACGCGGCGGCTGCCACCGGCGCATGCGCGCATCGCAACCGTGCTGTCGATGCTGATCGGCGCGGCATTTTTCGCCTGGTGCGCTTACGCGGCCTGGAACTTTGCGCTGCAGTCCTATTCGTTCAACGAATACGAATGGGGCACGGTGGTGTTTCCGCTCTATCCGGTAAAATTCGTCGTGTTTCTTGGCATCCTGCTGCTTGCAATCCAGTTCCTGTTCGACGCCATCGCCGAAATCATCATGCCGATTGCGGCCGACGACGAGCGCGCCCAGGAGAAACTTTGATGGCCTCGCTTGAAATCGGCTTGGCCGGCGTAGTCGCCCTGTTCGCCGCAATCCTGTTGGGCGTCAATGTCATGGTCGCGCTTGGACTTGTCGGCGCGCTTGGCCTCACTGCCGTCGTCGGGTTTCCCGCCGCGACGTCGATGCTTTCCACTGTGTTCTTCGAGACCACGCATTCGTTTCATTTCAGCGTAATCCCGTTGTTCCTGCTGATGGGCTATTTCGCCATGCGCGCAGGACTAGGCGAGGATCTGTTCGAAGCGAGCAACAAATGGTTTGGCGGACTGCCGGGAGGACTGGCGATTTCGACCACCTTGGGCGCCGCCGCTTTCGGCGCAGCATCCGGCTCCTCGATCGGCACTGCAACCGTGTTCACCAAATTGTCGCTGCCGCAAATGCTTGACCGCGGCTACGACAAACGCATGGCGTCGGCCTCGATCGCGATTGCCGGCACGCTTGCCGTGATGATCCCACCGAGCGCGGTCATGGTCATCTTCGGCATCCTGACCGATTCGAGCATCGGCGCGCTGCTGATCGCCGGCGTCATCCCCGGCATCGTGTTCGCTATTATATTGTGCAGCGCCACGTTCCTCACCGTGCTGCGGCATCCCGAATACGCGCCGCGCTCGACCGTCAGCTACACATTGAAGGAAAAGATTTATTCGCTACGCCTCGCCGGGCCGCTGATCCTGGTGATTTGCAGCATCATCCTCGGGCTCTATCTCGGCATTTTCACGCCGACCGAAGCAGGCGGCATGGGCGCGGCGGTGACATTGGTGCTCGCAATTATCCGACAGCGCGGCATCAAGGGACTCCAGATCATGGCAACGTTACGCGAGACGGTGAAAACTTCGGCCATGATCTTCGCTATCATCATTTGCGCGCTCATTTTTTCCCGCTTTCTCGCGCTCTCGGGCGTCGCCAATACGCTCGGCGAATTTCTCACCACACTCAATGTCAATCGCTGGGTTATCGTGCTGATCGTTGTCGTCATCTATCTGATCTTCGGCATGATGATGGATGCGCCGGCCTTACTCGCCATTACGTTGCCGATCACGCATCCGGTAATGATGAAACTCGGTTTCGACCCGATCTGGTTCGGCGTCTTCGTCGTGCTGCTTGTGGAAATTGGCGCAGTGACGCCGCCGGTCGGCGTCAATTGTTTTGTGGTTCAAGCGACGTCCGAAGGCCGCGTCGAACTGGAAGACGTGTTTTCCGGATTGGTGCCTTACGTGCTGGCCGGTTTCGTCATGCTTGCGCTGCTATGCGTGTTTCCGCAACTTGCGCTCTATCTGCCGCAGCACATGCGCTGACCGACAATGACTCCCGGCACCGAAAGATTGATTCTGCGCTCGACGGCGACCTCGCCGTTCGGGCGCAAGGTGCGCGTCGCCGCGCAGGTCTTGGGGCTGGGCGAGCGCATCGCGCTTGTTGCCGCCGACACGCTCGATGAAACCGATACGCTGCGCGCGCAAAATCCGCTGGGCAAAATGCCGTGCCTGCTGCTGCCCGATGGCACGGCCATCTACGATAGTGGGGTAATTATAGAGTATTTTCAGGAGCTTGCCGGCAGCCCCCGGCTGATCCCAGAGCGAGGGCTGGATCGGTTCAGGGCGCTGACTTTGGCGCGGCTCGCCGACGGCGTCACCGAGGCTGCGCTC
>DASXDP010000054.1:0-3417 GCA_036490575.1 Xanthobacteraceae bacterium
TGCGCGGCGATCTCTACTCGGCCGGCGTGCGGCTCATCAATCTTTTTCCCGGCCCGATCGATGACGAGTGGGATCAACTGGAATTGCCGCCGAAGCTTTCGCCGAACGCTCTGGCCGCCGCATTGGTTGGGGCTTTGAAAGGCTCGATGGAGGACGTTTATCCGGGCGACGTCGCGCAAGACTGGCTGGCGCGCCACCAGGAAAATGCCAAAGCGCTGGAGCGCGAGTTGAGCGAGGGCAATCGATGAAGCCGCCCGCCAAGAAGCGCCCAAAGAACGGCGTCGCCAGGAAGCCAAACAAAACCGCGCCAGCGGCAAACGATCATCTGCGCAGCCTGCTGCAGAAGTTAGCGGCGTCGCCGCGCTTGCAACTCGTCGATCTTACGCAAACATTGTCGCCCGATTTTCCGCCGATCGTGCTGCCGCCGGAAATGGGGCAATCCCGGCCGTTCCGCATGGAGCAAATTTCCCGCTACGACGAGAGCGGCCCGGCGTGGTACTGGAACAACGTCAGCTTCGGCGAGCACACCGGCACACATTTCGACGCCCCGATCCACTGGATTTCAGGACGCGACCTGCCGAACAATTCCGTCGATGCGCTGCCGATCGAGCATTTTATCGCACCGGCCTGCGTAGTCGATTGCAGCACACAAGCCGGCGCCGAGGCTGACTTTCTTCTCACACTCGACCATCTCGCCGACTGGGAGCAGCAGCACGGGCGCATCGCGGCAGGATCGTGGTTGTTGATGCGCACCGACTGGTCGAAGCGCTCCGACCCGGTGGCTTATCAAAATCTCGATGAGACCGGGCAACATACACCCGGCCCCGACCCGGACTGCGTCCGCTTCCTGGTGAACGAGCGCAACGTGCTCGGCTTCGGCACCGAAACCATCGGCACCGACGCCGGACAGGCCGCGCACTTCAAGCCGCCCTACCCTTGTCATTACTACATGCACGGTGCCGGCAAATACGGGCTGCAATGCCTATGCAATCTCGATCTGTTGCCGCCGACGGGCGCTTTGATTGTCGCCGCGCCGCTAAAAATCCGTGACGGCAGCGGCAGCCCACTACGCGTGTTCGCGCTCGTACCGACCGGCCGCGGTTGATTGTCGGCCGCTTTAGCTCATGCCGAACGCTGGGCGCGATCCTTTTCATTTTGCGCCTTGATCGCCTCGCGCGCGGCCTGCCATTGCGCGTCCGTCCAATGACGCAGCTCATAAAAGTTGCCGCCGGTGGCGTGGCTTTGTCCGCCGTCGAGCGCAATGGTTTCGCCGGTCAGCCAGTCGCAGCCGCCGGAGATGAGAAAAGTCGCGAGGTTTTGCAGTTCGTCGATACGCCCCACCCGGCCCATCGGATTGGCGCGTTCGGTGCGCGCGCCCGGTTCGCCGCCAGGATTAAGCCTCTTGCCGGCGCCTTCGGTCGGGATTTCGCCGGGCGCGATGGCGTTGAGCCGGATGCCATAGCGGCCCCATTCGGTCGCGAGCGACATGGTCATGGCGTGAATGGCCGATTTGCTCATGGCCGACGGCACCACGTACGGGCTGCCATTCTGGATCCATGTCACCACAATGGACACCACGTTGCCGCGGTGACCGCCCGCGATCCAGCGGCGGCCGACAGCATGGGTAACGTAGAACGTGCCGTGCATCACGATATTGGCCACTGCATCGAAGCCGCGCGGGCTTAAATCTTCGGTGCGCGAGATGAAATTGCCGGCGGCGTTGTTGATAAGATCGGTCATCGGTCCGCCGGCAAAAATATCGGCCACCATGGCATCAACCGCGGCCGCATCGCGAATGTCGACGCCATAGGCGCGCACGCTGCCGCCGTGTTTTCCCGTCAGTTCGGCGGCGGTAGCTTCGCACACCGATTTCCGGCGACCGCAAATAAAGACTTCGGCGCCGAGCGAGAGAAATTTTTCGGCCATTCCCTTGCCAAGCCCGGTGCCGCCGCCGGTGACCAGAATGCGCCGGCCGCGCAATAATCCTTCAGTGAACATGCGTCGTCCCTTTTGGTCGCGAGCCCGTTGTTCAGGCTTCAAACACGCCGGTGCTATCGACGATATCCGCCAGCATCGCCAGAGTCCGCAGCGAGGCGCGGTGCGCCTTCAGATCACCCGATATGCAGCAATCCGCGAATAGCCTGACCGGATAACCCATATCGGCCGCATCGCGTACCGTGTGCTCGACGGAAAACTGCGTTGCCAAACCCATTACGTTGACGCGCGTGACCGCACGATCGCGTAACAAACGCTCAAGATCGGTGCGGCGGAATGCACTATTGCCGGTACCGGTGACAAAAATCTCGCCGTCGAGCGGTTCAAAGCCGTCATAGGCTGCGGCACCCCACGAGCCTTGCTTCAGCGCTCCCAACTCGTGCGTTTTGGCAAACAGGCGGCAGTTTCGCGGCAGATCCGACTGGTCCGCGGCAAAGACGATGTGCATATGCGCAATCGTCCAGCCGGCGCCGCGCGCCGCTTCGAGCGCACGCCGGCTTGCTTCGAGAAATCGCTTGGCCGCGCCCGTGCCGCGATGAAGCGAAAACGGAATGAGGCCGCGCGGATCGCAGATGTCGTTCTGGAAATGCAGCGCAATCAGCGCGTCGCTCAACTGGGTCTCGCTCGCTGCTGTGTCGCTCAGGAGTTCTCGGGTGCCGCTCATCTTGACGTTTTAGGCTTAAAATGTCCAATAGCCGCAGTCAAAACAGCGATCAGATCCTGCCATGAGTGATGCTTCTGCCGGAGCGCAGCCGCCGGCGCCTATCGTCGACCCCAACAACATCAAGGAAATCGCCCCCGGCGTTTTCGTCATCGGCGACCGCCGGGTACCGCTGGTGCCGAACGTCGGCATCATCCTCGGCCGCGACGCGGCGTTCGTCGTCGATACCGGCATGGGGCCGGCGAACGGCGAGAAAGTTTTGGCTGCCGCCAAGCGCGTGGCCAGCGGGCGTCCACTGATTCTGACTTTAACGCATTTCCATCCCGAGCACGGTTTCGGCGCTCAAGCGTTCAAGGGCGTGGCAAAAATCCATTACAATCGCGCGCAGCGCGATGAACTGCGCGCCAAGGGCGAAGCTTACCTCGGCATGTTCAAGACTTTCGGTCCCGGCGTCGCTGCGGCTCTTGAAGGCACGGTTCTGGTCGAGCCGGACGAGGTCTACGACGAAGCATCGGCTGTCATTGATCTCGGTGGCCGCCAGGTAGAACTCAAGACTTGGGGCCTCGCGCATACCGCCGGCGATCAAGTGGTCTGGCTGCCGGACGAACGCATCCTGTTTACCGGCGATCTGGCCGAGGAGCGCATGTTCCCGATCTTTCCGTGGTTCCCGCCGCAGGACGCCACTATCGACGCCGCCCGCTGGGCGAACATCCTGACTGAAGTGGCGTCGTGGAAACCGGTGATCGTGGTGCCCGGCCATG
>DASXDP010000055.1:0-9481 GCA_036490575.1 Xanthobacteraceae bacterium
CGGCTGCGCTTTTGCGCCGCGCTGCGTGCGCCGGCAGAAACGCTGCTACGACGAGGTGCCGGGGTCTCGGCCACTCGCCGGCGGGCGCCACGTACGTTGCCACTTCCCGGTCGAGACCGAAGCGGCATGAGTGCGCTTCTCGAAGTACGCGATCTGGTCAAGCTGTTTCCGATCGCCGGCTCGGGCAAAGTCGTGCAGGCGGTCAACGGCGTCGACTTCACCATCAGCCAGGGCGAAACTTTGGCGCTGGTCGGTGAGTCCGGGTCCGGTAAAACGACCATCGGCCGCGCCGTCGTCGGCTTGATCGAGGCCAGTGCCGGCCAGATTGTTTTTGACGGCAAGGCGATGGGGCGGCGTCACAACATCCGCTCGACCGGGATACGCGGTCGCATCCAGTTGGTGTTCCAGGAGCCGGCTGAATCGCTCGATCCGCGCATCCGCGCCGGCGAAACCATGGCCGAGGCGCTTCGTTATCTCGGCATGGCGCGCGCCGACCGTGAGACTCGCGTACGTGAGGTGGCGACGCGACTTGGTCTCCCGGAGCACACGCTGGACCTTTTTCCCGCGGAGTTGAGCGCCGGCCAACAGCAACGTGTCGGTATTGGGCGCGCGCTCGTGACGCGGCCGCAACTCATCGTGCTTGATGAGCCGACATCCGCGCTCGATCCCACCGCGCGGGCCGAGATCGTCGATCTGTTGCGGCGCCTGCAACGCGACCTTGGGACTGCGTACCTTTTCATTTCCCATGATCTGAGCACTGTCCGCTTTCTCAGCCATCGCGTCGCGGTGCTCTATCTTGGCAAGATCGTGGAAGAAGCCGACGCGGAGGAGCTCTTCGCACGGCCGCTGCATCCGTACTCCGCCGGCCTGCTTTCGTCTGTCTTGCTGCCCGACCCCGCGTTGAAGCGCACTAGCGCGATCAAGCTCGAAGGTGAAATCCCAAGCCCGATCGACTTGCCGCCCGGCTGCTCGCTGGCGGGCCGCTGTCCCTTCACGGACACGCAGTGCCGCGCCGAGCCGCCGCCGCCATTTCCGGTGGCGCCGCGACACACGGCGCGCTGCTATCATCACGACAAGGTCGCGGCCGTCGACCAGACGGTCGATCACTTCGCCCGCTTTCAGGCCGATTCACGGAAGGTACTCAGCGTCGGCGCGGATTGAGCAAGCGCACCGGCGAATGGCACACTCATTTCAGCAACAGGGGAGATCGATGTATGGGCAGACTGGAGAAGAAACGCGCGCTGGTGACCGGCAGCAGTTCGGGTATCGGAGCCGGCGTGGCGCTCGCTTTTGCGCGCGAAGGCGCCGATGTGGTCGTTAATTACCCGACGCCGCAACAGAAGGAAGCAGCCGAGAAAATCGCCGAGGGTGTGCGGGCGCAGGGCCGGCGCAGCACCGCCATTCAGGCCGACGTAAGCGATGCCGCGCAGGTTTCAAAACTCGTCGAAGGCGCCGTTGCCCATCTTGGGGGAATCGACATTCTGGTGAATAACGCCGGCATCGCCGCCACCAACACTATCGAAAACATTCCGATTGAGGAATGGGATCGCATGATCGCGGTGCATCTGCGAAGTGTCTTTCTGGTGACGCGACTGGTGCTGCCGATGATGTACAAGCAAGACTACGGCAAGATCGTAAATACCGCCTCGCAACTCGCCTATAAGGCCTCGCCGGGTCTCGCTCACTATGTCGCGGCCAAAGCGGCGATCGTCGGATTTACCCGCTGCCTCGGGCTGGAAATCGGCACGCGCAACGTCAACGCCAACTGCGTCGGACCTGGTGCGACGCGCACCCCGCTCATTGCCAACATCTCCGATGAAGTAATGGCAGTGATCCGCAGCCAAATCCCCAAAGGCCGCTTTGGCGAAGTCGACGATATCGTGCCGTCTTATGTGTTCCTCGCTTCTGACGATGCGCGGCATTTTCAGGGGCAATGCATCAGCCCCAACGGCGGCGATATCTTCCTTTAGTATTTTCGTAACTCACAGTCGGGGAGGATCATGGATCTCATTCTGCGAAACGCGCGGCGGGTCGGAGCCGAGGGTGAACTGACCGACATCGGCATCGCCGCGGGCCGCATCGCCGCCATCGCGCCCAATCTCGCCGCTGAAGGCGAGACCATCGATCTTGGCGGCCGCCTGGTCTCGCCCGGCTTTGTCGAGACCCACATTCATCTCGACAAGTCGTGCATTCTCGACCGGGTTCAGTCGCGAAAGGGCGACCTTGACGAGGCCATCGCCGAAGCGGCCAAGGCCAAGCGCGGCTTCACGCCTGAAGACGTGCACGCGCGGGCGACGCGGACGCTGGAGAAGGCGATCCTGCAAGGCACGACCCACATGCGGACGCATCTCGAAGTCGATCCGGGCGTCGGCCTGCGTTCGCTCGAGGGCGTGCTGCCGCTGATCAAGGAATATGCCTGGGCGATCGATCTTCAGATCTGCGTGTTCCCGCAGGAGGGGCTTCTCAATAATCCCGGCACCGACGAGCTGTTGGTCCAGGGTCTCGACGGCGGCTGCCGCGCCATCGGCGGCGCGCCCTACGTCGATTCCGACTCGCACGGCCAGATCGACCGCATTTTCGAGTTGGCGCGCGAATACGACGTCGACGTGGACATGCATCTCGACTTCGGCCCGACGGCGAGCGGAATGGACCTGGAGTACGTTTGCAAACGAACCCAGGAATTTCAATATGGCGGCCGCGTTGCCATCGGCCACGTCACCAAGGCGGCAAGCCTCGGCATGCCGGAATTCGACGCCATGGCGAAGCAGCTCGCCGACGCCGGCGTGGCGCTTACCGTATTGCCGTCGACCGATCTTTATTTGATGGGCCGAAACCACACCCACGACCACAACGTAACCCGCGGCGTGGTGCCGGCGCACAAACTGTTGCACCACGGCGTGAACTGCTCGCTGTCGAGTAACAACATCCTCAACCCGTTCACGCCGTTCGGCGACTGCTCGCAGATCCGCATGGCGAACATCTACGCCAACATCTGCCAGGTCGGGAAACAGGCCGACATGCGCGAGTGCTTCAACATGGTCACGCAGCGGCCGGCTAAGATGATGCGCCTTGCGGATTACGGGCTCGAGGTCGGCAAGTCCGCCGATCTGGTGGTGCTGGATTCGCAAAGCCCGGAAATGGCCGTGGCCGAGCTGACGCCCGTGCTCTATGCCTTCAAGCGCGGCCGCAAGACTGTGTCGCGGCAGGCGCCAACACTGCATCGCCCACAATGACCGTGTCCGATCCTTATAACGCGTTCTGCCGCCACACTCACGTAGAGCTCGACGGCGCGCCGGTCGGGCCGCTTCACGGATTGAACTTCGCCGTCAAAGACGTGTTCGACATTGCCGGATACCGCACCGGCAACGGCAATCCGGTCTGGCTCGAGACCCACGAGCCGCCGACGCACACCGCCTCATCGGTCGAGCGCCTCCTCGCGGCCGGCGCACGTATGGTCGGTAAGACCCATACCGACGAAATGGCGTACAGCCTCAACGGCGAGAACGTGCACTACGGCACGCCGGTCAATCCGAATGCGCCGGGACGGATACCGGGCGGATCGTCGAGCGGTTCGGCTGTTGCGGTGGCCGGCGGTCTCGTCGATTTCGCGCTCGGCACCGATTGCGGCGGCTCGGTGCGCTTGCCGTCAAGTTTTTGCGGCATCTACGGGATCCGCACCACCCACGGTCTCATTCCGGCCGACGGCGTCGTAGACCTGGCAAAGAGTTTCGACACCGTCGGATGGTTCGCCCCCGACGCGCAAATGATGCGGCGCGTCGGCGAAGTGCTGTTGCCGCAGGCATCGGGTTTTGCGCCCAGGCGCTTGTTGATCGCCGAAGATGCTTTCGCGTTCGTCGGACCGGAAGTCCGTGCGGCGTTGGCCGGCGCGGTAGCGCAGATCAAAACGCACTTTTCGCAGCAGCAAGACGTCCAAATCTTCGCTGGCGATACATCAATCGGGCCGCAAGTGTTCCGCATCCTGCAAGGCGACGAAATTCGCCGGCGGCACGGCGCCTGGATCGACGAACACCATCCGCATTTCGGCCCCGGCATCGCCGAGCGCTTCCAATGGACGCGCACCATCGACGCCGCCGAAGTCGAGCGGATGAAAGCCAAGCGTGAAGAGATCGCCCGGCGCACACTTGCGTTGCTCGGCGACGACGCCGTGCTGTGTCTGCCGACGGCGCCGGGGATTGCCCCGAAGCTGGCGACGCCCAACAGCGAACTTGAAACGTTTCGCGCCCGCGCCTTCGCGCTGTTATGCGTTGCCGGTCTCGCGAGCCTGCCGCAAATCTCGCTCCCTCGCGGCACCATGGAAAACTGCCCGATCGGTCTGTCGCTCATCGCGCCGCGGGGCGCCGACCGTGGCTTGCTCGACTGGGCCGCTAGCGCTCTTTCTTGAATCCAGCGCGACGCGTCTTGCGGCTTCCAGGGAAAAGATAGAGGATCGGTTTAGCTGCTATCGCGAACAAATACCCTTTGGACAGCAATTTTAAGGAGCCGCCCGTGGCCCAGCGCGTTGTCGATCTCAGCCTGCTCATCGAAGACAATATGCCGGCGCACAAATTATTCCAGCGCCCGGTGATCACCACGCACTTGAGCCACGAAACTTCGAAGGTCTTCAATCTGGGCGTGCCCGGCGACGCCATGACCTTTCAGACAAACTTCATCGCCACCCTTGACCATGTCGGAACGCACGTCGACGCGTTTCGCCATGTCAGCCCGACCGGCCAGCCGGTCGACGAGATGCCGCTCGAATTGTTCATGGGCAAGGCGGTGTGCTTCGATCTGCGCCACATCCCGGATCTCGGCGACATCACCGAAGCGCACGTGGTGGAGGCGGAGAAGAAAGCTGGCGTCAAGGTCGACGGCCATATCGTGCTGCTGTGCACGGGATTTCACCAGCGTACCTATCCGACGCTCGACTCGGTCTGGAAGAATCCGCAACTGACCACTGAAGCGACGCAGTGGCTTTACGACCACGGCTCGCGCATGCACGGCGTCGAAGGCCCTTCGACCGACCGGCCGAGCGACAATGTGTTCTCGCAACATCGGTTGTGCCGCAAGCTCGGCATCAGTCATTGGGAGTGGTTGGTCAATCTCGAGGAACTGCTCGGCAAGGGCGAGTTTCAGTTTTTCGGCGTCCCGTTAAAATTCAAGGGCGGGTCGGGTTCTCCGGTTCGCGCCTTCGCCATTCTCAATTGACGCGATAGTCGGCGTCGCGGCTTTACCAGTTGCCGGTCTCCCATGACGAGTATGGCTGGTGCGGACCTTGACTATGTGAGCGCAGCGGAGCTGCGCCGCCGCATTGCCAGCAAGGAAATCTCGCCGGTCGAGCTGACCAGGCGGGCGCTGGCAAAAGCCGAGTCTTCGCAAAAGACCCTGAACGCGTTTTTCGTCCTGTTGCCGGACGCGGCGCTGAGCGCAGCCAGGGCCGCGGAAGATGCCGTCATGCAGGGACGGCCACTCGGCCCGCTGCACGGCATTCCGTTCTCGGCCAAGGACCTGATGGCGGTCGCCGGCGTGCCTTACGCATCCGGCTCGCGCGCCATGGCGAATAATGTCGCCGCAGTGGATGCGCCGGCCGTCGAGCGCGCCAAGGCGGCCGGCGCCGTCCTCATCGGCAAGACCACGACCAGCGAGTTCGGCTGCAAGCCGGTCGGCGATAATCCGCTGACCGGAATAACGCGGCATCCGTGGAATCTCGGCAAAACGCCGGGCGGGTCGAGCGCGGGTGCGGCGGCTTCGGTCGCCGCGGGCATTACGCCGTTCGCACTCGGCACCGATGGCGGCGGTTCGATCCGCATTCCCTGCTGCTTCACCGGCCTCGCCGGCATCAAAGCCCAATTCGGCCGCGTGCCGGTGTGGCCGGTGTCGGCGACGCCAACGCTCGCCCACGTCGGGCCGATTGCGCGGAATGTTGCCGACGCCGCGCTCCTGCTGACAGCGATCGGCGGCTACGACCCGCGCGACCCGTTCAGCGTATCGCAAGCGATGCCCGATCTTTTGGAGGCGTGCCGCGCCGGCGTTTCGGGCTTGCGCATCGCGTTCAGCACCACGCTCGGCTACGCGCGTCCCGATCCCGAGGTGGCGGAGATCGCAACAGCGGCTGCACGCACTTTCGAGGAACTCGGCTGCGCCGTCGAGCAAGTCGAGCAGGTGTTCGACAAGGACCCCGCCGATCTGTGGACCGCGGAATTTTACGCCGGCGTCGGTACGCGCCTTCGTCAAGTCGTGCAGACGCAGCGCGAATTGCTTGATCCGGCAGTGGCGGAGGTGCTTGACGCTGCGCTGTCGCAGGACATGCGCGCCTATTACGAAAAAGTATTCGAGCGTTACGCTTTCCGCGACAAGACCCGCAGCTTCTTTGAGAAATACGACTTGCTATTGTCGCCGGTTTTGCCGGTGTCGTCTTTGGACGCGGGTGTGAACATTCCGCCGGGCCTTAAAGATCGCAACCTGGTGTCGTGGGTTTATTATACCTATCCATTCAACTTGACCGGCCAGCCGGCGGCGACGGTGTGTGCCGGGATCGCCAGCGACGGCATGCCGGTCGGAATTCAGCTCGTCGGCCGGGCGCTCGGCGAGTACGACGTGGTCCGCGTCGCGGCGGCATACGAAGGCACAAGGCCTGCGGGTTATAACGTGCGCCGGTTTTGAAACGACGGTTATGTGGTGACGGCGGGGGAGCAAAAATGCGGGCGATGGCGATTGTCGGCGAGTTTGGCCTCGATCATCTCAAGCTGATCGAAAGGCCTATGCCGGAGCCGCGGCATGGCGAAGTTATCATCCGGATATCGGCCGTATCGCTCAACTACCGCGACATGGACATGGTGCTTGGCACCTATCCGTTTTCATTCCCGTTGCCGCTTGTGCCGACATCGGATGGCGTCGGCGAAGTGGTGGCGGTGGGCGAGGGCGTGACGCGCGCCAAAGTAGGGGACCGCGTCCTTGGTACCTTCCACCAAAGCTGGATCGCTGGCCGCTACGAAGAGGACACGCCTCAGCTCGGCGGCTCCGCCGACGGCATGCTGGCGGAGTTCGTGCGGCTCGATCAGCAGGGCATTGTTCACGCGCCCGCGAATCTGAGCGACGAAGAAGCCGCCACCCTGCCCTGCGCCGCGTTGACGTCCTGGCAATCGCTGGTGACGGAAAGCCGCCTTGAAGCCGGCGAGTCGGTCCTCCTTCAAGGCACCGGAGGCGTTTCGCTTTTTGGCTTGCAGTTCGCCACGATGTTTGGCGCGCGGACCATCGTTACCTCAAGCAGCGATGCAAAGCTTGAACGTGCCAAGTCGCTCGGCGCCACGCATACCATCAACTACGTAAAGACGCCGGTCTGGCATCCCGAGGTCCGCGCGCGGAACGGCGGATGTGGCGTCGATCATGTGATCGAGGTCGGCGGACCCGAAAGCTTTCTGCAGTCGCTACAGGCCATACGCCTCGGCGGCCAAATCAATATGGTCGGCTACATTGGCAGCAAGCAAGGCACGATCAATCCGCTCGAAATCCTCTATCACCGCGCCACGGTGCGCGGCATTCCCGTCGGATCGCGAGAATCGTTCGAGGCCATGAACCGCGCGATCGAAGCAAACGACATGCATCCGGTCATTGACAGGGTTTTTCCCTGGACTGACGCCGTCGCGGCCGTCAGCTACATGCGCGAAGGAAAACACTTCGGAAAAATCATTCTCAAGTTTTGAGAACGTGAAAATAGTCCCGGGCGTTGCGATTTGCGCGGCGTTCCCGCATGGGCGCCGCGAAGCATTCAAGGCATGCGGAAGGCGCGGCCGGCCTGGGGAATGCCGACGGCGGTGAATGCCTCGGCAATTTTTTCGCGGCTGGCGCCGGCGAGCAGCAGGAGCGTCAGCAGCAGCCGTGCTTTTGGCCCATCCAGTATGCCGGCATGGATCAAGCCGCGTTTCAGCAAATCGGTCTCGGAGCCCGGAAAGCCGTACGTGCTGTGGAGGATTTCACCCGCGCCTGAGCGCGAACCGAGAACCACCGGCATTTTTGCGGCGAGTGCCGTAAGCGGCTCGACATAAGCTTTCGGCACGTGCCCGCCGCCGGTCGCCTCGACAATCAGGCCCTGATAGCCAAGCGACTCGATGCCCTTCAGCATGCGCGCGTCATCGCCAAGCGTCACCTTGATGAGCGCAACCGGCGGCACGCTTTCCGGCACGCGCGGCAGCGCAATGTGATGGCGGACCACGGGACGGAGCGCAAGACGGACGCGGTTTTCCATGATCCAGCCGATCGGCCCTGCTTGCGGCGACCGAAACGTTGCCGGGCTCGTCGTATGCGTCTTGCGCACGAAGAGCGGAAGATGGATCTCGTCGTTGAACACGACGAGCGCGCCAAAGCCGCGGGCAATCGGGCTCGCCGCCACCACGGCCGAGGCCAGCAAGTTCGCGGGCCCGTCCGCGCCCGCAAGGTCGGGATTGCGCATCGCTCCGGTCAAAACGACCGGCTCGTCACGGTCCCAAAGCAAGTCGAGGACGAAAGACGTTTCTTCAAGGGTGTTGGTGCCCTGGGTCACGACCGCGCCGGCGATGCCACCGTCGGCCGCCTCCCCGATCGCGTGGGCCAGCGCGATCACATCCGCCACCGTCAATTCGGAGGAAGCGAGCTGGCGAAAGCGCACCGTCTCGATAGCGGCAACCTGAGCAAGCTGCGGGACCGAGCTGACAAGCTGCTCGGCGGTGAGGCTTGGCGAGGCGGCGGCCTGACCGCCGCGCACGGAAGCAATAGTCCCGCCGGTTGAAAATATCGCGACCCTGGGGCGGTCGGTAGCCATAGCGCCTCTGGCGAGCTCGTTCGCGGTCACTTCGCCTTGAGCGGCTGGCGGCGGCGGAAATCCTCGGCGATTTCTTCCATGGTCAGCCAGCGAACTCCGGCGTGCGAATTGATGTGGCCGATGATGCGTTCCAGCATCAACAGCACTTGCGGCCGGCCGCTGACGTCCGGATGATTGGTGATCGGGAAAATCCCATAATCCATTTCGCGATATACCCAGTCGAACTCGTCACGCCAGATTTGCTCGATATCGCGCGGATTGACGAAGCCGTGACTGTTCGGCGCCTTCTTGATGAACATCATCGGCGGCAGGTCGTCGACGTACCAGTTGGCGCCGATCTCAACGAGATCGACTTCCTTGCCGTGCTGCATCGGCTTCATCCATTCCGCCGCCGTCTTGGAGAAGTCGATCTTGGTCCAAGAATCGCCGACGCGGGCATAGAACGGAACGAAGTCGTTGTAGCCCTGGCTGTGGTCGTAGCGGAAACCGTTCGCGAGCAGCAGCTCGACTGTCACCGCCGACATTTCCCACCATGGCGCGACGTAGCCGCGCGGTTTCTTCCCGGAATATTTTTCGATGAGCTCAATGCACTTCTTAAGCACATCCTCTTCCTGCTTTCGGGTCATGGCGACCGGATTTTCGTGCGAGTAGCCGTGCGCGCCGATTTCATGCCCCGCCGCGGCGATC
>DASXDP010000056.1:0-14627 GCA_036490575.1 Xanthobacteraceae bacterium
TTTTTCCTTGACATCGCGTCCTCATATCGGTTACGACATATTACCTCGCTTTTTGTGCAGGGCGCCGTTCCGGACGGCATGCCGTAACAGCGAAGGCGGGGTGCGGTGCCCGCGCGCGGAATTGCCAATCCGCACCCGGGCGGCTCTGGTGGTCCGATTCTAACATTCGCATCCCATCTCGGCACGGCTGTCATGCGAATGTTAGAATCAAAGGACCACCAGCAAATATTGACGTTAGTGGAGCTTTGGATTTGACATTCGCTTCACGAGTGGCGGCTTGCAGGTAGCGAATGTCAAATCCGCTCCACTATGTCCCCGGTCGACCGGCATAAAGACCGGTCCGCACGGAGCGTGCTTAACCGCGGCAAGCTTTTTGGCGAAGCGGGCAAAACACCTGCCAGCCGACGCCGCGGGAAACCCGGTTCTGGAGCTGAGCTATCGGGGTAGAAGCCGGTGGCGAGTGCCGCGAGCGTGAGCGCCGAAAGGCGGCGTGCCGAACGGCACGCAGCCGCGCACAGATGGGTTACGCAGACTCCTCTGCGACGCGGACATTGGTAGGACATGCGCCTTTCGGCGCTCCGCTTCCCTGTTTTTATTTGGGAAATCTGGTCCGAAAGACCGCTTCGTTTTTTCGCTTGGTGGTGAGCAAAACTCGGGCGCGCATGCGTCGCGAGAACATGCGGTGCTGTTCCTCCCGCCGCGGACAAGCGTATGCTCGCGGCGATAAGATCGCAGGGCCCCAGGGGGGTTGAGTGGACGAACGCGACCAGGGAGTGCAGCTGACCAGAGACCAGCGGCTCGATTGGCTTCGTCTCATCCGCAGCCAAAATGTCGGGCCGCGGACTTTCCGCGCCTTGATCAATCATTACGGCGGGGCCCGGGCGGCGTTGGCGGCGCTGCCGTCGCTGGCGCGCCGGGGCGGCGCCGATGCGGCGATGAAGATCTGCAGCGAGGCCGACGCCCAGCGCGAAATGTCGGCCGCGGAGAAGCTTGGGGCGCAGTTCATTGCGCTCGGCGAGCCCGCTTACCCCGCGCGGCTGCAGATGATCGACGATGCGCCGCCGTTGGTTGCCGTGCGCGGCCACGCCGCCATCCTTGGCTCGCCTATGGTCGCAGTCGTCGGCTCGCGCAACGCCTCGGGTGCCGGGCTGAAGTTCACGCCGCAGATCGCGCGCGAACTCGGCGAAGCGGGCTTCGCGGTCGCGTCAGGTCTCGCCCGCGGCATCGACGCTGCCGCCCACTACGCCAGCCTCGCCACGGGCACGGTCGCCGTTCTCGCCGGCGGTCACGACCATATATATCCGTCTGAACATACCGCGCTGCTTGACGCCATTTTGCCGGCGGGTGTGGCGATCTCGGAAATGCCGTTCGGCTGGGAGCCGCGCGCGCGTGATTTTCCGCGGCGCAATCGGCTGATTTCCGGCCTCTCCCTGGGCGTGGTCATTGTTGAAGCCGCCAAGCGTTCGGGATCGCTGATCACGGCGCGGTTTGCGCTTGAGCAAGGACGCGAGGTTTTTGCCGTGCCGGGTTCGCCGCTCGACCCGCGCGCCGAAGGAACAAACGGCCTCATCAAACAAGGCGCAACGCCGGTGACCGAGACTGCCGATATTGTCTCGGTCTTGCGGCCTATCATCGAACAGAAAGATGTGGCGCGCGAGCCACACTCTGCATCGGCCGAAGGTGCCGCGGCCGAAACCGTCGAGCCGGCAGCAGATGAGCGAGCGCGCATTGTCGGGTTGCTGGGTCCCGCGCCCGTACAAACCGACGACTTGATCAGGCTGTCAAAGAGCTCGCCCGCGGTCGTTCGTATGGTGCTCTTGGAGTTGGACATCGCCGGACGGCTGGAGCGGCACGGCGGCGGCCTGGTATCGCTCTGCTAATTGCCGAACGGTTTCGGACTCTGCCCGCGTTTGCAGATTTGATCGGCTTCCAGCCGGGCCATGTCGAGGATGTAGGCGAGCGTCCCCAGTTCGTGACTCTTGGCGAGCGCCGCGAGTTCCTGCGCAAGGGAGGCAATATAATGTGCAGCGTCCGGCGCCTCGTTTGGCGTATCGCCGTCGTTACCTGTCATGGGCCGTTCCAGCACAGTGCGGGCCGGGTTGAGCATTAGCTATACGCACTTTTAGATAGTATTTGATTAATTTGCAACCTTTGAGGGTGCAGACGCGGCCTTGAATCTGCTGGAGCGCTCCCGCAGGCGCGCAGGCTTTGGGCGTCGTTTTTCCGCCTTTTTGATCAACCATCGGCTCGGTAACGATTTGACAGGCGGGGTCGCATTACCCATGTTCCGGCGGCCGGGAACCGTTGGCAAACCCCAAAGACCCGCGAAAGTAGCCTGGAATCAGTAGGATAGGATGAATCTCGTCGTAGTGGAATCGCCTGCCAAGGCGAAGACAATCAACAAGTACCTCGGCCGTGGCTACGAGGTTCTGGCCTCATTCGGTCACGTCCGCGACCTGCCGGCCAAGAATGGCTCGGTCGATCCCGACGCTGATTTCCGCATGATCTGGGAGGTCGACGCCAAGGCGCAAAAGCGGCTCAACGACATCGCGCAAGCGGCCAAGAAGGCCGATCGCCTCATCCTGGCGACCGACCCCGACCGCGAAGGCGAAGCCATCTCCTGGCATGTGCTCGAAGTCCTCAAGCAGAAGAAAGCTTTAAACGGCCAGCCTGTCGACCGCGTGGTCTTCAACGCCGTCACCAAGCAGGCGGTGAACGAAGCGATGGCGAACCCGCGGCGCATCGACCAGTCTCTGGTCGATGCCTATCTCGCGCGCCGCGCGCTCGATTACCTCGTCGGATTTACGCTCTCGCCGGTGTTGTGGCGAAAACTTCCGGGCGCGCGTTCGGCGGGACGGGTTCAGTCCGTCGCGCTGCGTCTGGTTTGCGACCGCGAGCTTGAAATAGAAAAATTCATCCGCCGCGAATATTGGTCTCTGGTCGCGACGCTGGCGACCCCGCGCCAGGAAACTTTTGAAGCGCGGCTCGTGGGCGCCGACGGCAAAAAACTTCAGCGCCTCGACATCGGCGCCGGCGCGGAGGCCGAAGCTTTCAAGCAGGCGCTCGATAGTGCGTCTTTTGCGGTCGATGCGGTGGAAGCAAAGCCGGTGCGGCGGAATCCGCAACCGCCGTTTACCACCTCGACCCTGCAGCAGGAAGCGAGCCGCAAGCTCGGCTTTGCGCCGGCCCATACTATGCGCGTCGCGCAACGGCTCTACGAAGGCATCGACATCGGCGGCGAAACCATCGGGCTGATCACCTATATGCGAACCGACGGGGTGCAGATCGCCGGTGAAGCCATTTCCGCCGTGCGGCGCGTCGTCGAGGCCGACTTCGGCACGCGGTATGTGCCGCATGCGCCGCGCCAATACCAGACCAAAGCAAAAAACGCCCAAGAGGCGCACGAAGCCATCCGGCCAACGGATGCCGCCCGCCGCCCGGCGGAGGTCAAGGGTTCGCTCGATGCCGATCAGGCCAGACTCTACGAGCTGATCTGGCTGCGCACCGTCGCAAGTCAAATGGAATCCGCCGAGCTGGAACGCACGACCGTCGACATCACCGCAAAAGTCGCGGCGCGCCGTCTGGAATTGCGCGCGACCGGCAGCGTGGTGAAGTTCGATGGTTTCCTTGCCCTCTATCAGGAGGGCCAGGACGAAGATTCAGACGAGGAAGGCGCACGGCGCCTGCCGCCCATGAGCGCGGGCGAACCGCTGACCAAGCGTTCGATCGCCGCCACTCAGCATTTCACCGAGCCGCCGCCGCGTTATTCGGAGGCTTCACTGGTCAAACGGCTTGAAGAGCTCGGCATCGGCCGGCCCTCGACCTACGCCTCGATCTTGCAGGTTCTGAAGGACCGCAAATACGTGCGGCTCGACAAGAGGCGGCTCTATCCCGAGGATCGCGGCCGGATCGTCGTCGCTTTTCTTGAAACCTTCTTCGCCAAGTACGTCGAATATGATTTTACCGCGAGCCTCGAGGAACAGCTCGACCTGATTTCCAACAACGAGCTCGCGTGGCGCGACGTGTTACGCGATTTCTGGCGCGACTTCATCGGCGCCATTGATGAAACCAAAGATCTGAAAATCTCGGCGGTGATCGACGCGCTCGATGAGTTGCTGGGGCCGCACCTCTTCCCGCCGCGTGCCGACGGCACCGATCCGCGCAAATGTCCGAATTGCGAAGGCGGCCGCCTGACGCTGAAGCTCTCGCGGTTCGGCGCGTTTATCGGCTGCTCGAATTATCCGGAATGCCGCTACATTCGCTCGCTGTCGTCATCCGCGGACGGCTCGGGCGATATCGGTACCAAGAAGCTGGGCGTCGATCCCGATACCGGTCTCGAGGTCACACTGCGCAGCGGACGCTTCGGCCCTTACGTCCAACTTGGCGAGGCCAAGGAAGGCGAGAAGCCCAAACGTGCCGGTCTGCCAAAGGGTACAGTCGTCGAGGAAGTCGACCTCGATCGCGCACTTGCACTTCTGTCGCTGCCGCGGGAAGTCGGCAAGCATCCCGAAGATGGCGAAGCCATCCGCGCCGGCATCGGCCGATTCGGACCGTACGTGCAGCATGTTAAAACCTACGCCAGTCTCGAAGAGGGCGACGATGTCTTTCACATCGGGCTCAATCGCGCGGTGACGCTGCTCGCCGAAAAGCGGGCCAAGCCATCGCGCTTCCGCCGCTTCGGCGGCGATCCGGGCAAGCCGTTGGGCGACCACCCGGACAAAGGCGGGCCGATTGTCGCGAAGAACGGCCGCTATGGACCTTATGTCAGCCACGACGGCGTCAATGCCACGCTGCCGCAGGACAAGACGCCCGATACCATCACGCTCGCCGAAGCGGTCGCACTGCTCGATGCCAGGTCCGGACGGGGGCCGTCCTCGAACGCGCGCCGGCGCAAGACGCCAAGGCCTTCGCCGGGAACGGCACGGCACATAAAGGCATCTTCGAAAAGACGTGGCGCGGCGACAGCCAGGAAGGCACCGACCAACACCAAACCCGCACGAAAGTCTCCGCCTGCCGCCGAATAACGACTGGCGGCGGCCGCGAATACGGCCAATGAGCCGCCCATGAAACGCCCTTCCACCCTGCCCTCGCGCGACGAGCTTCTCACTTTTATTCGCGAGCATACCGGCAAGGTTGGCACCCGCGAGATCGCGCGCGCGTTCGGCGCCAAAAACGCCGACCGCGCGACGCTCAAGCGCATGCTGCGCGAACTCGCCGACGAAGGTCAGATTGAACGGCACCGCAAGCGGGTGCATCGCGGCGGGGCGCTGCCGCCTGTCGTCATGGCCGACATCGTCGGCCGCGACAACGACGGCGAACTTTTGGCGCGCCCGACGGAATGGGACGAGGCCGCGCATGGCGTGGCGCCGGTCATCCGTATTGCGGTTGCGCGCCGCGAACCTTCCGGTGTGCCCGGGGTTGGCGACCGGGCGCTGCTGCGCGTCGAGCGCAGCGGTGACCAAGAGACAACCGGGCGCGTCATCAAGCTGATCGACCGCGCCAAGCACCGCGCGCTGGGGATTTTTCGCGGCATGCCCGGTGGCGGCGGCCGTCTGGTGCCGATCGATAAGAAGCAGCTCGGCCGTGAACTCACGATCGCCGCGAGCGACACCGCCGGCGCGACCGACGGCGATCTCATCGCCGTCGAGGTTGCGCGCGCCGGCCGGTTCGGCTTGCCGTCAGCCAAGGTCGTGGAACGGCTCGGATCGCTGAAGACCGAGCGGGCCGTCAGCCTCATTGCCATCCACGCCCACGGCATTCCGCACGTGTTTTCGCAAGCCGCGCTCGCCGAGGCTGACGCGTGCGCGCCCGCGACGCTGGAAGGCCGGGAGGATTGGCGGAAGGTGCCGTTTGTCACCATCGATCCTCCGGACGCCAAAGACCACGACGATGCGGTCCATGCGGCGGCCGATTCCGATCCGAGTAATCGTGGCGGCTTTGTCGTCAGCGTCGCCATTGCCGACGTCGCCCATTACGTGAAGCCGGGTTCCGCGCTTGATCGCACCGCCGCCGAACGCGGCAATTCGGTTTATTTTCCCGATCGCGTCGTGCCGATGCTGCCGGAGCGCATCTCCAACGTGCTGTGCTCGCTGCGCGAGCACGAAGACCGTCCGGCGCTCGCGGTCCGCATGGTGATCGGCGCCGATGGCCGCAAGCGCTCGCATACGTTCCACCGGGTGCTGATGCGCTCTGCCGCGCGGCTTAGTTATGAACAAGCACAGCTTGCGATTACCGGCCGGACCGATGACGTCACCGGGCCTCTGGTCCAGCCGATCCTCGAGCCGCTTTACGCCGCCTACCGCGCGGTTAGCCGTGCGCGCGACGAACGCGGCCCGCTCGATCTGGACTTGCCGGAACGCAAAATCGTGCTGAAATCCGACGGCACGGTCGATCGCATCGTGATGCCGGCGCGTCTGGAATCGCATCGGCTGATCGAAGAGTTCATGATCCTCGCCAATGTCGCCGCGGCAGAAACCTGCGAGCGCGGCCGCGTTCCCCTCATCTATCGCGTGCATGACGAACCTTCACCCGAGAAGCTCGCGGCGCTGCGGGAATTCCTGGCGACGCTCGATATTTCCATCGCCAAAGGCGGCGCGCTCCGACCCGACGCGTTCAACCGCATCCTGCAAGGCGTGAAGGGCCGAGACACCGAGCGGCTGGTCAACGAAGTGGTGTTGCGGAGCCAGGCGCAGGCGGAATATTCGCCCGAAAACTTCGGCCACTTCGGCCTTAACTTGCGGCGCTACGCGCATTTCACTTCACCGATCCGCCGCTACGCCGATTTGATCGTGCATCGCGCGATCATTCGCGCACTCAAGCTTGGTTCCGACGGCCTTGCGTCCGACGCCGACGTGCGGTCGCTTGCCGAAGTGGCGGCCAATATCTCGGCTACCGAGCGGCGCGCCATGAAAGCCGAGCGCGAAACCGCAGACCGCTTGATCGCTCATTTCCTTGCCGATCGTGTCGGCGCGGTTTTCGACGCGCATATTTCCGGCGTGACCCGCGCCGGGCTGTTCGTCGAACTCGACGACACCGGCGCAGACGGCTTGGTTCCGGCGCGCCATATCGGCGACGAGTATTTCCGCTTCAACGAAGCCGGCCGCGCTATGGTTGGCCGCTCGGCAACGTACCGGCTGGGCGATCCAGTCACGGTCGAACTGGTCGAGGCAGCGCCGGTTGCCGGTGCGCTGCGATTTAAGCTGGTGGGTAACGCGAAGACCCAGGCACGGCCGCGCAAGCGGTTTAATCCGTCACCGCAGCCAAAAGCTCAGCCGCGCGGGAAGCGGAACGGAAAGCGCGGCAGAAAAAGATGACTGACGAACCGTCGACGCCGGCCGGCGACACTACGGCCGACAGAACCAGCCGCCTGACCGAAGCCGCCCGCGATCGGTCCTTCGGCAATGTCAGACCGCGGGATTCGGCAACGCTTATCCTGATCGACCGCAATCACGCGGTGCCGAAAGTTCTGCTCGGACGGCGGCACGAAAGCCATCGGTTCCTGCCCGGTAAGTTCGTCTTTCCGGGCGGGCGCGTCGAAGCCACCGACCGCGCGATGCCAGTCGCCGCGCCGCTTAATGAACATGCCACCGAGCTGTTGATGCGCCGGGTCCAGCGGCCACGCGCGGCGAAAGCCGCGACGCTTGCGCTTGCCGCCGTGCGCGAGACTTATGAAGAAACCGGATTGATGCTCGGCGTTAAAACTGACGCCAACATCGCGATCCCGTCGGCTGAATGGCAGGCCTTCGGCGACTTCGGCGTGCTTCCCGATTTGAGTCCGATTCATTTTGTCTTTCGGGCGATCACGCCGCCGCGGCGGCCGCGGCGTTTCGACAGCCGTTTCTTCGCCGCCGACATCTCCGCTGTCGTCCATCGCGCCGAGGGGTTTGTCGGTCCTCAGGCGGAGCTTGTGGAACTCGTTTGGTTGCCGATCAATGAGGCCCAGACGCTCGATATTCCGACCATCACCGCAGTGGCGCTCGAGGAATTGCAGGAGCGTATCGCCGCCGGGATGAGCCACGATCATCCCGTGCCATTCTACCATATGGTGCATAGGCGCTTTATCCGCGAAGTGTTGTGACTTCCTTCAGCCACCTGCGGCAGGGATTTCTTGACTTTGCCGGCTTCGCGACTAGTTTGGCGCCCAACAAGAGATGATTTCGAGGTCCTATCATGGCCAAAGCAACGACCATCAAGGTTAAGCTCGTGTCCAGCGCCGACACCGGCTTTTATTACGTGACGCGCAAGAACTCGCGCACCATGACCGACAAGCTGGTCAAAAAGAAATACGATCCGGTTGCCAAGAAGCACGTCGAGTTTCGTGAGGCCAAGATCAAATAGTGACGTGCATCAGATGCGCTGCATAGCCCGGCCCAGCGCCGGGCTTTTGCTTTTAAAGCAGACCTGAAAGAGAACCGCTCGCGGAATGAAAGTGGTGGCCGGCCCGGAGTAACGTTATGAGGAGGCCACTCGCACCGCCCCCCAGGCCGGCCGAACCCCACGGACCCAGGAGATGCGGCGGACCCGAGCACTCCGTAGGGCTTCCCGATGCGGTGCACCTTCCCGCGGCGCTATAAGCAGCCGGAAGGCGATCGCCGATTGTTTTTGATTACCCCGAGTAAAAGTAGCGGAACCGCTGGCGAAAGCAATCGCCAAATGGAGCAGAGGCAACGAATACCCGTTCAAGCGGCTTCTGGCACCACCCGGTTTCGTCCCTCGCGCTTGGCGCGATAAAGCGCCTGGTCGGCGCGCTTGAGCAGGCTCGCCGAGCTGTCGTCGGACCCATGCAACGCCGCAAGCCCGATAGAAAGCGTCACCGGAATGCTGCGCTCCCCCTGATTGACGGAGAAAGGCTCGGCGGCGATGCGCCGGCGCAAGCGCTCGGCGACCATGGCGGCGACGGTCAAATCGGTTTCCGGCATAACGATCACGAACTCCTCGCCGCCGCTGCGGCAGGCGAGATCGATGTTGCGTATTGAGCGCCGGATGCGCAGTGCGAACTCGCGCAGCACGTCGTCGCCGGCATCGTGACCGTAATTGTCGTTGATCGATTTGAAGTGATCGATGTCGAGTTCCATCAGCGCCAGCGGCTTGCCGCGTCCGACCGCCTGCTCGATCAAGGCCGACAGATGATTTTCCATATAGCGGCGATTGAACAGGCCGGTGAGCGCGTCGGTGATCGCCATCTCGATCGAGACTTGCACGTTGTCGCGCAGACGCTCGGTGTAACGCCGCCTGCGTACCTGGCTGCGCACGCGCGCCAGAAGTTCGTTCTTGTCTATCGGCCGCATCAGATAATCGTTCACCCCGATGTCCAGGCCGCGGAGCATGCGCGCGCTGTCCTCCGGCTCGGTAATCGCGAGAATTGGCACATTGCGGGTGCGGTCGAGCGAACGGACCTGGCTGCACAGCCGCAAGGCATCGAAGTTTTTCAGCCCGAGCGACACAATCACCAGGTCGAAATTGCCGTCGGCGGCGCGGAATAAGGCTTCGCGCGGATCGGCCTCGATCTCGACGGCCTGCTCGGGGCCAAGCACGTCGGCGATGCGTTCGAACGATGAGCGCCGATCGTCGACGACCAGAACGCGGCCGCCGCGGCCATCATCGGCGACCGCTTCGCGTTCCGGCGACTGGATGCCGATTTCGCGCGTTGTAACCGCGCGCATGCGCAGTTCATCCGTCACCATTTTCAGGCGCGAGAGCGAGCGCACCCGCGCGATCAGGACCGGCTCGGCAATCGGCTTGGTGAGAAAATCGTCGGCCCCGGCTTCGAGTCCGCGCACGCGGTCGGAGGGCTGGTCGAGCGAGGTCACGATGACCACCGGGATGTGGTGTGTGGCGGGATTGGTCTTCAGGCGCCGGCAGACTTCGAAGCCATCCATGCCGGGCATCATGGCGTCGAGCAGAACGAGGTCGCATTCAGCTCGTTCGCAGATGGTCAAGGCTTCGCTACCACTCATGGCGGTGGTCACGTCGAAATACTCGGCGGACAAGCGGGCTTCCAGTAGCTTGACGTTCGCGGCGACGTCGTCGACGACGAGAACACGGGCGGTCATTCGCGGTCCTTGGGATTGTCGAGAAAGCGGCGGATCGTCTCGATAAATTTTCCGACCGAAATTGGCTTTGACAGGTAAGCCTCACAGCCGCCTTCGCGAATTCGTTCTTCGTCGCCCTTCATTGCAAAGGCGGTCACGGCGACCACCGGAATAGCTTTCAGGTCATCGTCTTCCTTAAGCCACTTGGTGACCTCGAGGCCCGACACCTCGGGAAGCTGGATGTCCATGAGGATGAGATCCGGCCGATGCTTGCGCGCGAGGTCGAGCGCCTCGATGCCGTTCCGCGTCGCCACGGTGTTGTAGCCATGAGCTTCCAATAGGTCGTGGAAGAGCTTCATGTTGAGCTCGTTGTCCTCCACAATCAGGACCTTCTTGGCCATCCGTCCCCTTGCCCGGAAGCCCCGGCCAAACGCTTTCCCGGCCAGGCCAGACGCTACCGCTGCAACGACTGAAACTAGCTTCGATATGTTACGGAAAGGCAAATAGAAGCGCATGAAATCGTCATCCCGGGCGGCCAGAGAAACGGCGGAAATGCTGGCGATTCAGGCGCTTGCCTACATCGGCGAGGAGCCGGAACGGCTCGCCGGGTTCCTCGCCGCGAGCGGGCTCGAAATCGGGCAAGTCCGCGACGCTGCGCGCGAACCCCGCTTTCTCGTCGGAGTGCTGGAGCATATGCTTGGCGACGAGCCGCTGTTGCTCGCGTTCGCGACAAGCGCCGATGTCGATCCAACCGCCATCGGGCGAGCCCGCGACGCACTCGCCGGCGGCGGAAAACACGGATTGCCGTGAGCGCCTTTTGCCGCGATTGCCTCTCTGACGCCGCCTCGGCGGCGAAGCGCTGCACTGCTTGCGGATCGCCGCGGGTGTTGCGTCACAACGAGCTCACCGAGCTCGCCATTGCGCACGTCGATTGCGATGCATTTTACGCCACCATCGAAAAACGCGACGACCCATCGCTTGCCGCCGAGCCGGTGATCGTCGGGGGCGGGCGGCGCGGCGTAGTCGCGGCGGCCTGCTACATAGCCCGGACCTACGGGGTGAAGTCCGCCATGCCGATGTTTGAGGCGCTACGGCTGTGTCCACACGCCCGCGTCGTGCGCCCCAACATGGAGAAGTATGTCGGCGTCGGGCGAGAGGTGCGCGGCATGATGCTGGCGCTGACCCCTTCGGTCGAACCACTGTCGATCGACGAGGCCTTTGTCGATTTGTCCGGGACTGTCCGCCTTCACGGTCTGTCACCCGCCAAGGTGCTGGCGCGGTTTGCCCTCGAGGTCGAAAAGAACTTGGCGATCACGGTGTCGATCGGGCTTTCCTGCAACAAATTTCTCGCCAAGATCGCCTCCGATCTCGACAAGCCGCGCGGCTTTGCCGTGCTCGGCGGGGCCGAGGCGCAGAATTTTCTTGCGACCAAACCCGTGAGCTTCATCTTCGGCGTAGGCAAGATCAGCGCGCAACGGTTCGCGCGCGACGGCTTTCGCCAAATTGCCGACTTGCAAAAGGCGAGCGAGATTGAGCTTGCGCGCCGCTACGGAGAAGAGGGCCGCCGCCTCGCCCGTCTCGCTCGCGGCATCGATCCGCGCAAAGTCGATCCCGAGCGAGAAACCAAAAGCGTCTCTTCGGAAACGACTTTCGACGAGGACATTTCCGATTTTCAAAAGCTTGAGCGGATTCTCTGGGGCGAGACGGAGACCGTTTCCGCTCGATTGAAGCAAAAGGATTTGGCGGGTGCGACCGTTACGTTGAAACTGAAGACCGCCGATTTCAAGATACGCACGCGCGCCATTTCATTCGGGGCGCCGACGCAGTTGGCGCTGAAGATTTTTGCGGCAGCACGGGAGTTGCTGCTGCGCGAAACCGACGGAACGAAATTTCGCCTCCTCGGCGTCGGCGTGAGCACGCTTGCCGACGCAGATCAGGCCGACCCGGCCGATTTTGTCGACATGCGCGCGGCCGAAGCGGAACACGCGGTCGATCGGGTCCGGGCGCGGTTCGGCGATGATGCGGTGCTGCGCGGGTTGGCGTTCGACGAAGAGCGAAAAACCTAGATTGTCAGGCTACTTACAAGGTTTTGCTTCCTTGAATTCCAGCGTTGTCAGGGTACCGATAACGGTGAAGTCGTTGTAGTCGAGCGACAGCGCGCGAGACAGGCCGTTCTCGTACAGCTCGAAACCTATCGAATAAACCGGCGTCTGCTCGCCCTTCTGCTCAGATTTGCTCTTATCGAAATAGCTGATGGTGACCGGCCAGCGGGCTACGCCGGCCAGCTTGGGTTCGTTGGCCGCGGCGTCTTGATGCTTTCGTTCGTCATTGGTTAGTTTGCGGCCGATGACGGTCAGCGTGTTGTAAACCTTTTCGCCTGTGTCCGATCCGTCGAAAACCGGAAAATCCAGAATGGTTTTGCCGGCCTGCGCCGCCTCGATCACGCGCAGCATATGCTGGGTCGGGAACACGACAGCAGGGTCCAAATCGACGACCTTCTGCTCCGGCTTGACCAGATCGACGGCGGTTGCGGCGGGGTTGTGTTTGGCCTGACCGTCTACTGAATCGACCAGGTTCTGGTCGAGGAAATTCTGCGACGCGAATTTGAAGCTCTTTGCGTCGCCACCCTCCCAGGTTTTCGAGCGAAGATCGCTGGTGGTGGTTTTGCCTTCCCCGGAATCGAGTTCCGATACCTGACGGAATTGAAGGCTGTAGCCGTCGCAGGCGTTGCCGGCAAAATCGTACAGAATGCGTCCGCGAACGCCGACGACCTGAGAGTTGCCGCGAGCTTCGCCGAGAGTAAGGTCGTAGATCGCACGATGCGGCACCAGCACCAGCGGCTTGTCCTGGGCCTGCGCCCCGGCGTGAATTGCTACCGCAAGCATTATGGCGCAAATCAGCGTGGCACTGCGAAGTGCAAGCGGGTAAGCCGTGGCCATGAGGTCGTCGTGCTCCGTTGCCGGACTAAACCCTTCACGCCCCTGCCCGCTCCCGCAAATTCTCCGGACTTCGTGTTGCGGCGTGGCGGGAAGATAAGGACCTTCGTTCACAGCCGCAATGCCGCCCCTACGGTCCGGCTTGCGCGTCGTCTGCCATAGATGCGAAAACCCGCGTCGGAAAACCCATATGGAGGAATGCAATGGCGGGTGCGGTGGAAAAGAAGTTGCGCGAACTCGGCATTGAGCTGACGCATCCGGCGGCTCCGTCGGCCAACTATGTGCCATTCGTGCGGACCGGCAATCTGCTCATGGTGTCCGGACAGATTTGCCTTGATTCCGGCAAGCTCGTTGCCGCCGGGCAACTAGGGGGCGGTGTTTCAATTGACGACGGCAAAAAGGCGGCGCGGGCCTGCGCGATCAACCTGCTCGCTCAGGTCAAAGTCGCCGTCGGCGATCTCGACAAGGTGTCTCGGGTTGTGCGTCTTGGCGGATTCGTCAATTCCGCGCCAGGATTTCTCGAGGGTCCCAAGGTGATGAACGGCGCATCCGACTTGATGGTAGAGGCGTTCGGTGACAAAGGCCGGCATGCCCGCACGACGGTCGGTGTCTCGGCGTTGCCGCAAAGTGCAGCCGTCGAAGTCGAAGGCATATTCGAAATATCGTGAAGGCGGCGCCTGCTTTCGCCTGGTTGACCGCGAGACCTATCGCACATCGCGGCCTGCACGATGCCGCTGTCGGTACGATTGAAAATACTGCGGGTGCCATGCAAGCGGCGCTCGATGCGGATTACGGCGTCGAAGTCGATTTGCAGATCAGCGCCGACGGCGAGGCGATGGTTCACCATGATGCCGTGCTCGGCCGGCTCACCGAGGGCGATGGCCGGCTGGACCAATTGACCAGCGCGGAGCTTAAGCGGGTCAAATTCCGCGAAAGTGCGGAGCGCATGCTGACGCTCGCCGATTTGTGCGATCTGGTCGGCGGCCGCGCCGTGTTGCTGCCCGAACTGAAAAGCCGCTTTGACGGTGATGAGCGGCTCGCCGCGCGCGTCGCGACGGTCTTGTCCGGTTACAGAGGCCCGGTCGCGCCAATGTCGTTCGATCCGCGGCAGCTGCAAACCCTGCGGCAAAAGGCCCCGAAACTTCCCCGCGGCATCGTTGCCGCCAAGTACAAGCCGCACCCGTACTGGGATCAAATGCCGCCGGCGCTTCGCCACAGCATGGGATCATTGCTTCCGGCCGCGACCGCACGCCCGCAATTTGTCGCCTATATGAAAGACAATCTGCCGGCGTTGGCGCCTTGGCTTGCCCGGCATATTTTGTGCTTGCCGCTTATCACCTGGGTGGTGCGAACAGAAACCGAGCGGCAACGGGCTACGCTTCACGCAGACCAGATTATCTTTGAAGGTTTTCGCCCATGAGGCGCGCATGAGTCGTCCATGAGTGGCGGCAAAGACGAGAGCGAAGCGCACCCCGACCCCTGCACAAAGGCGGGCGCGTTGAGCGGGGTTGCGGTCAGTACGATCGCCGACGTCGCAGCAGCGGAATGGGATGCTTGCGCCAATCCTCATTCAATGGCGGCCGTTGGAAGCCCCGCTGCTGTCGCTCCCTCAGCGCCTGAAGATGAGGCATTTAACCCATTCACTTCTCATGCTTTTCTT
>DASXDP010000057.1:0-5852 GCA_036490575.1 Xanthobacteraceae bacterium
CAGTTATCAGATTTCCGGCGCGGTGGTGTCGAGCGGCGCCATGGCCGTGACCGTGAACAAAGGACTGGCCAGCGCCACCGGTTACGGCCGGCTGCACGGCACGACCGGCTATGGCCGCTGGACCACGTCGGGCAATCAGTGCTCCGGTACCTGGAGTGCGATGCGCCACGCCGCGAATTAGACTAATTAGCCGCATTCGCTTTTGCGCAGCCTGCCAATTAGCCATTTCGCAAATAGGCTATGATCGAAGATTCCTGGCCGGTGGATAGTTACGCGAGTAGACCGGCTCCGACAAAAACCAATTTTGATCGTAGGTCCAGAACTGGCTGACGTTTGGATAGGTCTTAATTACCTTATTCACGAGCTTGCCATTGTCTCGCTCGCAGCGGCGGATAAAGACCGGCCCCACCGCGTTGCCGAGCGAATCGAAGTGAAAAGGTCCGCGAGGCGTATCGGTTAGCTCAACCGCGAGCATCGCCGCCATGAACTTCTGCTTGTCATCCAACCGGCCGCTGGTTTTCTGCAGAGCGGCCTCGATGACCTGTCCAGCGACATACATCCCCGCCGCGCCACCGCCGGGAAGCTCGCCGTGATCACTTTGCATCGCGGCGGTGAAGACGGCGTTGCTCGCCGAAGCATAGCTCGGCGTGTACCAATGCGCGGTATAGATGCCGACGGCTTCATCACCGAGGCTCCTGAGCAGTGGCTCGTCCAATAGGCTCCACCCGCCGGCCATGGTCGTTTTCCGGGTCAAGCCGAGGCTGGCATAGGTCTGCAGAAATCGCACCGGATTGCCGCCGCCAAGGCCATTGAAAATGCCGTCGATCTCCGTCAATTGCGAGATATAGGGCACATAGTCCGGCGTGACCAATGGCGGCCACAGCTTGATGACGATCTTGCCGCCATCGTCCTCGAACACGCGCTGAAAGCCGGCACATTGTTCATGACCGAAAGAGAAATCATTGGCGATGGTCGCCATGATTTTCAATTTCAGCTCTTTGGCGCAATAATCCGCCATAACGTGCGGAGTCTGCGCCGAGCTCGACGAGGTGCGGACGATCCAGGGATTCCGCTGACGCTGCGTAATATCCTCCGCCGTGGCGGTGGTGATCAGCGGAATTTGATTGCTGCGGACATAGTCGGTAATCGCCAGCAATTCGAACGCCGCGAACGGGCCCAGAACGATGTCGACGTGATCGCGTTCGACCAATTCAATGAGCTTGGTCTTGGCGGCCGCCGGATTGCCGCCGGTATCCGCCGTCACCAATTCGATCTTGCGACCGGCAAGGGTGCCGTTCCTTTGCTTGAGGAATATGCCGATGCCTTGGCTCATCTGGTAGCCGGCCTGGGCGAGCGGCCCGCTTTGGACTGTCAGCATGCCGAGCTTGATCGGTGCGGCCTGCGCCAGTACGGCGGGTGCCTTCAAAGCCGCCACGCTCACGCCCGCAGCGAGCGTGCCCTTCAAGAACCCCCTGCGGCGGACCATCATGGATTAATCTCTCTGGCGTTAAGGACCAACAGATTATCGCTGGTAATCTTTGCCTGCTGTTGAGGATAAATCCAGTGCGCGTCGGAGTCCTGTTCTTTCGGCGCGCCGACGCTCAAGCCTCCATTGCGCAAGCGGACGCGGAGGGTGCCGGTCCTTTCCGGGCCGAGTGGCGCAGCTTGATCATCGACGATTTGGGCCTCAACCCATGGGGCGACAAAACCGACCGCCCCTTCTTCGCTCTGAAAGCGATTGGCTGCACCATAGGCGATGAGGCCGATTTGCGGATGGCTATAGCGGAAAGACAGATTTGCGGAGACCACCGCTAAGCCGCGCTTGAGTGTCGGCGTTCGGCTGGCGCGGCCTTCGAAGCAGGCCGCGCGCAATGCAGGCAGGGCGACGAACCGGGTCTCTTGCGCCTTCAGCAGCGGCTCGACCTCTTCGGCCGTTGCGACTAGATAATCGTGCTTGTAGATGCTGATCAGGTTGCGCGCCTGCGCCATATCCGAGAAGCAGATGCTCCGCCCGAGCCACAAGGCGGAGAGCGCCTGGATGAAACCGCTATCGGTTTGCACGCCGGCTACCGAGATCATGCGCTCCCAGTTCGGTGGTGCGCTCAGCATATAGGACAGCAACTGCGCTTCGAGCGCCCTTGAGGTCGTTTTGACAATCGACGGCGTCGTCGAAACATCCGGATAGCATGTGATCCGGCTGACCCAATCGGAAGCTCCGCGTCGCGCGGCACCACGCTGCGCAACGGTATAATCGACCTGATCTTGAAACCAAGTCGGATCGACCAGAATGATTTTCGCCGCCGGCTGCTTGACGGCGAGCGTCGGCAATATGGCGTCGGACAGCACCATGTCGAACGGCACATGATCGAGATAGGCATCGGCCGCATGGGTGATACTAGCCGATGCCACTTTCATGCGGTAAAGCGCGCAGGCGAGCACCATATGGTCGATCGGATGCGCAACGTGCAGCCCGACAGTCTGTCCGGCGCTCAACCCGATGGCCGCCAGCCGCTGTTGCGCCGATAAAATCCCCCGCGCCAGCCGGCCATAGGGAATGACGGATCCTTGCGTGATCAGCGCGAGCTTTGACGAGGCAAGTTCCGTCTGGAAAAAAATAACGTCGATGCAGTTCATACTCACCTGTCGAAACTGCGAGCCCGGATGGCGCTCTCAGGGCATTGGACGCGCCCTTTATAGCCATGGCCGGATACTCCTGCATAGTAAAACGGCCCGGCGAACGCCGGGCCGTCAAGAGATATAGGCGAAAGATATAGGCGAAGTGAGGCGATCGGCTAGAAACGGTAGTTCAAGCCGATCCTGCCCATGACGAGATCGTTGGAAAACCGGCCGCCTGGAACGGTGTAGGAAACGCCCGCACCTGAAGCGGTAAAGGAGGGCAACGATTTATCCTGGAAACCGATCCACAGCACTTCGCCGCGCAGACTCCAATGGCTGTCAGCGAATTGATGCTCGATGCCGCCGCCAAGGGCCACACCAGGCGTGAGACTGGTCTTAGTACTCGACCCGCTATACCCGCGGTTGCCATAGGCCAAATTGTTTTTGATGGACCCCAGCGCCAGACCTGCGGTGAGGTAGGGCATCGTGCCGTCGAAATCGAACCCAAAGCGCGCACGTAGTGTCGATACGCCGTTGACTTTCGACGAGGCGGTATAGCTAGTGTTTGTATTGGCTGAAGAGTTGCTCGACCCCAAGAACGAGATGTCACCCTCGATGCCCCAAACGAAGTTCCGATCCTGCCAGTTGTAGCCAGCTTGCAGACCGCCTAGCCATCCGGGAGCATTCGCTCTTGTACTTCCATAAGTGGCGGTGCTGCTAAAGTCGCTGGCGAGCCAGCTAGCCCCTAAGCTGGCGCCGACATAAAATCCCTGCCAGGTCGGCGCCGCCATCGGTGGGGCTGACCGACCGGGAAAATCTCCCGCCAGGGCCGTATTCGACGAAGCGGCAGCCGCCGCGGCCACCACAATCGCGCCCGACCCGACCGTCTTTGCTTGCAGTTTCATTTGCCCTTCCCACAGGAGTCCAAGGTCCCGCAGCATGTTACGACGCGGTCCGGCGTGTTTCAAAGTAATCCGTCCAACAGAACACAGGGAATCTTGCGGAATTCGGCCGAATCCCATTAGCCGTTGCCGATTTGCCACATATTTCCGCTTTTAAATGGGCAAATCTCCCGCTCATTCGATCGCTCCCTCCTTGCAAACCGGCCGGCATTTACCGCATGAGAGGGCATATTCATTGGAGCAGGCGCGTGATCGATCTCGTCGAGATGATTTTCTTCCACGCGGATGCAAATCCCGACAAACCCGCCATCATCATCAGCGAAGCCACATTGACCTATGCGATGCTGCGCAAAGGCATCTTGTCGGTCGAACGGCAATTGCGGTCTTATGGTCTGAAGGCCGGCGATCGCGTGGCTGTGAGCATCGTAAACGCGATCGGACATATGACCCTGATTTGCGCGCTGCATCGCGCAGGAATTACATCGGTTTCGGTCGACCCGCCTCAGATCGAATTTCTCGATGACATGGTCATCGATGCCGTGCTGACCAACGCTCCGGTTTCCGGCACGCCCGTCAGAATGATTCCGGTCGACGAATCATGGTTCAATGGCGAGTTACCGGCCGCGATCGAGCGATACAGCCAGCCGCGAGAAGGCGATCAGATTTGCCGGCTGATCTTCTCATCCGGCACCACGGGCCGGCCGAAAATCATCGCGCTCACTTTCGAAGCGGTGCAGGAGCGCCTAATCTCGTATTCGATCCGCATGAGCACGCCGAGCTGGGACCGCCTTGTCTGCATGCCCGGCCTGTCCACCAATTACGGCTACTGCTTTGCCATCACAACGCTATGGCTCGGCCGCACCATTTGCTTCGCCTATGACGCCACCGCGCGCCAACTGATTCTCGCGCACCAGGCAGAGATGCTGGTCGCGTCGACGCATCAGATCACCGACATCGTGAAGGGCCAGGAGGAAGGTTTCCTTCGCCTCGAAACGCTGCGTTCGATCCATATCGGCGGCGCCGTCGCCTATGCTCCACTCAATGCACGAATTCGCCTGATGGTCTGCAACTTGCTTTATTGCGGCTACGGCTCGACCGAAGGCGGCACGGTTGCCTATGCGCCGGCGGAATCGGTCTATGGCATGGACCGTGCCGTCGGCATCGTAGCGCCCTGGATCGAGATTCAGGTATTCGACGACGACAAAAATGTGGTGGATTACGGCAAGCCCGGAGAAATCAGGCTTCGCGCGCTCGGCCAGGGTTACCGATACACCAAGACATCACCGACCGAATACCAGGTCGACCAAACCGAATGGTTCTATCCCGGCGATCAGGGCATGGTGTTTCGCAACGGCATGTTGGCCGTTACCGGCCGCATCAACGAAATCATCAATCGGGGCGGCACCAAGGTGTCACCGGAGACGATCGAGGAGGCGCTGAAGAAACACCCGAAAGTGGAGGACGTCGCCGTGGTCGGGATGCTGGACGAAATCGGCATCGAGCAGATTTGGGTTGCGGTGCGGTCGCGGGGCGGCGAAGAGATCGACATCGGCAATATGTTCGACTTTTGCCGCGAAGCCACACCGATGCACATCCCCGATCGCATCTTTCAGGTCAAGGACATACCGCGTAACCGCCTGGGCAAGATTTCCCGGGAGACGCTGAAGGACGAGCTTAAAACGCAGGAAAAAAATCTGGCTCTGACGGTCCGATGAAATCCTAGCAGGGTCTTTTTCGACCTTGCCGTCTGCTCGATCGCGCCGGAACAATATCTGCAAAATTGGCCCTATCACTCTAGATGAGATATGTCAGCTGGTCGATGTCCTGACCAGGACGGCATCCTGCTCGGAAGCAATCGTGCGGCGCGGTCGCCGGCGGGCTGACCGGGACGACGCGATTGCAAGCCGTTCCTCCCTGATGCGACGGACTTGGTGGACGGCCGCCAATCAGCGCCCGAGATAGCGCGGCACGACGATGCGCTCGCCGTCGGTGAGCGCGCCGCTCTCGGACTTATGATTGAGCTGCGCCAGCGCCCACAGCGGCACGTGATAGCTCGCAGCAAGACTTTGCAGCGTATCGCCGGCATGAGCGGCGACCGCCGTGCCGGAATCCCACAGCTCGATCGGCACATTCGGCGGATAGACGATGCGCAGCGGCACCGATTCCCCGCCGCCGCCGGCTGCAGCGGATCGGACTTTGCTCGCCAGTTGCTCCTGAATGCGGTCGAACTTGTCCAGATTGATGTGGATGATCTCGGGACGGTCCTTCAAATTGTAGCTGGCGTAGTGGCCATGGAAGCCGCGCCCCGGCTCGAGATCGCCGCCGCCCAGGATG
>DASXDP010000058.1:0-2198 GCA_036490575.1 Xanthobacteraceae bacterium
TTGCGTAGCGAAACCTCTCTGGTGCAGACCATCGGCCGCGCCGCGCGCAATATCGACGGCCGCGTCATCCTTTACGCCGACCAGATCACCGGCTCGATGGAGCGCGCCATGGCGGAAACCAGCCGCCGCCGCGAGAAGCAGGCCGCCTACAATACCGAGAACGGCATCACGCCGGAGAGCGTGCGCAAGGGCATCGGCGATATCCTCAACAGCGTCTACGAGCGCGACCACGTGCTGATCGCCGCCGGTAGCGGCAGCGAGGGAGAATTCGAGGAGGCCGCCACCATCGGCCACAATTTCCAGGCGGTGATCGCCGACCTGGAAACGCGCATGCGCGCCGCCGCCGCCGATCTCGACTTCGAGGAAGCCGCCCGGCTGCGCGACGAGATCAAGCGGTTACGCACGACCGAGCTCGCGGTGACCGACGATCCGACGGCGAAATTGCTGTCTTTCCCTGGCACGCGAGGCCCGGCGCGCCGCGGCACGGCGCGCCAAGGCGGCAGCAAAGTCCACAAACCCAGGCTCGATGAAATGGGCATCGCCCTATCGCACGAAGTCGCGCCGCACCGGGGCGGCGGACGCAACGCGCCGCGCAAACCTGGGCTCGATGAAATGGGGCCGGGCGTGGAGTCGATTCCGACGGGCGAGCGTTCCGGCCCGCGCTCGACGCTCGGCCGCCCCGGCATGCGCGGCGGCTTTAAGCCGAGGGGGCGCTAGGGTTGCGGCGTACGGTAAGCGCCAATATCGCCCGGCCGAACATTCAGTTAAATTGACTGCCCTCGTTACGAATCACTCACCCGAACCCGGAGGCCGCCATGGCGAAAGGTCAGATGCGAAGCAACAAGGAAAAGAAGAAACCGAAGCAGGACAAGAACAAGAAGAAAGGCGCCGCCGCCCCGTCGCCGTTCGCCGGCATGCACAGTCAGTCGCAGCCGGCCAATACCTACGGCAAGAAGAACTAGGCGGCAACGCGCAGTCCGCTAGCCGCCGATCACCTCGGCGATCATCATGTCGTGCGGATTGACGATCAGAAGCTTGCCGGCGACCTTGGCGTAGTCGTAAGGGCGTAGCGCCGGCACGGCGCTTGCGGTCTTCGCCGGGATGGCGTGGACTGTCACCGTGCTCGGCAGCGCCGAACTGGTCGACGGCTGGAAGCTCGCCGGCGCATTCGAAGCGGCCGTGCCGTTGAGGTCGTTCCACGCCGTCTTCTGCTGGTCGCTCGGCAGCGTCAGGCTGTCGCCGGCCTTGGCATGCGAGGACGAGAACAGCGCCGCCGAAGCCGGCGCGGACGCCAGCAGGGCGCCGGAGAGCAGGGCCGCCGCGACAGCGATTGCGGTGTGTAGTCTCATTGGCGATCTCCTGCCTGCGCAACGGTCGCCCCGTGACAGAAACGTGCCGTAGTGGCGGGCTGTTTCGTTACATCGGGTTCATGTCCGCGGCGAGGGGGTCGCGGGTGGCGGGATCGCGGTGCCGAGCAGGTTGAGATCGTCGACTACCATTGAGGTTTGCGACTATGCCGAAAACAAAACGTCTCGATCCCATTCCACCCGGCGAAATTCTCGCCGAGGAATTCATGACGCCTAATGGCATCAGTTAGAACCGGCTGTCACGGGACATCGACGTCAATCCCGCGCGTTTCACCGATATTGTCCACGGCCGTTCTGCAATCACGGCCGCGATCGCGCTGCGCCTGGGAAAATATTTCAGCACCACGCCGGAACTATGGATGAACTTGCGGGCGTCCTACGAACTGCGTCTCGCTCGCGCCAAGGACTGGCCGAAGATAGAGCGGCGGGTGCGGATATTGGCGGCGGAGTAGATGACCGCGCGCCTTCACTTCCTCTTCAACTTCGCCGTAAACGAAAACCCACCGGCGCCGCAGCAGGGGCAGCTCATGGCGATTAGGATTTCCTGCTTCTGCTCGTCGGACAGGTCGGCGCGTTCCAGCATCGCCGCGCTCTGCTTCTGAAACAGGTCGTGCAGCGTCAGATTGCTGGCGAAGATTTGGTCGTCGCCGGCGGAATCGGGCGTGGCGGTCGGCGATGCGCCGTCTTTGCCGTTGGCCATAAGCCCAATCTAGGTCGTGAGTTCCGCCCGCGGGAGGGGGATCACAGTCCCGGCTTGGCCAGGGCGTCGGCGCCGGCCTTGGCGACCTGCTCGTCCTGCGACGACAGCGCGCCGGAGACGCCGATGGCGCC
>DASXDP010000059.1:0-1606 GCA_036490575.1 Xanthobacteraceae bacterium
CGCGGCGGCGAGAATCGGCGCTGTCATCCCGGGAACTTTTAGGCGCGCGCCATGACAGAGCCGTGACTCGTTTGCTTATTCGTCCAATGTCGGCGCGCTGCGATGAATGATCGCGTTAACTTTTGATGTCATGGTCCTGCAATGGAATGATTTTATAAAACGATTCTGTTGGCAACAGACGCGAGATCAGGCGCGGTGACGTTCGAGGCCGGCGCAATCAAGTTCCGTACGCTCTTTATTTCCGATGTGCATCTCGGCGCGCGCGGCTGCCAGGCCGAGCACTTTCTCGATTTCCTCCGTTATCACGACGCCGATACCATCTATCTGGTCGGCGACATCGTCGACGGCTGGCAGCTGAAATCGGGCTGGTATTGGCCGCAGCAGCACAACGACGTGGTGCAGAAGCTGTTGCGCAAGGCGCGCAAGGGCTCGCGCATCGTTTATTTGCCGGGCAATCACGACGAGTTTTTGCGCGACTATTACGGTACCCATTTCGGCGGCATCGAGGTCGTCGAGACCATCATTCACGAGGCCGCAGACGGCCGCCGCTATCTCGTCGTGCACGGCGACGTGTTCGACATGGTGGTCAAGCACGCGCGCTGGCTCGCACTGCTTGGCGACACCGCTTACGATCTCGCCATCCTGATCAACCGTTATTTCAACGCGATCCGCCGCCGGCTCGGCTTTCGCTACTGGTCGTTGTCGCAATGGGCCAAGCACAAGGTCAAGAACGCGGTGAACTACATCGGCGCCTACGAACAGACATTAGCCGAGGAAGCGCAGCGCCATCACGTCGATGGCGTCATCTGCGGCCATATCCATCATGCCGTGATGCACGATACGTTGGGCATCCGTTACATGAATTGCGGCGACTGGGTGGAAAGCTGCACGGCGCTTGCCGAGCACGAAGACGGCAGCTTCGAGATCATCCATTGGATCGATCGCCGTGCCAGCCTGCCGCCGCTGCCGGAGCAAGAGCCGGAATTGCAGGTGCACGAGAAGACCGGAATAGCGGCGTAACGGCCTGTCGTGCTCTTGAGCGCGATGCTTGGCTGCGGTCATACTCGTTCCCCACATGGAGCTGTCCGTTCGGATCGAGCGCTGGCCGCTGGCGTCGGCCTTCACCATCAGCCGCGGCAGCAAGACCGAGGCCGTCGTTGTGACCGTCGAGCTTTGCGCCGGCGGCTGTCGCGGCCGCGGCGAGTGCGTGCCTTACGCGCGCTACGCCGAAACACCCGAGGCCGTCGTTGCCGCGATCGAGACGATGCGCACGGCGCTGCGCGGCGGCCTCGAACGCGCGGCGTTGCAGGCGGCGATGCCAGCCGGTGCGGCCCGCAACGCGCTCGATTGCGCATTGTGGGATCTTGCCGCGAAGCAGGCGGGATGCCTTGCTTATGCGCTGGCTGGCGTCGCGGTACCGAAGGCGCTCACGACTGCCTATACGATTTCGCTTGCGGCGCCGGCGGCGATGGCCGAGGCGGCGGAACGCGCCGCCACCCGGCCCTTGCTCAAGGTGAAACTTGGAGCAGGCGAGGGCGACAACGTAAGGATCGCGGCAGTGCGGCGCGCGGCGCCGCGTGCCGAGCTTATCGTCGACGCCAACGAA
>DASXDP010000060.1:0-19089 GCA_036490575.1 Xanthobacteraceae bacterium
GGTGCTCAGGCGCGGTTCTTGAAGCGCCAGCTCTCGTTTCCGGTCTCGACGATCTCGCAGTGGTGGGTGAGCCGGTCGAGCAGCGCGGTTGTCATCTTGGCGTCGCCGAAGACGCTGGGCCATTCGGCGAAGGCCAGGTTGGTGGTGACGATGATCGAGGTGCGCTCGTAGAGGCGGCTGATCAGGTGGAAGAGGAGCTGACCGCCGGTCTGGGCGAAGGGCAGATAGCCGAGCTCGTCGAGGACAACGAAGTCGAGCCGGGTCAGATAGTCGGCGAGCCGCCCCTGGCGACCGGCGCGGGCCTCGCTCTCCAGCCGGTTGACGAGGTCGACGACGGTGTAGAAGCGGCCGCGTGCGCCGTTGCGGATGCAGGCTCGGGCCATCGCGATGGCGAGGTGGCTCTTGCCAGTGCCGGTGCCCCCGATCAGCACGGCGTTGCGCTGCTCGGCGAGGAAGCCGCCGGTCGCCAGTTCGCGGACCAGCGCCTCGTTGATCGGCGTGCCGGCGAAGTCGAACTCATCGAGGTCCTTGGCCAGCGGCAGCTTGGCGATGGTGAGCTGGTATTTGATCGAGCGCGCTTTCTTCTCGGCGATCTCGGCGCTCAACAGGTCGCCGACGATGCGCGGCGGCTCGTGGCGGCGCTTTATGCCGGTCGCCATGACCTCGTCATAAGCCGCGCGCATGCCGTAAAGCTTGAGCTCGGCCATCAGCTCGAGGACCGCGGTGCGCTCCATTACGATGCCCGCCGCAGGCTGTCGTAACGGGCGCAGTCGGCGATCGGGGCGTGACGCAGCCGCAGTGCCTCGGGCGTCAGCACCGCCGCCGTCGGCTCTGGATCGCGTTGGCGGGCCAGGATGTTGAGGATGACGTCGGCGGAATGGACACCGCCGGCGAGCGCCTCGCCGCAGGCGGCCTCGACCGCGGCAAGGCCGTCAGTCAGCACCGCCGACAGCACCTGGACCATCTGCCTGTCACCGTCGGCGCAACCCTTCAGCTTGCGCCGCACCCGCTCCAGGTTGGTCGGCAGCGGCCAGTCGCGGAAGGGTGCGCCGTTCCGCAGCGCACCGGGCTTCCTGGCCAGCACCGGCACGTAATGCCACGGGTCGTAAATCGTCTCGCCGCGGCCGAAGCGGCGGCGATGCTCGGCGACGACAGCGCCATCCTGGCGGATCACGATCCGATCAGCATAGGCATGGATCTCGACCGGCCGGCCGACGGCGCGCGCGGCGACTGAGTACTTGTTGTTGTCGAAGCGCACCAGGCAGGTCTTCGACACCGACGCCTGGATCGCGTGGAACCCGTCGAACGGGCCGCCGATCGGCACCAGGTGCGGCCGCTCCGCCTCGAAGGCCTGCCACACCGTGCGGTCGGCGAACTCAGGATGACGATGCGCCCGGGCATAGCTGATGCAGCGGTCGAGCAGGAATCCGTTGAGCTCCTCGTAGCTCGTCACCCGCAGCCGTGGTGTGAAGAAGCGTTCGCGCACCACCCCGACCTGGTTCTCCACCTGCCCCTTCTCCCAGCCCGAGGCCGGGGTGCAGGCGACCGGCTCGACCAGATAGTGGCCGCACATCCGCAGGAAGCGGCGGTTGTACTGACGATCGCGACCGACGAACACGGTCTCGACCGCCGTCTTCATGTTGTCGTAGATGCCGCGCGTGCAGGTCCCTTTGAAGAAGGCGAAAGCGCGGCTGTGCGCGTCGAACACCATCTCCTGGGTCTCGCGCGGGTAGGCCCGCACGAACAGCATTCGGCTATGACAGAGCCGGACGTGCGCCACCTTGATCGTTGTCGTCACCCCGGCGATCAGCACGATCTCGTGCGACCAGTCGAACTGGTAGGCCTCGCCCGGCGCAAAGCTCAGCGGCACATAGGCTTCCGCCGTCGCCGCACCACGTTCGGCCCGCCACTTCTTCGCGTAACGCCGCACCGCGTCGTAGCTGCCTGCATAGCCCAACTCGCGCAGCTCTTCGAACACCCGGATCAGCGTCAGCCGCTCGCGCGCCGGCTTCCCCTCGTTCGCCAACAGCATTCGAACCAGATCGTCGTGCCAGGCTCCCAGCTTCGGCCGCGGCTGCACCAACCGCTGGTATTCCAGCGAGGTCGCGCCCGACCGCAATATCTTGCGCACCGTGTTCCGCGACACCTTCAGCGCGCGCACGATCTCCTTGATCGACTTGCCTTTAACAAGGTGCTCCCGCCTGATCCGACCAATCGTCTCCACCACCAACATCCCCCGCCACCCGCTCGCATCCACAAGCGGGGCAGCCTGCACGTCACTGCTCAAAGGGGATCAATATTGGACGCCGATCACCCCTCAACCGGGGTCAATCTTCCACGCCGAATAACAGCGGAGAGTTATTTCCGGCATGTGCCAAAGGCGTACACGCTATCGGTCGTCAAGGAGGCTGTGTCGCCCGAGGCTGCCGAGAACTTCGCTGCACTCAAAAAGGATGCACTCACCGCCGAAGCTGAGAACCGGCTGTCCGGCACTGGCTGGCTTCCGGCAATTCTGCGGACACCGATTGCAAATACCGACCAGTCCGACGCGCTGCCGATGGCGGCAGAATAACCGCCGCCCAGTATGCTCCCGCCGCCGGTTCGGTGGCGGGAGCTTTCTCGCCCGAAAATTCGCGCCGCCCGGCTGAGCCGTGCGGCATCCGCATTTCGAGGCGGCGTTGACAGGCCCAGGCTCATCGCATCCTGAAGCGCCCGGTAGCCACCCCGCATTAGCCGATCTTGCGAGATTTGCTTGTGCCGTACCTCATCGACGTCCAGCAGCTGCCGGTTCTCGCCGCGCCGTTGCCCGTTTCCTTTCTCGTGCTAGGGCCACGCACCGGCCTCGTGAAATGCGTGGTTCTGCACGCGCGCGCGTCGCCGTCAAAACCGAACAGGGGCCCGCCGCCTGACGGCGGCACCCATTACGGCAAGGGCCTTCGGCCTTTTGACGGCTCCGCTTGTTCGCGCGTGCGGACGAACCGCATCGAGGCCGCGAAAAGCGTGGCCTCACAAACAAGGAAAGGAAACACCATGAGCAACAGCACAACGAAAAAGCCCGCGTACCGCATCTACAGCGTCTTCAAACCGGAAGGCAAAAAGGCCATCTGGCAGGAGATCGGCGCCGCGTGGCCCCACGAAGACGGCTTCGGCTTCAATCTTAGCTTCGGCGCCCGGCCACTTGCAGGAGCCGACATTGTCCTGCGCGCACCGAAGGCCGAAGAAGAGGCTGCCGCTTAGAGCGATGGCGCATAGCGAGCCGCCTGCTCCTCACCGGGCAGGCGGTTTTGCGTTTCGAGAATATGGGCAGGTTCGCTCCGGTGATTACTAAACTTTGGCAGCCGGTGCTGCGCTGGCGCTCTGTTAGGCAGAAATCAACTCCCTATCCTCTGAAGGATGGGTAGACCCACCATTACCCGACCGCGTCTACAGCGGAGGTCTCTGACAGTAGCACCGCAGACAATGTGGCCGATGCCGCAGGTGAAGCGGCATGAGACGGCGCACCTCGCGCTCAGGCCGAAGCAAGATGCCGTCCCCTTTGCGCCCGATCCCTATGTCGACTACGCCCGCTATCTCACGGCCGAAGGCGGGGTCGCCATCATTTATAAGGGTATCGACGAGCGCTGGCGGTTAGCGGTGCGGCGTTGCGGTCTCTGTAGTTTCTTCACAGTCGCCGCGGCGTGGCTCCTGTTAAGTCATTCGCCGGTTCATAACGTCCTCGTCAATTTCGTGGCCCTGATCATCACGGCCGTCATCAATTGGCTGATCGTACGGCAGCCGGTCCAAGTGTACCGCTCAATCGAGATCCGGCCCGATCGCATGATCCTCGATGGGCGCGATGTTTTCTGGCTTCGGTACATGGAGGGTTGGCCAACGTTTGAGCCCGGCGAGGATGAGACGCAGGTGCTGACTGGCATTTATGGCAAGCGGCGCGTGGAGTATCTGACGACGCGGTGCTTCGACGCCTTGGATAGCACGCCGACGGTGTTGGAAGCCCATCTCCAGGAGGCCATGCAGCAGCTGTGGAGCTGGCCTTACTGAAGACCGCGGGTGACACGCACCGCCTCTGCCCGGATGGCGGCAACGTCCGTGTGCTCAAGACGCCCGCAGGCCGCCGGCGCTTCGCCTTCCATCAGCAGGAGCTGAGCAAAGCGTTCGCGGGCGAAGACCTGCCGCAGCTCGAAGGGCTCGATCAGTTTCGCGAGACGATGACCGATAATTTCCAAGGTGGTTGCGTCGCCATTGGCAAAACATTGGATGAGACCGGCGTTGCCGAGGAAGGTCTCCGCACTATGGGCGTAGTAGCGCTGCAATTGCGTCACATCCTGTAGGACCGCCCATAGTTTTACGCCGAAGCCAGGAAAATAAGCGGCCGCTCGCTCCATGATCTCCATATGACCGAGGGTCGCGAATTCCTCCATCATAAATAAAATCGGCGGCTGCTCGCGCGGGTACGGTCCCATTTGTTCCAAGGCGAGACAGGCGAGCTGCACGATCATGCGCAGCCAGCGGAAATGGCTCGCGGTGCGCCCCACCGGCAGGCACAGATAAATCGTGGTCGGGCGATCACCGCGCAGTGTCGCCAGTGAAAAATCGGATCGTAACGAGATCGCTTGCAACGGCATGCTCGCGAGAAAATCGGTTTGCGCCGCGGCGGTCGAGAAAATACTGCCGCGCTCAGTCAGCGGCGTGGACAAAAAGCGATTGCCGATTGAACTCAGCGCACCACCAAAGCGCTGTTCGATTTTCGCCATGGCCCCGAGCAGCACCTCGACACGCTTGCGGTTGGCGGTGAAGAATTCTGCGTCCAGTTGGTCCTCTTCGGGCGGGAGCGATGACGAGGCCGCGTTGACCAGCCGCGGATGGCTGAGGGTAAGAAGCTGGCGCACGCTCACGAGATTGCGGTCCGGCGCGGGCAGCAGCAGCGTCAGCAGGATGATCCCTTGCAGCAGCATGCGCGCACTGTCATTCCAGTGCTTCGACCGGCTGTCCTCATCGCCGACAATGATGGCCTGAGCGATCCCCGCGACATCATCGACGATGGTGTCACGCGCGGCGTCGAGCTCGTCCAGTGGATTAAAGGAGGCGCTCTCCTCTCCGAACGGCGCCAGCACATAAACCTTATGCCCCAACGCGCGCCGCAGCGCGGCAGTCCGCCCGCTGAGCTCTCCTTTGGGATCAAGCACGATGCACGAGCCGGGATAGAGATAAAGGTTCGGCTCCAGCACCGTCGAAGTCTTGCCGGCACGGGCGCCCGCGATTGTTACCAGCGGGCGGTCGTCGAGATGGCCGATGAAACTGTCGGCGAATTTTCCGAGAATGATCTGACCGGACACATAACGGTGACGCAGCAGTTCGTGCGGCCGCATCCAATGATTGACGGGCGGCCGATCGGGGGTGAGGCGAGGCGCCAGCACGCCGCGCGGCAGATCGGTGCCGTAGAGCCTTTGCATGCGCGCATCGAGCGTGGGCAGACCGACATCCGCTGCAGGTGGCCCCAGGCCCGATCGCGTGGCCCATTTGTCGCGTTCTTTGGGCTCGAACCAGCGCTGAAGCGGTGGCCGATTGTCCCATCGGGTACGTGGCTGAGAAGTGAATAGCCGCATCTATCTACTCCGTTGCGTTCAGAGCGAAGCAGAGTGTAGAGCGATGACGAAGGTGAAACCTTGGTGGCGCGTGTCAATGAATCAGAAAGCGAAAACTGGTAGTGCAAAATTCAAGAAAGTGGTCACGGAGGATGTGGCAATGGATGGTATTATAACATCAGATGCAGAACGAGATGAGTGAATGAGTCTCTCTATGACAATGATTTGAAGTTACCAGACGTTTCGGTGGGAAGTGAGTGAAGGTGGAAATACATTTGGCGGGAGAGAGTAGCGAGATGTCCTTTTGCCTAGGCAAAAGGTTCTCGTTGGGGACCGGCGAGATGATCCCCAAGCCCCAGGACGCATGCGCTCTGCCCAGGATGTATAACCATGAGCCGACCCCGCCGATCCGAACCGCGTCGCAAACAGCTCAATTTGAGCCTCACCGAACGCGAGCTTGCCAGCATCGAGGCCCGCGCCGCCGCGCTCGGTATGCGTGCGGTCCATTTTAGCCGCGCGCTTCTGTTAGAGACGCGCCGCCAACCGCGAGCGCCAAGAAAGACCCCGTCATCCGCGGAAACTCAGCCCAGCAAAGTCGACCGCCTCATTCACATCCAGCTCGTGCGGCTCGGCAACAATTTGAATCAGATGGTGCGCCATGCGCATCGGGTGGGCGGGCCGGTGCCGGACGACCTCGGGCCCCTGCTCACCGATATTCGCGCCCTCATTGCCCGCCTGCCCTGATGATCGTCCGCATTCTCTCGCGGGGCAGCTCCTTTCAGGGGCTCGGCACCTATCTCACCCATGATGCCGAGGCCAAGACGGACGAACGCGTCGGCTGGACCCACACCCTCAATTGCGCCAACGATCACGTGCCATCTGCGGTCAATGAAATGCTGTGGACCGCACGTGATGCCGAACTGCTCAAGCAGGAGGCCGGTGTCCGTGCCGGTGGCCGTGCGACCCAGAACACGGTCAAGCATCTTAGTCTCAATTGGGCGCCGGACGAGCGTCCGACCCAAGCCCATATGATCGACACCGCAAACGATTTCCTGCGCCATATGCAATGGGAAGAGCATCAGGCGCTGCTCGTGGCCCATACCGATAAATCGTACGCGCATGTGCATGTGATGCTGAATGTCGTGCATCCTGAAACTGGTTTGCGACTCGATGACAATTTTGAGCGTCGGCGCGCCCAGGCATGGGCCGAAACCTACGAGCGGGAGCACGGCGGCATCCGTTGTGAAAAACGTCTCCTGAATATTGGTGAGCGTGAACCGGCGCCGACCCGTCCAGCGTGGCAGGCCTTCCAGGGCGTGCGGCATGATTTTGAACAACAGGAGCAACAACGCGCGGCCACGGCCGAGCGTGGTAGTGCCGATCCGGGCCCTGAGGTCCGAGGCCCAGCGCGAGAATGGGAAATTCTGAAAAATATGCAGCGCGCCGAGCGGCTGAATTTCTTTGCCGACGGTAAAAATGAATTTGCGGAAATGCGTGGCGCCGTTTTCCGCGAGGTCAGGGAGGAATTTCGCTCACGATGGGCGGATTATTATGCCGCCCAAAAAGACGGCGCCGACATCGAAACACTGAAGGAATTAAAAGCTGCGCTCGTCAACGAGCAAAAGGCAATGCTCGAGGAACACCGTGACCAAGCCTATGCAAGCCTACGAGAAAGCCGTGAGGCGCTGTATCAGGAATTGCTATCGGGTCAGCGGGATCAGCGCCAACTGCTGAGAGATCGACAAGCCGTCCAGTTTGAATCACTCGATTTGATGCACTGGTTCACGACGGACATTCCGCGCAACGGCAACGATGCGGAACGTGGAGTATCGTTTGATCCGTGGTCTCAATCGGCGAAGGCGGCGGTGTCCCGCGACAATGAGGAAACCGCTGTATGGGGCCCTCCCGACAGGGCCAACGATGGCGAACGTTCCGCTGGCGCCGTCGGGATGCGAGCCGCCGATGGGATCGCCACCGGCATCCTCTCATTTTTCGAGTTTGCCGCCAGCACATTCAGCCGGCCGGCTCCTCAAACACGAATTCCGCCACCAACACCCGACGATATCTTTGCTAGGGAAACCACCGCCCGCTTCGGCGAACTGCAGGATCGCGATCGTGCGCGTGCACGAGAGGAGGAGGAAGAGCGTCACGCTCGACAATCGGTACGATCTCAACAATAGCGGGACCGGGCCAACCGCCACCCCCGGTCCCCGCGGAGCTGAAATGGCGAATGAATACCGGCTCAACAGTCGCCTCTTGTGCCGCGCTGGTCGGTCGTCACCGCGCGGCCATATGACAGGACCGAGCCCATTCGGGCGGGCGAGAGTGCCGATGGAGAATAGGCCACCGCGCGGTCGTCTGCGCTTAAGCTTGAATAAGGACACTTCGCTGGAGCAGGAATTTGCCGCCGCCGCCGCAGGCTTAACGGCGGAATACCGGCGCCGTCTCGCCGGCCTCCGCGGCCTACACGGTCATCAAAGAATCGGCGCTGTGCGAGCGCTCAAGGAATGGCACACGGCGGCGTTTTTGGCACTGCGACGCAACCATGAGGCCAAACGAGCAATCGTGCGGCAACATCGTGCCGCACGAGCTTCGGTATTTTGTCGACCTCCGCGGCGGAGACCTCACCGATCCTATCCGCAGCGGAGGCCTTCCTGATGCCGCTCGAAAATCGCAGTTTTGGCCGTCAGCTTTTTTACCTGCTATTCACGCTCGTCATCCTGCTCACGGCTTTGATTATCCTTGCCAGGTGTGGATGGTGACCCGTCGTTCAGACCGTCCTTGCGCGGCCGGCCACGGGGGCGCTTGTCCGGCCTCGCCTCGTCCCGTCGACCTTGCATCGCAGGAAACCACGTCACGTTGGCGGAGCGCTCGCCGGGCGCCGGTTCAGTCGGGGGCGTCTGGTTCTCGCGCTCCGAAGGAGCTCCTCTATTGGTGATCTCCACCAATTCGTCGGCGATCACCACGACGCGCAGATACGCGTTGCGCGCCAGAAGGGCGGCATAGGTTGTCGGAATGAACGTTGTAGTTTTTGCCAGCACAGCAGCCGTATCGAGCCCGAAGGAAGTCAGATCGATCAAAACGATGACGAAAAAGACTTCGGAATTCTCCGCGATCTGCCGGAGCGCACCGATCTGTGCGAGGATGCCAGTAGAAGGCTCCGCGCGCGCCGGCGATTGATTGATGGCCTGTTGGATCGCGGCGTCGCGCCCGTTACGGAGCGTCGAGAGATTCTCGCGCAGCGTGGCTAGTGTGGAGGTCGCCGTCTCCAAATTGCGCTGCAACTCGGGCAGCATGGTTTGTGCGCTACGCGCCCGCTCCTTGTTGCGCCAGGGCTGCGGACCACGGAGGTAGTTAAGCGTCGCATCAATCTGCTTTTGGAACGCATCGACCCGTTGTTGCGCCTCGCTGACCGCCTCGCTGGCCTGTTGGATGTCGCCATCGATACGGCGAGTTGCGGCGGTGATCAGCGCCGCATTTTGCTGTTGGTTCTGCTGTTCGAGATGCGCCATGATATCCGCATGGTAGAGAATGAGTGACATGAAAATCGCCGTGAGCTGGGCGAATACGAGTGCCAGCAGAATGCGGAAGGCGAGAAACACTCCGGCCGCGATCTTCGCCGCGAAGCTGCCGGAAAGGTCCAATCCGGCACGGGCTAATTCGCGGATGCCATCGGCGTGAAAACCGGCGCGGCAGAAGCCATAGCTATCAATCAAAAGTAGCATCGTGGCGATGAGCATCGACATCGCGACGAGAGTTAGATGGAGGCGGCCATCTGAGGCCAAAAGGCGATGCGCCACCATCGCGATTACCGCCGTCTGGTACACCCAGACGGAGACCATCAAGAGGCCGATTGCGCGCACATTCTCCCAGTCTTCAGACGGGCACTCGCGCAAAGTCTTGAGATCGACACCGGCGGCAGTGGCTAGAATGCGCATGATAAACCCAGGATTGCCGGGAGGTAGACGCGGGAGCACCTCTGTCATGGGACATCTCCTTTAGGCGCAGGGGCGGGGAAGAATTCATCGATGGGAGGAGGCGCGAGGCTCGATTCCCAGAATTTGCGCAGCAACCTGAGACAGTGTTGAGGATTCTGTTGCGCCCAATCGGGATGCACGAAGCGAAGCCGGCAGGCTTTATCGCCGTCAAATCGCACGTAGAAATAATGTGGCCGATGGCACGGTTCTTCGATGACGCCACGCCCTTCGATGAAGGGGCCGAGCGTTGCATCGAGGCGAAAAACGCTGACAACCGTGCCTTTCCGCAAATGATGCGCGGCTTGTGGATTGGCTGGCATCACGATGATCCGCCTGGCGGGGACGGCCCGCCGTCAATTGCATGAAGGATGGCGTGGCCTACGCCGATCAACGCGAGCGCCAACAGTTCCAACCGCTCACGCACCCAGGAGAGGGCGGTGCAGAGCCGCATCATGCGACCAAACCGCCGAAGCCAGCCGCGGGGCTGGCGATCGTCGGTCACCGTGGCGCATCCCAAATGCCGCCGCTGACGATCAGGCGTTCAGCGATCGGGGAGCAATACGAGCAATCGTCGCGGCGAGACGACGGGCAGATCGGGCAGCGCTCTGCGGCTTGCGGCGGCGGGAAAAACAACAACAGCACGACACAGGCTTGATCGCGCTGCGGCCGGGGCTGGCGGCGGTCGGCGGGTAGATCGTCCATGGCTGCAACTCCCGCGCGGCGAAGGAGATGCAGCTAAGGTAAGCGGCGCACCAAATGGTGTAAAGTCAAAACGACGGTCGTTTTACCTTTTAAGTCGAACGATGCTCCGCGACGCGTTCCTGGTTGACGGTCGCGTTGGCCGGTCAGCTCGGCGACGGCTCGCGGATACCACACGACCGGCAAGCCGAACGGCCCGTTCGTCGGCCGTCAACGCATCGTTGATCTGCTCAGGTGTGGGCAGGAAGATGTCATCCGGCAGTGGATTGCTGCCCAGCCAGTTGACCACGGCCTTCCCCGCACGAGGGTCTAGCTCCGAGAGTTTCGCGCGGGATAGCAGTTGATCGCCGAGGGCTGCAATGACGGCTGGCGACTTTGGCTGTATCCAGGGCCTCCAAACTCGCCGTAAAAACGCGACGATGTTTTCTGGTCCGCGAGGCTTATATGGTTCCGGCGCCTTCGCGGGCAGTGCAGGAGTTAAGGCGACTATCGCCGCGGTCACGAACCGCTCAATAAAGTCCTCTCGTGCCCCGACCGGAATATCGAGGCGATTTGCAGATGATTCAGCTTCGCGGCGTATATTTGCCGGCTCAAGATTCTTTGTTTCCAATGTGCTATGCGCGCCGGTTTCAAAACCTTCTTCTTGAGATGCGCCCCCTCTAAGTAAAGAATTAATATGATCTATATTTATTATTTGCGCACCTGAAAAATATTGTGGAGACGATTGGGTTTCTCGCTTTGATTGCAATAACCCAAAATCTGCAATGCTAATATTGCGGAACTTATCCGGATTTTGGCGCTGTTCTATTCTTAATTCTATCGACGGATGTAAAGCTCTGAAAATAATGTCGGCCGTGTTTAAAGCATATATCATCGACTTTCGTCCATGGAGAACGTTTATAATGCGCGGGTAATCTATTAGCTCGCCCGCCCACGGCTTAACACTAATTACTGGTCCTACTTGTGTAATCTTGTGTGCTTTCCTGTATGCAGATATCGCCCTATCGATTTTATTTGTGCGAAGAAATACGTCACCAATACGGGCGTTGGCGAGAGCAAGATCGATCTGAAGTATGTTGTAGTTAGATTCGTCCGATGCAAGCAATTTATTTAGAATAGATAGCGAGAGGTTGTAGGAATAAAGCGCGCCATCGGTGTCATCCATACGTAATAATGCGTCACCCACTTTGCCGTGACTTATACTAAGGTCACGCTGCAAGCTCGGATTGTCCGAATTTATAGATGCAACTTGCTCTGTTATCGCTAGAGATGCCCTATAAGCATCGAGCGCTTCAGCCGGCTTACCACTTGCGAGGAGCGCATCGCCCATTCCATCATGGGCTATCGCAGCATCTCTTGCAAAGAGGCCCTCGGAATTAGCGTCAGCGGCGATCACTTTCTCCGCTGCGTCGATAGAGCGCCGATATACGTCTAAAGCCTCCGACGATTGTCCTGCGGAAAGAAGTGCACTCCCAAGCTTGCCGTATACTGCAGCACGGTCATGAAGGTTTCGAATGTTGTAGGGCCAAGAACCAGTTAGATTGTGGTTTGACCAATCTAGATGCTCTGGCGTAACGGTAATAGTCTCTATAAGTTTGATTGAGCGCCGATAAACGGCAATTGCAAATCGTATTTTCCCAATCGCTACTAGGGCATCACCCAACCGGCGATAGCAAGAGCTAAGTGTTCGATTCGGATGATCAACCTCGTCGTCTTGTTGGTAGCGAAGTGCATTAGCTATCGGTTTTGCAATGTATATTGAATGCAAATATGAGCTTATGGATTCTTTAATTTTTCCGGATGCGAGCAATCCATCGCCTACGCCGCAATGGCAAATTGAAATCCAAAGATTTGCTTGAGGATCATCATGATAGAATTTATTGAAAGCCCTTTCGGACAAATCAAGTGCTGTGCTGTAAGCGATGGATGCTTCTCGCAACTGGCGCAACGATAAGAACGTACTAGCCACCATAAAAAGCCGAAAATGTAGACCGAAGCCATATTGGCGGAGAAAATCGTCATCGATTGAAATCGTTTCGAAAATATTCATGAATTCGCGCAGCCGAGAGAGGGCCTGCGATGTTTTCCCCAAGGATGCCGAGGCACCCGCACCAGTGACCAATCGAGCTAGAAAATCGTGAACTTGCGTATCGAGAGCGCGCGTGGACGAACGATGGTGCCCTACAATTGGCTCCGAAGGAGTTCTCACCAGCAGTTCGGCGGCGTGCTCAAATAGTGATTGGAGAATATCGCTAACTGTTGCCGTCAATGAAGATCGAGGCATCGAAGACAAATACGTTAGAAGGTCACGCTGGACACCAGGGGTAATGTTTGATCGGCTCGGCACTACTAAAGTAAGCGTCTTCTCAGTCTTCGAGTCCCGAAATACTAGCGCACGACGATTCTCGTCCTTGCTACCAGAGATCTCCACGTCCACTCCGCGATCCTTGCAGAGCGTCACTACGTCTCGTAGCGTATTTTTCGCAGATCGAGATTTCATCCCATGAGTACCGCGGGAAGGAATTTTCCCGGTTGTTCGCCTTCGCTCCGGTCGCCTAGTCGGCCGTTGCTAGTTGTGGCTCTCATACCGTGATCATGTTCCACATTAATCAATTCTAACATATCACCGGGATTTCGACGCCGCGCGACGAGCGTGAACCTCAAAATATGTCTGACGTGTCCGGCGTGCCGATTCCGTCACGCAGTATCAGACGCAGAGCGGTAGTGGAACCCCCTCGGGGCTAGCCGATCGGTCAACAGTTCACCGCTCATGCGGCAGGCTAACCCGGCTCTCCTGTCCGGCAATCCAGCGGAGCAGAACGGACCGACGCGCACAGAGGACAGCGCCCAGCCGGAACACTGGCAGGCGGGAAGTTTCGGCGAGGTAGTAGACCTTCCGCCGGCCGCCGCGGGCGCCAAAAATGAATTCGGCAATTTCGTCTGCGCCGCGCAGTAGGTCATTGGCGAGATCATCTGGGGCGGCGGGATTTTGTACTGAGGTAGGGTTGGGAAGCGGGTTCGGCTCCATGGCAAGTCTCCAAGCTGCGGTTGAAAGACCTTGCGCGCCTGCGCAAGGAAATCCTCGGCGGCAGATTTGGATGCTTGCCTTGAACCCGGCGTGGGGCTCGCCCGAAGGCTTAAGCCCGCTTGAATGAGTGGCTCCGCAATCCTCTTATGCATTCCGGTCGGAAAGTTCCGAGGAATGTTCTTATTTTGTTCTAGTCAACTGCCAATGTCAATTAGGATCGCTCGTGATGCTAAGGGCTCCCACTTCTTACGCCCTTACGACATCTGCGGGGCGCAATGGCGCTCCTCCTGATTTTCGACCCATTTTAGAAGCACCGAGCGGCGCGCGCATATCATTGATCCCAATTTGAAGACCGGCAGCCGCGAGGTTGCGACCAGATGATAGACTTTGCGCCGCTGCTCACGGTCACCATAGAGATAGAGGGCGATTTCGTCAGCGCCCCGCAACATATCGGCGGCAAACTCCTCTTCATGCCAGACCATTTTCCCTCTCCTCGGCAAAAAGCTCTGCGACCGCCAGGATCGTGCGCTCGGTGACTCGGCGTGATTGTTCGAGATCGCCGGCTATTTCGTTTGTTCCGATGCCGCGGCTCGCGATTTTTGGATACGCTGCTCTCGGTTGCCGCGCCGGGATATATTCGACGTTTGCGACCGTCCCGTTCGGAAGGCCAGCTAGCCGAATACGAGCATAGGTGGCCTGGGTGAAGGCAAAAATCTCGAGGGATGGCGGCGCGAATTGGTTGTCGGTTTTCTCAATCAAGTTGGCCAGCGCGCCATTTGCTGCGGAGCCGATCAGACGTTCGAGACCGTCCACGAAACTGTGGCGTGCGGGGAGGGCGACGAGATCGGCAATGCCCGAGGCCCCGAATATCTTGTCGCTCGACCGCGCGCGATCGACCTGCGTTTGGGCGTAGCGATCGACCGCGTTGGCGGCGAGGTTGGCTTGCGCGCTTCCAAGGATGGCCGTCAGCAGCCGTGCGGCATCGAGCGGTGTGATCTGCGCCGCATGCAGTCCACGGCCGCCCTTGCTGCGCAAGCTCGCCGTCACCAGGCGGCGATCGAGATCGGTGATGGTCGCGAGCGAAACTCCTGTCGTCTCGGCTAATCGCCGCACCAATTGAGCCGGGCTCGCCATAGATTGCCATTCAGAAAAAATCCGATTGACGGTATCACGACTTTCGGATTCAATCCAATAGGGAACAGTTGGGAACGATTGGTAACGCCGGCGCTATGGCCGTGAGACTTGGCCCGCCGGATGGTAGCCTGGAGCCGGAGGCAACCGATGGCGATCCGCAAGCGCACGTGGAAAAAGGCCGATGGCACCGTCAGCACGGGCTGGATGGTCGATATTGCCGATGCGAATGGCAATCGCGAGCGCCGTCAATTCGATAGCCGCAAGGAAGCCGACGCTTATCGCATCGCCGCGGAAGGGCAAATCCGTGCCGGGACCTTTCGGGGCGATGCATCCAAGCTGACCGTCAAGAACGCTGCCGACAGCTATCTCTCACATTGCGAGGGACGGCGTGACCGCGGCGAGCGCATGACCCGCCGCAACTACGACACCATGGACGGGCACATCGGAAATTACATTTGTCGCGATCCTGAGCGGCATGATGGCAAGCCGCGCCCCAAGAAGCTGAAGGATTTTGACGGTGGTATCGGCGGCATCAAGCTCTCACAGTTGACGACGGGTAGCGTGAACGATTTCCGCGATCGGCTGCGCGAAGCCGGCGTCACAGTCGTCACCACGCGCAAAATTATCGGCACGTTGCAGCAAGTTCTGAGTCATGCCGTCGATCGCGACATGGTCGGAATTAACGTCGCCCGCGGCGTCAAGGTGATCGGCCGGCGCGATGAAGGTGCCCGCAAGATCGTGCCGCCTACCAAAGATGCGCTGCGCGCCCTGCTCGCTGTTGCCGACGAGGATTTTCGGATGAAGCTGGCCTTCGCCAGCGCGACCGGCGTTCGCGCTGGCGAACTGCATGCGCTGCGCTGGCAGCACCTCGATCTCGGCAAAGGCGAGGTAAAAGTCGAAGCTCGGGTCGATGCCTATGGCGACGAGGATGTGACAAAGACCGCCGCCGGAATGCGCACCATCCCGCTCGCGCAGCCGCTTGTCCTCATGCTCAAGAAATGGAGAGTGCGAACCAAACGCAAGAAACCTGCCGATCTTGTGTTTCCCAACAAGGACGGCGGGTATACCGGACACGACAACATGATCAAGCGCAAGTTCGCGCCCCTCTTCAAGCGCCTGGCTGAGAAGCATGAGGCCGATCCGCAGGCTTGTCCCGAAGCACCAGCCGCATTTAACTGGCACGCGCTGCGTCACTTCGCTGTCTCATGCTGGATTGAGGCTGACCTGAGCCCGAAAACCGTCCAGACCTTCGCCGGTCATAGCAGCTTGCAGGTGACGATGGATCGCTATGGGCACCTGTTCAAATCAGACGACCATCAGAAGGCGATGGACGCGATCGCGCGGGAAATGCTGGGGTAGGATAATCTCCGCACGAAATGCAGAGATTATGGCTTCTAATCTCCGCATTTATACATCGGCCGCGCGCGATAAGCATTCGGCTATACGTTTGGTCGTATAAAATAGATTTTATACGCTGGACCGTATAAGGCGCGCCAACTCGGGCCCGAGGGACCTTAAGGTGGCGATACGGCTAGAGGCTGATTTATAACTTTCACGTGTCTTAGATACGGGAAAGTTAGAATTCCTCGACTGGATCATCTTTAGAGTTCGCCTGCCACTGCGGCATCGAAGAGGTTTGAATAATGTCTAATTTGCTAAGTCCGACTAAGCGTTTTAGCCAATTCGTAAATCAGCCTAAATTCCTCGATAAACCAAATACATATCATCGTACGGTGACATTTAAGAATGTCATCGAGCGGTGACTTATTGATTTTGTAACCGATCGGTGTCATATTGGGGAGTAACCGAACGGTGCTATCATGCTGCTCCGAACCCCTATCGACCTCGGCTCCGCGATCCGCGACCGCCGCCGCGCGCTGCATCTCGACCAGAATGAGCTGGCGAGCCAAGTCGGCGTGAGCCGCAAATGGATTATCGACGCCGAGAAGGGCAAGTCGCGCGCCGAGATCGGCCTTTTGTTGCGGACGCTCGACGTGCTCGGCTTGCGTCTCTCGCTTGACGCGGGCGGTCCGATTGCCGGCCAAAATATGGTGCCAACCGTCGACATCGACGCCGTTTTAGACCGGGCGCGGGGTCAGCCGTGATGGCCTCCGCCGAACTCGTCGTCATAATCAACGGCCGCGAGATCGGCCGCATCGAGCGCGACACTCGCGGCCGTCTCACTTTTGCCTATACGGAATCCTGGCGGCGCGAGCCTGGGGCCTACCCCCTATCGCTCTCTATGCCGCTTGCTGCCGAACGGCACGGCCACAAGCCGATCGAGGCGTTTCTTTGGAACCTGCTACCTGACAACGACGCGGTTCTCGAAAGATGGGCCCGCCGGTTCCAGGTGTCGGCGCGCAATCCCTTCGCACTTCTTTCCCATGTCGGCGAGGACTGTGCCGGCGCGGCGCAATTCGTCCAGCCGGATCGTCTCGATGCTGTGCTCGGCCAGGTCCCGTCTCCGGTCGAGTGGCTCGACGAAGCTGGGATTGCCGTGCGGCTGCGCACCTTGCGTGCGGATCACACCGCCTGGCGTGCGCCAAGCGACACGGGGCAATTCAGTCTTCCCGGTGCCCAACCGAAAACCGCGCTCCTCTTCGAGGACGGCCGTTGGGGCATTCCATCGGGGCGCATGCCGACGACCCACATCCTCAAACCGCCGACCGGTGAGTACGACGGTCACGCCGAGAACGAGCATTTGTGCCTGCGGCTCGCGGCGGCGCTCGGGATGATCACTGCGCGTTCGGACGTCAAATGGTTCGAGGACGAGGTGGCGATCGTGATCGAGCGCTACGACCGCCTGCGCACGGCGGCGGGTCTTATTCGGGTGCATCAGGAAGATTTCTGCCAGGCCCTGTCGGTTCATCCCTCGCGCAAGTACGAGAATGAAGGAGGACCCGGCGCGCGCGCATCCGCAGAACTCCTCAGAACTTTCTCGGGCCGGCCGCAGGAGGACGCTGACCGGTTCACGGATGCCTTGATCTTCAATTGGCTGATCGGCGGGACTGACGCTCACGCGAAGAATTATTCGCTGTTGATCGGCGCGGAGGGCCGGGCGCGCCTCGCGCCACTCTACGACGTAGCGAGTATTCTTCCTTACGATTTTGATCTTCAGAAGGTGCGGCTTGCCATGAAGATCGGCGGCACTTACCGGCTGCGCGACATCGGTCCTCGGCAGTGGGTGAAGCTTGCCGCCGACCTGCGCCTGAAGGCGGACGAGGTTGTGGAACGCGTTCGTGGTATGGCGGGAGGATTGCCCGATCATGTCTCCGACGTGGAGCGACAAGTCGCGAAGGCTGGCCTCAAACATCCGCTTGTGGCCCAACTGGCAGCCCGACTCATTGAGCGAGCCAAGCGATGCGTCGAGTTGCTTGATGTGTCAGCCGCCGCAAATTGAGCTGGCATTTCCCAACGCCATTCGCTGGTCCTAATCATGTATCTCGCCGAGCACCGGGACGTACCCAAGACAAGGCGACAAAGGCTCAATCAGCCAGCGGGCTGCTCATGTTCCGGGACCGCTTTCCCGATCTGTGATGCTGAGTCTCACGCCCTCCGAAAAATTCCGTGGCACAAAATTGGCACAAACCAATGAGTTAGAGGGCATCGCGAAAAGGACTTTCGGAGCGGATTTTTATTTTTCGTTCAACGCATTGGCTCGATCTTACAGCGCGATAATTTTTCACGCTCATAACCTGAAGGTCATAGGTTCAAATCCTATCCCCGCAACCATTCTTGTTATTGGCGGTTTTCCGCCATCGTCGATCGCAAGCGTCAGGATTCCAGCAAGATCGCCATGGAGATCGAGGGTGGCCCGCTTCGGGCTCCCCTCCTCCGGCGAAAAAACGATGTGGTCCACCAGCCCCCGGATCAGGTCTGCGGCCTCTGTGCGATGGTCCGGTTGGTTCAGGGCGTCGATCAGCGCGAGGACCTGCTTGCGCTACCGGTCGCCCAGATTGGGATGAATCCGGATGGGTGTGTCGGTCGCCCCGTCCATCGCGGTCTGGAGCCGGACCTTCCGGTTTTCCAGATCCGCCATTTTCTCTTTCACCTGAGCGGCGGGCACGCCATCGATCAGCGCCTGCCCGAGGCGGTCAAGGTCGCGCGTGATCTTTAGACAGCTCCGCCGTGTTCTGCTCCTTCGCTGCAGTTTGTGCAGCGCGAAGCTGGTTCAGATGGCGGGCATATTCCGCGGCAATGTGGCGCAAAGATCGGGATCGGCGAGCAGATGATCCCGCAGGGCGCCGAGAATGGTCTCCTCCAGTTCCGACACGGTCATCCGGGCCGTTGGTGCAAACCGCGGGGCCTTTGTTGCGCGCGGTCTGGCAGCCGAAGAGTCCGGGTCCGACAAGACTGACCCCTCCTCCGCAGACGCCGCATTGGAGCAGGCGCGAGAATAGAGTCTTCGGGGTACCCGTCCAGTGAAGGCCGCCTTGCGCGGCGGTCAGGAAGTCGTCGGGATGCTGGCTTGGAGCTGGAGCTAGCCCGGATATCTCACTGAGGTAGGTGCATCGGGGCTCTGAACGAGAGATAATTCTTCTGTGACAAAGGCTTATCTGGTTGCAGAGGAGGTCCCCGATGCCGAGAGAGTGTAACCCGGCGACGATGCGTTTTGCACCCGTGGAACGGCGGCAGGTGGTGGCTGATTTTGACGGTGGCGCGATGAGCT
>DASXDP010000061.1:0-11452 GCA_036490575.1 Xanthobacteraceae bacterium
GTGCGTCGGGTAGCGCCTTGGCCACGGCTTCGCCGTAGCCGCCGCCACGGTCGCGCGACAACGCTTCTGCGCCCGCTCGAAGATGCCGCTCTCCGCTTGATTGACGCTCATGATGTGAAAACGTGCCGAACAATGACCCCAAACGGCGCTTCCAGTAACGCCATACCAGTAACGCCATACTTGATGTGTTGGCTTGTGGCTCAGTCAACCGTGGATAGGGCATTTGCAGCGAGCGCGGATCCGTAATGTGCAGCGAGCGCGGATCCGTAATGCGGCCGCTCCGGCGAGCAGAAGAACACCGCGGCGTCGTCCGCAGAAATCAATAGGGCACGTCACCACTTTCGCGCAAACGACCGGATAGTGCGCATCCAACCCAATTCGCCCTTGGAGCTGAAACAGTCACCAAGCAATCGGATAGGGTGCCCGGGTGAGGTAATCAATCAATTACTTACAATTACTTACCCGCTCCACCCGGGGCCAGCTCCTATTGAGGCAGCGCCTTTCTTCTCATCCTATTGAGGCAGCGCCTTTCTTCTCACTGCAGCGCTGTGAGTTGAACCATGACGTTCGTCGGCTCGGGAGAATGGGGAACCAAGCTCTGCTGCTCAGCACCGTTCCAGCTCGCCAAGTTCACCACGTTGCCAGTTTGGGGCGATCCCTCTAGCGGTTCAACGATGTTAAGTCCGCTGCTATCCAGAAAAAACGTGTGTTCCCCGAACACGTTTTTGAGTTTCGTGAACAGCGGTCCATCTTCGGGAACCGCCTGCGCATCGATTTGATGCAGCGTCCGGTCGACCAGCTCAGAGTTAAGCTTCATGACGCGTCTCCATGTTTGCGCTCGTCCCACTGCCCATTGAAGCGCCGCCGTAGCGATCACGGGCTGTCATCCCCGGCCGTCCCTTCTTCCAACCGACGGCAAGTAGGAAATCATCGACTGTTGTCAAGCCATACAATCAATGCCCGCGCAGAATCGCACAACCGTGTGCCTGTCGGTGTGCGGCCGCGCCGCACCAAAGGGATAAACAGCACCATCCCGCCAGTTCGGAATCGAGAGCGAAAGAGCGGCGTAGACAGCGAATAAGGTGAACGGTGCCCGCGAACGTGCATGATCAGGGCTTCCGGCCGCTGAGCTTTGATTTTTAGGGCGGCATCTTCCGCGTCGACGGCGACGTGTCCGGTCGTCCCTCGCAGCTTGATCGCCAGCAGCTGGCAGACGAATTCTCCGTAGGAGTGCCTACATCTTCGTATACGTCCGCTGCATGTTTTGCCCTGCAACATGGTTCATTGGATTCCATATGCCGCGCTCCCGCTTTTCCAACCGACGACACGCCAAGCCGCCGCTTTTCCAACCGACGACACGTAGGAAATCATCGACTGTTGTTCAAGCCGCAAAGGAGAATCTCGCAATCAACGCCCAAGCGGATCGCACAAAACAATAAGAGCCCGGCGGAGGCCGGGCTCTTCTGGGAGCGCGTTACTTGCTCCATGCACGGAGGCGTGTGTTTCAGTACCCCAAACCGTGTTCCTCATTGTTGTACTGAGTTCCAGTATGCGGCACCGGATTGGCAAAGTACTGTTTTTCCGACGATGGGCCACGTCCTGGGTCGCCATACATGTAGCGCTGGCTCGAGTATGGCGTTGGTCGCCCAAACCGATCGGAGCGCTGTGCAGAAGCTGGGATGCTTCCAGTTGTCGTGACAACGGCCAGTGCAACCGCGGCGATGAGATATTTCTGCATTATTCCAAGTCCTCTCTATTTTGCGTCCTCACCCGAGCGCGGCATATGGAGTCTAATGAGCCATGCTGCAGTGCAAAACATGCAGCGGACGTATACGAGGATGCAGGTACTCCTACGGAGAATTAAACGCTCAATGGTTCCCGAGACGAAACGAGAGGCATAGAAACGATGGGATACTGTTGCAGCACTTTCGAAATTAGTTGCGCGGCTACTTAACGGACGGCGCGATGGCAGCGGGCGTGGCATTAGCGAGCGGGGCCGGCGGAGGTCTCCGCCGCAGCATGGCCCTGGGCCTTCTCAAGGCCGGCTACTGTGTCGTTGTCGTCTTGACATCAACGGACCGTGCGTCGCGGGAAGCCATACCCTGTTTGCGAGCGTTCGGTGGCCGTTGCTAGTCACGGAGAACAAAGTAAAAGTCCGAGGGGCATTCGATTTTGCACTCGCAGGTCAAGAGGAGCCGTTTCGGACGGCGCCATCCGGAATCAAGGCTGCCCACTGTAGGGGTTAGGTCTTGATGCAATCTATGCCCTGCAAAAAGCCGGCTAATGCAACCGAGTCAGTGGTGGAGGCGGCTTCGGAAGGTAGCGAATTCATCGCGGAGAGCGCAGACCGAAGTGATTGAACGACATTCGCAAAACAGGCATGCTCCACGGTAGTTGCGATATCGGAATGGCGCTGATGCAGTTTTCCGTCGGCTACAAGCTGCAAGGGACGACCGGCCACGTCGTCGTGGACGCGGAAGACGCCTTGATAGCCGCCCTAAAAATCAAAGCTAAGCGGCCGGAAGCCTTGATCATGTACGTTCGCCGGGAGAATAAAAGGGGTGACACGCGCCACCCCGCGCGCGAACTTGCCAAGGAGCGGTGAGCTGGCTCTGCAGGCGCGATCGTGAAGAAAGCGGTGAGCTGAATAGCGTCATAGGCCGGTGGCGCGTGCAAGCCGATATCGCCGGGGCCTCGGCGCATGCACGATACCGCTGCTAACGCGACCGTCGTGTAGGTCCTGAAGGCGGTTCTAAGCGCTTAATGTAGGGGCCTTAAATGGGCCACAAGCGTCGGTGGCTCTTCGTCGTCCCAGCTTTACGTTCACCACGACACCAGTTTGTGGTCTGTCTCCTAGTCTTACTGCGTCATGAACGATTTCGCTGCGGGCATCTCTGGTAGCGGTTACGCTTCCCAAACCGATGACATCTCGCATTGAGGCAAGGGGTCGCTTCGGCAAACAGGACTTTGTCTACCGCAGCGACGAGGATGTGTACCGCTGTCCGGCCGGCGAAAAGCTGAAGTACCATTACACAAACGAGGAGCGAGACCAGCGGCTGCGACGCTATTGGACAAATGCATGCCGTGACTGTGCACTCAAGCCTCGCTGCACGACCGGCAAGGAGCGGCGAATCACGCGCTGGGAGCGTAAGCATGTGTTGGAGGCCGTACAAAAACGCCTCGACAACAATCCGCAGGCCATGCGCCAGCGTCGCGAGACGGTCGAGCATCCATTTGGCACGCTGAAAATGAGAATGGGAGCGACGCACTTCCTGATGAAGCGCCTGCCGAAGGTCGCCACCGAAATGGCACTACACGTGCTGGCCTACAACGTTACCCGCGTGATAAACATAGTAGGCATCCAGCGCTCATCGCAGCGATCCGCGCATATGCGGTATTCTCCCGCCGCGGCTATCGCAGGGCGGGCGGCAATTTCCTAATGCTGGCGGCAATGGGTGGGTGGACCACATGGCAATCCGAAGTCCCCGAGCCATAGGGGAAATCGACGTACATTTGGACAATCGCTTGCGAACTGTGCGCAGGGCGCGACACCAATCGAACCGGCCGCCGGTTCGGGGATAATGTTTCGGCGAATATCCAAAAAATACGAGAAAGGCAGCAAACCGGATTAGCGCAGGTCGACTCTTTGAAATCGCGTAGGTGCTGGAGGTGCCGATCGCTTACTTTTTTCGAAGGAGCCGAAGCAGCCGGGCAAGACGCATAAACGTCGGCCCGTGTCGCGGCCTGATGTCAGCTTTCCACGAGAGCTGCCATGACAGATGGGGTAATCGGTCGACCAGCTTGTGGATAGCTGAAGAGTTAGGGTGCTGCGCTTCAGGCTGATGGTTCAAACGAGGTCCGTGTATGCGGCCTCAAGCATCAGAAGGAGAAGCGCAGCATTGGACCATTGTGCCGGACTGGACGTTTCGGTCAAGGAGACCAGCGTCTGCATGTGGATGACCCGGACAAGATCGTTCACGAGGTGAAGGTGTCTAGCGAGCCTGAAGCGTTGTCGGCGGTGCTGAAGAACGTCAACGTCACCTACCGCTTCAAGCAGATTGGGTTGGAAGCCGGGCTGCTGTTGCAATGGCTGTTCAACGCTCTCGCCGAAGCGAAGTTACCAATGGTCTGCGTTGAAACACGGCACATGCAGGCAGTGCTGAAGGCGCAGATCAACAAGACCGACCGCAACGATGCGCGCGGTATCGCGCAGATGATGAGGGTGGGGCTTTACCGTCCCGTGCATGTGAATACGTTACGCAGTCAGAAACTGCGCATGCTGCTGACCCATCGGAAGTAGCTGCAATCGAAAGCCATCGCCATCGATAACGACCTACGCAACTTCGGCCTCAAAATGGGCATGGCGGGAACGGTGAGCTCGAGGCGCGGATCAGGGAGCTGGTCGAGAACTTGCCTGATCTGGCTGTGCTGGTCGAACTACTGCTTGTTGTCCGGCGGACACTTCGCGAGCAGTTCGTCATCCTGCACCGTCGTTTGCTGGCCATCGTGCGCGATGATGAAGTGCGCCGGCGCCTGATAACGACTCCCGGTGTCGGCCCTGTGGTGGCACTGACATATCGTGCCACTGTCGACGTGCCGGCTCGCTTCCGTAAATCCAAGGTCAATCGGTGCCGTGTTTCGGCTGACGTGTTCGAAGTATCCATCCGGCAAGATCGATCGCAGCGGTAGAATATCGCGCTGCGGAGATGAGATGATGCGGGTCATGCTCTATGAGGCAGCTCAGCGCGGATGCGGTCGAAGAAATGGTCCTGACTCAAGGTCTGGGCGATGCAGATCGCTAAGCGCCCCGGGAGGCTCGCGCTGTTCTGGTTCATCACGTACATGCCGCTTTATTGCAAGTCGTCATCTTTAATCCCGAGATCGGTGCCTTCGTGCAAAGCTATGGCTCAAAACATCTCGACGCCAGCGCGCTGTTGATCCCCCTCGTGGGGTTTCTTCCGGTGCAAGATGCGCGCGTTTGTTTCCACCATCGAGGCGGTCCAGCGCCATCTGATGATCGACGGTCTGGTCAAGCGTTACGGCAGCGGCGCCGGACTGGACGGGCTGCCGGCTGGGGAGGGCGTTTTCCTGCCGTGCAGCTTCTGGCTCGCCGCCGATTTGTTCCTGCTTGGCCGGCAAGACGAGGCGCGCAAATTGTTCGAGCGCTTGTTGTCGCTGCGCAACGACTTGGGCCTGTTGTCCGAAGAATACGATCCCGAGTGCAAGCGCTTGATAGGTAATTTTCCGCAAGCCCTCTCGCAGATCGCGCTGGTCAATACCGCATACCTACTTGCATCGCAGACTCGCCATTATCGGCACGAGGCCGGAGCAACGACGGCCGCCAAACACGCGATGCAGGCGGACGCTTGATCGTGCTGAATAGACAGCATCCAGGCAAAACGCAATGCTGCGAACATGTGAAATACCGAAGCAGCCGCATTGCACATCGCATACCGCGCGCATTTCCCTGCCGGGATTCTTTGAAGCTACGACCGGTGGCTCGTCGCCGCAGACGCCGCTCGTCCGGTCGGAGCGCGTAGCCGGCGCCAGGCGCGGAAACCAGAGCCGTGTCCATAGCAGTACGAATAGCCGCAACCACAAAGCCGTAAGGCGCGGCAGGCTGTCGTTTCCTACGCCTCGCTGCGCAGGTGAGGAGTACAAGAATTCCGGCTGATGGCTCGAGTTCCAGGGACGGAGACGGAACGCAGTCGGACCTAAGTTCCGTCATAAGCGTTATTGTCGAAGTAAATAAGGTGCGCACCCAGGAGGAATCCCATGGGCACTAGACATGTAGTTTTCGTATTGGCAACCGCGGCCACGCTCGCCGGCCCAGTTTTCGCTCAGACGAAGGGCGACAATGGCGTCCAATTTGTCACCCAAGAAACGGACAACCAGTGGCGCGGCTCGAAGCTCATTGGAATCAACGTCTACGATCCCAATAATGAGAAAATCGGTAGTATTCGCGAGATTCTTACAAATACGGACGGCAACCCCGAAGTCGCGGTGATCGGAGTGGGCGGCTTTCTCGGCCTAGGAGCGAAGGAGGTGGGCTTGCCCTTCAAGGCGCTTAAATGGTCGAACGAGAGCGTGGCGCCACCTGTGGCGCTGGTTTCTAGCCCCACGGGCGCACCAGGCGCAGCCGGCGCGCCACCTGTTGCCGCTCCGGCCGGCATGCGGCGGACACCCGTAAAACAAGACTATCCGGATCACGCCGTGCTGGATATGACAAAAGACCAGTTGACGAAAGCGCCGGACTTCAAATTCGCGGGCACTCCGAGCGCGGCGCCGAAGTAGGACGAATCCTATTTCGAATAAACTGACGTAATTGCGTCATTCGCATAGACGGAAGGATCAAAATAAAAGAGCCGTGGGGCATGCCCGTGGCTCTCAAGTCTGCCTCGCCGTCGCCAGGGGACGGCTACCGGCGTTGAGGGCCGGATGTGTTCCTGCTGTCAGCCTGCTCCAGGAAACTGAGGAGAATTTTGCGGCGTGAGCGCACTCGATCGGTATGGCGGGCCGTATGATCCGGATCATAAAGACCAGCAGAACGTCATTGCTGCCTTGCGCAAGATTGCAAGGTGACGGGCCAAAAGCTGAACTGTGCTTGGCAAATGAACGTCCAGATGTTTGGGGAAGGTCTGAGTCTAGCTTACGAATTGTGGAAAACGAGGTGACGGATTTTGAGTGGAATGGGGCCGTGCGGGCCCTTTGTTGGGCGGGTCCGGCGTATGTCAGGATGCTAATCAAGCTGCTGCGGGTGGTTGTGCACGGTGGCCGGAAAAAGATTGGTTTCGGCGTAAGGATTACAGATGAGTAACGTCGGATTCGACGACAAGGATTATTCAGTTGTGGTGAAGAACAGGGGGCCCTCCAAACCCGTGGAGGTGGGAGATTTATCGAGCCAGCAAATCGAACGCGATTGGGCGGTCGTCGGTCTTCTTTCGCACCATGGTGGCCGCGAACAAGGCTGGAAAAGCAGCGCTCAAGCAGCTATTGTCTGAGCTGAACGCGTAGCGACGCCACTGGCGAATCAACCCGACACTTTCAGGTTCTCTGCTGAGGTTTTGCCCTTGTTGGCGACTTCCTCGTATTCGACAGCTTGACCGTCATTGAGACCAGTGAGGCCCGCTCGCTCGACGGCCGAAATATGAACAAATACATCCTTTCCGCCGCCCTGGGGCGCAATAAATCCGTACCCCTTTTGTGAATTGAACCACTTCACGGTACCGCTTGCCATTCTCGATCTCCCTAAATGGCGGAAAGCGGTGGGCTCAGTTGGGAAGCCAAAGAAGTGTTCCAGAAAATCAAGTCGTTCGGCCGATTGCCCGGCGCCGGTATTCCACTAATTCAAATTGAATATGAGAGTTGGCAGCGCGAAGACCGTTAAGAAGGGCATTCCAGAATTAAAATCAGTTGGTCTCATCGCTGATACGGCTTCGGGTGAGCCGACGCTGACAGATAAGGGCTCGAAGACCCCTGTCTGACCTACATCGGCCAAATGAGTCTGCCGCCCACTGTTCAGCAGGGAGCTGAGCGCGATATACCTGCTGACGAGGCCTGTCGGGAGTCCGACGTGGCCGCCAGCTTTCCGAACGGAAGTGATTACCGCTGAATCAGGCGGAAACTGGGAGTTAGATTCTCTTTGCGAGGCATTGCCTCGCTCGTTCCTTTTCGGATGCTGTGATGCCGGCGGACTGAGCCATCGCCATAGCTTGGCCCAATCCGACCTGCGCAACATACGCCCGTACCATTTCGCAAGTGATCTGCGGATGCGATTCGCGAGCACCAAAATGCTCAGTATCGCGTGGCTTTCGAGCCACGTGGTGGTTCGCATGGTGTGACGTGCGGGCGACGTGATGGTGAGCGCGGTGCGTTTTCGCCATTGCAGGGTACGACATAGCGAGCAAGACAAGGGTTAGCAGCGCAGTCTTTTTCATGATCGTTGGTCTCCAACCCGACGCGTCGCCCCGCTATCAACAATGCCAGAAATTCAAATGGCGAGGCCCGGAAAAGAACACGTTGCCCCCAAGTGGATGGCGACTGCCTTCCTGGCGAGTCGTTTGCGAAACCGTAGGCTTAGGCCTGATACATGCCACGTCCGCGCCGAATGCCGAACATGGGGGCGCTTCCCGCGGGCGGTTTGCTGAAGGTGACACCAATCATATTGTCGCGCCGCCATATTGTGCGGGCGCAATAATCCGTGGCTTGGCCCTGCCGGGAAATGCTGAGGATAAACTCGGCCGGGAGCTCGGCGGGTCGCTTCAAGGCGAGCTTGGCGCCACGGCCTGAGATATTCAGAATGAGACAACGCAGTCGGTACTTGCCGGCGTAGCCGATAACGGGGGTCCATGCGGCGCGATCGGTCGAGCGGGGGTCGATCGGCCTCGACCCGTAGCTGAGCAACACCACCTGATTATCGCGAAAAAGAAATTCGCCACAGGCCGCCATCGCGCCGCGCCTCTCGCGCGCACGTGAGTGAGCAACCAATAGGCTAGCTGAGCAGCACCACCTGATATTCACGAAAAAGAATTCGCCACCGCCCGCGATCGCGCCGCGCCTCTCGCGTGCACGAGAGTGAGCAACCAATAGGCTAACGGGGGGGGGCGACGATGGAGCTTGGGCGGTGACCGACGCTGCTGATGGTGGCATCGCCGATCGAGGCGGCGGGCGAGGGAGCTACCGGGTCTGACCTGGGCGGTCGGTATTCCGCGCCATCTTAGGGTGTACCAGGCCGATGTACGGATGGTCTTACCGGTCGCTCGCCGCGGCCGTCCGCGGCGGCACGTCCCGGATGTTCTGTCGCTACCGGCGGAAGCCATGCTGGCGGCTGCCAAATGGCGCGCCATTAGTTGGCGCACCGGCACCAAAGGAAAGCTCAAGGCGCGTTTTGCTGCTGTCCGCGTGCGGGTCGCGGACGGACCACCGCAGCGGATCAGGGACAAGGGTCAGCAGCATCTGCCCGGCGAGGAGGCTCCGAGGCCGACTAGCCCTCGACAGTGATGGTAAAATTGATCGATGGATACTCTATCGATCCAGCCGCGGGCGGCTCGATTCAGCCGGCGAAATGGCTTAGCGCCGATGGCACTGACGGCGCGGGATTTGAAACTGCTCGCGCACGTCGCCCGGCATCGGTTTTTAAGCTCGGCACAGTTGGCGGCGCTTGACCGCGGCAGCCCGCAAAACGTTGTTCGGTCGCTCCGACTTTTGTTTGACCACGGCTATTTGGATCGGCCAGCCTCTCACCTCGTCATGGTGCCGTTGCAGGGCACGCGCCCCCTCGTCTACGCCCTCGGCCAGCGGGGGGCGCGGGCGCTGCGCACTCATGGATACCTTGTGGATGACCGGACGGATTGGACTGAAAAGAATAAACGCGCAGGCGCCATCTTTATCGAGCACACGCTCGCCGTCGCGGATTTCATGGGTGGACTGGAAGTCGCGTGCAATGTGCGAAAGGATGTCGAGCTGTTGCGCGAGCCGGATGTCCTCTCGATTGCTCCGCAGGAGACTAGGTCGGCGCGGGAACCGCTACGATGGGCAGTTGATGCGGTCTACCGCGGCAGGCGGCAGCGCTACTCGGTGGTGCCTGACGGTTTATTTGGTTTGCGATTTTCCGACGACACGGCCGCGTATTTTATGCTCGAAGTTGATCGAGGCACCATACCCATTACGCGCTCGGATAAGCCGGTCTGCGGGGTCGTGGGTATGGTCTGCTGCCGACGTGCACTCCAAAGCCTTCTGGCGATAAAGTTCCCTACTATCCATTGCCGTCACCCGATTTTGATCCCTCAAGGCCAATGCCGATGACCGGGCCGACGTTCCGCAGCGCAATATTAAATCAGACCGTGCTATGTGACGACAGAGACGGCCGCTGGTGCGCGTCCCGGGGGCATCGGTTCGCGCCGTTGATTTGGATGATGGGCGGCGTATCGGTGACGGTCGAATTTTGCGTCACGGATTCTGAGGTTGTGGGGCGCGCCTCGGAACTTTTTTAATTGGTTGAGGCGCGGCGCCTCGTTCAGCTTCGCTATACCGGATAGAACGCGGTGCCGGCCGCGGTACCGGAATCGTGAACGGAAAATAATGGAAGGTGGGTGGCGACCTGAGTTACGTTTGAACCGCCTTTTCCCCAAAAGGCGCGGTCCCGATCGCCACCCCCATCCCCCGACACCCCGGCGGTCGGGGCCGTCTTCTGCGGGTCGTAACCCATCCCCGTTTGGCCCGCTCGCGAATGTACTCAACGAGAAAGGGCTTTTTCTGGTCGAAACTCGGGCGGGGCTAAAAATAGATTCGGTGTGGCTGAGACGCCAGGCTGGGTCAGATAAGCGCCAGCAGCAAACCTGACAGCGCGAGACCGACGAAGATCATTGACCAATCGCCCGCATCAAGACCAAAGAGGCGGCCCGTGGCAGTGAGCGCGAACGGCGCGGTACCGGTCGCAACCCGCACTCTGTTAATCGCGGCCTTGACCAATTTGCCTACTCCCATCTTCGTTCCCCCTTCTCGAACCCACTCTGCGCGGGGGAAAAGAAATTTTTTCGTTCGAAATGTGATGGGTCATCGAATCCGGGCGCGTGTGGCAAATGGGCCACGTCGAGTCACGGGTTTAAATGGAATGACGCTGCGGCCTGGCGCGGCGACGGTGTGCAACGCCGCCGCAGGGCGGACGGTGAAGTCAGCTTTCGGGGAGCGACAGCGGAAAGCGCTGTTCCGCGAACTCGTAACTGTGCGCCAAGTTCAGCCAACTTTCCCTCAGGCGAAGGAACTCCCGCCCGATATCTTCGGTAAAGGCACTCTCGGCCTTTTCCTCGCAATACATGGCGTGTGCGCGGCAATCGCAGATTGCCTTACTCAGGCTTCTTAGCATTGGATACCCCTCCCAGGGCCAAGAGCCCCGATGCGAAGGGCCAGGTGCTTGTCCATGTAAAGGCTGTCGTTTGGAATCGTTCCCGGAACTTTCCAACCAAAAGGGACCGGCGGATTCGGAAAGGGGCCGGGGTTAATGCTTTCTGGCCGTGATCTCTTCGACGAGATGAACGATGGCCGAGCGGAGGTCTCGACGCTTGATTTGCATGAAGGCCTTGGTCAGCGACAGGCCATCCGAAGTAGCGAGAAAGTCGGTGACGTAGTCCGGTGACGGCGCCACAGCCTTTCCCTTTGATGCGTTGGCCGAACTCGGTAGCCCTTCGAAGAAAAATGGGATTGGCACCTGCAGAACGTTGGACATTTGTTGCAAGCGGCTCGCGCTGATCCGGTTCGTACCCTTCTCGTATTTTTGGACTTGCTGAAACGTGATGCCGAGCGCAACTGACAGCTTCGTCTGGCTCATGTCGAGCATGAGGCGGCGCATGCGAACGCGACTGCCGACGTGTTTATCGGTTGGATTGGGAATCTTTGGCACGCGGTCCTCCAGACTGAGGGGCGAAGTCTAGCCATACTTGGGCCCTTTTGAAAT
>DASXDP010000062.1:0-3678 GCA_036490575.1 Xanthobacteraceae bacterium
AAAGCAGGCCGCTCTTTGGCATAGCTCTGGCGCGGCAGACTTTGCCGACATACCCTTACTACGGATGCGGGTGTAGCTCAGGGGTAGAGCACAACCTTGCCAAGGTTGGGGTCGAGGGTTCGAATCCCTTCGCCCGCTCCAAAATCAACGGCTTAGTCGAAGTCAAAAATCCGAATGCCCGGTGCGCCGCGCGCATGCCGCCGGAGCCGAGCGCACTCTGTGTGATCTAGGGCCGGCACCGCCGCTTCACGTGCTGTACACGCCGTCCGTTGACCCGCACTATCAACGCCATGAGCATGACCGCAGCGCTGCCGCTTTCCACGGACGTCGTTATCGTCGGCGCAGGTAACGCCGCGTTGTGCGCCGCGTTGGCGGCGGCCGAGCACGGCGTCTCGGTCGTCGTTCTCGAGCGCGCGCCGGAGGAAGAAGCCGGCGGCAACAGCCGGTTCACGGCGGGAGCGTTCCGCTGCGTCTACGACGGCGTGGACGATTTGCGCGCGCTGATGCCGGATCTGACCGACGATGAAGTGGCGCGGTCAGATTTCGGCACCTACACCGAAGAGAAATTCTTCGATGACATGGGCCGCGTCACCGAATACCGCACCGATCCCGAGCTCTGCGAGATACTGGTTACGCGCAGCAAGGACACCATGCGCAGGATGCGCGACAAGGGCGTGCGCTTTATGCCGATCTGGGGCCGCCAGGCTTACAAGATCGATGGGCGGTTCAAGTTCTGGGGCGGCTTGACGGTCGAATCCTGGGGCGGGGGGCCTGGCCTTGTCGAGGCGCTGACCCGGATCGCGCGCAAGAACAACGTTGCCGTCGCTTATGGCGCTCGCGCGGTGTCGCTCATCGCGGATGATGACGGCGTCAAAGGCGTGCGGGTGAGGCACAACGGCAAAACCGTCGAAGTGCGCAGCAAATGCGTCGTGCTCGCCGCCGGCGGGTTTCAAGCCAACGCCGAAATGCGCACCCGGTACCTCGGACCGCTGTGGGAGCTCGCCAAAGTTCGCGGCACCCGCTTCAACACCGGCGACGGCATCAGGATGGCGTTCGAAGCCGGCGCCATGACGACCGGGAACTGGTCTGGCGGTCATGCTGTCGGCTGGGATCGCAACGCGCCTGAGTTCGGCGATCTGTCCGTCGGCGACAATTTTCAAAAGCATTCCTACCCTTGGGGCATCATGCTCAATGCTGACGGAATGCGCTTTGTCGACGAGGGCGCCGACTTCCGCAACTACACCTACGCCAAATACGGCCGGGTGATCCTGATGCAGCCGGGGCAATTCGCCTGGCAGGTGTTCGACAGCAAGATCATCCCGATGCTGCGTGACGAATACCGCATCAAACGCGTCACCAAGGTGCGCGCCGACTCACTGGAAGAATTGGTGGGCAGGCTCGATGACGTTGACGCCGGCAACGCGCTCGAAACGATCAAGGCTTACAACCAAGCCGTGATGACCGAAGTACCGTTTGACCCTAACGTGAAGGATGGGCGCGGAACGCGGGGCTTGGGCATCCCGAAATCGAATTGGGCCAATACCATCGATCAGCCGCCGTTCGAAGCCTATGCGGTGACGTGCGGACTTACTTTCACTTTCGGCGGTCTCAAGATCGACACCGGCGCCCGCGTGCTCGACACTGACGGCTTGCCGATCCGGGGCCTGTACGCCGCCGGTGAATTGGTCGGCGGCATCTTCTACTTCAACTATCCAGGCGGAACGGGCCTCATGAACGGCGCCGTGTTCGGCCGGATTGCCGGCACTTCGGCGGGCGAGTTGGCGGCGCAATCGCACTAGGCTCAGCTCAGAATACCCACCGCGCGCGAGGCCACGATGGCGATGGTGCAAAGAGAAATCCCCGCTTCGGCCATCATCAAAAGCTTCGCTCGCTGCGTTACCGGGAAGGTATCTGCCGGGGAGAAAGCCGTGGCGTTGGTGAAAGCCAGGAACAGATAGTCGATAAAGCCGGGCGACCAGTTTTTGAACCGTTCACATTCCGCGAGACCGCCTTGTTGCTGGGTAAAAACAAAATCCCCGGCGGGCTCAATAAGACCGTGCGCGGCGGGACTGCCGCGATCCAGCGACCAAAACCACAGCGCAAAGATGACGAGGTTGGTCGCCCAAATGTTCGCCGCGTCGAGCAGCATCGCCTTGCCGCTACCGGCATGACTGGCCATGATCGCCGCGATCAAGCGTACGAGTGCGCCGAAGTTCATCAGCGTGCAGATCGCCGTCAAGGCGAACGCCAACCGCCGCACCATTTGGCGATAGCGACCGATATTGTCCCACTGCGCAGTCGTCGAGGCACGCCTGGCGCGGGTCTGGGTCCAAGCGGTCGCGACCGACAACGGAATCAACAGTGCGAGCTCCAGAACCGGCGCCAGCCACCGCGGCCCGACCGCGAGATCATTCACGATCCCGAGCTGGAGCAGGACAATGACGACAATCGCGCCCCTGGCGAGCCAGAAATCGGTCGCTCGGAGCGTAAAGTGCCGATGCGCGTGGTCCATCCGGTTACCCTCCCCCGAGCGGGGGCCTCTCTTGCCTACGGGCCAAAATTCGGGAAGCGTGCGCCTCGCAATGGCTAAATAATGAACCGCATGCCCATTCCGAAACCCCCTGCCTTCGAGACTTTAAGCCTGCATGCCGGACAGCATCCCGATCCGGTGACGCGCTCGCGCGCGGTGCCGATTTACCAGACCACTTCGTACCTGTTCGACGATGCCGATCATGCCGCCGGCCTGTTCAACCTTGAACGTGCCGGCCACATCTACACGCGAATTTCCAATCCGACCACCGCGGTACTCGAGGAACGGCTGGCCGCGCTGGAAGATGGCGTCGGCGCGGTGTGCACGGCAAGCGGCATGGCGGCAATGCACCTGGCCATCGCCACACTCGTTTCCGCCGGCGACCACATCGTCGCTTCCGCTTCGCTCTACGGCGGCACCATCAATCTTCTCACTCACACCTTGCCGCGTTTCGGCATCACCACGACTTTCGTCAAGCCGCGCGATCTCGACGGCTTCCGCGCCGCCGTCGGACCGAAAACCCGCCTCGTCATTGGCGAGACCATCGGCAATCCCGGCCTCGAAGTGCTCGACATTCCGAACGTCGCCGAGATTGCGCATGCGGCGGGGGTGCCGCTCCTCATCGACAACACTTTTGCCACACCGTATTTGTGCCGGCCGCTTTCGCTCGGCGCCGACATTGTGATGCATTCCATCACCAAATGGATCGGCGGCCATGGCGTTGCGATCGGTGGCGCGCTGATCGACGGCGGCCGTTTCGATTGGCGGACCTCCGGAAAATTCCCGACACTGACCGAAGCCTACGCCGGCTATCACGGCATCGTTTTCGCCGACGAGTTCGGGCCGGGCGCTTTCATCATGAGGGCGCGCGCTGAAGGCTTGCGCGATTTCGGCGCCTGCTTGTCGCCGACCAATGCGTTTTATTTGCTGCAAGGCATCGAGACACTGCCGCTGCGCATGGAACGCCACATGCAGAACACAACGGTCGTGCTCGAGTTTCTGCGCAGAAATCCCGCGGTCGATTGGGTGCTGCACCCGTCGCTGGAAACCCATCCAGATCACGAGCTGGCAAAAGGCCTGCTGCCGAAAGGCGCGGGCGCGATTGTCAGCTTCGGCGTCAAGGGCGGCCGCGTCGCCGGGCGCAAGTT
>DASXDP010000063.1:0-2443 GCA_036490575.1 Xanthobacteraceae bacterium
AAAATACGTCGAAGGTTGCGAACGCGGTGGCCGCCCTGCCGATCCGGCGAACTGGCGTGTCGCCCGAAGTATATTTGTCGCCGATGACGACCGAACCGCGGCCGCTTACGCGACCGATCCCAACAGTCCGTATCGCTACTATTACAGCCAGCTGTTGACCAAGTTGAAAAAAGGCGGCCGGGTCGACGCATTCAAGACCCGGCGCGATCAACCTGACGACGAAGTTACGCTCGCCAGCGTTTGCGACCAGCTCGTAATTTATGGATCGCCGGACAAGGTGACGGAAGAAATCTTACGCTTCCACAATTATATCGGCGACTTCGGCACCCTTCTCATTGCCGGCAAGGATTGGCGCGATCCCGCGCTTGCCAAACGCTCCATGGTGTTGATGGCGGAAAAGGTGCTGCCGAAAATCAACGCCGCGCTCAAGAGATGAGCCCGGCAGCGCCAAGTCACGACAAGGATTATTTGATCGCTTGCGGATTGAGCGGCGAGCCGGTGCCGCCGGTGATGATCAGCGGCGCGCCGCAGAAGAAGAACTCGTAGACACCATCGCTGGCGCAATCTTCCGCCAACTCCTTGACGTAAAACATCTCACCCATGGTGAGCCCCATGGCCGGGATCACCACCCAATGCCACGGCTGGTTCACTTCTGTGGTCTCATTCGGCCGCACCTCGACCCCCCAGGTGTCGGAGCAGATCGCCGCAATCTTTTTTTCTTGCGACCAATAGCAGTTCTCGAATCGGACGCCCGGTGCGTGCCCGCCGGCGTAGGCGCCCCACTCCTTCTCGTGAAGACAGCGCTCCATCTGGCCGGTGCGGATGATGACGAAGTCGCCGCGCCCGATTTCGACATTCTCTTTCTTGGCGCATTGGTCGAGTTCGTCGTTGCTGATCGCTTCGCCATCCGCAAGCCAAGGCACGCCGCGGAGGCGGGCAATGTCGAGCAGCACGCCGCGGCCGACCATCTTGTCTCGGGTGTGCTCGATGCCGAGCTTGTGCAGGCCGCTTGAATCGGCTTCGCGCGCGTCGAAGCCGTTATACATTTTGTCTTCGTAGAAGATGTGCCCGAGCGAATCCCAGTGCGTCGCGCATTGCACCGGCAGATTGATGGCATCGTCGGCGTAGCGGATGTTCGGCACTTTCTCGTAGCGGCCGGCGACCGCATCGGTCCCGGTCGCAAGCATGGTGTGGATCGGATTCCAGCGATTGCCGAACAGGCCGGTCTGCGGACCGCTGCGGTCGAGCGGAATGCCAAGCGCAAAAATCTTGCCGCTGCGGATCAAGCCGGCGGCGCGGACGATGTCTTCCGGCTTGATGTGATTAAGCGTGCCGATCTGGTCATCTTTGCCCCAGCGGCCCCAGTTTTTGAGCTTGTCGGTCGCCTCGGCGATGGCCTTCTTGCCGACGGTGATGTTCATCAGAACGTTTCCTTCCGCGCTTACTTGCCGGCCTTTCTTGCCAGATTTCGAAAGGGCCGGCGAGACACGAGGCTCCGTCCGCCGCCCATACCGGCAAGACAAATTGCGAGGCAGGAAAAACCGGCTTCCGTGCAGGCGCGCCGGAGCTGAAGAGACTACGCTTCCGCGCCGGCGAGCTGCGGCCGTGAAGCGGACGTGTCGGAGGCCTTCTTTGGCTCAAGCGCGTTCGCCACCGCTTCTTCGACGCGCTCGAGCCAAATGAACTCCATCTCGCGGCGCGCCACGTCTGGAATATCGTCGAAGTCCCGCTTGTTGCGCGCCGGCAGCATGACCCGCCGGATGCCGGCCGAGTGCGCGGCAACGACCTTCTCCTTGATGCCGCCGACCGGCAGCACCAAACCGCGCAGGCTGATCTCGCCCGTCATGGCGGTGTCGCTACGCACGGTACGGTCGGTCATCAGCGAGGTCAGCGCCATGAACATGGCGACGCCGGCGCTGGGGCCGTCCTTGGGAATGGCGCCGGCGGGAACGTGGACGTGAATGTCGCTCTTCTCAAAGCGAGCCGGGTCGATGCCGAGAGCGCTTGCGCGATTCTTCACGATCGACAAAGCCGCCTGCGCACTTTCCTTCATCACGTCGCCAAGCTGGCCGGTGAGAATGAGCCGGCCCGTACCGGGGATGCGCGTCGCCTCGATGAACAAGATGTCCCCGCCGACCGGCGTCCAGGCCAGGCCGGTGGCCACGCCCGGCACGCTTAAGCGCATCGCCGTCTCGCTTTCGAATCTCGGCGCGCCGAGGATTGCGACCAGGTCGCCGCGGCCGATGCGGATCGGGCCGCTGCCGCCTTCGGCAATCCGCACGGCGGCATGCCGCAACGCCTGACCGATCAGCCGCTCCAGATTACGCACACCCGCTTCGCGCGTGTAGTTCTGAATGATTTCGCGGATCGCTTCGTCGGCGAGTTCGACCTGCCCGGGCTTGAGCCCATTGGCCTCCATCTGCCGGCGGACCAGATACCGGTG
>DASXDP010000064.1:0-21900 GCA_036490575.1 Xanthobacteraceae bacterium
ATTGCGATTGCGCAAATTCATCGGATTAAAATCGAACCGCAGCCAGAGCAGCAGGGGGCTCGCGGCAAGGATGGCGATCGCGGTCAAGATCAAGATCGGCGTGCGATGGCGCTCGAGAAAGTCGTCGACCGGCGCGAGGAAAGCATAGCCCAGCTGGCGGGGTTCGCCGCGCGGCTTGACCTGGCTTAACAGCGCCGGCAACAGCGTGATGCTGGTCAGAAATGCGATCAGCATGCCGAAGCCGGCGATCAAGCCGAGTTCCGACAATCCCTTATAAGCGGTCGGCAGGAACGCGAGAAAGCCGGCGGCGGTGGCCAACGCCGCAAGCGTCAGCGGCGCGCCGGCGCGCCGGCCCGCATGCACCAGCGCCTCGTGCAAGCCGTCGACCTCATGCCGCTCGGCGCGATAACGGACGCTGAACTGGAGGCCGAAATCGACGCCGAGGCCGACGAACAACACAGCGAAATAGACGGAAATCAAATTAAGCGCGCCCACCATCAGCAGGCCGAGGGCTGCGGTGATCGACAGGCCAACGGCGAGGCTGACGAACACGGCAAAAATAATTCGCCACCACCGCAACGCCAGCCACAGAATCAGCAGAACGACGGCGATCGTCAGCGCGGCGTTAAGCGCCGCGTTCTCCTTGATGGTGGCAAATTCGTCGTCGTTCATCGGCACCGGGCCGGTCAAACGCACGGTAGCCTGATACTTCGACGCCAGATCGAGATCGGCCGCGGCTTTGCGGATGCCGTCGCTGGCCCGCAGCCCCGGCTGCAGCTCCGAGTAATCGAGAACCGCCGTGATTTGCAAAAATCGGAACAGGTCGCTGGCCTGTGCCTCATGGCCCTGAACCAGCACCTGCCACGAAAAACTCGCCGGCTTGCCGGCGTTGACAAGCTCAAGCGTGTCGGCGGCGCGCGTCAGCGGCCATTTCATGTCGTCGAGCGTGAGTTTGTCGCTTTGCACGCCAAGTAGCGCAAACTGCAGAGCGCGGATCACGCCGCGCAGGCTCGGGTCGGCCGCCATGGTGCCGATCAGGCGCTGCGCCTGCGTCAGCATTTTCATCTGCTGTTCAAGCTTATCGGCTGGCAAGAACAGCAAGCCGCTCTGGGCGAAGAACGATCCGCCCTGCGGCTGTACAACCGAGCGGTACAGATCCTTCTGCTCGGTCAGCCGCGCCGCCAACTCGCCCGCAGCGCTCTGCACGAGCTCGGGCGTCGGCGCATTGACGACCGCGATAATCGTATCGAACTGCGGGAACGCCTTCTCGAACACTAATTCCCGCTGCCGAGCCGGGCTGGTGCTCGAGATCAGCTGGTTGATATCGGTGGTCATGGTGAAGTGCGTGGCAGCGTACCAGCCGCACAAAATTGCCAGAACGATCGACGCAATGATGACCGACCGCCGATAATGGATGCAGACGGCGATCGCGCGAACGACTGAATTGGTGATCGTCTTCATGGGGCGTGGGCGAACCGGCGTTGTGAGGCGTTATAACGACGGCAAAATGGAGGCGCGCAGCTCGATTTGCCTACATATGCGACGCGTCAGATCGTGCAACCATCATGCACGCCGACATGCCGGTCGTCGCCATCCCCCGAGGCGGGTTGGCCGCCCCTTAGTGCCCGAAACCGCGGCAAAGGGAAATCGTGAATATTTTCCTATAATCCCTGTGAAACCCGCGGCCCCAGCTACCCGTTAGTCCATACTGGGGGTAACGCTGGACAAAGGGTGCCTTTCCGCCTCATACGTCGTCTCAGAAACCCTGTTTGAGCCATCGGCCGCAGCACGGAAGGCTTGATTGTAGCCCGCTTGTGGCCAATTATTTGCGAGCGGCCAAGGCATTGGACGGTACGGCCAACGTGCGCTTGCGGCGCAACGCCGCACTGCAGCACGACCCGGAGGTTAACGGATGAAAGTCATACTTGCTCAGCCGCGCGGTTTCTGCGCCGGCGTGGTGCGCGCCATCGAGATCGTTGAGCGCGCCCTGCAGAAGTACGGGCCGCCGGTCTATGTTCGCCACGAGATCGTGCACAACAAGCACGTGGTCGAGAGCTTGAAAGCCAAGGGCGCGCATTTCGTCGAGGATTTGTCGGAAGTTCCGGCACACGCCGTCACCATCTTCAGCGCCCATGGGGTGGCTAAAAGCGTCGAAGAGGAGGCTGCGGCGCGTGAATTGCCAGTATTGAACGCAACTTGCCCGTTGGTGACCAAAGTCCACAACCAGGGCAAGCGCTATGTGGCGCAAGGCCGAAGGCTCATTCTCATAGGGCACGCCGGCCACCCTGAAGTCGAAGGCACCATGGGCCAGATTTCAGAGCCGGTGACACTCGTGCAAACCGAGAACGACGTGGACTCGCTGAATATTCCTGCCGATACTCCGGTGGCCTACGTGACGCAGACCACGCTGAGCGTCGACGACACGCGCGGTATCATCGCCGCTTTGCACCAGCGTTTCACCGATATCGTTGGTCCGGAAACCCGGGACATCTGCTACGCTACGCAAAATCGCCAGACCGCGGTGCGCGAACTCTCGAACCTGGTCGACGTTATTCTCGTGGTTGGCGCCAAGAACAGTTCCAACTCAAATCGGCTGCGCGAGATCGGTCATGAGGCTGGCACGCCCTGTTATCTCATCGCCGATGGCAGCGAGGTCGAGCCGGTCTGGTTTAACGGGGCGCAGACGGTCGGAATTACCGCCGGCGCATCGGCTCCTGAAGTGCTGGTGGAGGATGTCATCGACGCATTGCGCCGGCTCGGGCCGGTCGAGGTATCAGAACTCACCGGCCGGCAGGAGACCATCGAATTCCGCCTGCCGCCGGAATTGACCGACGGCCGCTCGCCAGTGCGAGCCACAGCCAAGGTTTAGCGAACCGCGAAACGTCAAACAGCGTGCGACAAAGAACAAGACGAAGAAGGACACGATAGTGACTGTATCATTGCGACAACAAATTGCTGTCGGCTCGTATGTGTTGCGGCAGAAGCTCACCGGCCGGAAGCGCTATCCGCTCGTGCTCATGCTGGAGCCGTTGTTCCGGTGCAATCTCGCCTGCTTTGGCTGCGGCAAGATCGACTACCCGGACGCGATCTTGAACAAACGCCTGTCGGTCCAGGAGTGCCTCGACGCCGTTGATGAATGCGGTGCGCCGATGGTCGCCATTCCAGGCGGCGAGCCGCTGATCCACAAAGAGATCGGCGAAATCGTCAAAGGCATCGTTGCGCGCAAGAAATACATTTCTCTCTGTACCAACGCGCTGTTGCTGGAAAAGAAGCTGCACCTGTTCGAGCCGTCACCCTATTTGTTTTTCTCGGTGCATCTCGACGGACTGAAGGAGCATCACGACAAATCGGTTTGCATGGCCGGCGGGTTCGAGAAGGCGGTATCCGCCATCAAGGCCGCGAAGGCAAAAGGCTTCTCCGTCAACGTCAACTGCACGATCTATGACGGCCATCCGTCGGAAGACATCGCCAAGTTTCTCGACCTGACCAGTGAGCTTGGCGTCGGCGTATCGATTTCGCCGGGTTACGCCTATGAGCGCGCGCCGGACCAGGAGCACTTTCTCAATCGCCGCAAGACCAAGGAATTGTTTCGCCAGGTCTTTGCGTTGGGCAAGGACCGGAAGTGGAACATCACGCATTCCAGCATGTTTCTGGACTTCCTTGCCGGCAATCAGGAATTCCATTGCACGCCTTGGGGCATGCCGACGCGCAACATCTTCGGCTGGCAGAAGCCCTGCTATCTGCTCGGTGAAGGTTACGCCAAAAGCTTCAGTGAATTGATGGAAACCACCGACTGGGACGCCTACGGCACCGGCCGCTACGAGAAGTGCGCGAACTGCATGGCGCATTGCGGTTATGAGGCGACGGCGACCGAAGCGATCTTCCAGCACCCGCTCAAGGCGCTTGCGGTATCGCGGCGTGGGGTCAAGACCGAAGGCCCGATGGCGCCGGAAATCGATATGAGCAATCAGCGCGCGGCGCAGTACGTCTTCGACAGCAACGTTCAGCTCACGCTATCGCAAATGCGCGCCAACGAGGCGCGCGAGAAGGCGGCGAAGGAAGCGGCCAAGGCGGCAGCGCAAACTTCAGCGAGCGCGGCTTAAAAGAACCGAGCTCGCTTCAAAAACGGCAGTATCAGGTCGTACTGCTTCGCCGCTCTGTATCTCGCGGCAATTGACGGCGGCGGACCCGTCAGAACTTATAGCTGACTCGCCCGGTCACCGTTGAAATGTTGAAAAAGCTGCTGTTCATTGTAACCGGCGTCGCTACGCCTGCGCACGCCGGGTTACCGTTGCATGTCGCCGTCGCAAGGACCGATTCACCACCGAAAGACGTAAAGTCGTACTCGACGCCAACGACGAGGTGCGGCGTCCACATCAATTCGACTGCGGCGCCGACGGTAGGGCCCCATGGTCTTTGAGTGTTCGAAAATGCCACGCCCGGAACCGGCGCTCCTGAAAGGGCACTGAGGTTAATTGAGCCGCTGGCGACACCGGCCTTGCCGTAAAAGAGCCAATTCGCCGGGGCGTAGCCGAGACGAACAGTAAGCGACTCGAGGTCTTGCAGTTTGGTCGTAAAGCTATCGAATGGGAACGCGGGAACGGGTCCGACAACCTTTTGCGAAAGGTTGGCCCAATCGCCCATGAATTCGCCACCAACGACCCAATTGCTGAACTGATAGTTATAGCCAATTTGCCCACCGGCTATTCCGCCGTTCGGATTGGTGCTGAAGCTTTGCCCAGCCGCGGTAGCGAAGAACTGAGGCGCGGGGAACGTCCAAGTGGTGTTTGCCCAGCCTCCGCCGCCATTGGCGCCGACATACCACCCTGTCCACAGCGGAGGGGGTGGAAGGAGCGGCGCTTTAAGCGCCATATCAGCCGCCAATGCTGGAGTGACAAGCAATCCGGCCGCGATTAGTCCCAAACCGATTTTTTTCATAACGCCCCCTTAGATCGCATGTCGATCTAGATCTAGCTGAATAAGCTGCAGCGGAGCGCAAGCACGAACCATAGCCAAGTTAGCGACCGCCCGCTGTAGCTTGGGTGTCACAATCAACAGCAATCCAGCGATTTCACAATTTAGTGAGCGTCCAACTCGCCCGCGATCGACCGGGCTGGCAACGAAAAAGACTTATCAAACAACGCTCTGCGGAAGGTCGGTCGGCGGCGGCGCAGTGCTGTGGCTTCGCCGCAACAGCTCACAGAAACTCATCCGATTTTTGCACAGGCGGCCCGGTGGCAAATCACATGCCCCACGCCACCGAGCGCGCGTTGGTGCGCTTGAGGTTGCGATAGCGCGCCAGCGCCCAAAGCGGGAAGAATTTCGAATAGCCGTGGTAGCGCAAGTAGAAAACGCGCGGGAACCCGGTGGCGGTGTAGCGCGGCTCATCCCAAAAGCCATCCGCGCCTTGATGGCCGGCGAGATATTTGATTCCGTGCGCTACCGCCGGATGGTCGACTTCGCCCGCGGCCATCAACCCGAGCACCGCCCAGGCGGTTTGCGACGCCGTTGAAGGCGCTTTTTCGTAGCCGTGATAATCGAGTTTATAGCTTGATCCGTCCTCACCCCAGCCGCCGTCGGCATTTTGAATGCCAATAAGCCAATCGACGGCCTTGCGCATTTCCGGCGCGCTGCGCTCGACGCCGACGGCGTTGAGCGCACACAACACCGACCAGGTGCCGTAGACGTAGTTCATGCCCCAGCGGCCGTACCAGCTTCCCTCGGCAAGCTGAGTGCGGCGCAGATAATCGACGGCGCGCGCCACGGCCGGGCTTTTCTCCGCCGTCTCGCCGAACTGCGCCAACATCGAGAGGCAGCGCGCCGTCACATCCTCGGTCGGCGGATCGAGCAGCGCGCCATGATCGGCGAATGGAATATTGTTCAGGTAGTAGTATTCGTTGTCGGCATCGAACGCGCCCCAGGCGCCGTTCTCGCTCTGCATGCCGAGAATCCATTCTCTCGCCCGGGCGAGGCTTGGATTGAAATCTTCGCGGCCGGAAAGATTCTGCGTTCGGTCCATGGCCATGGCGACGACGGCAGTATCGTCGACGTCGGGATAATACGGGTTGGCGTATTGGAATGCCCAGCCGCCGGGCCGGAGATCGGGGCGCCGCGCAATCCAGTCGCCGCGCACGTCGAGCACCTGATGCGGCACCAGCCAGTCGAGACTTTTTTTGACGGCGCCGATGGCGCGCTCGCCGCCGACCTCCAGCAGCGTGTGCGCAGTCAACCCGGTATCCCAGATCGGCGAAACGCAAGGCTGGCAATAAGCTTCCGTCTCGTGGACGACCAGAAGCTTCTCCACCGACTTGCGGGCAATGGCGCGCAGCGGATGGTCCTCCGGATATCCGAGCACCGCGAACATCATCACGCTGTTGGCCATCGCCGGGAAGATCGCGCCGAGCCCGTCTTCGCCGTTCAATCGCTCCGTCACCCAGGCGACTGCCCGATCGATGGCGCGGCGGCGCGTGCGCGCCGGAAATAACGGTTCGGTCGCGCGCAGCACGACGTCGACCGCGCGAAAGAACCAGAGCCACGACGCCTTCTGCTGCGGCGCCTTGACCACTGGACCCAGCGTGTGCGGCGGTTCGAGGAAAAGCTCGTCGATGCGCACGCCCTTTGCATTGCGCGCCACCGGCTTCTTCGCCAGCAGCACCAATAGCGGCACGATGACAGTGCGGCTCCAGTACGAGATCTTATCGAGGTGGAACGGAAACCATCTCGGCAGCAGCATGATCTCGACCGGCATCACCGGTACCGCGTGCCACGGAATGAAGTCGAACAGGGCCAGCATGATGCGGCTGAACACGTTGGCGTTTGCGGCGCCGCCGCGGCTGCGCACAACTTCGCGCGCGCGACGCATGTGATCGGCATCGATTGGCTCGCCGATCATCTTCAGCGCGAAATACGCCTTCACCGTTGCGCTTATGTCGACTTCGCCATCGCGGAACAGCGGCCACCCGCCGTGTTCGCCCTGCGTGCGGCGCAGGTAAGCCGCGATCTTCGCTTCCAGCACGGCGTCGATCGGTTCCCCGAGATAGTGCCGAAGCAACACATACTCGGCAGGAATGGTCGCGTCGGCCTCGAGTTCAAACACCCAATGCCCGTCGGGACGCTGCGCCTCCAGCAGCGCCGCTGCGGCCTTGTTGATGTTTTGCTCGACGTCTACCGGGAGCGTGTGCGCGAGCGCGGCACCGGTCGCAAGTCCAGTCGTGCGGTCGATAACAACTTCGGTCATGGCAGCTGGGCGATCATCTGAGCGGCGCGATTGCCTGATCGGATCGCACCTTCGATGGTAGCGGGCAGCCCGGTATCTGTCCAATCGCCAGCAAGGAACAGGTTGGCCCAGTTCGTTGCGGCGCGCGGACGTTTCAAGTCCTGCGCCGGCGTCGCCGCGAAGGTCGCGCGCCGCGCGCGCACGATCTGCCATGGCGGCAGCGCCGTGGTCAGGCCGGTAACGCGCGCAACCTCGCTCCAGATCGTGCTGGCGAGTTCCTCGCGCGGCGTATCAATAAGCCGGTCGCCGGCGCTGATGGTGACAGAGAGTCGGCCGGGAAAACTGAAAAGCCATTGCGTGGTCGCGTTCAGGACGCCGAGGATCGGCGGCAAATCGGGTGGCGGCGCGATGCGAAAATGCGCGTTGACGATGGCGCGAAACTCGTTCGGAACTTCAAGATCGCGCAGGAGCATCGAGGCCGCGTAAGGCGGAACGGCGAGGATGACGGCGTCGTCCTCCGCAAGCGCAATTGTCTCGGCGCCGAAATCGAGCGCTCCAACGCGCTGCTCGCCAAAGGCGAGCGCTCGGAGTTGGTGCTCCAGGCGCAACCTTGCCCCGTGTTGTTCGAGAAACGAAAGCGCCGGCTCGATCAGCGTCGGACCCAGCCCTTCGCGAGCAATCAGCGGCCGGCACGCCCGGCCGCCGAGAGCAAGCGTCTCGCGCACAATCGCCGCGGCGAGCCGCGCCGCGCCCTGCGGCGGATCGATATTCAATGCGGCGAGGATGAGAGGATCGACAAGCCGCTCATAGAGCACACCCTTGCACGCGATCACCTCGCCCACGGTTTGCCCCTCACGCGCCCACAGCAACCGCGCCAGCGACAGATAATCAAGCGGTTGGGTTCCGGGCACGCGCGAGTTGCGGTCGAATATCCAGAACGGCAGCCGCCCATCGTTGAACTTCAGCGTCCAGCGCTCGCCGCTCTTCAGATCCATGAAGAAAAATTCGGCGTGCGACGGCCCAATCAATCTTTGTTCCGCGCCGATATCGCGCAAATAAGCCAGTGCGGCGCCATTGCCCGACAGCAAAAGGTGGTTGCCGTTGTCGATGGTCATGCCGATGGCGGCATCGTGATAGGAGCGGCAGCGGCCGCCCGCGAACGCGGTCGCCTCGTGGATGACCACCTTGCGTCGGCCAAGTGGCGCGAGACGGACCGCGGCGGAAAGGCCGCCGAGTCCGGCGCCGATGATATGAACTGTGCCGGTCATCGTTTCAGAACAGATTGCGCAACACGATGCCGATGAGTTTCAGTCGCGGCAGTCGGACACGTGCACGCGGTGCGGCAAATCCGCGTGCCACCAAAGCCTGGAGAATCACCCAATACGCCTGTCCCATGATCCGGGGAGCGCGCACCTGACGGCGCGGACAGCGCGTCATGATCGCATCGGCTTCACGAAAATCCTTGCCCGCGAGTTCGACAATTTCGGCGCAAGCGGCTGCTATCGCCGGGTGTGTCGTCACTTCGCGGGGATCGGTTGCGGTGATTCCATGCGCCTGCAAGATGTCGCGCGGCAAATAAAGCCGGCCGAGCGACGCGTCCTCATCGAGGTCGCGCAGAATGTTGGTGAGTTGCAACGCCCGGCCGAGATGGTGCGCCAGCGCCCCACCGCTATCCGCGTCCATGCCGAAGATGCGCACGGAAAGCCGGCCGACGGCGCAGGCGACGCGGTCGCAATAAACGTCGAGCGTCGGGCGATCCGGCGCGCGGATGTCAGCGACAACGTCCATTTCCATGCCGTCGATGATGGCGATGAAGTCCTCGCGCCGCAGGGCGAAAGTACGAACGGCCGTGGCGAGCCCGGCAAGCTGCGGTGGCGGCGCGCCACGATAGAGCGCGTCGACGTCGGCGCGCCATTGCGCCAACTGCCCGCGCCTCGTTTCGCGCGGACCCGGATCGTCGGCGATATCGTCCACAGCGCGGCAGAACGAATAGATTTCAAACATCGCTTCGCGCTGCGCGGGCGGCAGAATGCGCATGCCGAGATAAAACGAGCTGCCTGAAGCACGCTCGGCCGCCGGGCTTGCCGCCGTCACTCAGGCACCCCGTGGCTTGTGTGCAGCGGCGGACGGGCTCAGGCGACGGAACAGACCGCCGACAATGCCGGCGAGCGTCACGCCGGCAACAGCCGGCATGGACAGATGTACGCGATCGCCGAGCGGATCGCGCGTCTTGAGAATTCGCGTCAGGCGATGTGCCAGCGTGTTGATCACCGACACTTCAAGCGCCAATCGGCGGTCGCTGATCAAAAGCGGGAACACGTCGCTTTCGGCGAGCAGCGTTTCGGTGCGTTCGGCCAGGCCGTGGAGCGCGGCCAGAAGCGCAGGCGATGCATGCAGTTCGCCCAGCGCTTCGACGCTGGCGCCGTGCGCGGCCAAGGTTTCGAGTGGGATGTAGACGCGGTCGAGATCGCGGTAATCGTCCTTGCAGTCCTGCAAGTGATTGATGATTTGCAAAGCGGCGCACAGCGCATCGTTCGCCGGCCAGGTGCTACGGTCCTCGCCGTGAACGTCGAGCACGAAACGGCCGACCGGCATCGCCGAATAAGAACAATAATGCAGAAGATCGTTCCAGTCGGTGTACCGAAGCTTGGTCACGTCCATCGTGAAGGCGGTCAGCAGGTCCTGCGCATGCTTGGGCGAGAGACCGCGCGCGACAAGCTCTGCGCGCAGGCGGACGGCGGCAAGGTCGGCTTCGTTCTCACCGGTAAGGCCGCGGCCCAAGCGATCAAGCAAAGCAAGTTTTTGCTCGGGCGAGAGTGTTGGGTGGTCGGCAATATCGTCGGCGGTACGAACGAAATTGTAAAATGCGATGATCGGCGCGCGGTGGCGCGGATGAATAAGAAAAGAGGCGACCGGAAAATTCTCGTCCCGGTGACCCTTTCCAGAGCGCCAATCGGCGGCATCGGCGGTCTTTGCTTCGTTCATCGCAATTCCGAAATCTTGCCTTGCAGGTTGCCTTGGGCGCGGCCTTTCCACATCCCGCTGCGCCCGCGCCAATGCTGATAGGCGGAATCAACCGTGAACGCCATATAGAGGCCGGCGATGGCCGGCAACGCCGCTCCCCATAACGGCGAAACCCGGTAGAACCGAAGCGTGGGTTGAAGGGCTAGCGCCATCAAAAGCCACGCCGCTAATCCAAGGAAGCGGGCAGCGCCCGCCGCGAACACGGCCAAAACGACCGGCGCGATGAAGGTCAGCGCCAAGCCGATCACCGTCCCGGCGAGCACAAGCGGCGAATAGCGAAGCTGCGCGTAAGCGGTGCGCGAGACCATGTGGCGGATGTCGGCGAGGGCTGCATAGCCGCGGATGCTGGACACGCTCTGCGTCAGGCCGATCCAGATCGGCCCGTGGGCCTTTAACTTTTTTGCGAGCGCGCAATCGTCGATCAGCGCATCGCGGATCGCGGCCATCCCGCCGGCTTGCACCAGCGCGTCGCGGCGCACGAGCATGCATCCGCCGGCGGCGGCTGCGGTGGCGCGGCGCGGATCGTTCGCCCACGCGAACGGATAAAGCATCTGAAAAAAGAAAATGAAGGCCGGGATGAAGAAGCGCTCGGCGAGCGTCGTGCATCGAAGCTTCACCATGAGCGAGGTCAGCACGTAGCCGCCCCGCCGCGCCTGCACGACAAGCGCCTTGAGCGCATGCGGCGCGTAGACGATATCGGCATCCGTCAACAGCAAATAGTCGGGCGGAGGCGTAAACGCCAAAGCCGCCTCGACTCCCTGGTGTTGGGCCCAGAGCTTGCCGGTCCAGCCCGCCGGCAACGACCGCCCCGGCAGCACCGTTAGCCGCGCAGTCGCGCCGAGCGACGCCGCGGCTTCGGCGGCGACTTGCGCGGTGCCGTCGCGGCTCTGATCGTCGACTAGAAGTATCGAGAATCTGCCGGGGTAATTTTGCTGCAGCAGGGAGGCGACGGTTCGGCCGACGCTTTCGGCTTCATCGCGGGCAGGTATCACGGCGGCGATCGCCGGCCAGGGACCCTCCCCGGTATCGGCGGCGTCATCCCGCTCGCGGCCGAGCCAAAAACCGCCTCGTCCGAGCAGCATATACGCCCAGATTGCCACTACCATTGACGCTAGCAAAACGTTGGCCACAGATAGTCCTTGATGCTCCGCAAACGGGCGTTCGTTAAAGATTAACGCCCGGATCCAGCCTGCCGCCGGCATCCGGGCCGTCCTTCATTATAAGGTGAGATGGGATCAATTGTGGACGGTGCAAAGCCCGACAAGACAACGATGAATAGCCGTCAAAGCGCATTCCTTGCCCAACTCGATGCGGCCGCCAAGGAAATCGAGAGCCTGCTGGAAAAGCTGCTATCAGCGGATGCAGTTGATGGCGAACTGAGCCGGCCGGCGCGCCTGATCGAAGCCATGCGCTATTCGAGCCTCGGCGGGGGCAAAAGATTTCGGCCCTTCCTGGTGGCGGAAAGCGCTGCTTTATTCTCGGTACCGCGCCAACGTGCGCTTATGGCGGGTGCCGCGCTGGAATGCGTGCACTGCTACTCTTTGGTGCACGACGATCTCCCCGCCATGGACAATGATGATTTGCGGCGCGGGCAACCGACCGCGCACCGGGCGTTCGATGAGGCAACGGCCATTCTTTCCGGCGACGGACTGCTCACCCTTGCTTTCGACATCCTGTCCCGCACCGACACGCATCCGGACGCCGGGGTGCGAATCGAGCTCGTCGGTTCGCTCGCCCGTGCCGCGGGCCTTGGCGGGATGGTGGGTGGCCAGATGCTTGATCTTGCGGCCGAAGGCCGCTTTGCCGGCAATGCGCCGCTCAAACTGGACGAAAGCAGCATACTGACCTTGCAGGCGATGAAGACGGGCGCGCTGTTGCGTTTTGCCTGCACGGCGGGCGGCATCCTGGGTTCGGCGAATGCGGCACAGCGCAAAGCGCTCGAACGTTACGGGTCGGCGGTCGGCAAGGCGTTCCAGATTGCGGACGATCTTCTCGACCACGAAGGTGACCCGGCGATGGTCGGCAAACAAACCGGCAAAGATGCCGAGGCCGGCAAAGCGACCATTGTCGGCATCCTTGGCGCGCCGGGCGCCAAAGCCCGATTGAAGGAATTGGTCGACGAAGCCGAAGACGCGCTCGCGCCATTTGGCGAAAAGGCCGAAATTCTCGTTGAGGGAGCGAGGTTTGTGGCCGACCGGCAGGCGTAGAGGTCAGGTCACGGCGAGTTAGCGGTTATTTTCCTATTAGGCCGTACAAGCTCCCCAGTTGGATTGAACTCCGTTTGTTGCAGCCATATCTCCCCGGGCGAAATCGCATTCCTGTGCGGTTGCCGTCACCGACGGGCTTGAGTTGTCCCGGAACTTGAGGAACACCGACCGCCATGACGATGCCGCATAAGCGATGGTCCGTTCACGTCGGCGCCGCCGCTTTCTCAGCCGTTTTCGCGTCCGCGGCCTGGTGTGGTGGATTAGCGCCGGACCGCCAGGACGGGCAAAACGCCCGGCCCGTGCTGGTTGCCGAAGCGCACGCCAAGCGCTCCTCCGGCAAAAGCGACACCAAAGCTCAACCACCGGCCCCTTCGGCCTCGTCGCAACAGCAACCGCCGCCGCGGACCCCGTTCACGGCGGCCGAAGACGCTGTCGCCACAATTCCCGGGATCCCGAATGCGCGGTTTTGGGCGGACTCGGAAACGGATTTCAAGAACGCCCTGCCGAAGGAGCCGGGGCCCTGGCTCACACTCTCGAGCGGCGGCGAAGACGGCGCGTTCGGGGCGGGGCTGCTCAACGGACTTTCCGCTGCGGGCAAGCGACCCGACTTCAAGGTCGTCACCGGTGTTTCCAGCGGCGCGCTGATGGCGCCCTTCGTCTTTGCCGGCAGCCGGTACGATGATGCGCTGAAGAAAGCCTACACCACGGTGACCGCGGCTGACATTTTTGAAGCGGGCGGATCGACCGGTGAGAGCTTCGTCCTTTCCTGGCCGCTGCGGGACTTCATCGCCAAGGAGATGACGCCGGAGCTGATGGCCGACATCGCCGCCGCCTACCGCGCCGGCCGGCGCCTGTTCGTTGTGACCACCAATCTCGACGCGGAGCGTTTCGTCGTCTGGAACATGGGCGCGATCGCCGACCACGGCGGCGACGACGCACGCAAACTCTTCGTCCAGGTTCTCCTGGCCTCGGCATCGGTGCCGGGCGGATTTCCTCCGGTACTGATCGATGTGGAGGCCAACGGCAAGAAGTTTGCCGAAATGCACGTCGATGGAGGATTAGGCGGCCAGTTTTTTGTAGCACCGCACGCGTTCCTTCAGACCACCAGCGACTATCATCTGCCGGCGACGGCGCTCTACGTCGTCGTCAACACCGGCCTTGAGCGCGATTTCAAGGTTGTCGACCGTTTCGCGCCATCGATTTTGACTCAAGCGGTCGGCGCCGCGGTCAAGGTCGACACCCGATTGATGCTGACGCTCAGTTACGCGCTCGCCAAACGTAGCGGCGTGCCGTTCAACGTCGCAAGCATTCCGCCAAGCTTCGTCGCGCCAAGCCAGGGCGCTTTCGATCCAAAATACATGGGCGCGCTGTTCCAGGTCGGTTACGAACAGGGCAAAAGCGACAATGCATTCAGCCCACAACCGCCGACCTATCCGAACGACGCACCAAATCCACCACCCAGCCAGATTGAAAAAACCGGAGCAAACTGAAATGAAAAAATCTATTTCGCGTTCAGTCTTCGTTGCGCTGATCGCCGGCTGCACAGCCGCGAGCGGTATGGCCATATCCGCGCCGCTCGAGCGCGCGACCGCCTTCGACGGCAACTGGAGCGTCGTCATCCACACGCGACAGGGCGATTGCGGCGAGTCGCTGCGGTACGCCGTGCGGATTGCCGGCGGCCAGGTTCAGTCGCTTGAACAAAACTATCGGGCCGCGGGCGCCGTTTCTCCGAACGGCGCTATTCGCGTGATGGTCGCCGAAGGCGATCGATCGGCCAGCGGCGCCGGCCGGCTCAAGGGCAACGTCGGCAGCGGACTGTGGCGCACCGACCGGGGCGATTGCTCGGGTGACTGGACGGCACAGCGCCGCGGCGACAACTGGTAATTTCGTTCAGCCGGTCTTGCGGGCGGCGACGGCAGCGTCCCACCAGGGACAGACGTCGCGCGCCCGCAGGAAGTTGCCATCCATTACGTTGACCGGCGCGCGGCCGCCGGATTGCGCAACGCCAATGCGCAGGTCGCGAGAATCTTCACGCCGGTCCGGGGGCAGCCACATGCGGTCGTGTCCCCATAAGCTCGGTCCATCGGCGCGTTCCTGCGGCGTCCAGGTTTGCGGATCGATGCTGCGGCCACCCCAGCCGTACTCGACCAGGAATTTCGACGGCGACCAGGAATAAAACGACGTCACCTGATCGTTGGTGTGTCGGCCGAGCGTCGTGCCGATCATCTCCGGCTTCCGCAACGCCAGATCGTAGCCCTGTCCCACATCGTCGAGATAACAAAGCTCGACCATCAAATGATGGATGCCGTTCTTCTCGGCCTCGATGAACGCCAGGCTGTGGTGGCGCGGATTGACGTGGAAGAAATACGCCTTGAACGGACGCAGAAAGTAATCGCTGAGGCGAAAACCAAGAATATCGGTGTAGAACGGAACAACCTCGTCGATCCGTTCAGCGGTGAGTACGGCGTGACCCATGCCGAGCGGCCCGGTGCGAAAACCCGATATTGACCGTCCTGGCTTGAACGGATCGGGCGCAATCTCGGCGCCGCAGAACGCTTCCAGACGGTTGCCAATCGGGTCGGCAAAGACAATCAAATCCGCGACCCGGCGCTCGTCAGCGAGCGCCCGGGAGCCGCGCGCGACAGCGACTCTGCAGCTCTGCAAATGCGCCGCTAGTGCATCCAGCGCCACCGCATCTGCGACTTCCCAGCCATAGAACGCGGGCGCGTCGTCGGCATCGGCGTGAATGATGACACGTTGTTTGCGGTCGTCCATGCGCAACGTCAGCATGCCGTCGGTCTGCTCGACCAACTGCATGCCGAGAAATTTGGTGGCGTAGGTCGTCCATTCGCCGAGATCTTTGGCGCGAATGCCGACATAGCCCAAGGCTGCCAAGCTCATCGCGGCTCCCTTAAAGACGCACCTCAATGATATTGGAGGCAGGCGCCAAACGCCACTCGCGAAAGCCGCATGCCCTTTACGCGCTGAGCGCGCGCGTGGTTTCGTCGAAGAGCTCCTCGACGGAATAACCTCGCGGAATAAGCTGCATTTCCAGCGCGTACGCGCTCATCAGCTCCAGCGCCGGCCTGACGGCGTCGAAGCCGAACGGAACAAAGTCGATCGCGCCGGGCTTTGGCGGACCGGCCGCTTTTTTGCTGTCGAGCAACATCCGGAACACTTCGCGCACTGCCGCCGGATTGGATTTCGTCAGACTGTCTTTGACGACCACCATATGGTTGATCGGCACGGTGCCGTGCTTGCGGGACCATTCCTCGCCGGCTGCCTCAGGATCGGGAATGACGCTCTTGAGCCTGGGATCGTCCGGCATGTTGCCGCCGAAAATGGCCGCATCGAGCTCGCCGTCCATGAGCATCTGCGCGATGTCCTTGCCGGAAGCGGCGCGTTCCACCCCCGGCGGGTCGCGGTACTCGGCGACGTGAGCATCCTCGAACGTCACCCACTTCACGCTATTGAGATCGAGACCGTAATCTTTCCAGAGAATGCCGCGAATCCATGCCCCGGTGGTTTGCGAAAAGGCGCGCACGCCGACGCGGCGGCCGGGCAAATCCTCAACGCGCAAGTGGCCGCGTTCGGAATTGTACAGCAAGGTGCCGTGCTGGAAGCGTCCCATCATGGTCGCGGGCAAAAGCATGAGCGGCTTGCCGTAGGCCCTGGCTTGCAGATAGGTGACGATCGCCATCTCGCAGACGTCGAATTTCTGCTCGCGCGCCATCAGCAGAAAAGCGCGGTTGACCGGGTTGATTTCGGTGAAATTGAGCTTCACCAGATCGGATTTGACGGTGCCCTCTTTCACTGCGCGCGTGTGCGGGTAAGTGCCAAGACATGCACTCAAAACCGTCGTCTTGTCGGCAACAATGGTGCTCATTTTGCAAAAAACCTCGCTGCCGCGTTATCGCTCAATGTTTCTGGATTAGGCAAGAGCGGCCGGGTGCAAACCGTATCCGCGCGATAGAACCGCCGCGACCGGAATCCGAGGTCGGGCGAAAAAAGACCGCCGCGGCTAACTGTGCGCCTGCGCCTTGGCGCGGCCTGCGAATGACGTAGCCGCGCTCGCGGCGTTCGGCACGAAAAGTCTCTGCAGCATTTGTCGCTCGATCGGCTTCTGCAACACCGGCACTTTGCTGAAGCGCTCGTCGACCATGTCGGCCTCGTATCCGGTAACGAAGGCGAAGGGGACGCCGCGCTCCGATAGAATCTCAGCGACCGGATAGGCCATGCCGTCGCTGAGGTTGATGTCGAGGATCGCAGCGTCGAATTCGCCCTGCTTCGCCGCGGCAAGCGCGTCGGCGGCTCGCCCGATCGGGCCGACCACTGAATGCCCATACTCGGTGAGGCATTCCTGGATCATCATGGCGACCAGCGCCTCGTCTTCCACCAGCAATACCCGCCGGCAATGCGCCATCGTCGGCCCCACCGCGGCGTCGGCTGCCGCTCCGTTGCCCGCCTTCCGCCCGGCACTGGCGCCGAGCGGCTCCTCCTGCGGGATCGACAACGTGCATTGAATTCCTTCCGGCGCCCAATCGAACGTGACCTTGCCGCTCAATTGATTCTCGATGCTGGCGCGGATGACGTTGAGGCCGAAGCTGCGCGTCGGTGCCGGCGCGATGCGGGGGCCGCCCATCTCGTTCCACTGCAGGGTCAGGGAGTCAGGCCCGCTCTTCCACGTCACCGCGACCTTGCCCGACATGGACGAGAGCGCGCCATGCTTGGCGGCGTTCGTGGCAAGCTCGTGAAGCGCGAGCGCCAAGGCCTGCGCCGTGTGCGGCTGCAGCGAGATGCTCGGACCGCCGATGTGAACCTTGTCGGGTTCGCCGATCCGGTACGGCGCTAATTCCTCCGCTACGAGGCTCGCCAGGTCGGCGCCGCTCCAGCGCGAATCGGAGAGAAGCGCGTGCGCGCGCGCCAGCGCTTTGATGCGTCCTTCGACCGCCATGACATAGCCGTCTACGCTGCTGGCGCGCGTCAACCGGACGATCGACTGGACCACCGCCAGTGCGTTGCGGGCGCGATGATCGACCTCGCGGGCAAGTAAATCCTGACGCTGCTCAGCCTCCTTGCGCGCGGTGATTTCCATCGCGGTGCCGACCACACGAACACAATTATCCTCGGCGTCGAAGATGCCGCGGCCCTTCGCCGCCACCCAGCGGACAACGGCGTCTTCCTTGCCGACGGTCCGATATTCCACATCGTACAACGCGCGCTTCTGCGGGTCGCAGGCCGCTTCATAGGCGTCGCTAGCGGCTTGCCGGTCGTCGGGATGAAGGCCGGCGTAAAAGTCGGCCATGCTCACCGGAACGTCGGGAGATATGCCGAACATCGCCTTCACGCGAGGCGGCCAAAACAGTGTATCGGTGACATTGTCGACGTCCCACATACCGATCTCGGCTGCGTCGGTCGCGAGCCGCAACTGCTCCTCGCTTTGGAGCGCCCGGGCATTGGACGTTTCGAGCGCCGCGGTCCGTTCCTTGACGCGAAATTCGAGTTCGGCGTTGAGCCGCTCGAGCTGGCGGGTCTTGCGATAAAGCTCGGCGAAGACCTTGACCTTGGCGCGCAGCACCGCCGGTACGACCGGCACCGGCACGTAATCCACGGCGCCCATCTCGTAGCCGCGCAACCGGTCGACGTCGTCCACCTGAACGGCGGAAATGAAGATGATGGCGGTACGCTGAAACCGCGGATGATCGCGGATCATGGCCGCGAGCTGAAAGCCGTCAAGCTCCGGCATGCATACGTCGATGAGAACGACAGCGGCTTCGTTTTTCAACAGGAACTCGAGCGCCTCTCGCGCCGAGGATGTCTTGATCAGATTTTCGCCGAGATCGCGAAGAATTTCCTCGCTGGCGAGAAGTTTTGCCGGCTGATCGTCGACCAGGAGAACATTGACTTTTTCGTGCATAAGAGGCGGCCTAGCGATGGAGCCACATTCGCAACGACGACAGCAGCTGTTCCGTGTTCACCGGCTTGGCGAGATAGTCGGAGGCGCCCGCCTCCAGGCATTTCTCGCGATCGCCCTTCATCGCTTTCGCGGTGAGCGCGATGATCGGCAATCGCCGGTAGGCTGGATTGCCTCGGATCTTTTCGATGGTCTGATAACCGTCCATTTCCGGCATCATGATGTCCATCAGCACAATCGCGAGTTCCGGCGTCTGTTCGACAAGCGCGACCGCCTCGCTTCCCGTGGTGGCGGTCAACACCCGCATGCCGCGGCGTTCCAGCACGCTCGACAGGGCGAAGATGTTGCGCGAATCGTCGTCGACCAGAAGCACGGTGCGGCCGACAATATCCTCATCGGAGGAATTGAGCCGCTCGAGCATGCGCTGCTTTTCGCTCGGCAGATCGCTGAACACGCGATGCAGGAAAAGCGCGGTTTCGTCGAGCAGGCGTTCCGGCGATTCAACGCCCTTGACCACGATGCTGCGCGCCATGGTGTGCAGCTTGGCATCTTCGCCCGCGGAAAGCTCACGGCCGGTGAACACCACAACCGGCACATCAGCCAGCGTCTGCTCACCGCGCATGCATTCCAGGACTTCGAAGCCGGTCATGTCAGGCAGGCGCAGGTCAAGTACGACGCAGTCGCACGCTTTGTGCCGCATGATGTCGAGCGCCTCTTGACCGGAACCGGCATTGACAATTTCGATATCGTCGTGGCCGAGAAGCTCGCCAATGCTCATTTGCTCGGCCTTATTGTCTTCCACGACCAAAAGCCGCCGGCGCCGCGGTTGCGAAAATTCTTTAATTTTCGCCAGAGCGTCGGAAATGCCTTCCCGTGTCGTCGGCTTGGTGACGAACGAAAATGCGCCGCGCGCGAGCCCATGTTGGCGGTCCTCGTCGAGCGTGACCATTTGCACCGGAATGTGCCGCGTCAGCGGATTCTGTTTGAGCTGGCTGAGCACGTTCCAGCCGAGCATGTCGGGCAGGAATACATCGAGTGACACCGCGGTCGGCTGGTACTGCTTGGCGAGGTCGAGCGCATCGTCGCCGCGCATGGCGAGCAGCACTTTGAAGCCTTTGTCACGCGCCAGATCAAGCAGGATGCGCGCATAGTGCGGATCGTCCTCGACAATGAGCAAAATCGCGTCGCCGGGCTGGATTTCCAGCCGGTCGTCGGGAATGGGCTCGACCGCCCGTTCTGCGACCGCGAGCGGCGCGGGCACCGAATGCACAGTTGCCGGACGGGACGCGGTGCTGGAGCCCACATACTTGAGCGGCAGGTAGAGCGTGAACGTCGACCCGGTATCGGGCGTACTGCGCAAATGAATTTCACCACCGAGCAGGCTTGAAAGTTCGCGGCTGATGGCGAGCCCCAGCCCGGTGCCGCCGTACTTGCGGCTGGTGGAAGCGTCGGCCTGCTGGAACGCCTCGAAGATGATCTTCTGTTTCTCCAGCGGAATACCAATACCCGTGTCAGACACCTCGAAGGCGACGACACCAGGCGCCTGGCTGAGCACCGCGTGTCCGGCGCTCCAGCCGCCCGCGGCCGCCGATACTGTGAGCCGGACGCCGCCTTGTCCGGTGAATTTGAACGCGTTCGACAACAGGTTCTTGAGCACTTGCTGCAGCCGCTTGGAGTCGGTGGTGATGGTGCGGCCGACATTGGGATCGACGACGACGTCGAAACCGAGCTGCCGGGTTTCCGCCTCGTGCCGGAACGGCCGCGCCACCATGTCCAGCAAGTTGGTGAAGAAAATCTCCTCGGCGTCGACGGTGACCGTGCCGGATTCGATCTTTGACAGATCGAGAATGTCGCTGATCAGATTAAGAAGGTCGGTACCGGCGCCATGGATGGTGCGCGCGAACTCGACCTGTTTCCCTGTGAGGTTGCCCTCGGGGTTGTCGGTGAGTTGCTGGCCGAGGATCAGAATCGAATTGAGCGGCGTGCGCAGCTCGTGCGACATGTTGGCGAGGAATTCGGATTTGTACTTTGACGTCAGCGCCAGCTCGGTGGCTTTTTCTTCCAGCGCGCGGCGGGCCTGCTCGATTTCCTGATTTTTGCGCTCCACTTCGACGTTGCGTTCGGCGAGCTGCTGGGCCTTTTGCTCGAGCTGCTCGTTGGTCTGTTGCAACTCTTTCTGCTGCGCCTGCAATTCACCAGCGAGCTGCTGGGATTGCTTGAGCAGACCCTCGGTCTGCATCGTCGCCTCGATCGAGTTGAGAACGATACCGATCGAAGTGGTGAGCTGCTCGAGGAACATCGTCTGCAAGGTCGTGAACTCGTGGATCGAGGCGAGCTCGATCACGGCCTTCACCTGATTCTCGAACAGCACCGGCAAGACGATGTTGTTGCGCGGCCTGACCTTGAACAACGCCGAACTGATGGGCACGGTGTCGTCGGGCATTTCAGTGATCAGCATGCGGCGTTTTTCTACCGCGCACTGGCCGATCAGGCCTTCACCTGATCGCAGCGTATTGGGGTGCCCATTGGCGCCATCATCGGCATAGGCCGACAACAGGCGCAGCCCGGGCGCCTCCTCGTTTTCCATCTGATAAATGACGCCTTGATGGGCGTTGACCAGCGGGCTCAGCTCCGAAAGCAGCAGCCGGCCGACGGTGGTCAGATCGCGCTGGCCCTGCAGCATGTTGGTGAACTTGGCGAGGTTGGTCTTGAGCCAGTCTTGCTCGGTGTTGCGATCGGTGGTGAGCCGCAAGTTGTCGATCATGGTGTTGATGTTGTCTTTGAGCTCCGCCACTTCGCCGCGCGCATCGACTTGAATCGAGCGCGTCAGGTCGCCCTTGGTCACCGCGGTCGCCACTTCGGCGATGGCGCGCACCTGCGTGGTAAGGTTGGCGGCCAGCAGGTTGACGTTACCGGTCAAATCCTTCCACGTGCCGGCCGCGCCGGGCACGTTGGCCTGACCGCCAAGCCGGCCTTCGACGCCGACTTCGCGCGCCACCGTCGTCACCTGATCGGCGAACGTTGCCAGCGTGTCGGTCATGTTGTTGATGGTTTCGGCGAGCGCCGCCACCTCGCCTTTCGATTTCACCGCGAGGTTCTGCTTGAGATCGCCGTTGGCGACCGCGGTCACCACCTTGACGATGCCGCGCACCTGTTCGGTCAGATTGGCCGCCATCACGTTCACGGTATCGGTCAAGTCCTTCCAGGTGCCGGCGACGCCGGGCACGAGCGCCTGGCCGCCGAGCAAACCTTCGGTGCCGACTTCACGCGCGACGCGGGTGACTTCCGATGCGAAACCGTTGAGCTGATCCACCATGGTGTTGATGGTGTTTTTCAGCTCGAGAATTTCGCCCTTCACGTCGACTGTGATCTTGCGGGAGAGGTCGCCGCGTGCGACCGCGGTGGTCACTTCGGCGATGTTGCGCACCTGGTTGGTGAGGTTGCTCGCCATGGAGTTCACCGATTCCGTAAGATCTTTCCAAACGCCGGCGACGCCTTTCACGTCGGCTTGACCGCCCAGTTTGCCTTCCGTACCCACT
>DASXDP010000065.1:0-1794 GCA_036490575.1 Xanthobacteraceae bacterium
CGGCGGTGAAGTGGCGGGGCCAGCCGCCGCCGCGGGCGACCGACCGGTGAAGATCGGCTCGGCCGAGGACGCCGCCTTCATCCTGAAGAATTCGTCGAAGGTCATCATTGTGCCGGGCTACGGCATGGCGGTGGCGCAGGCGCAGCATGCACTGCGCGAGATGGGCGACAAGCTCAAGGCCGCGGGCGTCGAGGTGAAATACGCCATTCATCCCGTGGCGGGGCGCATGCCGGGCCACATGAACGTTCTGCTCGCCGAAGCAAACGTACCCTACGACGAGGTGTTCGAGCTGGAAAACATCAACTCGGAATTCGCCCAGGCGGACGTCGCCTATGTGATCGGCGCCAACGATGTCACCAATCCGGCGGCCGAGGACGATCCGAAGTCGCCGATCTATGGCATGCCGGTGCTGCAGGTGTGGAAGTCCGGCACGGTGATGTTCAACAAGCGCTCGCTCGCTTCGGGCTATGCCGGCATCGACAATCCACTGTTCTACCGCGACAACACGATGATGCTCTTGGGCGACGCCAAGAAAATGACGGAGGGAATCGTCAAGGCGCTGTAGTAACCTTCTGACGATGTCCGACGACTGGCCGCAAAAACCATCGGCTCCGATTCGCGCCCGGCGCTGGTCCGGGCGGGCTACTGCGTCGCGGCGGCGGCCGCAGCCTTATCGCTTCGCGATACGGCTCATCGGTATTCCGGCCGCCGCCATTGCCGGGGTGCTGATCTATCGGGGCTTGCGCGAACATTTCGTCCTGCCGGAATGCGATTCCGATCGCGCCAAGCATTCGCTCACCGATGTTCTCAAACAATTGCGGATGGAGCCGACGCGCTACGGGCCGATCACAACGGTGTCGTCGACCAAGGATGAGGTTGTGTGCAACGCGACTTTGCCGTTGCCAGACGGCGGCAGCGTCATTGCCGATTTCACGTTTTACTGGGAGGGTGGCGCGGCCCATATGAAGTATTCGGTCTCGCGCAAAAGGTCGTGAATGGGCGCCCATGCCGGGCGTGGAACTTAGGGCGGGTCGAACCGCTTGTCAGCGCGTGGGCCATGGCGCCAATACAGTCATGCATGTCAAACACTTAACCACGGGGCCGCTGCCCTGGATGGTGCGCATCGGCTATGTCGCCCGCGGCATCGTCTTCCTCATAATCGGGGGCTTCGCTTTGCTCGCCGCCGGCGGCCTCGGTTCGCATCCGGAAGGCGCCCGCGATGCGCTGGAGCTGTTATTCCAGCGCCCGCTCGGCAGTTATTTCTTGTGGGCGCTGGCGGCGGGACTTTTGTGTTTTGCTGGTTGGCGCTTCCTGCAATCGGTGTTCGACGTCGATCTGCACGGCAATCACCCCTACGGTCTGATGCGCCGCGGCGTGCTCGCCGGCAGCGGCTTATTCTATGTCGCGCTCGCCGCCGCAACGATGCGCATCACGCTCGTCCACCGGCGCGTCGACGAAGATCAGTCGGCGCGGGAATGGACGGGCCGGGTGATGGCGCAGCCGCTGGGTCGGGTTCTGGTTGCGCTCATCGCTGCGGGTTTTGTCGTTGTCGCCCTCGGGCTCGCGATCAAGGCGTGTCGGGCACCTTATCGCGAGGCGCTCGACGCGACGCGCGAGCAGCGCGCTTTTGCGGTCGTGCTCGGCTCGTTCGGTATCATGACCCGCGCCTTCGTCTTCCTCATGGTCGGGTTTTTCCTGGGCGTCGCCTCCTATAACTCGGATTCGTTCGAGGCAGTCAGCCTGGCCGGCGTGCTGCGCGCCATGCAACAACAAGCCCATGGCGGAATCTTGCTG
>DASXDP010000066.1:0-1903 GCA_036490575.1 Xanthobacteraceae bacterium
CGCGCGGATTGTGAACATGAGTTTTGTGGGGCCGTTCGATCCGGACCTGCACCGGATGCTGGCGGGGACCGCTGCCAAGGCCATCGTGCTGATCGCGGCGGGCGGCAACGGCGGACCAGACTCGGCTCCGCAATATCCGGCATCGGATGCCAACGTCATCGCGGTCGCGGCGACCGACGATAAGGACGGCCTGTTCAGTCTCGATAACCGCAATCCATATATTGCGGTAGCGGCTCCGGGCGTGGAGATTCTCTCGCTGGCGCCGGACGACGCCTATCAGGTTTCCACCGGCAGCTCGATTGCGGCCGCGCATGTGAGCGGAATCGTAGCGCTGATGCTGCAAATACAGCCTTCGCTCAAACCCCGTGACGTCCGCGCGATCTTGGCTGACACGGCGAAGCCGCTTGTCGAGGGGCAAGATACAGGCTTTGCGCCTCGGTTGGTGAATGCCTATTTGGCGGTGAAATCGGCGGGAGCCGTCGTGGTGAGTGGCGGCACCGGGCGCGAGCAAGCCAAGCGCTGACGTTCGGTTGGCGCTGCCGCCCTTATAGGATGCGCGAGGCCGCGACGGCCGCCGGGCCGCGCGGCAACCGCATGGGCGAATGCGCCCGATAGCGCGGCAAGCGATGCCGGATCAGACCGAAGCTGCCCAGCGCCAGACTCGCCCACACCGCGAGGCTGAAGTACAGCGTCATCCACGGTATTTCATGGCGCCAACGTGCGATCTCGTGGCTCACGATCCAGCGCGTTGCGAGATCGTGCAGACCTGCCGCGAAGCCCAGGAAATGATACCCGGATGCGATTTGCGCCTGCCAGCGCACGAAATACATCGGCACGTCGACCGTCACCATGAACATCAGATATCCCGCAGCGCCAAGCGCCGTAGCCGCAATCGCCCACTGCGCGATGCCGCGAAAATGCGGTAACAGCCGCACCAGTGCCACGGCGATGAGCAGGAAACTTGCCGTCCACAGCGAGTTTTCAAGGACGTTGCCGAGAAAATTCGTGGTCATCACCGCATACCAGGAGCAGCACTCGGCCAGCACGATGAGCGGCACGATAGTTCTCGACACATTCCCTGCCGTGTCCGAGCCAACGGATTTGGCAAGTTCGCGCAGCACTATGGCCCACTGGATGATGAAGCACAGCTCGGCGATAGTCGCGACCGAACGGCCGACCAGGACGCTCGAAAGCGGCGTGTCGAACAGGCAGATGCGTTGAACGTCGGCGCGCGGTAACACCGAGCGGAACGCGCAGACGAAGACGTAGACGGCACTCAAAAATAAGAGAGGCTCGGCCGCGACCAGGCTCATTCGCCGTTCGGCGAAAAACCTCCGATAAAGCGCGCGCAAGCCGAGCAAGAGCGCCACGTTGACGGCGCTGACGGCGAGCAGAAACATCCACCAGATTGCGACCGGGTTTGACCAGGTAAGCCAGCTCATCCGCTTGTCCGCACGCGTCACCAAACGCTCGCGGAAACGTATTGATATTGTCACGCGGCGCAACGGAATTTCGCGGCGGGAACGGCGACCGATTGGCGCGCCGGGTTGCGCCGCAGCCGCAAAGTTTACCGCTCCTTAATGGCGGTTATGGTCAATTCTGCCGTTGAGCAGCGCGGGGCGGGGGCGCGCGAATGGTCGCCGTAGGCAACGATTATCGGTCGCAAGCCGAGCTCCGCAAGAAGCCGCGCCGTCCATTCCACTATGGCGCGCGAATCCTTACCAGTAAGAAGGGACAACCGCATCCCTGCAGCATCGAGGACATTTCGGAAACTGGCGCACGCATCGTCCTGCCGAACGACGAGGACCTGCCCAAACGCTTCCTGCTGCTGTTGACATCCCGCGGCGTCGCCCGGGTTTGTCGCGAGGTTTGGCGCAACGAACTGACCGTCGGTGTCGAGTTC
>DASXDP010000067.1:0-6412 GCA_036490575.1 Xanthobacteraceae bacterium
ATGAGGAAGAAAAACGCGAAATAATAGGCGGTGCAGATACGCGCGGCGATCACGTAGCCGCCCGCCGGCTCCTGCGAACCGAGATAGCCGAGCGCGACGACCACCAGGAAAAAGATGATGAGGACTTGCCGGTACAGCGGCCGGTAATTCGCCGAGCGCACCCGCGACGTGTCGAGCCACGGCATGAAGGCGAGGACGATGATCGAGCCGACCAGCGCGGTGACGCCAAGGAGCTTGCTCGGGATCGCGCGCAGGATGGCGTAGAACGGCAGGTAATACCATTCCGGCACGATATGCGTCGGCGTCTGGCCCGGATTGGCCATGATGTAATTGTCGGAATGGCCGAGATAATTTGGGATGTAGAAGACGAACCAGGCAAAGACGATGCAGAACAGGCCGATGAAGAAGCCGTCCTTGACGGTCGCGTAAGGCGTGAACGACACGGTATCCTTGTCGGTCTTGGGCTCGACGCCGGTCGGATTGTTCTGCCCGACCATATGCAGCGCCCAGATGTGCAGGACGACAACGCCGGCGATGACGAACGGCAAGAGATAGTGCAGCGAGTAGAATCGATTGAGCGTCGGATTGCCGACGGCGAAACCGCCCCACAGCCAGGTGACGATCGGGTTGCCGACCAGCGGGATCGCCGAGAACAGATTGGTGATCACGGTGGCGGCCCAGAAGCTCATCTGGCCCCAAGGCAGCACGTAACCCATGAAGCCGGTCACCACCATCAAAAGAAAAAGGATGACGCCGAGAATCCACAACACCTCGCGCGGCTCCTTGTACGAGCCGTAATACATGCCGCGCACGATATGGGCATAAACCGCGACAAAGAAGAACGCCGCGCCATTGGCGTGCAGATAGCGAAGCAGCCAACCGTAATTGACGTCGCGCATGATCGCTTCGACAGAATTGAACGCGAAGTCGACATGCGGCGTGTAATGCATGGCCAAAACCACGCCGGTTATGATCTGCACGCCGAGCATGAACGTGAGAATGCCGCCGAACGTCCACCAGTAATTCAGGTTACGGGGCGTTGGATAAACGATGAAGGATGAGTAGACGAGGCCGGCGATGGGCAGGCGCCGCTCGAGCCAGCGCATGAAGGGGTGTTCTGGTTGGTAGGCCGAATGTTCGCTCATGCTCGAACCTTGTCGTTGGCGGACGGCAGCCGCGCTGCTTCGCCCGATCGCGGCGGCGAAACCCAATCTATGGAAATCGCACCGCCAAATCCCGGTGCGGAGATCATCCTCACCCTTTGTCCCTCATCGTCTTGCCGGTTATGCCGTCCACGCTGCGAGCCGCCCTGGAAGGCCCCTGCGGCGGTGGTTGGCCTGGCCGCATTCAATCTGGGGGAGATTTATACGGCCAATCCGGCGGGGTTTTATTGGCACCCTTGCCGGGATAGCGCAAGTGCGCCAACGAAGTGAGCCAAACCCCGCGGCGATAAGCCCAAACCGCCTCTTTTCGTTCGCGGGGATTTGCGCAACGGCTCGGGAACTAGCTTGACGGCCACGTTGATTCTATGCGGATCGCCCTTTACCAACCCGACATCCCACAAAACGCCGGAACTATTTTGCGTTTATGCGCGTGCTTCGACATCGAAGCCCATATCGTCGAACCGGCGGGCTTCCCGGTAAGCGACCGTGCCTTCCGCCGGGCCGGCATGGACTATCTCGATGCGGTCAGGATCAAACGGCATCGGTCGTGGCTGGATTTTGAAGCGTGGCGCCGGAGCGAGCGCAGTCGTCTCGTTTTGCTCACAACGGCCGGGTCTCAGTCCTATCTGGATTTTGGCTACCAGCCAGATGACGTTCTCCTGTTCGGACGGGAATCCGCCGGCGTGCCAGCTGAGGTTCATGCGGCGGCTGACGCCCGCTTGATCATTCCGATGCGCAAGGGACTGCGTTCACTCAACGTAGCGGTGACTGCCGCCATGGCCATTGGCGAGGCCATGCGCCAAACTCAGCACAGCGTGCGATAAATCGCGGGGTGCGGTGTAAAACTCGGCCGCGCGAAAACTCCTGCGTTCGCCTACGCCGTTACTACTCCGGGCCGGCCCCCTTCAACCGCGAAGACTTTGAAGGTCGAAATGTCCGCCTTTGGATCGCTAGCGTCGGAGACAACGCGCATGCGCACCTGCATTTGCTTTGGCACGAGGTCGATCGCGACGTAGCCGCGGCGGCGGCTGTCAAAGAAATGAATGTAGGGAGTATCGGCTACCGCCCGCGCAATCGGCTCGTATGGCGGCCCATAGGACGAGATGGAGGTTCCGACGAATTCGGTCGCTACGATCGGCGCCGCAGGGTCGTCGAAATCGAGCCGCAGGTCGTTTGCGAAAAACGAATGCGCGTCACCGCCCAGCACGACGGGATTGGCTACCTGGCTATCGTGAATGCGTTTGAGCAGCCGAGAGCGGTTGGCGGGATATCCATCCCAGCCGTCAGTCGAGTAGCCATAAACATCGTCTAGCTTGATGCCGACCTGCGCCATCAATACGTCCTGCGCGATCACATTCCAATGTGCTTTGGAGCGGGAAAGGCCGGAGTAAAGCCAGGCTTCCTGCGCGAAGCCAAGCATGGTTCTCCCCGGATCGTTTCGCTCCGGGCAACTCGCGTTGGACTCCAGGTGCGTACCGCCCTTGTGGGGCGGCCCGTAGCAGGCTTCGCGCGAGCGATACTGCCGCCCGTCGATCATGGAAATCTCTGCGAGATCGCCAAACACAAAGCGATCGTAGATGCGCATGACCGGACCTTCCGGCCGCGACATGATCGGGCGCACCGGCATGTGCTCGTAGAACGCCCGATAGGCCGCCGCGCGATTTAGAAATTGCTCCGGATCGTCAAAGAACTTCGACCACTTGTCGGCGTAGTCGTCCTGAACTTCGTGATCGTCCCAGGTGACCAAGGCCGGCGATTCGGCATGCAACAACTGAAGATCGGGGTCGAGCTTATATTGAGCATGGCGATTGCGGTACGTCGGCAGCGTCGACGCTTCGATGCCGTCCGAGTGCCGGCGCACAGTCGGCCGCCGCTCCTCCATGTACTCGTAGATGTAGTCGCCGAGAAACAGCACGAAGTCTGGATTTTCGCCGGCGAGATGACGGTACGCGGAAAAATAGCCGTGCTCGTAGTTCGAGCACGAGACGAAGCCGAACTTCAGCCGCTCGAGCGGGCTGCCCGGCGTCGGCAATGTAACCGCGCGTCCGATGCGGCTCGACGCGTCACCACTCGTGAAGCGATACCAGTAGGACCGGCCGGGATCCAAACCGGCAACATCGAGATGCACCGAATGCGCAAAAGCCTGCTCGGCAATCGCTTCGCCGCGCCGCACGATATTGCGCAAATTGCAGTCGGTCGCGATTTCGTAGCCGATGGTAACGTCGCCGCCATGCATGCCCCCTGGCGTCGCCGGATCGGCGGATAACGGCTCGGGCGCCAGGCGGGTCCAAAGCACAAAGCCGTCCGCGCGCGGGGCGCCCGCGGCGACGCCCAGACTAAATGGATCGCCGGGACGCCATGCTTGTGCTGCGGCATAGCGCGAAAGATAAGGCGCGGCGATGAGCGCGGTGCCGGCGCTAACGGTACCTTTCAATAGCTGACGGCGCGAAAAACGGCCTGCCGAGAGCGGCACGGCGTTGCTGGCCTTCGGCTTAGATATTCCCGTCATAATTCAATATATACGCCCCAGAACGTGACAGTCTGGACAAGCTTTGCCCTCACTTGCCATTGTGCGGAGCGCGGCGCTCAACGAGTTTCCAGCCTTGGACGCTAACCTTCTAGAAACACGCAAAAATCGGGCGCGCGCCTGGTTCGAGACACTGCGCGACGATCTGGTGGCAACCTTTGAAGGGCTCGAGGATGCTCTCCCGGCTGACGGCCCGCTGGCCGACCGGGCTCCTGGTCGTTTTGAGCGCAAGCCCTGGTCCCGCACCGATCACACTGGAGCGCCGGGCGGCGGCGGCGGCGTCATGTCAACTATGACTGGGCGCGTATTCGAAAAAGTCGGCGTCCACGTCTCGACTGTTTTCGGCGAATTCGCGCCCGAATTTCGCAAGGACATTCCCGGCGCCGCGGACGATCCACGTTTTTTCGCGACCGGCGTCTCGCTCATCGCACATATGCATAACCCGCACGTGCCGGCCGTGCACATGAACACGCGCCATGTGGTGACAACGAAGGCCTGGTTTGGCGGCGGCGCCGACCTGACGCCGCTGTTGGCGCGCCACCGCAGTCAGGACGACCCGGACGCCATCGCCTTCCACGCTGCGATGAAACAGGCGTGTGATGCACACCCGGCGGTCGCCCTATACGACAAATTCAAGACGTGGTGCGACGAATATTTCTTTCTCAAGCATCGCGGCGAAGCGCGCGGCATCGGCGGCATTTTCTACGACTGGCTCGACTCCGGCGACTTCGATGCCGACTTTGCTTTCACCCAAACGGTCGGCCGTACTCTCCTTGCCGTTTATCCTGAACTGGTGCGCCGAAACTTCAAAAAAGCCTGGACCGAAGTGGAGCGCGAGGAGCAACTTATTCGCCGCGGACGCTACGTCGAATTTAATTTGCTCTACGACCGCGGGACAGTCTTCGGCCTGCGCACTGGCGGCAACGTCGAATCCATTCTTTCGTCACTGCCGCCGGTGGTTAAGTGGCCATAGTTCTTTCTTTTCGACAAACCCAAGAGGAGATTGCATGAAACTCGTTCGTTACGGCCTGCCCGGCCGGGAAAAGCCCGGCATGCTCGATTCGCAGGGCCGCATCCGCGATTTATCCAAGATCGTTCCCGACATCGCCGGCGACGTGCTTTCGCCGAAAGGCCTTGCCAAGTTGCGCAAGCTTAAGGCCGAGAAACTTCCGCTGGTGAAGGGTAAGCCACGGCTTGGACCGTGCGTTGGCAAGATCGGCAATATTATCGGCATCGGGCTCAATTATTCCGACCACGCCGCCGAAGCGGGCATGCAGGTGCCGAAGGAGCCGATCTACTTCAACAAGCCGGTGACTGCGGCCTGCGGCCCGAATGACGACACCATCACCCCGAAGGAGTCGACTAAGCTCGATTACGAAGTCGAGCTCGCCGTTGTCATTGGCAGCCGGGCGCGCTACCTCGCCAAGAATAAGGCGATGGAAGCGGTCGCCGGTTACTGCCTCGCCAACGACGTCTCCGAGCGATACTTTCAGATCGAAAGAAGCGGCGGCCAATGGGGCAAGGGCAAAGGCTGCGAGACTTTCGGTCCGCTCGGGCCTTGGTTCGTCACCAAGGACGAGATTCGCGATCCGCAGCGGCTCGACATGTGGCTGACCGTCAATGGCGAGAGCCGGCAAAAGGGCACCACCGCCACCATGGTGTTCGGTGTCGCCCACCTCGTCTGGTACTGCTCGCAATTCTTCGTCATGGAACCCGGTGACGTGATCATCACCGGCACCCCGCCGGGAGTCGGGATGGGGATCAAACCCCAGCCGAAATTCCTGAAACCGGGCGACGTGGTGCGGCTCGGCATCGACGGGCTTGGCGAGCAGCAGCAAAAGATCGTGAAGTTCAAGATGTGACGCCCGGTTTAGGGGCAACACACACCCCTCCGAAAGCCAAGTCACAATGAAAGACCGGTGCCGTTCATGAAACTCGGCTTCTTCACCATGCCAATCCATCCTTTGGACAAGGATTGGCGGCTGTCGTTGCGCGAGGACCGCGAGGCATTTCTGCTCGCCGACAAGCTCGGCTTTGTCGAGGGTTACGTCGGCGAGCATGCCACTGACCGGGCGGAAAACATCACTTCCAGCGCAATGTTCATCGCAAGCCTTGCCGATGCCACGCGCACCATCAAGCTCGGCACCGGCACGATCAATATGCCGAATACCCATCCGGTGGCGACCGCGTCGCAAATCGCGATGCTCGATCACATGCTCGACGGCCGCTTCATCTTCGGCATCAGCCCGGGTGGTCTTCTTTCGGACGCCGAGGCATTCGGCAATCTCGACGCCGATAGAAACGCGATGTTCGTCGAGGCGATCAACGCGGTGCTCAAAATCTGGACGGGCGAGCCGCCCTACAACATCGAAGGCAAGTACTGGAACATCAAGATCGAGCGGCAAGCGATGCTCGATATCGGCCAGGGCTATCTGCCGAAACCGCTGCAGAAGCCGCATCCGCCTATTGTGGTGACGGTGGTCGCGCCATTCTCAAAGGGCGTGACCGAAGCCGCCGCGCGGGGCTGGGATCCCATCTCGGCGAATTTCTTGATGCCGGAATGGGTAAAAAGCCATTGGGGAAAATACGTCGAAGGTTGCGAACGCGGTGGCCGCCCTGCCGATCCGGCGAACTGGCGTGTCGCCCGAAGTATATTTGTCGCCGATGACGACCGAACCGCGGCCGCTTACGCGACCGATCCCAACAGTCCGTATCGCTACTA
>DASXDP010000068.1:0-16020 GCA_036490575.1 Xanthobacteraceae bacterium
TTGTAATAGAACTTCAACATCGTTTTAGTCCTCACTTCTAGACCTTAGAAAACTTCTTAGGCAGGGCGTTTGATGCTAGTTTTCTCCGTCGTGTTCAATAGGTTAATCTTGCCTTTCCTGCCTCTTCATATTCGACCAGCGTAGTTATCCGGCGGAAATGCGCCTGAAGCATTTTGAGAGTAACTTCCGGATTTCCAGTGCGTTCGTGCAACTCTTTTAGATTTTTAAAACCAAGAAACTTTGCCATTTCGGTGCTCATTGAAGTGAGCACCTTTGCCTGAGCCTGGGTTATCTGAAGCTCCTGAAGCCTATGTCTCTTTCGATCCACTTTTATATCGCCGAGATACTTATTGATTTGTTTGTAGGCATAAGTTGCTGCTACTCCAGACCCGGCCAAGGTAGCGACTGATTTTGCAACGCTAATGGCGACGTCGATATTTAATAACAGATCAAGCCAGCCGGGCGACGACTTATTGATCGATTTGATGCGAGGCCTATCCCTAAGCGGAACTTGATTTTGCAGGACAGTGTAGATGTTTACGTAACTGTATCCGCCGCGCCATGGATATTCTTCGAGGGCCCGATCAATGCGCGCTTGGTCTCGAGCGCTTCGATCAGAATCTAGACAATAAATAAATGCGTAGTTTTGAGCGTATGCGTGAGGAAACTGATACAGATCAGTCAATCCCCAATCTCTGGCCAGTAGTATTCGATAGTACTCGCTATCCGGCATCTCGCTCCCCTCACCAAAGGCTGCTCGGCCCTGTGAGGGGACTTTAAATCTCCGCGACGGTTATGCAACCTGCAGTTAAGTTTAAAACAATCCAACAATCTTTCCGTCGCCGCCGACGTCGATCGAATCCGCCGCGGGAACCCTCGGCAAGCCTGGCATAGTCATGATCTCGCCGCAGATGGCGACGACGAACTCGGCGCCGGCAGAGAGCCGCACTTCCCGAACCGGTATGACGTGATCAATCGGCGCGCCCTTGGCGTCGGGATTGGTGGAGAAGCTGTACTGCGTTTTCGCGACGCAGATCGGAAACTTGCCGAATCCCATGGCTTCGAAGTTCGCGAGCTGGTCGCGCACTGATTTATCGGCCGAGATGTCCTTGGCGCGGTAGATCTCCTTGGCGATGGTGCGGATTTTCTCCAGGAGCGGCATGGCGTCGGGATAAAGCAGCTTCAGCTTGCTCTGGCCGCTGTCGCAGATTTTGACGACGGCGCGCGCGACGTCGGCCGCGCCCTCGCCCCCTAGCGCCCAGTGGTCGGCCATGACCGCGTCAACGCCAAGTGCCTTGCACTTCTCCTCTACCAGTTTGATTTCGGCGTCGGTGTCCGACGAAAAGCGGTTGATCGAGATCAATGGCACGACGCCGAACTTGCGCATGTTCTCGACGTGACGCTGCAGGTTGCTCATGCCGGCCTCGAGCGCGGCGAGATTTTCGTGCTTGAGGTCTTCTTTCTTCACGCCGCCGTGCATCTTGAGCGCCCGAATGGTGGCGACCAGCACCACGCAATCGGGCGATAGCCCGGTCTTGCGGCATTTGATGTCGAGAAATTTCTCGGCGCCGAGATCGGCGCCGAAACCCGCCTCGGTGACAACGTAGTCGGCGAGCTTAAGCGCCGTAGTGGTGGCAAGCACCGAGTTGCAGCCATGGGCGATGTTGGCGAACGGCCCGCCGTGAATGAATGCCGGCGTGCCTTCCAGCGTCTGCACCAGATTCGGCGCCAGCGCCTCCTTGAGCAGCACGGTCATCGCACCTTCTGCTTTCAGATCGCCGGCGCGGACCGGTTTTCGATCGCGCGTATAGGCGACCACGATATTGGCAAGACGCTTCTTCAGGTCGTCCAGGTCGCGCGCCAGGCAGAAGATCGCCATGACTTCAGACGCCACCGTGATGTCGAAGCCGTCCTCTCGCGGAAATCCGTTGGCGACGCCGCCCAACGATGAGACGATCGAACGCAGCGCGCGATCGTTCATGTCGAGCACGCGGCGCCACGCCACGCGGCGCTCATCGATGCCAAGCGCGTTGCCCCAGTAGATGTGATTATCGAGCAGTGCCGCGAGCAAATTGTTCGCCGACGTGATGGCATGAAAGTCGCCGGTAAAATGCAGATTGATGTCTTCCATTGGCACGACCTGCGCATAGCCGCCGCCGGCGGCGCCGCCCTTCATACCGAACGACGGACCAAGCGACGGCTCGCGAACGCACAGCATCGCCTTCTTGCCGATGTGGTTGAGCGCGTCGGTGAGCCCGACCGTCGTCGTCGTCTTGCCTTCCCCGGCCGGCGTCGGATTGATCGCGGTGACTAGGATCAATTTGCCATTCGGACGGCTTTGGATCGACTTGATGAAATCCATCGCGATCTTGGCCTTGTAGTGGCCAAAGGGCTCGAGATTCTCCGGCCCGATCCCGAGCTTTTCGCGCGCAATATCCAGAATCGGGCGTTTCTTCGCGGCCTGCGAAATCTCAATGTCGGACTTGGGCTGTGCGTGTTGCGAGGCGGCCGGAGCCTTTGCCGCGCTGGCGGAAGATGCAATCATGAAAACCTCATGCCGGGGTTGAGCTTTGCATTGGCGGCGAATTCACCGCCCGCGATTTTGGGGCCGTCGGCCTGCACGCGCGTCACCTTGAAGCGGCCGTCCGCGCACACCACCGTAAATCCGTCGGCGTCGACGGCAACGATTTCACCCATCTTGCCGCCGATACCTTTTGGGTCCTTGGCCGGTAGCGGCTTAGCGTCGAAGACCTTGACGCGCTTGCCGTCAATTTCCGACCACGCGCCGGGCGCCGGATTGCAGCCGCGAACCACTCGATCAATTTCCTGCCACGGACGGCCCCAGTCGATCCGCGCGTTGTCAGCGCCGCAGCGGCCCTCGTACGTGGCTTTGCTGTCGTCCTGTTTGTGGCGCGGCGCTTTGCCGGCTTTGACGAGATCGACGGCCTCGAGCATCGCGTCCACACCCATGGGGAACAGCCGGTCAAAATAGACCGAGCCGAGCGTATCGGCCGGCCCGATCGGCGTTTTCTTTTGCAGCAAAACATCGCCGGTATCGAGTCCGTTATCCGGCCAGAAAATCGACAGGCCGGTTTCCGTGTCGCCTTTGATGATGGGCCAATTGATGGCGCTCGGCCCACGATACGCGGGCAGCAGCGACGGGTGATACTGGATCGAACCGTGGGACGGAACGTTCAAAAAATCTTCCGGCACAAACAAGGTGACGAAGGCCATCACCTGCAGATCCGGCTTGAGCGCGCGGAACTCCTCCACCACTTCCGGCTTGCGGTACGAAGCCGGCTGGTAGATCGGAAGTTTCAGCGCCTGCGCCGCCTCTTTCAGGGGATCGGCCTTGGCGCCATCCTTTTCCGGAGCGACATAGGCGGCGACAACGTTCTCGCCGCGCTTGACCAGCGCTTCCAGCACGGCCTTGCCGAACGCCTGCTGACCGTGAACGACAATACGCATCGACGTCTTTCCTTCCACACGCTACGCGCGGTGCGGTACCGCACACCGGACAACAAATAATCAGGCGGCTTCGGCTTTCTTCTCGGCCACGCTCAACGCGCCGGACGCTTTGATATCGGCAATCTCTTTCGCTGAAAAGCGCAACACCTCGCGTAACACCTCGTCGGTGTGCTCGCCAAGCAGTGGCGAGCGGCGAACGTCGGCGGGCGAGTCCGACAGCTTGATCGGATTGCCCACTGTCAGATACCGCCCACGCGTGGGATGATCGACTTCCACCACGGTCCCCGTCGCGCGCAAGGAAGTCTCATCGGCGAGTTCCTTCATCGACAGGATCGGCCCAACCGGGATGTCGTGCTTGTTGCAGGTTTCCATGACCTCGAACTTGGTCATGGTCATGGTCCATTCTTCGATGGTCGCAAAAATCTGCTTGAGCCGCGGCAGCCTCGCGTTCGGGGTGGCGTAATCGGCGTCGGTCTTCCATTCCGGCTTGTCGATCAGATCGCAAATCGCCGTCCAGACCGGGGCCTGGGTGATGAAATACACATAGGCGTCGGGATCGTTCTCCCAGCCTTTGCATTTGAGGATCCAGCCGGGTTGGCCGCCGCCGGAATCGTTACCGGCGCGCGGAGTCGCCGCAGCGAAGGCAATGCCCTCGCCATACTGGCTGTACTCGGTGAGCGGACCGGCTTTGAGCCGCTGCTGGTCGCGCAGCTTCACTCGCGCGAGGTTGAGAACACCGTCCTGCATGGCGCACAGGACTTTTTGGCCTCGCCCGGTGCGTGCACGCTGGTAGAGCGCGGTTACGATGCCGAGCGCCAGATGTAGTCCGGTGCCGGAGTCGCCGATTTGCGCGCCAGTGACGAGCGGCGGGCCGTCGCGAAAGCCGGTCGTCGAGGCCGAACCGCCGGCGCATTGCGCGACATTCTCGTAGACCTTGCAGTCCTCGTACGGCCCCGGCCCAAAGCCTTTCACCGACGCGACGATCATGCGCGGGTTGAGCTTGTGGATGTGATCGAAAGTCAGGCCCATGCGGTCGAGCGCGCCGGGAGCGAAATTTTCAACGAGCACGTCGCATTGCTTGACCAGCCGGTCGAGAATTTCCTTGCCCTTCGGGTGCTTGGAATCGATGGTGATCGATCGCTTGCTGCCATTGAGCATGGTGAAGTAGAGGCTGTCGGCGCCTTTTACATCGCGCAACTGCCCGCGCGTGATGTCGCCGATGCCGGGGCGCTCCACCTTGATCACGTCCGCGCCCATGTAGGCGAGCAGCTGCGTGCAGGTCGGCCCCGACTGCACGTGCGTAAAGTCGAGAATGCGCACGCCGTCGAGCGCCCTGCCCGCTTTGCCCCACGGCTTCGATGAAGGCCGCGGGCCGCCGTTTGTCGCTGGCATTTTCGTCGTGCGGGCGGCCTTCAATCCGGCGGCCTTTCGCGCGGATTTCTTTGCCGGGGATTTCTTGGCTGCAGATTTCTTTGCTGCCGATTTCTTTCTCGACGAGGCGGTTTTACGTGCCGCTTTCTTGGCTTTCCTGCCGGCGCTTTTCGTTCGCGTTGCCATTGCCGTGCTCCTTAAACCTTGGGGGCCGCAACATGCGGCTATGAAAGTCACTTCTTGCGCAGCGCGCTCTGAGGATTGAGGTTGCCGATGCGGCCCGACTCGCTTCCGGCCGAAGGATCGATAACCGCGTTGATGAGAGTGGGCTTGCCGGAACCCATCGCGGCATTGACGGCGCGCTTGAGTTCATCCGGCGAGGTCGCGTTGACGCCGACGCCGCCGAAGGCCTCGATCATCTTGTCGTAGCGCGATCCCCTGACGAAGACGGTTGTCGCCGGATCGGAGCCGGCATTGTTGACGTCGGTGCCGCGATAAATTCCGTCGTTGTTGAAGACGACAATGCAAACCGGCAGCTTATAGCGGCAGACCGTCTCGATCTCCATGCCGGAAAAGCCGAAGGCGGAGTCGCCTTCGATCGCGAGCACCGGCTTGCCGGTCTCGATGGCAGCGCCAATGGCGTAACCCATGCCGATGCCCATCACGCCCCAAGTGCCGACGTCGAGCCGCTTGCGCGGCTCATACATATCGATGACGCCGCGCGCGAGATCGAGCGTATTGGCGCCCTCATTAACCAGAATTGCGTCCGGCCGCTCCTTGATGATGGTGCGCAGGACGCCGAGCGCGCCGTGGTAGTCCATTGGCGAATTGTTGTTCATCAGCCGTGGCGCCATCTTGGCGACGTTCTCGTCGCGCTTTGCCGTGACAGTCTTGGTCCAGTCGGCCGACGCCGCCGGCCAGTTGGCGCCCATCCCGCTCGAAAGTGCGGCGATGCAGGAGCCGATGTCACCGACCACAGGCGCCGCGATCTCGACATTCGAGTCCATCTCCCTGGGCTCGATGTCGATCTGGATGAATTTCTTCGGCGCGTCGCCCCAGGCTTTGCCCTTGCCGTGCGAGAGGAGCCAATTCAGCCGCGCGCCGATCAACAGGACGGCGTCGGAGTCCTTGAGCACCGTGGATCGCGCGGCGCCGGCGCATTGCGGATGCGTATCGGGCAATAGCCCCTTGGCCATGCTCATCGGCAGGAACGGTGCGCCGCTCTTTTCGACGAAGCTTTTTACCGCAGCATCGGCCTGCGCGTACGCCGCGCCTTTGCCGAGAATAATCAGCGGACGTTTGGCGGTTTTGAGCACGTCGAGCGCGCGCTTGATCGCCTCTGGCGCGGGGATTTGCGCCGGCGCGGCATCGACGACTTTCACCAGTGATTTCTTACCGGCGTCCCAATCAATCACCTGGCCGAACAGCTTTGCCGGCAGGTCGAGATAGACACCCCCGGGCCGTCCAGACGAAGCGGCGCGGATCGCTCGCGCCACGCCGATGCCGATATCGGCGGCGTGCAGCACCCGAAAGGCCGCTTTGCATAACGGCTTGGCGATGGCGAGCTGATCCATTTCCTCGTAATCGCCTTGCTGCAGGTCGACGATCTCGCGCTCGGAAGAACCCGAGATCAGGACCATCGGGAAGCAGTTGGTCGTGGCGTGCGCCAGCGCAGTCAGGCCGTTGAGGAAACCCGGCGCCGATACGGTGAGGCAGATGCCCGGCTTTTTGGTGAGGAAGCCCGCAATGGCGGCCGCGTACCCGGCATTCTGCTCGTGACGGAAGGAGATCACGCGGATGCCCGCAGCCTGCGCCATGCGGCCGAAATCCGTAATCGGAATCCCCGGCACGCCGTAGATCGTCGTCACACCGTTGAGTTTGAGCGCATCGATGATCAGCGAAAAACCATCGGTTTTTTCCGGCTCTGCTCGCGCCGCAACGTCAGTGCTCCGTTGCTCCTTTGCCGCCGCTTCCGCCATGAAAACTCTCCCAGGATCGTTAGTTTCTTAAGGTGCGAGCACGGTTGCGCCGCCCGCCAATACTTTCAGTCCAGATAATTCACGTACTTGGCGATGTGCTCGGCAAGGCCGAGCGCATGATCGCGCACCAAAATCTCGGCGCGGGCGGCGTCGCGCCGTTCCAGCGCCTCAATGATCTGCATGTGGTCGCGGATCGACCGATCGGCCCGATCTCGCTCGCCTATGGTCTTTCTGCGGATCATCCGCATGTGAGTGAACAAATTCTCGGCAAGATCGACCAGCGTTGTGTTGTCGCTCATGCGAATGAGTGCCTGATGAAACTCGATGTTGATCTCCGAGTATTCGTCGAGATGCGCGCGCACTTCGCCGTCCTCGAAAGTTGCGAACATGCGGCGCAGCGCGGCGATCTCGCGATCGCCGGCGGTCTGGGTGACAAGCCGCGCCGCCATCCCTTCGAGCGCCGCCCAGGCGACGATGAGGTCGATGACTTCGCGTTTGGTTTTGCGAATGACGTAGACGCCCCGCCGCGGCACTGAACGGATAAACCCTTCGCGCTCGAGCTGCGCCATGGCTTCGCGCACCGGCGTGCGGCTGACGCCGAAATCTTCCGCCAGCCCGCGCTCGTCGAGCCTGATCTCGGAGGAGCTGCCGTAGATGTCCATGCCCGCGATGGCGTTCTTGAGCGCCGCATAGACCTGGCTCTTGAAGTTTTGCGCGCTCGGCAATGGCGCCACGGCCGGCCGGGCTTGCCGCCTCGTCACTAAAGTGCGGTCCGGACTGGGTCGACGTGCTCTGGCAACGCGTACGGGCATGCTGGTATACATTATGCCAGACGCGGATCACTGGAAAGTCCCCGCGCTAAAAGCCCCCGTGGGATAAATAAGGGAACGCCGGGCGAAGACAGCGATCGGGCGGCGGCTCCGACCCGCCCGGTTCCGCCTTACTTCGTGATCCGCCGGCGCATCGGCTTGAGCGCGAACAAGGCCAAAATCGCCACCAGCAGGTTCATGACGCTGGCGATGATGAAGACCCAGTGCCAGCTGCCGGTGTAGCCCTTGATCAAGCTTGCAACAGGCACGACCCAAACCGCCGTTCCCTTTGCGGTGTAGAGCATCCCCGCATTGGCGGTGGCGTATTTCGCACCGTAGGTGTCGGTCGCGATGGCGGGAAACAGGCTGAAGATTTCGCCCCAGGTGAAGAAGATGAGGCCCGCGAACAGGATGAACAAATACGGAGTGTGTCCGAATGCGCCGAGACTCCAGTAAGCCGCGGCCCCAAGGGTAAACACGATCGCCATCGTATTCTCACGGCCGATGACATCGGAGACCCAGCCGAAGAACGGCCGCGCCAGCCCGTTGAGAATGTTGTCGATGACGAGCGCCGCGCTCAGCGTCGTCGCGGTGACGAAATACAAATCGACATTTTGATCGGAGAGTCCGAAATCCCGGGCGATTGGCGCAACCTGCGCGGTCGCCATGAGGCCCGACGCGGCGACCATGACGAACATGAGGTAGAGGACCCAGAATACCGGCGACCGCAACATTTCGAGCGGCGTGTAGTCGCGCAGCGAATGCGTGACCCGCGACGCCGCGGTCGGCGTTTCGCCCGGCTGCGGCGCGCGCAGAAGCCGCGAGAACAGAATGATGACCAGGCCCTGGCCTAACCCGAACCAGAGGAAAGCGTGCTCGTAGCCGTAAACGAGTATTACTTCGCGAATAGGAATGACGGTCGCGGCGGTGCCGGCGCCGAAACCGGCCGCAGTCAGTCCGGCGGCAAGCCCGCGCAGGTCGGGAAACCATTTGAGTGCGTTGCCGACGCAGGTCCCATAGACCGCGCCGGCGCCGACGCCGGAGAGCGCGGCGGCGATATACAATTCCCCCAACGTGCTGGCGAAGGCGTTCAGCGCCCACGCGCCGGCAACAAAAACCCCGCCAAGCGCGACCACCACGCGCGGTCCGAAACGATCGACGAACCAGCCTTCCACCGGAACGAGCCAGGTCTCGGTGGCGATGAACACGCTGAACGCCACCTGGATGGCGGCTGCGCCCCAATGATATTTTTGATCGATCGGATTGACGAAAAGTGTCCAGCCATATTGCAGGTTGGCGATCATCACCATGCAGAGCACGCCGACGACGAGTTGGCCCCAGCGGCCGGTTGACCGCGTAACAGACGCGTCCGGCGCGATTGCCGGCGATTCGACCGTCATCGTTTCCGTCCCGTTTTTGGTGCGCCCTGCAAGCAGTCTTCTTCAGGACGTCGCTTTTTGAACCGCCGCGTCCCGCGGCGGCGGCGATCGTAGGGAAGTTTCACTTTATCCCGCGAATAAATGCAAGAACGCGGCATCGGCCGCGGGTTTCACCGCGACGCTTGGCCGCTTGCATACTTTGCGCTTTGCGTCGCAGCAAAAAAGCAACCGATGGATGAGCGTGGGCTGGCTATGCGTTAGCCACGAAGCCGCAGTGCACTATTGCGGTGCAACAATAACCATAAAGAAAGTTAAGTTGCTGAGCGGTTTTGGGAAAGCTACCGACTCAACGAGAATCGCATATCACTTGCAGTGTGGAAGCCATGGCCAGCAACACCGCAGCGCAAACCGCGCCTCAGGCCAATCCCACCGAGGCGCCGTTTTACATTTCCGCGACGCAGGCCGCGACACGGCCGCGCTGCGCGCTCAAGCATAACGACACTTTTCTCGTTCTGGACGGCCACGGCGATATCGGCGCCTCTGCCGATGCGGCCGACGGCCTGTTCCATTGCGACACCCGGTTCCTCTCGCGGTTGGAGATTTTGGTCAACGATGCGCCGCCGCTGCTGCTTGGCTTTAATCTGCGCGACGACAACGCTTCACTCGCCGTCGACCTGACCAACCCGGATGTCCTGTTCGACCGGCAGATCGCGCTGGAAAAAGACACGCTGCATATCCTGCGCACCATTTTTCTTTGGCACGACACCGCATATCAGCGCATCGGCCTGCGCAACTACGGCGCAAAGGCGGTAGCCGTCCGGCTATCCATTCAGTTCGCCAACGATTTTGCCGACTTGTTCGAAGTGCGCGGCGCCCGCAGGCAACGCCGCGGTACGCAAACATCGCAGTTACGCGGGAACGATCAGGTCCTGCTCAACTATCACGGGCTCGACGGCAAACTGCGGCGCACGACACTGACCTTCGACCCGATGCCGGATCACTTGGCGACGAACGCCGCTACTTACGATCTGCGCGTTCTGCCCGGAGAGACGCGGCCGATATTTGTAGCCGCGGGCTGCAGCGAAATTGAAAACCGACCGGCGCCGTTTCGGCGTGCGCTCATTGCCGCGCGCCGCGAACTGCGCAGGGCGACACTTGGCCGCGCCAGCGCCGAGACCTCGAACGATCTGTTCAACGAGATACTTTGCCGCTCGGCCGCCGACCTCGGAATGCTGATGACGCAAACGCCGCAGGGGCGCTATCCCTATGCCGGCATCCCCTGGTTTTCGACCACGTTCGGGCGCGACGGCCTGATCACGGCAATGCAAATGCTGTGGTGGAGTCCTGACATCGCCAAGGGCGTGCTGCAGCGCCTCGCCGCGTATCAGGCGAAAACGAACGATCCCGCGGCCGATGCGGAACCCGGCAAGATTTTGCACGAGATGCGCGGCGGCGAAATGGCGGCGCTGCACGAGGTGCCGTTCGGGCTTTATTACGGCAGCGTCGATTCCACGCCGTTATTCGTGCTGCTGGCGGGCCTTTATCTCGAACGCACCGGGGACGTCGCCACCATCGAAGCCTTGTGGCCGTCGATCGAAGCCGCGTTGAATTGGATAGCCGGCCCGGGCGACCCGGATGGCGACGGCTTTCTCGAATATATGCGCGCCACCGAACAGGGTTTGGCCAACCAAGGTTGGAAGGACTCCAACGACGCCATTTTCCACGCCGACGGCCGCCTTGCCGAAGGCGAAATCGCGCTGGCGGAAGTCCAGGGCTACGTCTACGCCGCCAAACAAATGGCGGCGTCGTGCGCGCGGCATATCGGGCGATACGATCAAGGAACCAGACTGGAAGCCGAAGCCGCCGCGTTTGCCAGGCAATTCGAAGCGGCGTTCTGGTGTCCGGAAATCGGCACTTATGCGTTAGCGCTCGATGGGGCCAAACAACAGTGCGCCGTCCGCGCATCCAATGCCGGCCAATTGTTGTTCACCGGCATCGCCAATCCCGAGCGCGCGAAGCTCGTCGGCCGCGAATTGCTGCGGCCGCACTTTTTCTCAGGCTGGGGCATTCGCACTGTGGCGAGCGGCGAAGCGCGGTTTAATCCGATGTCGTATCACAACGGCTCGATCTGGCCGCACGACAACGCGCTTATTGCGCTCGGGCTCGCCCGTTATGGGATGAAGCAGTCGGTCGACACCTTGTTCGCCGGATTGTTCAGCGCCGCGACCTACATGGAACACCGCCGGCTGCCCGAACTGTTTTGCGGCTTCCCGCGACAGCAAGGCCATGGGCCAACGCTCTATCCGGTCGCGTGCTCGCCGCAGGCCTGGGCGAGTGCGACGCCGTTTACGCTCCTCGAAGCGAGCCTCGGTCTCGAATTCGATCCGTTCGCCAACGAAATCAGGTTGCGAAATCCTCGGCTTCCGACATTTCTCGACGAGGTCACGCTCCGGAATTTGCAGCTTAACGCGTCGTGTGTGGACCTCAGGGTGCGCCGGCATAACGGAAACGTGTCGCTCGACGCACTACGCGTCGAGGGCGGCGTCCGGGTTTCCATCGTCTTTTCCTGAATAAAGCTTCTTGGCACGTCTAACTCCTTGGCTGCCAAGGCTATTCTTTGCCGCGCCGTTGGTGGAACCGGAACGGGGGCGAGCGCGTCATGGGTCTGAGCACACTCTTATCCTGGAGGCGGCATGGGCGGGAATCGTCGCTTGGCGATGGCTGTGGCCGCGCTATTGCTGGTGACTGTCGCGCTGACGGGAGCGCTGGCCGAGAACGATGGCGAAAAAACCGCACCACCGACCGGCGAGGCGACCGCCCCTGAAGTCACCATACTCACCAAGCATGAAGTCGAGGGCGTGCTTGGACGCGATGTCCGCAGCGCTACTGACGAGAATATGGGACGCATTGTCGACGTGCTGGTGGACCGCGAGGGCCAGGTCCGCGCCGCTATCATCGACTTTGGCGGATTTCTTGGCGTCGGCAGCCGCAAGATCGCGGTGGACTGGAGCGCCCTGCACTTTCCTCCGCCCGGCAAGCCGGGTAGCACCATCGCGCTCGATCTGACCCGCGATCAAGTCAAAGCCGCACCCGAATACAAAGACGGCAAGGCAGTCGTCGTTCTTGGCGCACTCGGCAAGCTCGTGCCGCTGCCTGAATAATTTTTAAGTCCTCGACAAGTTCTGGAGACGCCTTCTGTACGCGGAACCGTTACGCCGCTTTGGCGACAATCGAGACAACCGCGGCGGGGGCACTGACGAACCCGCTTCGCCCGCGCTCGATCAGACGGGCGGACCGGAACAGCCGCTGACTCCATCAGCCCGAAGCCTTCGCGGACTCGACTGGTTCATCTTCTTCGTCGCCGACGTCCAGACCGGTTTCGGACCGTTCGTCTCCGTTTATCTCACCACGCAAAAATGGACGCAGATCGACATCGGCTTTGTGCTGTCGGCGGCGGCGCTCGTTTCACTTATCGGTCAGATGCCGGGCGGCGCACTGGTCGACGCCGCGCGTTCGGAGCGCTTCGTCGCAGGCATCGGGGTGATGGCGATTTGCGCCAGCGCCCTGGCGTACGCGGCACACCCGGCCTTTGCCGTGATCCTGCCGGCGGCAGTGACGCAAGCGATGGCAAGCTGCGTTCTTGGACCTGCTATCGCGGCCATCAGCCTCGGCCTCGTCGGTCACGCCGCCATCAGCGAGCGATTGGGCCGTAACGCGCGCTTCGCTTCGGTAGGTAACGGCATAGCGGCGGCGGCCATGGGCGCCTGCGGATATTTTCTCTCCGCGCGCGCGGTGTTCATTGTCACCGTCGTGCTCCTTCTGCCGGCGCTGCTCGCGCTGCGCATGATTACCCCAAGCGAGATCGATCCCGAGCGGGCGCATGGCGCGCAGCCGCTCCGGAAAGTCGAGCGCCATTCGCACAAATGGAGCGAACTTCTTTACAATCGGCCGCTGCTTATTTTCGGCGGCTGCATTCTGCTGTTTCACCTGGCGAATTCGGCGATGCTGCCGCTGATGGGCAGTGCCATGACCATGCGCTCGGCACGCTGGGCCACCATCCTCATTGCCGTCTGCATTGTGGTGCCGCAACTTCTCGTCGCCACGCTATCGCCCTTGGTCGGGAGGAAGGCTCAGTCGTGGGGCCGCCGGCCTTTGCTCATCATCGGATTTGCAGCGCTGCCGCTGCGCGGGCTGCTCTTTGCTTCAGTGACGAATCCCGAGTTGCTGGTCGTGGTGCAACTTCTTGACGGCGTTACGGCCGCGGTTCTTAGCGTCATGGTGCCGCTCGTGGTAGCGGACCTGACCAGGGGCACCGGACACTTCAATCTCGGTCTGGGATTTGTCGGCACCTTCACCGGGATCGGCGCTTCGCTGAGCGCGACGTTCGCCGGTTTCATGAGCGACCGGCTTGGTAGCCCGGCTGCTTTCGCGAGTTTGGCCGTGGTAGCGCTATTCGGACTGGCGGCAGTGTGGTTTCTGATGCCGGAAACCCGCGACGCCCCCGAAGCCGATTAGAACATTTCTGTTAAATTGGCGACGCGCTTTAGCCGGTTGCGGTTTGGGTTCCTGACAGGTCTTTATCCAGCGCTTTCAGCGCGTCCTCCAGAACCTTGCGGATATGGGCGGCATTGCGCGCATCGATCATGCTGGCGTTAAGGTAGAAATCCAGTCCGGTCTGATGTTCGCTGAACACCTTAACCGCCTGGCCAGTCGCGTCGCGAATGCCGCTGATGGCATAAGGAACGACGTCGCGGCTAATGCCTTTCATTGTGATCGGCGGTAGACCCTGCGCAACCACCACATCTCGAACCAACGCGTAGGTTTCATAGCTGACCACGATGTGTCCGGGCTGTGCGACGGATTGCAGCCGTGCGGCAAGGTTGGCTTCGGCGCCGATGATGGTGTAGTCCATCCGGTCATCACTGCCGAAATTGCCGACGTTACAGTAGCCGGTGTTGATGCCCATCCGGACCCGGAACGGCTGCTCGATGCCGGCATTGCGCCATTTGGCATTTAGCCCGGCAATCCGATCTTGCATCTCGATCGCCATCCGCAAGCAGGATTTGGCGTCCTCCGCGTCGCCCTTGGTCTCCGGGTCGCCGAAGAAGATCAGCATCGCGTCGCCCACGAACTTGTCGATGGTGCCGCCGTGACCAAGCGCGATCTTGGACATTTCGGTGAAATACTCGTTGAGGAGCGCCGTGATCTCTTCCGGCTGCAGCCGTTCCGTGGTTGCCGTAAAATCCTGAATGTCGGAGAAAAAGATCGTGAGCTTCTTTCGCTCGGTCTGGATGATGACTTCCTTCTGGCCGCTGAAGATACTTTTGTAGATTTGCGGCGACAGGTAGCGGGATATCTTCATCGACAACGAGGCGAGAAATTCATTCGCGGTTTCAAGCTCCGTGTTCATGCCCTGAATGAGACCGGCCTGCCGCCGCTGCAAGGCGATAAAAATCAGGCCGACCAGCGCAACGAGGCCGAAGTACGCCAGCAGGTAATTGAAGGCAAAGATGTTGCCGATGATCGGCTGGCTGATGGTGACTTCCTGCAGGCCGCGCACATCACCGACCTTCCAGTCGCGTTTCAGACTTTCCGGATGGGTATTGTGGCAGCTGACGCACGCCTGAGCCATGATGACCGGCGATGCCCAGCGCACCTGATCCACGAACAACGAATTCGTTGACATCGAAATCATCTGACTCGGGTCTGCTCGCAGCCGACGAAGGGCATCGGTCTCGAACGGATCAAGCGGGTGTGGGGCACGATTGGCGAACGGGAAGTCCGAGACGAAACGGTAGGCAATGTTGTGCTGTTGTTCGCTGATCACCTTCCCCAGTTCCAGCGAAAGCGTAGCCGGGATGGGAATCGCGCCGGGAACGTCTTCATAATTGTGCACCACGCGGGTCGTGGTTCCCGGCGGCGCCGCCAGAATGCGCCCGACGACGTTACTGGCATAATAGCCGCGGACGCTGGTGATGATCGAATTGAGATCGCTGGCCTGGCGGCGCAGGTTGCTGTCGGCAAGGCTGCGCAGGTCCAACCATACAGCGACCGGCAAACCGACCAGCAGCAGAAGGACCAATACGATAAAGACGAACCCCATTCGGGCGCCGACTGCATTTTTCATGTTTCAGCTTTCGTCCGTTGTGCCGCCTCTGCGCAACTTTCCCTCACGATCACGATTATTTGCCGGTTAAAGCTAACCCTTCCAATTGAAGCAGCCCGGATCAGCTGACGTCTGCTTAAGCTATTCTGAGCGAATCGGGACGAGGATTTTTTAGCATGGCAAGGCTTGTGTTTGGATTGAATCAGTCACTCGATGGCTACGTCGATCACCAGCAATTTGGCCCTCCTGTTCCGTCGCTCTTCCGTCATTTCATAGAGCAGGTACGTGAAGCGACAGGCATGGTGTACGGCCGGCGCATGTACGAGGTCATGCGTTATTGGGACGAAGACCGCGCTGACTGGGACGCGGACGAACGCGACTACGCGGCGGTTTGGCGAACCCGGCCGAAGTGGGTCGTGTCGCGCTCGCTCAAATCAGTCGGCCCGAATGCCACCCTCGTCGCCGACGATGTCGAGACGGTGATACGGGGGCTGAAGACCAAACTCGCCGGCGAGATCGAAATCGCGGGACCAGACCTGGCGCGAGGCCTGACTGACCTCAATCTTATCGATGAATATCGCATCTACCTTCACCCCGTCGTGCTCGGACGCGGCAAGCCATTCTTTGCGGGCCCTCGGCCGCGGCTCCGCCTCGTTGCCAGCGATTTAATTGTCGAGGACGTGATCAGGTTGAAGTACGTTCCGGCCTAGTCACGCGGCTCACCGGACCGACTGCGCCTCCGCTTAGGGGCGTGTGCGATAATTATCACCCAACTTGGATTTTCAGCCGTTGATCGGAGCAGGTTTCCTTATGTCACCGGACGTCATCTCTGACCTTGCGCCAACGGGTATCTTGCGCGCGGGCATTAATCTTTCGAATTTTTTGCTGGTCACTCGGATAGGCCCGGC
>DASXDP010000069.1:0-27624 GCA_036490575.1 Xanthobacteraceae bacterium
GGCATCGTGGTCTTCCTCATCGTCAGCTATTTCCTCGGCTGGCTCGTCGGCATCGGCTTTGCGGTCGGCGCCATCCTGTCCGGTTCGGCGGGCTTCATCGGCATGAACGTGTCGGTGCGCGCCAATGTGCGCACGGCGCAAGCCGCGATCTCCTCGCTTGCTGCCGGACTTGAAATCGCTTTCCGTGCCGGCGCCATCACCGGCCTGCTGGTCGCGGGCCTCGCGCTCCTCGGCGTCACGCTTTATTTCGGCTTCCTCACCGGCACGCTGCATCTGGCGGCGAACAATCGCGAGGTGATCGATTCGCTGGTCGCGCTCGGCTTCGGCGCCTCGCTGATCTCGATCTTCGCCCGTCTCGGCGGCGGCATTTTCACCAAGGGCGCCGACGTCGGCGGCGACCTTGTCGGCAAGGTCGAGGCCGGCATCCCGGAGGACGATCCGCGCAACCCCGCCACCATTGCCGATAACGTCGGCGACAATGTCGGCGATTGCGCCGGCATGGCGGCGGACTTATTCGAGACCTACGTCGTGACCACCGTCGCCACCATGGTGCTGGCCGCGATCTTTTTCGGCGGCGCGGGCCTTATGCTGATGAAGATGATGACGCTGCCGCTCGCCATCGGCGGCGTCTGCATCATCGCCTCGATCCTCGGCACGTTCTTCGTCAAGCTCGGCGCCAGCCAGTCGATCATGGGCGCGCTGTACAAAGGCATGCTCGCGACCGCGGTCTTCTCGCTGATCGGCATCGCCGCCGTGATCTATAAGCTGATCGGCTTCGGTCCGCTGCCCGGCGTCGATTATTCCGGCGAGACGCTGTTCGTCTGCGGCATCGTCGGGCTGGCGGTGACCGGGCTGATCATCTGGATCACCGAATATTATACCGGCACCGACTATCGCCCGGTGCACTCGATCGCCAAGGCCTCGGTGACCGGTCACGGCACCAACGTCATCCAGGGCCTGGCGATCTCGATGGAGGCGACGGCGCTGCCGGCTCTCGTCATCATTGCCGGCATCCTGGTCAGCTATAACCTGGCCGGCCTGTTCGGCATCGCCATTGCCGTCACCACCATGCTGGCGCTGGCCGGCATCGTGGTCGCGCTCGATGCTTTCGGTCCGGTCACCGACAATGCCGGCGGCATCGCCGAAATGGCCGGGCTGCCGAAAGAGGTGCGCAAATCGACCGACGCGCTCGACGCGGTCGGCAATACCACCAAGGCCGTCACCAAGGGCTATGCCATCGGCTCGGCCGGGCTCGGCGCACTGGTGCTGTTCGCGGCCTATAATCAGGATCTCAAATTCTTCGTCGCCGACGCGGCGCAGCATCCCTATTTCCTGGGCGTCGCTCCGGATTTCTCGCTGACCAATCCTTACGTCGTCGCCGGCCTGTTGTTCGGCGGCTTGCTGCCTTATCTGTTCGGCGCGATGGGCATGACCGCCGTCGGCCGCGCCGCGTCGTCGATCGTCGAGGAGGTGCGCCGTCAATTCCGCGAGAAGCCGGGCATAATGCAAGGCACCGATAAACCGGACTACGGCCGCGCCGTCGATCTGCTCACGCGCGCAGCGATCAAGGAAATGATCATACCGTCCTTGCTACCGGTGTTGTCGCCGATCATCGGCTACTTCATCATCTACTTCATTGCCGGCGGCGGTGCGGCCGGCAAATCGGCGGGCTTCTCGGCCTTGGGCGCGATGTTGCTTGGCGTGATCGTCAACGGTCTTTTTGTTGCGATATCGATGACGTCAGGCGGCGGTGCCTGGGACAACGCCAAGAAATATATCGAGGACGGTCATTACGGCGGTAAGGGTTCGGACGCGCACAAAGCCGCGGTCACTGGCGACACCGTCGGCGATCCTTACAAGGACACCGCCGGGCCGGCCGTCAATCCGATGATCAAGATTACCAACATCGTCGCGCTGTTGCTGCTCGCGGTGCTCGCCCGCTGGCATTGATCGCGCGGTCACTCGCTTTCGGATTGCTGAGACGTCAACGTCGAGGGCCGCGTCGGCGTCAGAACGGCAGCCCGATGCGCGCGTTCGAGATGGAGTCAAACATGGCTTTGACGAAATTTACGTCCGAGCCAGCCGTCGGTGTCGCCCGGCTGATGAAGTCGAACACTCTGCCATCCTTGATGCCGTACGAGGCGACCCGTTCCACGCGTCGGTCCTTGTCGAAGTAGACAGCGACCACGCGCTGATCGGTAATTTTGGTCGGCATGAAACCCACCGACCGTTCGGCCCGTTGCGAGATGTAGTAAAACGCTTCGCCCGAGACCGTGGCGACGGTCGACGGTGTCCCGAGCACGATGAGTACCTGTTCCTGCGAGGCGCCGAGGCGAATTTGCTCAAGCGCGCCATCGGGCAGTACATAGCCGCGCTGAAATGTCTCGCCAAAGCAGCCGCCGAGCGACACGGCGAGCGCGACAACAACGATGGTGCTTGCCGTGTTGCGGCCGCGCCGCCTCTGTAGAAAACCGCTGAGCATCCTTCGCCTTCGACCTTGTGCTATTGGCCGGCCTATTTTACCCGCCGACCACCCCAAAATTGGCCAGAAGCCCCAGCCAATTGATACCGAAGAGCTATGTATATGATATTACCGGCGTTTCGCCGAACCGTCCACGGCAATAAGATTCCTGCCCTCTATGGCATGATCGTGGCGCAAGCGCGCTTGGGCGCTTTTTATACCGATTACGGGATACCGGATACGGTCCAGGGCAGGTTCGAGTTGCTGGTTTTGCACCTGATACTGGTGCTCCGCCGTCTTGGCCGCGATCCACAAACGGCAAAGATTTCCCGTTGGGGGCGTCGCGAATCGCCCAGCCAACTGCTTTTCGACGCTTTCTGCCGGGATCTCGACGCAAATCTCCGGGAAATGGGCGTCGGCGACATGGGAGTTCCGCGGCGAATGCGGCGCTTCGGTGAGGAGTTCTACGGCCGTCAGGCCGCTTATCAGGCGGCGCTCGAGGGGACCGACCCGCCGGCGCTTGAGAACGCATTGGCGCGCAATATCTTTGAAGTAGAGAATGTGGACGCAAGAGTAAGCCGCCTCGCCGATTATATGCGCGCCGCCGCGGCGCGGCTCGAAGATGCAGGTATCGAGACACTCGTTTCGGGCGCGACGGTGTTTCCTGATCCGGCCCTATGCGCGCCCGCCGGGAAATGACCATGGATGACGTCAAGTCTCGTTCCCCGAGCCCATGGCATATTCCCGTCGCGGTCGAGGATGTGCCGGAAGCAGGCGAACACTTCGACCTGACCGCGGACGCTCAAACCCGCACTGCAATCGCGAAAGTAGCCGGTCTGCAAGATCTGCCACGTCTTGAAGCTAGTTTCGATGTGAGTCGCCAGGGCGCAGTCGGCTTGCGGATTGGCGGCCGAATTGCCGCCACGGTGGGTCAGACTTGCGTGGTCACACTCGAACCGGTTGCCAACGAAGTGGCGGAGAACGTCGATCTTCTCTTCGTCCCGCCAGCATCAATCGGCGATGGTGGCGGGACAGGAGGCAAGGCTGCCGCGGCGGAGTATGACACCGAGCCGTTGATTGGCGGGATTGTCGATCTTGGCGCGCTTGCCACCGAGTTTCTCATTCTCGCGCTAGATCCTTATCCGCGGAAAGCCGGCGTCGTGTTTCACCCGCCTGAGGAAGCCGGGCCCGACGAAAGTCCATTCTCGGCGCTTGGCGCGCTCAAGAAGGGCCGGGGAGCCGAGTAATGACGGTTGTTTCCGGATGCCGAGCCGGTATTGTCCCTGCCGGCCTCGCTTCCGGCTGCGTTAGGTTGGACACGCTCGAGGACCGTGGGGCACTCCATGTCACATAGGGTCCGGATTGCGCTCGATGCAATGGGGGGCGACCACGGACCTGACGTGGTCGTTGCCGGCGCACACCTCGCGTTGACGCGGCATCCTGAACTTGAATTTTTGTTGTTTGGCAATTCCGCCATGGTCACTCCGTTGGTCGACCGATATCCGGCGTTAAAATCAGCTTCGCGGATTACGCACGCGGAATTCGCCGTGCGTATGGATGACAAGCCGAGCCAGGCGTTGCGTTCCGGGCGGCGCAAATCGTCGATGTGGCTCGCGATCGAGGCGGTGAGAAAGCGGGAGGCTGATATTGTCGTCTCGGCTGGCAATACCGGTGCGCTGATGGCGATGTCGAAATTTGCATTGAAGACCTTGCCGGGGATCGAGCGGCCCGCGATCGCAGCACTGTGGCCGACGCTGCGCGGGGTATCCATTGTCCTCGACCTCGGGGCTTCGATCGGCGCCGATGCCGAGCATCTCGTCAATCTCGCCATCATGGGCGCGGCCATGGCGCGGATCTTGTTCGGCCTCGCACGGCCGACCGTCGGCCTCCTCAATATCGGCGTGGAGGAAGTGAAGGGGCTCGAGCAGGTGCGAGAAGCCGGCCGCCTTCTGCGCGAGCGGCAGCCGCCCGAACTCGAATATCTCGGCTTTGTCGAAGGCGATGACATCGGCAAAGGAAAGGTCGACGTAGTTGTCACCGAGGGTTTTGCCGGCAATATCGCTTTGAAGACGGCCGAAGGCACAGCGCGGCAGATCGGCGAATACATCAGAGGCGCTATGAAACGCTCACTCACCGCCCGGATCGGATATTTGTTAGCGCGTTCCGCTTTTCAGGAATTCCGTGCCCGCATGGACCCGCGCCGTGTCAACGGCGGGGTGTTTCTCGGCCTCAACGGTCTGGTGATTAAAAGTCATGGCGGGACCGATGCCGAAGGTTTCGCGGCGGCTATCACGCTCGGCTATGGCGTGGTCCGCGATCAGCTTCTCGCCAAGGTTACCGCGGCGGTCGGCGGCGCGAGGGTGGAGCTGCCCCACGCCGTCGGTGGAGTTGCCTTGTGACCATACGCCGTTCTGTTGTGCTTGGCTGCGGCAGCTACCTGCCCAACCAGGTTCTGACCAATGCCGACCTGGCGCAAAAGGTCGATACCTCCGACGAGTGGATCGTGCAGCGCACGGGCATCCACGAGCGGCGCATCGCTGCCGCCGGCGAAATGACATCGGAGATGGCGACGCGTGCCGCGCGCGCGGCATTGGCGCACGCGCATGTCGACGCCCAGTCGATCGATCTGATCGTGCTCGCGACATCTACGCCGGACAACACGTTTCCGGCCAGCGCCGTTTCCGTCCAAGCCAATCTCGGCATAACGGGGGGCGCGGCGTTTGACCTGCAGGCGGTTTGCTCCGGGTTCGTCTACGCGCTGGGAACGGCTGACGCACTTCTGCAAGCCGGCACGTTCAAGCGGGCTTTGGTCATTGGTGCGGAGACGTTCTCACGCCTGCTCGACTGGAGCGATCGCACCACGTGCGTACTGTTCGGCGATGGTGCGGGCGCCATTGTACTTGAAGCGCAAGATCAGCCAGGCGACCGCGACGATCGCGGCGTGCTTACCGTGCGGCTGCGCTCGGACGGACGCCATAAATCAAAGCTCTATGTCGATGGCGGCCCCTCGTCGACCGGGACGGTCGGTCATCTGCGGATGGAAGGCCGCGAAGTTTTCCGTCACGCGGTCGCCATGATCACCGACGTCGTCACGGACGCCTTCAAAACGACCGGCTGCAGCGTCGCCGACATCGACTGGTTTATTCCTCACCAGGCCAACAAACGTATTATCGACGGCTCGGCCCACAAGCTCGGCATCGCGCCCACCAAGGTCGTCAGCACGGTGGACAGGCACGGCAATACTTCGGCAGCCTCTATTCCACTGGCGCTGGCCGATGCGGTAGCCGACCGGCGGGTCAAACGCGGCGATTTACTCCTGCTGGAGGCCATGGGCGGCGGCTTTACCTGGGGCGCTGCGCTGCTGCGCTGGTAGGCGGAAACCCCGCCAAGGCCGTTGACCGGTTGGGCAGAACCTAATATCCTTGATAATTCAGTACGATACGTTGATCGATGGTATTGAGCGCCGAGGGTGGGGCTGGCGATGGCGAGGAAGACGATCACGCGTGCGGATTTATGTGAGGCGGTGTACCAGAAAGTAGGCCTGTCGCGGACCGAATCCGCCACGCTTGTCGAACTGGTGCTTAAGGAAATCACCGACTGCCTCGAGCGCGGCGAAACGGTGAAGTTGTCGTCGTTCGGCTCTTTTGTCGTCCGCAAAAAGGGTCAGCGCGTCGGCCGCAACCCCAAGACAGGCAAGGAAGTTCCGATCTCGCCGCGCCGCGTAATGGTGTTCAAGCCTTCCGCCATACTCAAGCAGCGCATCAATACCGAGCCGAATGGCGGCGGCGACGAGAGCCCGGAAATCGGCGCATAATTCTTTCGGGGGGACAACGTGGACAAGGCCCCGGACGCGTTTCGCACCATCAGCGAGGTTGCCGAAGAGGTCAATGTCCCGCAACACGTGTTGCGGTTCTGGGAAAGCCGTTTCTCGCAGATAAGGCCGCTCAAGCGCGGCGGCGGCCGCCGTTATTACCGCCCGGATGACATCGATCTGCTGCGCGGTGTGCGGCACTTGCTTTACGGCGAGGGCTATACCATTCGCGGCGTACAGCGCATTTTGCGCGAACAAGGCTTGGCCTTCGTTCAGGGCGTGTGGCGCGTGGACGCTCAGGCGCCGCCGCCCGATGTAGATGACGCGGAAGACGAAGACGAAAGCACGCCGGTGATGCGCGAAGAGCCGCGGTTCTTCGCCAAGCCGCCCGGCCTGTCAACACCGCCGCCACAGCACGCACCCGCGATACGGCAGGAGCCTGTGCTCCCGGCGCCGGCTCCGCCGCAACAATCGCCGGCGCCGCCAGCCCACGCTGCCGATCAGCAGGACCGCGAGAAGCTCCGCGCAGTGCTCGACGAACTCACCGAATGCCGCCGCGTGCTGGACGCCGCGATGGCGGCCGCAGCTCCGGCCTGAGCCTCAAATCCAGTCACGCGTTTGGCGGCGAGGGCGGCGCCCTGGGGCCGAGCGCCCGCCGCGCGGATCAAAGTCCTTTGCTTTTCTTATATTCCCGGCGCCGCGCATACAGAATCGGTTCGGTGTAGCCGCTCGGTTGTTCTCTGCCCTTGAAAATGAGATCGCAGGCAGCGGCAAACGCGATCGAGCTGTCGAAGTCCGGCGCCATCGGTGAATAATGCGGATCGCCCGCGTTCTGCTCGTCGACAGTGCGCGCCATGCGCTTGAGCGTGTCCATCGCCTGCTGTTCGGAAACAATGCCGTGGCGGAGCCAGTTGGCGATGTGCTGGCTGGAGATCCGCAACGTCGCGCGATCTTCCATCAGCGCGACGTTGTTGATGTCCGGTACTTTCGAGCAGCCGATGCCCTGGTCAATCCAGCGCACGACATAGCCGAGAATTCCCTGCGCGTTGTTGTCCAGTTCCTGTTGAATTTCCTCCGGCGAAAAATTCACGCCGCGAGACACCGGCACCGTCAGAATATCGTCGAGGCTGGCGCGCGGACGATTTGCGAGCTCACGCTGCCGCCGGAATACATCGACCTTGTGATAATGCGTGGCGTGCAGCGTCGCCGCGGTGGGGGAGGGCACCCAGGCGGTACTGGCGCCGGCTTCGGGGTGGACGATTTTCTCACGCAGCATCAGGCCCATCAGGTCGGCCTTGGTCCACATGCCTTTGCCGATCTGCGCATGGCCGGGAAAGCCGCACGCCAATCCGATATCGACATTGTAGTCTTCGTAGGCTTTCAGCCACGGCTCGGCGCGCATGGCCTCCTTCCGCACCATCGGCCCGGCTTCCATGGCGGTGTGGATTTCGTCGCCGGTCCGGTCGAGAAAGCCGGTGTTGATGAAGAACACCCGCGACTTCAGAACGCGAATGCTCTCCATGAGGTTGACGGTGGTGCGCCGCTCCTCGTCCATGAGGCCGACTTTGATGGTGTCGCGGGGCAGCTCGAGCATGTCTTCGACGCTGCCGAGCACGTCGCTCGCGAATTGCGCCTCCTCGGCGCCGTGCATCTTCGGCTTCACGACATAGATCGAGCCGGCGCGGCTGTTGCGGGTCGGCGCGCCGCCTTTGAGATCGTGCAGCGCGATCGTGCACGTGATCGCCGCGTCCAAAATTCCTTCGGGCGCCGGATGCCCGTCACGATCGAGGACGCCTTCGTCCATCATCAGATGGCCGACATTGCGAATGAGCATGAGGCTGCGCCCCGGCAGCACCAGTTCGCCGCCGTCGGCTGCGGTAAAAGACCGATCGGGTGTCAGGCGTCGCGTCAGCGGTTTGCCGTCCTTCTCGAAGGATTCGACCAGCCTTCCCCGGCAAAGCCCGAGCCAATTGCGATAGGCTTCCACCTTGTCGGCCGGGTCGACTGCGGCAATGGAATCTTCCAAATCCATGATGGTTGTCACCGCGGCCTCGAGAACGACGTCGGCAACGCCTGCCGCGTCGGTGCGGCCGATCGGGTGGCGGCGGTCGATCAGCAATTCAATGTGCAGCCCATTGTTCACGAGCAGGATCGCTTCGGGCGCTTGAGGCCGGCCGCGGTATCCGCGCAATTTTTTTGGGTCGGCTAATCCGACGGTGTCGCCATCGGATAGTGCGGCAGTGAGCCTGCCGTTTTTGACTGCGTAGGCGCGCACGTCGGCGTGGGAGCCTGCGGCGAGCGGGACGGTCTCGTCCAAGAAGTGCCGTGCCCAGGCGATGACCAGCTTGCCGCGTTCCGGAGTGTAGCGGCCGGTCGGCGCCGCGGCGCCATCTCTGGGGATGGCGTCCGAGCCGTAGAGCGCGTCGTAAAGCGAGCCCCATCGCGCATTGGCGGCGTTGAGCGCATAGCGCGCGTTGCTGACCGGCACCACGAGTTGCGGGCCGGCGATGGCGGCGATCTCGTCGTCGACATCGGCGGTATCGACCGCAAACGGCGGGCCGTCTGGCAACAGGTAGCCAATCTCCTTGAGGAAGGCTTTTTGCGCGGCCGTGTCGGCGGTTTGTCCGCGCCGCGCTCCGTACCATTCGTCGATCTGGGCCTGGAGAGCGTCGCGCTTCTGCAGCAGCGCGCGATTGATGGGAGCGAAACGATGAATGATGCGATCGAGCCCTTCCCAAAAGGCCGGCGCTTTGATCCCGAGGTCGGGAAGCACCTCGTCAACGACGAAATCGTGAAGCACCCTGGCTACTTGAAGGTTGGCAACACTAACGCGCTCAATGTCCGGCATTCGAATATCTGTCCGCTGGGTTTGGCTCGCGAGATGAATTTTCACATTTCTATACCATCGGAGCGCGGAACATAAACACATCCGTGGCGGATTTCGTTGCACGCGCTTTTGCTCCTCTCGCGTGCAGATGCACGGGAGGTCCGCCCCCTCATTTTTGCCGATGTTGCCGCAATGGATAGGCGCTATAAGCTTGCTCGAGCGATACGCCGGATTTGCGGACCGATGGTACGCAAAAGGGCCGGTCGAGCGCCCGCTCGGGGAGATTTATAGGTGCAAACAGCCGCTGCACGCCCGGCATCGCCGGACGATGCCGAACCGGTTCTTGGTGCGTCGCTTAACCGCGACGCCGAGGTCGCAGGCAAATACATCTCCGGGCTGGACGCGTCGCTTAAGTCGAACGTTGCGGGCGGAACGGATATCGCCGCGCTGAAGACGCAAATGTTTCGGTTCAAGGAGCGGCTCTTCCGCCGTCATGCCGTGGCGATCTACGACAAGATCACCGGGCAGGGCAGCCGCTTTTTGCGCGTATCCGAACTGTTGATGGCGGCGGCGAGCCAATACCCGGCGTTGTTGCCCACCCGCGACGTTATCGATGCCGAGCGAGCGCTCAAGGAGCAGAGCGCGAAAGGCGGCCGCGAGCTCGATCAGGGCCTGTTCCTCGGGCAGGTGTTGGCCGATGAGCGCTGCGGCATGCATCTCATTCACGCCATGCTCAAGCCAAAGCGCGAGGCGCTCGATCGCTTAGCGGAGTTTTGTAAAACCGGCTTTGTCGACCTCGGCGAAGCGACGGCGCAACGCAAAGGCAACATCGGTCACGTCACGCTTAACAACACGAAATTCCTCAATGCCGAGGACGATCGCGCGACCGCTGCGCTGGAGACGGCGGCCGATCTGGTCTTACTCGATGACGCGATACAGGTCTGCGTGCTGCGTGGCGGCACCGTGCAGCACCCCAAATACAAGGATCGCCGCGTCTTTAATTCTGGTATCAACCTGACGCATCTTTATTACGGCCAGATTTCCTTCGCGAACTTCATGATGGAGCGGGAGCTTGGGCTCCTTCACAAAGTTATCCGCGGCCAATGGCGGTCGGAATCTTACGAGGAACAATACGAAGATTACGCCGAGAAACCCTGGATCGCGGCCGTCGAGGCGCATGCCATCGGCGGCGGTTGTCAGCTTCTGTGCGCCATGGACTGCGTCGTCGCCGAGGCCGGATCGTTCTTCAATCTTCCCGCCAGTAAGGAAGGCTTCATTCCCGGCGGCGCGAATTTAAGGCTGCCGCGGCTCGCCGGCATCAAGCTTTCGCGCGAAGGAATTTTCTACGAACGCGTGTTTCACGTCGGCACGGAGGAGGGCGGCCTGATCTGCGATGAGGTCGTCGAGGCCCCCGACATGGACGCCGCGATCGAGCGCAACGCACACCAGCTCATGGCCGCGGGTTTTAGCAGCGCAATCTGGAATCGTCGGGCGTTGCGGGTCGGCGAAGAGCCGCTGACGCTGTTTCGGCGGTATTACGCGACCTACGCGCGGGGTCAGAGCGCCTGCATGTACGATGCGAAGCTTATCGAGAATCTCAAACACAGCTGGAAGCCCGATAGCCGCCGCATGTAACGCAATCTCGATTGCGGATCGCCAAGTGTCGGGAAGGCCGTAACATGCGGACGCTCGCAGAAATGCTTCGCTGGCGCGCGCAGCGCCATCCGTCATTGATGGCGCTCTGGTACGAGGGCAAGTCCCAAACCTACGGCGAGCTCGATGAATCGAGCTCGCAACTCGCCGCCGGATTGATCGCCCAACTCAAGCTCGAGCCCGGCGACCGTGTCGCCGTCCTCGACAAGAACTGCGCCGCTTACCTCGAATTGTTTTTCGCGCTCGACAAGGCCGGTCTCGTCACCGCGCCGCTCAATTGGCGGCTCACGGCACAGGAAGTAAAAAAGATCATCGACGACATGAAGCCGAAGCTCGTCGTCACCGGCGCAGAATTTCGGGCAACCGGCGCGGCGTCGGGTGTGCCGACAATGACTTTCGACGAATTGCCGCGCGGCGGGGCGGACCCGATGCGCGATGCCGACGGTGCGGTGAGTTGCCAGTTCAGCACGTCCGGGACTACCGGATCGCCGAAAGGCGCGATGCTCACCGGCTGGAATGTGCTCAATGTCGGACTGTGCCTTGCGCTCGAAATGCCGGAAATTCGCCAGGGCGGCCGCCATCTGGTCTGCCTGCCCATGTTCCACATCGGCGGCGCCGGCTGGGCGATTTGGGCGATGCAGGAGGGATCGGCGGCAATCACTGTGCGCGAGACCGCCGCGGAGCCGCTGCTCAAGACCATGGTCGAGCAAAAGGTGGAAACCGCGCTGCTCGCTCCCACGCAGATGCTGTTTCTCACCGAACTGCCGGCAGCGCAGAGCGCGGACTTCTCCGCGCTGCGGCACATTACCTACGGCACGGCGCCGATTTCACCGGCGCTGCTGCAGCGTTCCATCGACACATTCAAATGCCGGTTCTCCCAGCTCTACGGGCTTACCGAAACGACCGGCCCGATCACATCGCTGGCTCATGAACACCACACCGGCGAGCGCATGTTGTCCTGCGGGCGGCCGATGTTCGGCGGCCAGGTACGCGTAGTCGATTCCGACGGCAACGACCTGCCGGCGCGACAAGTCGGCGAGCTTCTCTATCGCGGCGAGAGCCTGATGAGCGGTTATTGGCAGCGAGAGAAGGAAACGGCCCAGGCCATTCGCGACGGATGGTTTTACACCGGCGACGCCGGCTTTCTCGACGAAGAGGGATTCATTTTCCTGAAAGACCGTCTGAAGGACATGATCGTTTCCGGCGGCGAGAACGTGTATCCGGCCGAGATTGAAGCGGTGCTCATGGGCCACCCGGAGATATTGGAATGCGCCGTGATCGGCGTGCCGGACGCCAAGTGGGGCGAAACCGTCAAAGCCGTCGTAGTGCGCCGCGCCGGTACCGATTTAAGCGAAACCGCGCTGGTCGAATGGAGCAGGGACAAGCTCGCCGGCTTCAAACGCCCTCGATCGGTGGACCTCGTTGAAGCGCTGCCGCGGAACGCCAGCGGAAAGCTTCTCAAGCGTACGCTGCGTGAGCCTTACTGGGCGAGCTATGAGCGTCGGGTCAACTAGCAACACCTATCGCGAACACGCGATAACGGAACTTGCGCACGAACGGCCGCCCTTCTGAGCTCCTTTCAAGGGTCGCGCCGAAAATGACGCAAAGTTAATCGGCCGGACATCGGCCGTTTAGTTTGCCGCGCCTAGCCTTCTCCTCATCGTTCGGAAGTTTTTGAAAAAGAGGAGAGTGCCATGAGATATCTCACACGTAGTGCTTTGATCCTTGCCTCGCTTGTTTTGACTGCAAACACCGTACCGGCCGCCGCCGCCGGCGCGCACAACGTGGTCTGGCCGGATGTGGACGCCTCGAACGTGACGGCATTCGCAGCGCCGCACGATCATAATCCGGTCAGTCTGTTCGGCTTTGAGTTCGCCGGCCCGGGGCACGGGACGGTGTACGCAGCGTCCTCGTCGCGGGATTACGACACCAGCGCGGTCATCGACAACAGTGCGGATGTGGCCGCGCAGCAAGTGACGGACGCCGCGAACCAGCAGATGATGTTGAATTCGATGCAAGCGGCGCAAGAACAAAACGACGAGGCCAATGCCGAAGTCACGGCAGGCATCCTTGCCGCGCAACAAACTGAAATCAACGCCAACAACCAGGCCAACATGAACAACTGAGGCTTGATGCGACCCCGTCGCAACAGGCTTTGAGGCCGTCCCACTTGGCGGCCTCTTTTACGGGTGTTGGCGGGCCGCGACCCGAGTAAGCCCGCGCACACCGCGGCCTACCTCGGGCAAAGGCGCGACACTTTACCGGCAACGCTGGCCCGGCTAGCCTGACACCAAGCTGCATGGGCGGGAGCGCCGACTCCTCGCGGGCGACAGCAGCAATGCTGCCATCGGCAGGCGCAAAACTTCATCCGATCTCTGTCTGTTTTGTGACCGGGCCTCTCCACGTATCTGTTGTTTCAATGCTATGGCACTGCCCGCGCTCAAGTATTCGTTTCGGCGACCGGTAGCGATACCGCTAGCTGCGAGGCGACGGCCCCGTGCGTGTCATTCCACAAAGCTATATCGTCAGTGGATGCCGGGTTCGAAGTCAATTGCTTACGCTCCGCCTTGGATAATGCGGGTCCAGCCACCAACATCATCAAAAACGATCGCCATCGATTGCCAAAGGCTTACCGGCGCGCCTCACTGTTGGCGGCACCTTGCAGCGGGCTGTTAGCTGGACTAAGCGGAAGTCTTTCAAAAATCTCGGCAGCGGCCTATGGGCAGACTCGTTGGTAGATCGGTAGGGTGGGGTGCCCTTTTTGGCGGTGCTGCCGCCTTCGCGGCTGCGACAGGCTTGGTGATCCACTGGTCGATGGGCAGAACGGGGCACATCGGCGAGTTCGTCACGTTGATGATTTTGTGGGTGCCACCGGTAACGATTATGGGAGCCGGCGCTGCGGCCGTTCTTTTTGGTGTGGTCGCATTAATTCTGAGTCTCGTTCCTGGAAAGATCGAGGCGTCGCCTTTCAGCTTCGCTGTCCTGGGCAGCCTCCTGGCGCTGATTATAGTCATTTTGCCCTTTGCATCGTGGGTCGCCGGGGGTCTGCCAAGGGCGTTGAAGGGAGCGCAGGGTGTCTGTTTGCTGCTGCCATCCGCTCTGCTTCCTGTCGCATTCACCGGTCTTCTGACGGGCTGGATGGTGCGAGCGAGGTAAAGCTCGTGCCGAAAGGGCGACTGCGCAAACCGCATCGCTAGCGGAAGGCGTCTTCGCGCGGTTCTCATGAAAGAGTTTTGTTGGTCGAAGCGCCGAGATTTGAACTCGGGACCCCCAGTCCCCCAGATTGGTCCGGAGCGATGTTTCGCCAGCGGATTTTTGCAAACGGCGCATGCGGCGTGCCAATGCTCATTGAAGTATCGCTTTGTCCACGGACGCCCTGAAGGATGGCGGCGCAGCCGGAGGATCCGGCCGCAATCCTGATGACCCCGGCGGCGAGCTCGCCACGGCGAATAAGAGTCGCAAATCCACCGCCAATTGGATCAAAGACGAAATAATGGGCGGCACCAGGCCGCCAGCGGCGCAATTTCCCTATCTGCCCTTTCGTTCGAGCTGTTTTACCCGCTGTGCCATCGCCGCCCGCTTCTGGGCACCATTCAGCGAGTTCACAAAGCTTGGGTTATTCGCCCTCGGCGGAGCTGCCGCTATGGGCGTTCCATCGTCACTGGCCCGCGGTGGCCGTGGCGGACCGCTGCCGAAGGCTAAATTGGGCGCTGCGCCCTCGTCCGCCTTTGCCTCGAGCGCATTCTGCCACCGCGCAAGGACCGCCCTGTCTCGTTCCCACTGCCCCAGCTTGGAACCGTGACCGACGCACCGGCAGCCGCGGCGGCGATCGTCGCGGCAGTTGCTTCGGCGGACATAACAGTCGGGGAAGGATCTGAGCTCGCCAAGCTGGTCGATACCTGTGTGCGAGCCGTCGAGGCGTCAGATCTCGACAAACGACCTCGTGCGATCGAGGAGAAGATGGCCAAATGAGAGCCCGTGAGATGAACAACAAGCTCGATAGGCTCGCGCCCTCATCTCAGGACGACGAGCACGCTATTCCTGAATCTGACGTTGCTCAGCCCTGAGCTTCCGGACTGGGTCGACGAAATGTTCGAGAAGGTTCGCGCGGCTGATGAGGGCGACGCGGAAAGCATCATTGCCCCTGCCGAAGGCCAGAAACTATTGGAATTGCTCAATGAGCTGCCCGTGCTTGGTCCTGACGACAAATTTGCTGGGCTGGACCTGGATATTCCTCGAGAGATCGAGATGCACTTCACATTGGCCAAATGGCACGAGGGAGGAAGGCATCATTGGCCGTCGTTCGATTTCTTCCATAGGCTGAAGGCAGTCCAAAAAGTCCGCTTTGTCGAACTGTGCCGGAAATACGGATGGAATGGTGAGTATCCGCGCGATCGATCACATCGCTTCGCATCTGGACGCTGGGGGCTTCCAGAGTTGCTGCCACTAAGCCAGTGGGAACCCAGGGACGAGGCTGAGTTGCGAGCGTTGTTGGATGTTGCCGCGCGTTGAAGTAACAGCGACCTATTGCGTACAGCATTTAGTTCCGGTGCCGGCAGGAACATCGGCGACGGGTGCGCTTTGTTATCTTATGCAAAGCAAAGATCACAACCTAAGTCGAGATGACCGCAGGCTGGATCAGCCCATGAGCAAGAAAGACGCTCCGAAACCCGGCGTGAAAGAGCAGAAGGAAGCTGCCGCTCAGCAGGTTGAATCTCCTGGAGAGCCCGTGGCGGCGAATGATGCGTTGGCAGTCCGGCACTACTCAAACGAAAATCGATTACGTCCTCGCACCGAGATAGACCGGCCTCGCGGACCCGCTACCGGGCGCCACAATGCTCTTGCCGACGACATTAGGTGCTTATTGGGACATGCCGTATGAATGAACCAAATAACGAATTGCCAGTTTTTCTGGCGCTCAAGGAAAAAGCTGTTCGGCTTCGCGATAAGCTCGCAGATAAGTTAAATGAAGTCTCCGAGTTTGCCCTAGTCGACATCTCAAGGCTCACCACATTTATCGCAGTGCAAAATTTCATAGATGCCTGCGACAAGGCAATTTCAAGAAGACGCCGACGTGTAACTGTACCGGCAAATCAGTAAAGTTGGGCGAGTATTACACGCTGCTGCAATTCGTCGTAGGGCACCCTCGCCAAGCACGTAATGGAGGGACCTTCGATGGCAATGGTACTATCGTTTGAACGTTTCCTGGACGCCCACGAAGTTCGGATAAAGTATGACGCTCTAGCGTTGGCATGCGCTCAGCTTGGTGCAGCCGGCCGTCCACACAGAGCCCGCAAAATCGTCGCTCAACGGATAATCGAAGCGATGGAAAAAGGCGAGCGCGATCCTACAAGGCTTTGCATTTTCGGCCTTGCTGCGTTGGAGCCGATGATAATTGGTTCCTCGAAGGACGGTGCTACCGAGAGTGCTGAAGTTCGTGCGCTATTTCCTGCAGCGTGATTGCCGCCGCCTCGTAAAGACGGCGAGCCCGCGATTGCTGTGCATCCGAGCTGATCGCGTTTCGCCAAACCGTTCCGGCTGGGATTGGTGACGGTTTAATTTGTGGGCTATTTGAGCCTGGATGCCGCCATCAATCACCGAGTGGATGCTCGATATCGAGGCGGCTCACGGCGTCAGCGATCGCTTGTAAAAACGTTCCAGCCAGCATTGCTGCGATAGGCGGCTATGAGTTCCCAACCCTGTTTACCCAAACCGTCAGAGAGGTTTCGACCTCTGCCTTCGTTTCGATGTGCTTCCAATTCCAAGAAATGATATTCCCACATGCGCGCCTCCCGATAATCGGACATTATCTGCCGCCGTCGTAAGCGCCAACCGTGATGTCATCCGCCGGGCAAATGTTGCGGCGCGGATTACTGCAGATGTGCGGCTTGCTATTTTTGCGGTACTCGTAACGCCATGGAGAGTGCAGCGAGCGTGCCGTCTCTCCGCATCAGCGAGGCGGTGAGGCGCGAAACGAGCCGTATCTTTTCAATACTGTTGCTTTGCTCGTAGACCGTCAGGAGCTCTTCGTAATCCGCCTGCGCGAGTTCCGCTTCCTCAGTCAGCTTGGCGATCTCCGTTAACATGGGCCCGTCTGCGGTCTCGTCACCTTTGCGACGTGCGAATAAAGAAGCCGTCAGAGCAGCCGAGTCTGCTGCGCGGGCCAAAAGAGTAGTCGGTCACAAGAAGGCACCGCGGCCTGAGGCTCAAACGGGGCAAGAGTAGTTGCGTGGGCTGCTCGGTCCGCCCCGCTCACGAAGATCAGCACGCACGAGGTCGACGATCCATGACGGAGCGGAATTAAGGTTACGGCGCGCGCGTAACGTTACTTCCAACACGTCGTGGAGTGGCAGACCGGCAAATGTTTCGCTTAAGGCCGGGTGGGTATTGTTTTTTCCAGCTTGATGCCCACCTGGGCCCCTGCAGTCTGTTTTGGACGGCAGCACGGCCTGGGGTCCTTATCTCTTCGAGCTCTGATACAGGCTCTGGCGATGCATCGGAAGCTAAGCGAACAAGTGCGCAGCTGTCTCGCCCGCGCTCAGGAATGCGGCCACAAGGCGGAGCGCGCAGTTAACGACGAACTGCGCGAAGATTACACTCAGCTGCAGCGCCAGTGGTTGAACCTCGCTCGTAGCCACCAGATCACTGAGCGCATGCTCAGCACGTTCTATGAGCATGATCGCAACCGGCGGGAATTTTTCAAAGACGAACATTAGGCCGGCGCGACGTCTCGGCCGCCCCGCGGTACATGTATCGCAAGACTTACGAAAAGCTTCGGCGAAAGAGCCTCATCGCAGAGCAACGGGCCCTTTCGGCTATTGCAGGCGGGGCTAAGCAGTAAACTAAGTGGCTTTCGATTTTTGGCCGCTAACGTGCGGTGATGGGTACACGGTGCGATGCTCGCGCAGTCGTTAGCCGTATCCCAATGCCTAACGATCTCTCACTTCTTGGCTTCGAGTTTTAAATCTATCGGTTGAAAATTCCCGCCAAAAAAGGAACGTGTGTATGCCAAGGTGCTGGCGTCACGCATAATCTCAAGGCCGCCGTCCTATGACCCAAATAAGCACCCTCTCAATCATCGCGCTGTTTGCGCTCTTACGGACAGCGCCGCGCTTCTCTCGATCGTCGGTTAATCGTGGCGTGGCTAGCGCGTTCCTCGGCGAGCCTATGCTCGCTTGGTTGCGCTGTGGGCAAAACCGCCCGGCATTGAGTGTTTAGCGCACCTATGCGCAGCTTTATTCGGACGCTGTTGTGGTCCTCAAAACGGCTTCCGGAAGCCGTATTCGCCGAGCTAGTCGATATCGTTTTCACAAGCTTGCCGCCGGTGGCGTTGATTGGAGCTACCCTCGCAGCTGTCGGCACGGTGATTGCCCTTAGGCAGCACGATCCAGTCATCTTGATCCTCGTCGTGCTGTGCTTGGCCGTAACCGCTGGTCGGGTACTTCTAATCTTAGCGTATCGTCGGAGAGCGAGCCTCGAACACGTAAATGACGCGTCGCGCTGGGAACGCCGCTATGCCACGGGTGCCTATAGCTTCGCACTCGTACTCGGCGCCTTCAACTTGCGGGCCATAGCAACCGGCGATCCAATGGTTGCCATGTTGGTCACCAGCGTGATGTTTGGCTACGGCGCAGGGATGGTTGCACGGCTCAGTGTGCGGCCAGCGGTTTGTACCATCAGCCTGACATTGGCAATCGTGCCGACGGCTTTTGGGTACCTTAGCTATGCGGCGAGCGCGGGTGACTACTACGTCACCACTATGTACGCCTTCCAGGCGGTGCTGCTCATTGCCTTTGCCGCTGCCGGCACGGAAGCGATGGGCCACATTTATCGCACGACACTCGAGCAATTGCTCGCCCGGCAAGACCTCGCCATTCTAGCCGGGCACGATGTTTTGACGGGCTTGCCTAATCGCACGTTGCTACGCGCCCGGCTTAATGAAGGTGTCGTCCAAATCAAAAAATCAGAAACGATTTTGGCGTTCCATTGCCTTGACCTCGACCAGTTCAAATCGGTCAACGATACCATGGGGCACCCAACCGGTGATGCATTGCTCAAGTTAGTAGCCGAACGGTTGAGCAAGAACTTGCGCATGGGCGATACTGTGGCGCGTCTAGGAGGCGACGAATTTGTCGTCTTACAGGTCGGAATCTCGCACGAAGATGAAGCTCGCTTGTCAGCGCATCGTATCATCCGCGCTCTGAGCGCCCCGTACGCTGTCGATGGCCACGAACTGCGTATCGGCGTCACCATCGGCATTGCCTTGGCGCCGCGCGACGGCGTGACATTCGACCGGCTATCAGCCTCTGCCGATGAGGCGCTATATCAGGCCAAGCATAGAGGCCGGGGCAACGTGAGCATCGCAGGCGAGCTTGTCGAGAGCTCGCAAGTCCGTGCGCTCTTCCCAGCAGCCTGATTTTCCGCCGCCTCGCAAAGCGGCGAGCCCGCGATTATGTACATCCGAGCTTATCGCGTCTCGCCAAACCGTCCCGCGGTAGGATCGTGACGACAGACGCGTTTCAATGGTATCACTGCAGCGCACAAATAATGTCGGTTACCTTGTGTTCAAGCAGAAGGGAATATCCTCGAAAGCAATGACCCGACCACCGGCGTGGATTTCGCTATCGTTCACTATTGCGGTTATAGTTGTCGCGGTTGGCATCAATACAGTTATCGTCGACCACGTGACGCGGGGGGCCACGCCGCGCGACGGTGGGGTTCTGATCGACGCGGGATCGTTGCGTGCGAACGTCCGGGTTCAGGGCGCCGGTCCCACGGTTGTGCTTCTTCATGGATTAAGCGCAGCCCTTGATTGGTGGGACAGTGTCGCGGGGCCACTCGCGGCCGATCATCGCGTCGTAAGCATCGATCTCCTCGGTCACGGCGGCACAGCAGCGCCGGCTTCGAATTACGGAATCAAGCGGCAGGCGGACCTCGTAGCCGCAATCCTCGACGAGCTAGACATCGGACGGGCTGACGTTATTGGTCATTCGATGGGCGGCGATGTCGCAACAGCATTTGTGGAAGCTCATCCGAAACGCGTGGATAGTTTGGTTTTAATCGATTGTCCACCGGCAGCAACGGAACGCTACAATCTAGCTACCGAGCTCTACCTGATGCCGGTAGTTGGCGAACTCTTGTCGCATCTTCGCGCGAACGAGGCCGTACGCTGGAGCCTCTCGCAGGCTTTTGCACCGGGGTTCAAAGTGCCGGGACATTTCGTCGACGATGTTTTGCAGGTGCCGTATGCGGCCCTTCGTTCAGCGCATGACGAGAGCTTCGCCTTTCGCCGGGCCAAAACGATAGTCGCTCGCCTCGGCGCAATTAGGCCTGCGCCGCCCCTCTTGGTGATTGTCGGATCACTTGACCCGTTCGTATCCCCTGGCAGCACCAAAGCGTTCGATCAAATTCCCGGTGCCAACATAGTCACGCTCGCCGGCGTGGGCCATTCTCCCATGGTCGAGGCGCCCGCCGAGACGCTGGCGATTATCAGAAGCTTCTTGTCGACCATTCACGAGAGGCCATAAGCAAGCGCTCTCCGTTGATCAGCGACGGGGCATCCGCGAGATTTCAGAAGGCCCTAGATTAGCTGCGAGACCCGTAGCGCTTTGATCAAACGTGGTAGTGCTGGCAGCTTGTTAAACGCAAAATATGTCTGTTGGGTGGTCGCGCCATATTGCTTTTTGTGGGCGGCGTGACCCTGCAAAGGAAAAAAATAACGATTGAACAGCTTACTCTCGTATATCAATCGGAAACTCCGCCGCGCCATCCAGTTGTGATGGAACTCTTTATCCTCGATACCGGCGAGCGGTGAGAGTCCCAGGAAAAGCCATTTGCGTCCCTCGCGGCGGAAGGCCTCTATCGCGCGGAGCGTTATCCAATAATTGATGAGCGGATCGCTTTCCGGCAAGCGGCGGCGTATCGCCGTCAGATAGCCAATGACTTGCCCATCTTCGTAGATCGGATCGAAGAAGGCGAAGGCAAGAAGTTTTCCAGACCTATCAAACGTGTAGAATTTTCTTACGTCGGGTTCATCAGCGTATACTATCGGTCGGTTTAGAAAGCTAATTTCGCGAGCACCGATGGTTCGAGTCCCGCGCCAGCGCAACGACACTGCTTTGATGGTGGCCTCGCCTACCTCGGCGGTTGAACATTCGCGGGTTTCGTAGCCGTTGCCGGCCGCGCGGTTAGCGGCGAGGCGAAATGTGCGGTGCTTACGGCCTGCGAATTCCTGTGTTGCTAGGTCAATACGTGAATCAGTGCCCATTTCGTTGATAAAAAAACCTAAGGACGCCAGAATTTCGGCAGTTGGTCGAGCGGCTTGCATGAAGCAAACGTCGCGGAATTTCGTTAGGAAGCGGACAATCAGATCACCGCTAACCGCGGGCGCGGCTACCGGATCGGCCAATGCGAAAGCCGTACGCCCAACCATCCGGTACGCGATAAAGCCGCTTGAAGTCCCGAAGTGCAGCAATCCTGGCTGGAAGGTCGCAGAGTAAGCCTGAGTAAACGAACCGTACTCCCGCAAAAGCGCTTCACGGATCGAGACAGAAACCGATGTCATTTGTACGCCGGCACGAGACCTTCTCGAACGGATGCGAATTGGCAAGTTCTAACATGGATTTCTACGCTATCGGAAGTCGGCAATTGAGGACACCGCTTAATCGCTTGAAAGCAATCCGACCGCCCAGTATTTTGCCCAATTCCGGGCCGCCAGCTCTAGGCACAGCGGGACACTACCAGGACCATGGACCTCTAACGATGCTAGGCGGTAAAATCGTTTGGCTTCTGGGCGTCATCTGCTGGTGCGCCATTCGCTATACGCCCTATCGACGCGCGCGGCGCATCCAGACCACCGTCGAGAAAGATCGCAACCGCGAAAGAATGCTACTAGGCCTTTCGTTCCTTGGTATGTTTGTTTTGCCGATTGTCTTCGTGGCTACCGACGAACCACTATTTGCCAACTACTTCGCCGCGCCACTGCAGATCGTGGTCGGAGCGGTAATCTGCGCTGGGGCGATGTGGATTTTCTATAAAACGCATAAGGACCTTGGAAAGAACTGGTCGGCAACCCTCGAGGTTCGCGACGGTCATGTTCTGGTGACCACGGGCATCTACCGCACACTGCGACACCCTATGTATGCCGGTTACTGGTTGTGGATGATTTCACAGGCGCTGTTGCTATCCAACTGGATAGCGGGCCCAGCAGGAATCGTAGCCTTTGGATTGCACTTCTTCTTGCGCGTTGGACACGAAGAGCAGATGTTGCGGGAACGATTTGGTAAAGGCTACGCGGATTATGAAGCTCGAACGAATCGGATTATCCCCGGATTTTATTAAGTGATTTTGTTTGGCATTCAAGCATCGCATCCGTCCGTAGTTCTGCGAGTATCGCGGTCGAGAGGACTTGTTGGAGCCGTGTGAGTATCCTCGCGCCGGTCGGTCCGTCCACCACACGATGATCGACCGAAACATTTACGCTCGCAGTACCATCGGCATTTAATCGACCGTAGCTGAGCCGACTTGTCCAGGGCGTGAGCCAGCCGGCGATGCGACCTTCCGGAGGAGTCGTGACCGCAAACGTGCCAAAATGCTTCGGACGCTGTCGACCGTTGTTATAGGCGAACCAAACACCAAGCTGGCGCAGCAGAGAGGGCATCCGGCCGAATAAATAAACTCGGCGAAAATCCGGGATTTCATCTAGTGGCAACTCGGCCGCCGCGCTGATCCGTTCATTGATCTCACGCAAGGTAAGGAAAGCTGGGTTCTTGATCTTGAGGGAAATATGGAACGGCTCACCGTTTAGCTCACGCTTGACGTAGATGAGCGCGACGCTCGTCGGATATTCATAAAAGCGGGGCCACGGAGCCTCGAGAAAGACCCGACGCAGTTCGGGCACTTCTTGCGCCACTATGGCGAAGGCCTTTATGAAAATGGCGATCCACCGCGGTCGCGTAACGGATTCCGAGCGGGCCAAAGCCACGGTGTTCAAGTTAATACGTAGCGATTCCGTGCACGTTGGAACCCTCACCGCAAGGCGCATCAGGTCGGCGACAAGGTTGCGTTCGATGGGGAGTTTAACGATCCGTCCACGCATAACGTGTTTCTCATCCGGGCCGATCGCTTCGAGACGACGAGATCAGAGCGCCGCGTGGATGTCTCGTATAACCAGGGCTTCCATCGCCGGGTTTTTATCGATGTTGAAATGCCCGACACCATGCATACTCGCAACATCGATATTCTGAAAGTTCCCACGGAAATTCGGGCTTTTTGCGATGGTGTGACCGATTCCGGTGGAGACATAATAATTGATATAACGGTCAACGTGGCCGGATGCCGGCATCCGGGAAAGTCCGGGATCCAAGCTGATGGCCAACTTCACCGGAATGCCTTGCTCGTCAAGCCGCGCGGCAATGTTCGCAATGGCATCGGCACCGGCTGAGTGACCCACCAATATAATGGTCTTGACCCGCCCGCTCTTATAATCATCAGCGGCCTCCGCGGCGACCAGAGACCAAGCTAAATGGTTCGACACGGAGGCGGCAATCCCCTGCTGCTGAAGCTTGGCTGCAATTTGGTCCATGCCCAAAGAGAAAACGTTTAGGAGCCCTCGGATTAAATAGACGTGGGCTTTCGACTGTCTTACAGCAGGCGCGGCCGGTGCGTTGCTAATCGAAAGTGCGAGCAACAATGCGATCATAAACCCCTGAACCAAAGGCGGGCGCAGGCGATTTGGCGGGTTGAAAGACCGGGTTTTCATTAATTTGACGCAACATTCGGATGCTATCATAGGACCTCCGCCTTTATGGCGCCTCTAACGCTCTTTTTCGTCGCCCCGAAACGCGATGCACCCGAAATATATTCGATATCTTGCCGCTGTTGCAACGGAAACAGAAGAGTAGAAGTCGCACTCCCCGAATAGTGCAACTAGCTTCGGAGGTTTTCGCGTGTGAACGCGTACGGCCGACCGAGATCGATGGATTTGTCTTGGGCCCGCTGCGTTACGGAAGACCGTATTCGCTTATCCGGCCAAGATTGGAGATTACCTCGTAGGAACCATTGAGAAATACAAAATCGCGATCAAACCAATCAAGCACGCAATGCCGACAATGCCTGTGACGATCCACCTGACAAGGCGCACGCCCGTTCGCGCGAATTCTTCGTAGGCTCGCCAATCCCCCATCCCAGCTTCGAGGCGTTTAATTTCGACGCCGCCGGTTTCCGAAGTGGCTGAGTTCAACGAATTAATTATGCGTTTCATCGAACGCGTGAGCGCGTGGCTCCCTGTCGCCGTCCGTCGTTTGGCTTCGGACTCACACGCCAAATTCGCTGCGGTGCGCGGTAATGCCCAACTTTTTCAAACTACACCCCTTCGCGAAATTAGTCCACCTGCAGATTTTCCTCCTATGGCCCTCGATTACACTCGCGCGCCCAACGGCGTACCACCTTCGGAAAGGAGCGACTTGATGTGTGTTGATGGCGCTCGGCGGTCTGAGTTGATTACGTAGGGAGCGACTTCGAGCCTGCTCTCTAGGCGGATGACGGCAATAGCAAAAATCGGGACGGGTCACGAGCAGCCGCCGTCCCTTTTGTCGTCAGATCGCGAAGTCCGTTCGCCCGCCGGCTTTGGCCGACAGTGAGAGCACCGCGCGATTCATTGATTTGAGAACTCCAGCGATTGCCGAGCAGCTAGAAATGCGAAATGTTGCCATGGACGCTTAGCCAAAATTTTGGGGTTTTGACCGGATGAGAAATTTCCCCCCTATCGAAGGCATCTGGACCTGACCTGGCTCGAAGCACAAGAAGTGCGACGGGACGAATGACGGAAAGCTGGGCGGATCGATCACTATTCATCTGTACTCCATTCTCTGTCGCGTTTTATTCTTTGTTTGGATTGGAAGTGTCCATCGCTGGGGCATGCTGTTCGAGCTGTAAGCGATAAAAGGACGCATAACAGCCGCCGTTACGCAGCAGTTCATCGTGGCGGCCGGATTCGACCACCGAGCCATCCTGCAATACAAGGATGTTATCGGCGTGCATGATCGTAGCGAGCCGATGTGCGATGACCAGCGTCGTTCGTCCTTGGCGCAGTTCCGCCATCGCGGCCTGCAAGTGCCGCTCTGCTTCTGAGTCAAGAGATGCGGTCGCCTCGTCCAGTAAGATAATTGGCGCGCCTCTAATCAGCGCACGCGCGATGGCGAGGCGCTGACGCTGGCCGCCCGAAAGCTGCATACCGTGTTCGCCGACGGGCGTGTCGTAACCGCGGGGAAAGCCAACGATAAAATCGTGCGCCTGCGCAGCTTTAGCGGCAACGATGATCTCCGCCTCGCTAACGCCAAGCCTGCCGAGCGCGATATTTTCGCGGATCGTCCCGCGGAAGAGTTGGACGACCTGGCCAACATAGGCAATCTGGCCGCGTAATGAGGCGCGGGATATTGTGTCAATATTCTGGCCATCAATGCTGATGCGACCGCTGTCGATGTTGTAAATGCGCAAGATCAGGTCAAGCACCGTCGACTTTCCGGCCCCGGAGGGACCGACCAAAGCAGTTAGTCGGCCTGGTTCCGCCAGGAAGTTCATATTGCGCAAAACTGGCGCACGAGGACGGTAAGCGAAGTTTACGCCAGCGAATTCAAGTCGCCCGACCGTCACCTTAATCGGCGGACAGTCATTGTCGCTTGGCTCGCCCGGTGCGGTGTCAATCACCTCGTAAAGAACGCGAACGCCCACGAGGTTGTTGTTGAGTTCGATGTTGAGGCGGGCCAGCCGCTTGGCGGGTTCGTACGCGAGCAAAAACGCCGCCAGAAAGGACACCAACTCGCCTGGGGTCGCGCCCCCACTGGTCGTGCGCCAGCCGCCATAGATCACCGCCAGTAAAACCGCAAAACCGCCGAGCGTCTCCATCAGAGGACTGGCGCGATAAGCGACCCGCGTCATCTTGTTCGATTGAGCTTTGACTTGTTCAACGCTTCCGGCAAACCTCTGTTGCATCTCCTCCTCGAGGCAAAACGCCTTGACCATGCGAATGCCCTGCAGGGCTTCCTGCATCGTCTCGATGATGCGCGTCCCGACGGTAAACTGCATCTGCGCAATGCCACGTATTCGGGGAATGACCTTACGGAGAAACAGTAACGCCGGAGGAGCCACCAGCAGACCACCGAGCGCCATGATCGGGTCCTGAAACACCATCACACTCGAGAGTGCGATGAGCAAAACCAGGTCGCGGCCAATAGCGGTTATCATAAGAGCGATTACACTGCTCACCGCCATGGTGCCCCTCGTTAGCCGGGCGATAAACTCCGACGAATGACGATCCGCGAAGTAACGCATATCTTGCTGCAACAGCTTATCGAACATGCGCCGCTGGCTATCTGCGACGACGCGATTACCGACGGCCGAGAGCATTACTGAAGAGCCGTAGGTTGCCAGACCCTTGACCGCAAAGGTCATAATAGTGATGGCGCCAATGAAAAGGATGCGTTGGAAGTCGCGATGGACGTAGGCCTCATTAGTCAGCGTTCCAAAGAGATAGGTGATAAACGCCATGCTGATCGCCGCCGCAGCCATCAACGCGAAGGCGAGAACATACCGTTGCCAATGTCCCAATGCTTCATCCACGAGGAGGCGGCGCACCAGTGCCGGTGTGCTATAAGCGTTCGAGGAACCGTTTGCGGAAGTTTTCATTAGCGTAATTCGTTGCCCGGCGGCCAACATGCGCCAAGTCAATTCTCCAATTCTCCGCGTTTCCATGACTTGAAGAAGGCTGAAATTCAAGCCATCTCAGAAATTGACCTCGCTGGCCGTCGCCGCGAAGTCATTACTTCGCTTCCAGTCCTGACCTTCTCCGGAGCTTGATTTAGGGAGTGTGACGAGGTAGCGATGATGGCGGTCGCGTTTAGATCGGGCCGTTTGCCGGGACCACTATTTTTCGGACCGTGCCTCCGAAGAAAAGCACGCAACAATCGCGGTGGAACATTCGCGGTGGGTATAAAGAATACTCCGGCCCATGGTAGGGGGTTCTCCAAATCGCGCGGCAACGATTTATCTACGACCGTAGCGGAATTTCGCTATCCGGAACTTGATCCCGGTGACCAATGATACTTTTGCGCTCCGCGATGGCTTGAAGCATTTGAGGCCATCGAGAACTGCGCGTCGTACTTTTGGTCACGCACGAAGACGCAACAGATCGTTCCCGCGCGCTTTCGAGAATTCCAGCCCTTATCAAGACGCAAACCGTGTGACTGCCAACATTCTCTCGCCCGGTGTTGCGACAGCAATCCCGCTAACAGCCGGTCATCGGCTCAAACGAACAATTTCCAGCGGCTCACTCAGACGTTGAGCGCCGAAGTCGGCCTGCAGGCTGGGTCAATTCTGTTGTCTCTTAACATCGCTACTCGTCAACATGCTTTTTCTGCATGAAATGGAACGCAAGCCGCTTGACAAGCCCGCTTATGGGTCCAGAAGTCCACCGCCGTCTTTGGCGGACGTTCAGCCACTATGGTCGTTGCATCGTTCATTTGGGTTGCAATATAGCGGCAAAAAACGCGAACGGCTCGCCGGGCGCGACATCTCCAAGGATCGCATCAGCAAGGCTTGACCCCACCTCGGCCGGTCACAGCGACTATCCAGACGGAAACCATTCCCGGTTGGGATTGCATGACTGCGTTGAAAAATTACCAGCGGTATGCGACGCGGTGCCTTGAAGAAGCGCGCATCAGTGATGTTGCTGTCACAAGGCATTTCTTGTGGAGATGGGTCACGCTTGGCAGAGGCTCGCAGATCAAGAAAAGAGCATCAAAGGCGTGGTGGCCGACCCTGTTTCAGAGCCCGACCGTGGAGATTAATTGTCCGCCGTTTTCACAGCGCCCCTCA
>DASXDP010000070.1:0-1857 GCA_036490575.1 Xanthobacteraceae bacterium
GAATATGTCGGCGCCCTGTCCGCGGTGCCGCGCCGTCATGGTCTATGTCACCGCGCTGCCGCACCCGCATGCGCCGGCGATGCGCCGCACCGTATTTCTGTGCGCGGCCTGCAACCGGACGCGCAATTACTCGCTGAGCGCGGCCATGGCGGAAGCCTATGCCGCTTTATGTCCGGCCACCGACGCATGAGCTTGGCTGAGTGCCGCGGCGCCGCGTTCAATCGGGTGGCTGCTCATCCGCACGACGCTGCGGTTACCTCGTCAGCCGCCTCACTCAGCGACACGCCGCACTCGCCGCAACGATAGACGCGCAGCTCGGCGAGACCTTCGCTACGCGGCGCAATGCGCGCCAAATGCATGGATCGGCCGCAATTCGGGCAAGCCGGACCGGCCGTGAGCGGACGGCCGGTGGCACGGGATAAAGTCTGCATCACCAACATGGGGCACCTCATGACGCGCTTAATAACGCGATCTTGATATCGGGCGGACTTAAACGCCTGATCGGAATTCAAACGCCCGTTTGAGACACCCGCGCGCCGGAAATAAGGAAATCTTGTGGCTTCACCGATTAGTGAAGGGAGAACCCATTGGGCTAACCAGGTTTCGGGCTAGGAGAGCAGAGCGTCATAGTCGGCGTGGGACCCGATCCAGAACCAGATGAGATCGCCATCGTTTTCGACGGCCAACGCGCGATAACGCGACCCCACGCGCACGGACCAAAATCGTCCAACCTTCTTTAACTGCAGGGAGGGGTGGCGGGGGTCGCTTTTCAACAGTGTATAGTTCTCGTCGGTTCGGGAAGCTTCCCGTAAGCTTCCCAAAACGCGCGGCTGGCAAAATGCTTCATAGCTCCCGGGCGCGGCCCTTGCGGAAATCGTCAGTCGCCTGATCGGCGAACTCGTCGAGCGTACCGGCCCTGGCGTCGCGCTCGATCTTCTCATCGAAACGCGCGCCATCGAGCGCCTCGAACCAGGCGCGGAATTCCGCAAGCTGTTCTGGCGGTAGCTTGGCGACGGCGCTTTCGAGGTCTTCGATGGTCATGACTGCACCATATCACAATTCCGGGCCAGTTCGACACGTTCCCTGCGGCTTCCCGCATTTGCGAGGCCGGCATTGCGCTCCTATCTGAATGAATACGCAGACATGAAACACGAGCAACTTTCACTTTTTACCGCGCAGGCGTCGCCGATGGAGCAACCATCGATGCCGGGCGGTTTTCGCTATGCGCCGGACTTGATCGACGCCGCCGAGGGGGCGCGCCTCTTCGCTGCGTTCGCTGACCTGCCGTTCAAGGAATTCGAGTTTCACGGCTTTCTCGGCAAGCGTCGCGTGGTGTCGTTCGGCGCTCGCTACGATTTCAATGAAGCTCGCTTGAAGGACGCCGCACCCATGCCGGCGTTTCTGGAGCCGCTGCGCCGACGCGCCGCCGCTTTCGCCGGGCTTGGGCCCGACCGGTTGGCGCACGCGCTCGTCACCGAATACCGGCCGGGTACGACCATCGGCTGGCATCGCGACCGCCCGCACTACGACGACGTGATCGGCATCTCGCTCCTCTCACCCTGCACCTTCCGGATGCGCAGGAAGCGTGGCAGCGGCTGGGAGCGTGCGTCGCTGCGGCTTCCTCCGCGCTCGGTCTATCTGATGCGCGGGCCGTCGCGCGAGGAGTGGGAGCACAGCATCCCGGCGGTGGAGGAACTGCGTTATTCGGTGACGTTTCGGTCGCTGCGTGATGCCGCGCCGTAATCGTCATTGCCGGACTTGATCAGACTTGATCCGGCAATCCATGCGGCCCGGTGGGTTGGGTTAGCGAAGCGAAGCCCGCACGAATGCGCGAAATTTCCAAAACGCGTGGGCACG
>DASXDP010000071.1:0-7041 GCA_036490575.1 Xanthobacteraceae bacterium
CGCGCGCGACACCGACAGCGTGCGGACGATCTCCTTGATGGGGCGCCGCTCCTCGAAATAGGCGCGCCGGATATCGCCGATCTTGTCCACGCCAATCATCCCCGTCAGCCCTTCCCGGCCGATCAAGGCCAAAGGGAAGGATGCTGACACAACACGTCAGAGGGGGTCCGAATTGGACGCGAAAAGCCCCCTTAGGGGGTCAATATTGCAAGCGATTTTACACATGTTGCTCACATTGCACCTTCCTTCTCGCGCAAAAGTTGGCGGTGCGGTTTCAGGCGCTTTGATCGTGCCTTTGCATTCTCATACAGGATTCCGTGTTCCAGTTGTGCAGAATCGATTCCAGCAAACAGGCCCGGCAATGTTTTTTCATCCCACGCAAACGCGCGATGATTGATTGTAAGGCCCTCAATGAGAGACGGTGCGGCTCCCTTTCCGTGGCAAGCTCGCCACATCAACCCGGCCACCAAGTCCGCGCCCTGTAGAGGAACAGTGTCGGCATCATTGCGTCGGAGCGGTTCCGACCCGACGAATTTCTTAGCGGGAGCGTAGTGGGAACCCTTTTTCAATCGCTCCCATGTCGCAAGCAACTCCAAGAACACAGTGTCTTCCATGTCATCAAATACAAAATCGACTTTTCCAGCATGCGACGGCGCTTGGACAATTCCACCAAAACTTGCGCCATGATGGCCGCATAACCCTGAAAGAACGGGTTGTCATAGGTCGCGCCAACTCGCCCGCGAAAAAGTCGGTTGTATTCGGCAACCTGCAGGTCGACGTCACTGCACTCACTCCCCAACGCGCCACTCCGCATCTCGAGCTGTTACACTACCGTATGGCCCGACTACTTCCGCAGACCGTTTGGCAGGCCAACGATATTGCCTGCACACGTCTGATTTTCACACGTTCCAGAGCGTCGGATGCACTAGACGGAGAGATCGCGGCGCGCTCGATACGTGACCTGGACGGCCATACTCTATTGATTGCACAAGCGAGGGCGTAAATCTCATTGTGGATAAGACACTCTCGCCTACGCGCCAAGCGCTTACTCCTTCGAGTTCAAAAAGGCATTGCCGCATCGGGAAAGCGTCGAGGGATTCAAACGCGGCTACAAGAGCACATCAGTCGCCGCATAATGCTTGATGCTTTCAGCTACGGAATCGGCGACGTGTTCTTTCGTGATCATGCCCACGACGTTGGCTTTTCGCGGAACTCTGCCGCCTCCCGTTGCGACAACGGCCATCGTGGCTTTGCGCCGCCACATGCGGCCGATCACATTGAACATGATATCGTCCTCGCGCGCGATCGTAAAATCGGGACTTGCGACATCTCCCAAGGTGAGATCGGTGAACGCGCCTTCGAGACCTCGGCGTAACGCCGTGTTGACCCGCAAAACGCCCGCGATGCTATCACCATGCGTAACCACAACATGACGCATTCTGCCCCCGTGCTCAGGCTGATGAAGAAATTCGTCGAAAGCCATCGTGTCGGGCAGCACGAGAACATTACTGTCCATTACATCCGCAGCGCGACGGACAAGAAACATGTTCGCGTGCAGCGCCTTTGGGATAAAATGTCGCCTGGCAAGCAGTTTGATCGAGTAGATGTTCTCTGCCGACAGCACGCGCCGGCAACCGATGCTCACCGCTACTGCGATAATCATTGGCATAACGATGCTATAGTCGAGTGTCATCTCGAAGATCATCGTCACGGCCGTCATGGCCGCGCCCGTGGCACCGCCTACCATTGCGGCCATTCCTACCATTGCGAACGCTGGAACACTGATTCCAACCGTGGGAAATGCCATGTGCAGGAGCGCGCCGAACGCGCCGCCAAGTGTGGCGCCCATGTAGAGCGAAGGCGAAAAGATGCCGCCTGAAGAGCCGGATCCCAGGCTCAACGATGTTGCAGCAAGCTTGGAAGCGAACAGCAGCGCAAGGAACGGGGCCGTCGCCAGCCCGCCCATCATCACAGCCTCGATGGTCGAATATCCGACGCCGTCAATTTGATAATGGCCCGAGAAACGCAAGAATGTATACATCATCAACCCCACGATGCTCATTCCTATGGCATGACGGAGATAGGAGTTCTTGATGCGCTCGAACTGATCCTCGGCGAAATGCAGTCCCCGAATGAAGCCGGTTGCGCCAGCGCCAGCAATTGCGCCCAGCGCCGCATAAGCAACAAGCAGATAAACATCGGCAAGATGAACGGGAAGAATACCAACGTCAGGCACATTGAAGGCGGGTCGCGGACCAAAGAACAATCGGCCGATAAACGTAGCTGTTCCCGTGGCCAATGCGACGGGCAGAAATGTTCGCGTGCTGACTTCCGGCATCATCAGCTCGACGGCGAAGATCACGCCACCGATAGGCGTGTTAAAAGTTGCAGCGATGCCTGCGCCTGCGCCGGCTGCCACTAGCGTGATGCGTTGCCACGCTTCCAGCCGGATTATCTGGCCCATGCTGGAACCGAGGGAGGCTCCGATCTGTATAATCGGGCCTTCACGTCCAACCGCCGATCCGCTGCCGATTGCAAGCGCGGAAGCGAGCGATTTGACGATGGCGACGATGGGCCGAATGCGCCCTTCATTGTAGAAGATTGCGTCCATAACCTCTGGGACGCCGTGCCCGCGGGCCTCCGGAGCGAACGTTTTCACAAGAGCAACCACGCCTACCCCACCAACAACGGGCACCAGAATCACAAACGGCCCCCACGGCGAGGCTGGCGTGTAGACGTTGGCGTCATAGACGGCCGAAAAGTGACCCAGAAACATGAGATTGTGAACCAACGCGATCAGAGCGCGGAAGAGGATCGCGCCGAATCCAGTGATAACTCCCACAGCGATTGCAATGATCGAGAAGATGAAGAGATTGACGGAGCGTGCGGGAGAGATGGGCTGATCCATGGCGCCTCAGGGAAATGGCAATAGCAGGCTCGTACTTCATCGCGGCCCAGGAGACTAGGGGCCGGACTTATTATAGCCACCAGATGACGGCGGCGGCGAGTGCGATTGCGGCCATGAAGTTTTTGAGATTGCGATCGAAGCGGGTGGCGATGCGTCGCCAGTCCTTGAGGCGACAGAACATGCGCTCGATGATGTTGCGCTGTTTGTAGATGGTCTTGTCGTAGTCGTATTGGACTTTGCGGCTTTTGCGCGGTGGGATGACGGGCTGGGTGCCGCGCGCTTCGAACCATTCTCGCAACGCCTTGCTGTCGCAGCCCTTGTCGGCAACCAGTTCGGCGCTGGGCGGCATGGCCTCGATACAGCGCTGGGCCACCTGACAATCATGCAGGTTTCCTGGTGTCAGGAGCAGGACGCAGGGCCGGCCTTTCTCGTCGCAGACCGCGTGGAGCTTGGTGTTGCGTCCGCCTTTCGTGCGGCCGATACCATGGGCCAAGGCCCCCCTTTTCCACCGCCCGCGCAGCGATGGACCTTGATGCAGGAACTGTCGATGAACAGTCGCTCGGGCGCATCTTCAGCACCTGCCAGCGCGCTGAAGATGCTCTCCCATATGCCGCGCTCCGACCAACGCACGAAGCGAATTATAGAGCGTCTTTTCAGCCCGTAGACAGCGGCGCAGTCCGCCCAGCGTCCGCCGCATTTGAGCGCATGCACAATCCCGCTCAGAACCCGCCGATCATCCACGCGCTTCTTGCCGCGCACACCCTTCGGCAAAAGCGGCTCGATCCGAGCCCATTGCACATCCGAAAACCAGAAGTAATCTGCCATGGTCATCCTCCATGACAGGACGGAATCTGACTCGCGGCGCTTTGGGAATCCCCTCGCGCCACTTAATGGGTCCGGACCCTAGAGCCGGGAAAAATCGGTTGTAACTCTACTTGGGGACATCGAGTTGATGCTATGGTGGCGCGAGAGGAGCTCATGGATCGCGGAGCCAATCAGCGTTTGGAACTCTTAAAGCAACTGGGTGAACGCCAAATGTTGAGCCCGTTGAGGTTTCACGGGTGGGAATCCCCCCTCCGATTCCCAATGACAGTCCGACGCTCTAGCGCGAACATATGATGGATTTGGCTAAAATTACTTGTATTGCAATTCGACGCGCAACGACTCGATATCGTGCTGCTCAGTGATTTTTCGTCTGTCCGGATTTGCAACGAAGCTCTTGGCTCGGGGGCGGCCTTGGTTTGTGTGGTTACACAAGGCGACGTGAACCCCTTGATACTCGCTGCCAAGCTCGTTTCCGCTGAACCCATCGATCCCATATAGGCTGGTATGCAAACGATCTTAAATCTACTCGTGCTCAAAACAACCCGCGTGATGGCCGGTTTAAGGCGACGATGGGGTGGGAATTTTCAGAAGAAGACGCGAGTTCTATTCAACCAGCAAGATCGGGTAGCTCACGTGCTGGCGAACTCGCGATGTAAATCCGGATTCGACGGCGCCTGCAGTGCGCGTCGAACTGGCAGTTTAGGGGACAGCCCCGGCTACCCTCACTGACAACGTCAGCAGCCGCCATTCTCACCGAAGGTTAACGGCGCCACCGCAAAAAATCCGGGGTCGTTGAACACGCCTTTGCCGGTGATTTGGCCATCACGTGCCGGAGCGATGAACGAAAGATATGTCACCTGGCCCTCCGAGGCGTCCTCAAGATTTACCACAAGGAGACCTCGTACGACCTGGAAGGTGCCGGTCAAACCGGGCGCAATATCACCAGTCGACGAGACCGGGCCACTGTGCGGCGATCCATCGGTGCCATTGTCGGTCAGCGTGAGACAGTCCGTGTTGCCGAAATGAGGTGGAAGCCTGACCTTTACGGGCCAATTGCCTGAGTAGCTGCCACTCTGGGCGGCTGCGGCACTGGCGGCGATGAGGATCGGCAGGACGATGGGGGTAAGTGCTTTCATGGCTATGTCCCTCCTTACGAATGAACGGTGCGGCCGTCGCAGATGACCTGCGCAAGACCGAATTTCTCCCACTATATCCTATATTGGGCCGTGTTTCTCGCGTAATTCTGGCGTCGGGGGGGCATCCGACAGAGTAAAGGGAAGTCGGGGACCCGATTGACCGCGCAACCCTCCGGTTCGGGACGTGCCCCATGCCCTCTTTATTCCCTTCCTTCTCGATGCGGTGCCGCCTCTTCGGTGCGCCATCTACATCAAATAAAGCGAGGCGAACGATGACGATAGGCCAAGTGACGCGCGCGAGGCTCGGATGGCAAGCAGCGTGTCGCGATAGTGTTTCCCGAGGCGACGATTCAGACGCTCGATGTTGGTTTGCTCGCGAACTCCTGAACCGGACTTCCGATCTCATTCCTGTTGCGACCTTCGACGACATCAGGCGATGGGTGGGAGACGCGCGCCGCCTCGTTTGCGACCGTGGGGGAGGAATATTCGGGCAATACAATAACGTCGGATCGCTTGGGTCCAAGTTCCTTAAGCTTTGTCACGCACGAAATGCGCATGCGTTCGGTTGGTGCGGCTGATTGGTGGGTGCGAGGGGCATCACGTTTTCACGAACCGCGTTCGGTACTTGACGCCGAGCAGCGTGCGCAACACAATGACAGCACGACCGCTTTCCAAAGATACTGATTGGAATCTTACGGAAGCGCGAGGTTCGGTCCCAGTTCGAACTTCATTTTCGAGTCGGAGCATCTCATCGGCAATGGCGCTTGCATCTATGCCGGCGATGGAAGTTGCGACTCCGTCCGTCTCCCCGATGCCGAATACTATGTCCCCGCCTAGCGTGTTCGCGAACGAGGTCACATCGGCGAGAAATTCCTTGAGGTCCTCATCTTTTCTTCCCGGCAGTTCGCGCTTGAACTCCAGGTCTCTCCTTTCTGCAACGCCATCCGCTACTAGCGCACTGATGTCGCCCTCGACTGGTTCGAAAACTTGCTTGTTCAACACGTCTGGAGCCTTTTAACGCGCCCGGAATGTTGAATTGCTTGCTACTACCTGCCCGGAGCGTGAATGTACAGATTACAGTCACCCCGACCCGGTTGCGACACGCCTTGCAAGCGAATCCCGGTAGAACGCTGCCCAGCGGCGCGCTTGTCAACGGTTTTTGGCCTCGATAGAGGCGGTTCGTGCTTGGATGCATAGGCCACACTGCCAAAAAACGAAAACGCCGCCTTGCGTCTCCGCGAGGCGGCGTCTACCGAACGTGAAGTTATTGGGTGACCGTATACGTGCCCTGCGCCGCAAGACCTACGTTCACGCCGTCTTGTGTCTGGTACATGTACCATGGGCTGCCGGTGATGAACGGATAGCCGATCACGTAGAAGTTTCCCGTTGTCGTGCCGTTCCCGTTGTCAACGTCTTCCGTGAAGGCAGCAGAGCTACCGGGAGGCTGATGCTTGATGACAATTCCGATCCCACCAATCGGCTTTGAAAGGCGGTCGCAGCCGGTGTGAAGGACGCCGAAGAGTTTCAGCTTCTGATCATAGGTAAAGCTAATTACGTCGCACTGACCGTCTAACGTGATGGTCCCGCTTTTGCCCTTGACGGGATTGTTTTCGCCCGCCCATGCCGGCATTGCCATCGTAAGCGATGCAATCAAAACCGCCGCAGCGGAGCCCAATAGATAGCGCATAAGATATCTCCCCGAAGTGTGTTGTCACTCTGTAGGGAGGAACCCTGCGGACTAATTGGCGGGAAAGCGAGCCTTTTCGGCGGTTCGCTTGTCTATGGCGGGTATCTGGGGCACCAGCCGGTGCGGGTGTTGCGGGTTTGGCGGCGCGGATGGCGTCCACGGCTTGCATAATTACGCCACGTGCATCAGCCCTTCGGAAGCGCCAACTTTTCGTAATCCTGTACAAGGTCCAAGACGGATTTCCGGTCGGCCTCGTCGTAAATCCCTTTCGCAATCTCCCTGATCTCGTCCATGCGCTGGCTAACCGCTATGTTCGCGTCCTTGGCCAACATGTCCGCGCTCCTTAGTGTCTGTCCGGTGACTTTGGGAAACGCGAGAGTCGTTTAGCTGCGGGCGACTTGCAAGGCAGGAATCTGTTGTGATTCCTTATGAGGTACCGATTCGTTTTGGAGGTGCCGATGTGGACGGCCGAAAATCGACCCCGT
>DASXDP010000072.1:0-3678 GCA_036490575.1 Xanthobacteraceae bacterium
CATCATGGTGTTGCGGTTTGCCAACGGCATGTTCGAGCCGATCTGGAACCGGCACCATATCGATCACGTGCAGATTACGGTGGCCGAGACGGTCTCAGTGGAGAACCGCGGCAAGCTCTACGACCACACCGGCGCGCTGCGTGACATGGTGCCCAATCATCTGTTCCAGCTTTTGGCGCTGACCGCCATGGAGCCGCCGACCTGTTTCGAGACCTCCGCGGTGCGCACCGAAAAGCTCAAGGCGATCGAGTCGATCCAGCCACTGGCGCAAGACAAGGTTTTCACTGACGTGGTGCGCGGCCAATATGTTGCCGGCCGCGTCAACGGCAAAGACGTCTCCGACTACCGCGCTGCGGCCGGCGTCGCGCCGCAGAGCGTTACCGAAACCTATGTCGCCATGCGGCTCGCACTCGATAACTGGCGCTGGGCGGGCGTGCCGTTCTATCTGCGCACCGGCAAGGCGCTCGGCGCGCGCAAGACCGAGATCGCCATCAGATTTCGAAGCGCGCCGCTCGCGCTGTTTCGCGACATGCCGGTCGATAACTTGGCGCAGAATCTTCTGGTGTTGCGCATCCAACCCGACGAGGGCGCGGCGCTGCATTTCAACGCCAAAATCCCCGGTCCAGAAATCCGCATTGAAAACGTGCGGATGAATTTCAAATACGAGGACTATTTCGCCGCCGCGCCCTCGACCGGCTACGAAACCCTGATTTACGACTGCATGATCGCCGATCAGATGCTGTTTCAGCGCGCCATCGACATCGAGGCCGGGTGGCGCGCCGTCGATCCGATTCTCAAAGCCTGGCACGAGGCGGGCGGACGCGATCTGTGCACCTACCAGGCGGGCAGCGACGGGCCGGACGCGGCGCAGCGTCTGTTTTTGCGCAGTGGCCAGCAATGGCGGCCGATCGCATGAGCGCCGGGAGTGGAGTTTGAATATGGATATGGCCCAGGCAGACGTGCAGGTGGTTGCGGAGCAGCGGACCAGTTTGGTCGAAGCCGCGGTGGCGCCTTCGGTACTCGTGGTCATGGGGGTTTCGGGAAGCGGAAAGTCCACTATCGGCAGTCAGCTTGCGCTGGCGTTGCGTTGGGATTTCGAGGACGGCGACTGGTTTCACCCGGCTCGCAATATCGACAAAATGCATGCCGGCATCCCGCTGACCGACGAAGATCGCGCGCCGTGGCTCATCGCCATCGCCGATTTCGTCGATCAGGCGCGGCTCGCTCGGGCCCATGTCGTGATTGCTTGTTCGGCGCTCAAGCGCCGCTACCGCGCCGTCATCATCGGCAACAGGCCCGACGTACGGCTCGTGTATTTGAAAGGCGATATCGACCTGATCTCCCGCCGCGTCGCCACGCGCCACGAGCATTTCATGCCGGAAAGCCTGCTGAAAAGTCAGTTCGAGGCGCTCGAAGAGCCGGGTCCCGACGAAAATCCGGTGGTGGTTTCGATTGCGCCGCGGCCACGCGAGATCGTCGCGCAGATACTGGCGGACTTGCAGGCGGAGCGGCGCGACGGCGATGCGCCGGCCGGCACGGAGAATGGGACTGCCTTGCCAACTGCTTGAAAAAGCCGAACTTTCCGCCGCCGAATGATCGGCGGATCGCCGAAAATACGTCGTTAAATCTCCTCATTGTGGCGCGAGTATTTCCGCGGCACCAAGGGTATTATTTCGATTCGGCCAGACAGGAATAACGGAGCCCCGATGATCGCGCATTTTCGAGTATTCGCATTGGCGGCCGTGGCGCTGCTTTTCGCCGTCAACGCCGCCGCCGCGGAACCAGCCGTGACCGGTCTGTGGCAGAAGATCGACGAAGACACCGGCAAGTCGGTCGGCTGGTTCTTGTTCTTTGAGCACAACGGCCTCTACGAGGGCGTCATCGCGAAATTCACCCTGCGGCCGGGCGACCGGCCCGACGAGGTTTGCACGAGCTGCAAGGACGACCGCAAGGATCAGTCGATGCTCGGGCTGCCGCTGATCAGGGGAATGAAGCGGGACGGCCTGAAATACAAGGACGGCAACATCCTCGATCCGCGCGACGGCGAAATCTATCACGCCTTGATGACGGTCAGCCCCGACGGACAGACGCTGACGGTACGCGGCTATCTCGGCATCGCCATGTTTGGCAAGGATGAGGTCTGGCACCGCCTGCCGGATACCGCCTACAAGCAGCTCGATCCGAAAATTGTCGCACGCTATCTGTCCGGGCATATCCCTCCTGGAGGATCGAGCGCCGCCAGGCACCATCCCGAAACGACGGCGCGTTCGGGCAGCCCTGAGCAGCAATAACGGGCGCGCGCGCAGCTTCCAACGCGCACCGTTTCCCGACGAACAGGCTTTAGGCACCGGCCCGTGTCCGCTTTCAAAGTAAGCGGACATGGGTCGCACGCTTTGCGTTGCCCGGAACGAACGTACGCCCAAGCCATAGCGTCTGCGCAAATCCCCAATGGGGCCGCGCAGACGCGCCGGACTTCATCGAAGCCGCCTCTTATCTTGCTCGCAATGACCGGAACGCCCCGGCTTTCGCTGCCGCCGGAATCAGTGCGGCGCTGTCGCGAGCAACAACTGCGGATTGCTACCGCTGTCGACAACCAGCGTGCCTGTGGTGTGGTCGGCCGCGATCGCGCCATCGCTCGCCGTGGTGAAGGCCGCCGCGGTATAGTTGCCGAGTAGCGCGATATTCACGCTGTCGACGCCGTTGGAGACTGTCAGCGTGCCGCCCGTGGTCGTGCCGGAAAAACTGACGCTCGTGTGGGCGGGATCGTATGTCAGGTTTGTCAGGTCAATCGCGTCGTCCGCAACCAGATTGTACTCGAACGAGGCCTCGATCCTCTGGCCGGCGTCCGAAAAGTGCTGATCGTCTGCGAAGAAATTGGTTTCCTCCGGGCTGATCGGTTGCTGCGGATTGTCGGGCTGCTGCAGATAGGAATACTGGTCGATGAGCGGTACGGTGTTTGATTCTTGTGACGTAGTGTCGGCGCCCCACAGGCCGTAACCTTTCTGATCGCCGTCGCTGCTGTTGGAATCAGGCTCGATGAGCGCCGGATCGTTGGGGGACACGGTCGTTGACGTGAATCCGTAATTTCCGGGATTGTCCTGCACGGTCTGCGACATCTCGTGGACGTCGCTCTTGATATAAGAAACGCCGGCGGCGTCGAGGTCATCATACAGATAACGCGAATAATCGCTCGATGCGTTGGCATTGTTGCCTACATCGTTGACAATGATGTGGCGAGCGCCGGCATCGAACAACGCTATGATTTCGTTGGCAAGCGTCTGTGCCTGCGGAGCGAGATAATCATCCTGCACCTGTTCCGACGAAGACAGGTTCCTCACATAAGCAGAATCATTGGCGCCGGAACTGATGATGTAGAGCGCCGAAGAATCCGCAACGCCGCCGGTGGAGTTTAGATAGGCTTGTATCTGGCCGACCGTCGACAGGACGGCCGGATTGATCACGCCGGTGCTCTCCTGAAAGGAGTTCGTCAGGCCGCCGTTGCCGATATCCGAGCCGCCGCCCATATCGGCGGCGTCTAACGCGCCCGAGATCGCGTAGTCGGTTCCGCCGCCGCCAACGACGCCATTGGTCGTGTATGCGGTGCTGAGAGTCAGGCCGAACATGGCGGCGAGGTATTGAACGTTCATTTCGCCGACCCCGACCGGCGAATCCGTCCCG
>DASXDP010000073.1:0-13605 GCA_036490575.1 Xanthobacteraceae bacterium
CATCCACGCAACCGCCCGCGCTGGCCTCGATCTCGCCGGCTCTTTGCCTGTGGCGGTATCGCGGACGGAGGGCCTGATGCCGAATGTCACTTTTGAGGCCGAGCCGGCCGCGCTTTCTGTTGATCCCGATCGCGCCGCCCCGGTTATCATCCTGCAGCGCGACTTTCTTGAACCGGGCGGCTGTGGTCAGGCGCTGGGCAACGATGTGTCCATGCACGGGAGTCGGTCGGCGTCGCTGTCTCGCCGACGGTGGCGATCGCCTATCTGATCGTCGCTGTGTTCCTGTTTGTCTTAAGCCGCGCGCCGGTGAGTGCGCTGGATCGTTCAGTCCCACACGAAGCCATGCCGGAGCTTGCCGAATAGACAGCCGAATATCGCAAAGTTCTCGCCTGTCCGCGTACGGGGAGGGGCGATCTATATTTGGGCGGCTTTTCTCTGCTCCGCAGCTTGGCAGGGATCGCGCGCTGACTACTGCCGGCGTGGCGCCGGTTGCATCGGTTCCTGCCCTCCGGGACACGCCGCGAGCGCCGGTTTGATTTATACTGTGCCGGTAATGGTAGAGGCTCGCAGCGCTTGACCGATCACGTCGATTCTGTCCGTCCGCCGGCCTCTGATGCCGGCGCTACTTCGCACAGCGATCTCTTCGGCCACCCGCGGGGGCTGACCTTTCTGTTCGGCACCGAGATGTGGGAGCGTTTTTCCTATTACGGAATGCGCTCGCTGCTCGTCCTTTACATGACCAAATACCTGCTGCTGCACGGGCATGCCGAAACTACGCTTGGACTTGCCGGCGCGAAAAGCGCCTTGGAAGCGATATTCGGGCCGCTCGATATTCAGCCCCTGTCGTCCCAAATCTATGGCCTCTACACGGCGCTCGTTTATCTGACGCCGATCTTCGGCGGCCTCATTGCCGACCGCGTGCTCGGCCAGCGCCGCACCGTCATCGTCGGCGCGATTCTCATGGCCATCGGCCATTTCATGATGGCGATGGAACAGCTTTTTCTGTTCGCGCTTTTAGCGATCATTCTCGGCAGCGGTGCATTCAAGCCGAACATCTCGACCCAGGTCGGCGGGCTCTATGCGCCGGGCGAGCGCCGCCGCGACCGCGCCTATTCGATCTTTTATGTCGGCATCAACATCGGCGCGTTTCTGGCGCCGCTTGTTTGCGGCACCCTCGGCGAGGAAGCCGGTTGGCACTATGGCTTTGCGGCGGCAGGCGTCGGCATGCTGATCGGGTTGTCGATCTATCTGTATGCTCTCCCTCTTCTGCCGGCGGATGAGTTGCAGAAGGCGAGGAAAGGCCACATCGCGCGTCGGCCGCTCGACCGCCGGGAGTGGCATGGCGTTATCGCGTTGCTCGTTCTGTTCGTGCCGACGACGCTGTTCTGGGCGACGTACGAGCAGAGCGGCAACACCATCGTACTTTGGGCCGACGCTAATGCCGATCGAGGCATCGACCTGTTCGGCCTCGTTTCCCAGATCCCGACGACGTGGTTCCTGGCATTTAATCCGTTCATGATTTTCGCTTTTACGCCTTTCGTGGTGGCACTGTGGACGCGGCAGGCCGCGCGCGGCAGCGAGCCTTCGACCATCGCCAAAATGGCGCTCGGTTGTTTCGGCGTCGCCGTCGCGTACCTGATCATGGCGATCGCGGCGTTTCACGCCGGCAGCGGCAAAGCGAGCTGGCTGTGGCTGTTCGGATTTTTCGTCGTCCTCACCGTTGGCGAACTTTATCTGTCGCCGGTCGGCCTTTCGCTGGTTACCAAGATCGCGCCCGCACGCATTCTTTCGATGATGATGGGCGTGTGGCTGGCGACAAGTTTCGTGGGCGGCTTTCTCGCCGGCTGGCTGGGAAGTTTCTGGAGCCGCATGGAAAAGCCCGAGTTTTTTCTGATGATTGCAGTGATCGCGACCGTGGCCGGTGCAATCATCTTTGCCTGCCGTTGGCTGCTGCGCGGCGCGCTGCCACATTAGGCGCCGCTTGTTCGGCTTTTAGGCGGTCGTAACTGTGTCTGTGCAAGCGGGTTTGCGGTTACAACTCTGCTATGCCAAGGGATGAACATCTCGGCAGACGTCTCGGAACTTAGGGCATGAGCGATCTTCGCGGCTGGTTGCGCTCTCATAACCTGGAACAATTGGCGGAAACGTTCGAGGCGAACGATATCGATGTCGATATCCTTTCGGAACTGACCGAAGCGGATCTGGAGAAACTCGGCGTCTCGATCGGCAATCGGCGCCGATTATTGAAGGCCATTGCCGAGGGCGGTGCTTCGCCGACCGAAACGAAGCCTGCCGCATCCCAAATGTCCGCAACGCCTACACCGAGCGAGACGGCCGGCGCCGAGCGCCGCCAGGTCACGGTGGTGTTCTGCGACATGGTCGGTTCCACGGCTTTGTCTGAAGCCGTCGATCCCGAACTTCTTGGCGCATTGATCCGCCGCTATCAGGATGCCACCGTCAGCGCGATCGGCCGCTACGGCGGGTTCGTCGCAAAATTCATGGGCGACGGCGTGCTCGCCTATTTCGGCTTTCCGCATGCCTTCGAGGATGCAGCGGAACGCGCGGTGCGCGGCGCCATCGGCATTCTTGCGGAAGTCGGCAAGATTACGCGGCCCGATGGCGCTATGCTCCAAACGCGGGTCGGCATCGCCACCGGCCTTGTTGTCATCGGCGAAATCATCGGCGCGGGTTCCGCGCAAGAGCGCACCATTGTCGGCGAGACGCCGAATCTGGCCGCGCGCCTGCAGGCGCTGGCGGCCCCGGACACCATACTCATCAGCGAAGCGACGCAACATTTGCTTGGGGGCTTGTTCCAGCTCGAATCCGCCGGCGCACACGAGCTCAAGGGTTTCGTGCGGCCCATGCCGGTTTGGCGCGTCATCGGGGAAGGCACAATCGAGAGCCGCTTCGCTGCCATCCGCTCGGGCGCGGCAACGCCGTTCATCGGCCGCGCGAATGAAATGGGACTGTTGCTCGACCGCTGGCGGCTGGCGCGGCAAGGCGAAGGACAAATTGTCACCTTGATCGGCGAAGCCGGCATCGGCAAGTCGCGCTTGATCGAAGCTTTACAGGAAATCGTCGCCGGCGAGCCGCACGGTCTGATTTATCTGCAATGCTCGCCCTATCATAACGACAACGCGCTTTACCCGGTCATCCATCACATTTCCCGCACCGCCGGTTTCGTCGCCGGCGATTCTCCGGAACAGCGCGTCGAAAAGCTCCGTGCCTTGTTCGCACACCGGGCGACCGCCGATGCCGCGGCCGTTCCGCTTCTTGCCGAGCTGTTGTCCATTCCAGATGCGCCACCGGTGCCGGGATCGCCGACGCCTGCGCAGCGCAAGATGGCGACGATTGCGTTACTGGCCGATGAGATCGTCCGGCGGGGCGAAATCAATACAATGTTGCTGATCGTCGAAGACGCGCATTGGATCGACGCCAGCACGCTGGAATTGCTGACCCGTATTGCCGATGGCATCGCCCGCGCGCGGCTGTTGATCGTTGTCACGGCGCGGCCGGATTTTGCGCCGCCCTGGCTTACCCGCGCGCAGTCGACCTTGCTCACCCTCGGCCGTCTCGGCCGTACCGATTGCGCTGACTTGATTGCCGGCATTGCCGCGTCGCACGGACTATCGCCGGGCACGGTCGCGGCCATCGTCGACAAGACCGACGGTGTTCCCTTGTATGTCGAGGAATTGACAAAAAGCGTGGTCGAATCTGCCGGAGATACGGGCGCCGCGGTACCGGCGTCGCTCAAGGATTCGCTGGCGGCACGGCTCGATCGTCTCGGCGAGGCCCGCGAGGTGGCGCAGATCGCGGCCGTCATTGGCCGGCAGTTTTCACTCCCTGTGCTGGAAGCGGTCGCGCCAAAGCACGGTGCCGAACTTGAGGCGGCGCTCGCCAAACTCGTCGCCGCCGGCATTGTCTTTCCGGAAGGACGAGGCATGGAGCAGCGCTTTAGTTTCAAGCACGCGCTCCTGCGCGACGCGGCGTATGAAAGCCTGCTGCTGGCACGCCGGCGTGAATGGCACGCGCGCATTGCTCGGGCGATCGAGGAGCATTTCCCCGAAGCGGCGGCCAACGAACCGGAATTGGTCGCGTATCATTTCGCCGAGGCCGGGCTGACCGAAAAGGCTTGTGACTATCGCATGCGCGCCGGCGATCGCGCGCTGGCTCGATCGGCTTATCTCGAAGCGGTCGCGAACTTTTCAGCCGGTCTCAAATTTGCCGAGACACTGCCGGAATCCGGTGAACGGCAGCGGCAGCAACTGGATTTTTTGCTAAAGCTCGGCCCGGCACTCGGAATCATTAAAGGCATGCAGGGCGCGGACGCCGAGGAAACCTATCGCCGCGCGGGCGAAATAGCCGAACAAATCGGAGATGGCGCGGCGCTGTATCGCGCAAAATGGGGCCTCTGGCTCGGAGCCAATCTTGGGCGCAAGACTGCGCTTGCCCGCGAGCGCGCGGACGAGCTGGTCAAGCTCGCGCAGCAATCAAACGATGGCGACCAGTTGCTCGAGGCTTATCATTGCCGCTGGTCGACCGCCTTCTTTCGCGGCGAGGCGGCCGAGGCTTTGGCGGACAGCCGTATCGGAATCTCCACCTACGACATTGCTCGGCACCGTCATCTAGGTCCGGCTTACGGCGGACACGACGCCGGAGTGTGCGCCTTCGCAGTCCACTGCAACGCGGTGCAACTTTCCGGCAACCACGAAGAAGCGAAAAAGGTTGCCGCGCAAGCGATAGCGCTGGCTGAAACCCTCGACCACCCATTCAGTCTGACGCATGCTTTGCACAATGCCGCTCTCGGCTTCCAGCTTGCGGGCGACCGCGAACGGACCTTGGCCGCAGCGCAACGAGCCGTAGCTCTGGCCGAGAAATTCGGGCTGTATGCTTATGGAGCCAGCAGCCTCGTGCTGGCGGGATGGGCGAGTGCCGCCGCGGCCGCGGTTGCAGATGCGGCGGCCCTGATCGATGCCAAAATCGCTGCTGCGACAGCCGCCGGGCCGGTGCCGCAATATTATCTCGGCGTCGCGGCGGACGTTCTGCTCGCGGCCGGCCGGGCAGGGGATGCGCTGGCGCACCTCGACCGGGCCGTCGCCGGCGTTGATGAGCCGGGCGTTGGTTTTTATCTGCCGGAGATCTATCGCCTTCGCGGCGAATGCCTGCTCGCGCTCGACCGCAGTAATAAGGATGAGGCAAAGCGGACGTTTGTGACCGCGTCTGAAATCGCCCGGCGGCAAGGTGCGATTGTTCTCAAGCATCGCGCTGACGCGTCGCTCGGCAAGCTAAATTAAACATGGCTTTGGCGATGTGGCTGGTCCGCTACACTCGTCCCTCTGACGATCGCGGGTGAGCAACAAAACGCGGCCTGAAAAAGAAACACGCGCCGCACTGGCGGCGCGCGCCAAATTGCTTGCAAGCAGCGATTAGTGCGCGGCGGCAGCGGCGGCCGCTGCCGCGGGAGGCGCCGCATGCGGCGTCTCCATCGCGGTCATGCGGGTCTTCACCGCTTTCTGCACTTTCTCAAAGGCGCGCACTTCGATCTGGCGGACGCGCTCGCGCGACACGCCAAATTCTTCGGCAAGCTCCTCCAGTGTGATCGGCTCGTCGGCAAGCCGCCGGGCCTCGAAGATGCGCCGTTCGCGATCATTGAGAACGCTCAGCGCGTCGCCAAGGGCCTTGTGCCGGTTCTCCGATTGCTCGGACTCGGCCAGCCGGCTCTCCTGGCTGACGCTGTCGTCGACCAGCCAATCCATCCACTCGCCGGAATCACCGTCGTCACGGATAGGCGCGTTGAGCGACGCGTCGCCGCCGAGGCGGCGGTTCATATCGACAACGTCCTGCTCGGTCACGCCAAGCCGCTTGGCAATGAGCTTGACCTGGTCCGGCCGCATGTCGCCCTCTTCGAGGGCGGAAATCCGGCTCTTGGCTTTGCGCAGATTGAAGAAGAGCTTCTTCTGATTGGCCGTAGTGCCCATTTTCACCAGCGACCACGAGCGCAGGATGTATTCCTGGATGGCCGCCTTGATCCACCACATGGCGTAGGTGGCGAGGCGAAATCCCTTTTCCGGCTCGAAACGCTTCACGGCCTGCATAAGGCCGACGTTTCCCTCGGAAATTACTTCGGAAATCGGCAGGCCATAGCCGCGGTAACCCATCGCGATCTTGGCGACGAGCCGCAAGTGGCTGGTGACGAGCCTGTGAGCCGCGTCGCGGTCTCCGTGCTCGCGCCAACTCTTGGCCAGCATGTATTCTTCCTGCGGTTCCAACATGGGGAACCGCCGGATCTCTTCCAGGTATCTCGTCAGGCCGGTTTCACCCGACATGACCGGCAAGGCAGCAGTGTGGGCCATTAAGCGCCCTCCTAAAATTTCACCCCCGCAGGTGCGGCAGGCAGGTTAGCCGTCGCTTCCCCGAGCCGACGGCGCAAATTATCTCGCAACTGCAGCATACACGGTTGGGCCAGGTTAGCGGTAGGGTAGAGGCATCACTTCGGCGCGATGCTGTCTTGATGTTGTTCGACAGGCGAAACTACGCCTTACGAACTTGCCTCTATTTTTCGCTAGAATCAGCCCTTGAGGCCGCCAGCTTACCATGCAAACGGGCAAGATCGGGCGGCAGTTCCGAGCGGAACCGCATCAATTTACCGGAAGCCGGGTGCTCGAAAGCCAGTATATGGGCATGGAGGGCCTGTCTGCCAAGGGCCGCCACCGCAGACTGGGCCGATTCGGGCAGTAAGGCCGCCTTGCTGCGAAATCCCGCGCCATAGACACCATCGCCAAGGACGGGATGGCCTATCGAAGCCAAATGGACCCGAATTTGGTGCGTGCGCCCGGTTTCCAGGGTGCAGGCGAGGAGGCTTGCCGCCGAATCGAGCTTTCCGCTCGGCTTCTTGGATCGTGTCGGCACCCCAAAGCGTTCCAGCAGTTGCCAATGAGTAACCGCCTCGCGGCCACCCTGCTGGACCGCCATGCGCGTCCGAACGCTTCTGTGCCGGTCGATCGGACGATCGATCGTGCCGCGCGGCCGGTCCGGGGCGCCCCAGACAAAGGTCAAGTAGCCCCGTTCGAAGGCGCGACCGTCGCGTCCGTGGGCGGCGAACTGAGCCGCCAGGCGGCGATGAGCGCGGTCGTTTTTAGCCACCACCATGAGACCGCTGGTGTCCTTGTCGAGCCGGTGCACGATGCCAGGCCGCTTCTCCCCGCCGATGCCCGAGAGGCTTTCGCCGCAATGGGCGATGAGCGCGTTGACCAGCGTGCCGGTCCAATGGCCGGCGGCGGGGTGCACGACGAGACCGCTCGGTTTGTCGATGACAATAATGTCGGCGTCCTCGTAGACGACATTAAGCGGTATGGCTTCGGCCGTGGGCGTTGCCGGCTCGGGCGGCGGCACCTCCAGCGCGACCATCGCGCCCGAATTGACGCGATGGCTCGGATCGCGGATCGTTGCCCCGTCGATCGTTACCGCGCCGGCTTCGATCAGTCGCTTGATGCGCGTCCGCGAGAGATCGCCGATATTGGCTGCGAGCAGGCGATCGAGCCTTTGGCCGCTTTCGCCATCAGGCACATGAATCGATTTATTCGTCGCGGCGGCGGTCATCGGCAATGAATGCGGGGATGCGAATGAGCAAGCTTTCATCCATTACGGCGTCACGCGACAAGGACGACACGAGCCCTTTCGCGGGCCAAACTTCCGACGCTGATGCGTCCACCGCGCCGGTCATGGCGCGGCTTCGTCTTTTGATGATCATATCGGGACTGACCACGCTCGTCGCCATTGCCGCGGTCCTGAGCGTGATCGGCTATCGAATTTTCCATGCTGGCAATAAAGGGCTGCCAGCTGCGGAAAGCATTATCACGCTGCCGAAGGGTGCGCGCGTCGTCGCCAACTCCCTTGCCGGCGACTCGCTGGTTATTACGCTCGACGTTGGCGGCGCCACCGAAATCCGGACATTTGACGTCAAGACGCTCAGGGAGACCGGACGGGTCCGGTTTGTCACCGAACCTTCGGCACCCGGCCGCTAGAAACCGGTGGGAGTCAGCAACTCAATTCGCGTTTACGCCCCAGCCGCGTCGCCACCATCCGCGACGACCCCACCCACCGCGGCGTCCCCACCACGCTGGCGAGGCCTTGCCGCCGCCGGGAGTGGTTCCGCCTCCGGGGTTCATCCCGTGACCGGGATTTAACCAGCTGCCTGGATTAGTGCCGCTCCCGGGATTTGAACCGCCTTGGCCAGGCGAGGTCGGATGGAGGTTCGCGGCCGCCCGCGAGGAGTGGACACCTTGGATACACCACGCCGCGATCAAAGCGATCACTGCGACCGCGCGGACAGCGCGGTGAATCAGTCCGCTCAGCGGACCGCGTTTCGGAACCATGATGAGGTCGCCCCCAGATCCAGACACTTTAAGGTAGGCCCGCGCCAAACTCTGGTCAATTATTCCAAAAGTCTTCAAGACTACTGGTTCTGAGCAACTCACCCCCTCTCGCCGATGGCTGCCAAACACATCTACGTCCTTGGCATCAACGCCTACTCGCACGACGTCAGCGCTTGTTTGTTGCGGGATGGCGCCATCGCGTTTGCCATTACCAAAGAGCGGATCACAAGGCGCAAACATGATGCCGGCTTTTATCGGCCGGTGGTCGATTATTGCCTGGAGGCGGAGGGCATCTCGTTCGACGACCTCGCGCTGGTGGTGCGTAACAGCTACGTGCTGCCGGTGCCGGAGCTTGAGCGCCGCTTCCTGTCGCAGTTCATTCCGGGCGTGATCGAAGACAGCGAACGCCTCAACGCCCGCTCAAACCCTCTTTATCTCGCTCAGTCAGACAAGGTCACCACCGTTTCCCATCACCTGGCGCATGCTTACAGCGCGTTCGCGGCGTGTCCGTTCGAACGGGGCGCCATCATGGTGGTGGATGGCGTCGGCAATTACGCGAGCGACGTGACCGAGGGGGGAAGCCCGACAGCGAACGTCGATCCGCTGATGCGCGAATCGGAAAGCTATTACCGCTTCAATGGCACGCGGACCGAAACACTGAAAAAAGTCTGGCTTAAGCCGACCCGCGGTTATCTCAGCGACGATTTCTATTCGATGCCGGGATTGGGCGCAGCCTACAGCCGGGTTTCAACCTACATTTTTCTCGACTGGAATAAATGCGGTGAGGTGATGGGTCTTGCCCCTTACGGCAGGCCCCGCGCCGTTGGGCCGCTGATCATACTCGACGGCGGCGAGCTTAAAGTCGCCGAGTGGGGGGCGGACTTCGACCGGCCTTACATTCCTGAGCAGGACCAAAGTTGGGAGAATGCCCGATCAGTCCGGCATTGGGAGGATGTCGCCTGGCGCATTCAGGACGACACCGAGAACGTGCTGCTGGCGCGCGCGAGGTGGCTGCGGGAAGCAACCGGCGAAAAAAACCTCTGCATGGCCGGCGGCGTCGCGCTCAACTGCGTAGCCAACGGGCGCATCGCGCGGGAAGCCGGCTTCGATAATGTCTGGATTCAGCCCGCTGCAGGCGACGATGGCATCGCCATTGGTTCCGCTTACTACGGGTATCTCGAGATTCTGAAACAGCGCCGGTCGTTTGTCATGCGACAAGCTTTTCTCGGCAAGTCATATGGCGCAGACGAGATCGCGGCCGCGCTCGCGCCGGGCACGGTGCGCTTACAAACCCGGCGGACGCGGCCGCGCGACGTCTGCGCCGCGACGGCGCAGCTTCTGGCCAACGGCCAAGTCATCGGCTGGTTTCAGGGACGCTCGGAATTTGGTCCCCGCGCGCTCGGCAACCGCAGCATTCTCGCCGATCCCCGGCAAGCCGGGATGAAGGACCAACTCAACCGCCGGGTCAAACACCGTCAGGCGTTTCGGCCGTTTGCGCCAGTCGTGCTGGCCGAGCGAGCCGGTGAGGTTTTCGCGGCCGGCGAAGCTTCGCCTTTCATGCTGGTTGCCAGGCACGTGCGGCCGGAATGGCGAGACAAAATCCCGGCTGTCGTTCATGTCGACGGGACCGCCCGGGTGCAAACCGTCACGAGAGAGGAGAACGCCAGGCTCTATGATCTGCTCAGGGCGTTCGATGCGCTGACCGGCGTGCCTGTGCTGCTAAATACGTCGCTCAACGTCAGGGGCGAGCCCATGGTGGAAACACCCGAAGATGCGGTGGCCTGCTTTCTCGGCACCGGCATCGACGCGCTGGTGCTTCACGACGCGTTGGTGTCGAAGACCGTGCTGCATCGTCTTTCCTCGCCGTTCCGGAATACCTATTCGGAAATGGCGCAGGTCGTCCGGCGCGGCTTGGCGCCCGATTTTCCCGATTGGGGCACGCCCGGCTAACTGTGCCAGCGCGGCTTCGTCGTTGCGGTCGTTAGCAGATGTGACAAGATTGAGGACCGCGCGGCACGTTTTTCCGTGCCGAACAACAAGAACGTCGGGGGCATGGGATGGCTGCAGGCGACAGCTATGATTTTATTGTCGTCGGCTGCGGTGCGGCCGGCCTCTCCGCCGCTATCGGCTACATCCAGGCTGCCAGAGAGCAAGGGCGCACACCCCGCGTTGCCGTGCTCGAAAGCGCCCCGGCCGAGCAACGCGGCGGCGCCACGCGCTGGACCACCGCACGCTTTCGCGCGTGTGAAGATTTCAGTCTCGACCCTTCATTCGTTGATAAAGTCGCGAAGGTGTCGAAGGGGCTTGCCGACGTGGATTATTGCCGCGTTCTGGAACGCGAAGTCCCGACGACGCTGCGGTCCCTCGAGACACACGGCGTCAAGCTTCTGCATTACGGGCCACCGGTGGCGATGGGCGTCCAGCATGAGATCACGCCCGAGGGGGGAGGCAGGGCGATTGTCGAGGCGTTCGCCAAATCGCTCGAACAGACCAGCGACGCCGAGATCCTCTACCGCACCGAGGCGGTGCGGTTATCGCTTGGCGACGACGGGGGCGTTGAGGGCGTAGTCGTCCGCGGCGACGACGGCCGTTTGCGCACGCTCAAAGCGCGCGCGGTAACGCTCGCATGCGGCGGCTTCGAAGGTAACAAAGAAATGCTCACGCGCTATCTCGGCGCCAATGCGTGTGACCTGCCGCTGCTTGCGCCCGGACTGGCGTTCAATCAAGGCGCTGGCATCAAAATGGCGATGGAGATCGGGGCCGGCACCGCCGGGCAGTTTGACATGGTGCATACCGAGCTCGTCGACCGCCGCACCTCAAAGCCCGACGCTTATCTCTACGGCCATCCGTTCGGCATCGTCGTCAACGCGCATGCCGAACGCTTCTACGACGAAGGTTGCGGCACTTTCGAGGAAACTTTCGAGCTCATCGCGTTCGAAGTCTGGCGCAATCAGAACCAGACGGCGTTTTTCATCGCCGACCAGACGATCACCGCTCACAAAGGCATCATGGTGCTGTTTGATTCTGACAAGCCGCCGGTCGAAGCGGCAACCATGCAGGAGTTGGCGAGGCTCCTGGGCCTCGATCCCGATCGGCTGGAGCGAACCGTCGCCGGGTACAACGCCGCGATCGGGCCTGGCGAATTCGATCCGGGCCGGCGCGACGGCAAGCGCACCCGCGGACTAAATCCGGATAAGTCGAATTGGGCGTACCCGATCGAGAAGCCGCCTTATTTCGCTTATCCGATGACGTCGGCCATCTGTTTCACTTACGGCGGAATTCGCACCGACAGTGAGGCGCGCGTGCTGACCGGAAATGGCGTCCCGCTGCCCGGCCTGTATGCGGCCGGCGAGATTGTCGGCCTGTTTTATCACGAATACCCGGCCGGCACGTCGGTGTTGCGCTCATTGACGTTCGGGCGCATCGCCGGGGCGCACGCGGCACGATCGCATTTCGCCAACCGCTGAGCCGTGGCACGGGCAGCGCTGCCCCGAAAAAGACCTCGCTTGCGCGTCTGCCGCCGCGGGGCTATTCGATTTGCAGGCTCCCTTCGTCTAGCGGTCTAGGACGCGGCCCTCTCAAGGCTGAAACAGGGGTTCGATTCCCCTAGGGAGCGCCACGCGGAATACAGCGCGGCCAAGAAAGCCCGCCCGCACCAAACTTTCAGTTCAGCAGTCCAGCCAGCCGCAGACCTTCGGCCAGCCGCTCGCCATCTTTCTTTCGCCGGAACGGCAGCCGGCTCAAATGCTCGGTGAACGAATATTTCGGGTTGATCTCTTGCAGCTCACGCCAGATTTGGCGGGCCTCGTCGACCTTGCCGAGATGACCGAGCGCAGAGGCAAGCGCTGAACGGGAAAAGTCCGTTCCCGGCACCAGGGCGATGCGCTGTTTGAAGAGCGCTGCCGCCGTTTCGTATTTGCCGGCGAGCAGGTTCGCCATGCCGAGGAAGTGCAGATACTGCGTATTGCCCGCCGGATCGAGACGCATGCCGCGCTCGATGAGTGGAATGGCCTCTAAAGGCTCGCCGGCGTACATGCGAATGCTGCCGGCAATATTGTAGGCCATCGCGAGGTTGGGGTTGAGCGATAGCGCAATGCGGATTTCCGACTGCGCGCGCTCGATGTCGCCGCGGAATGTCGCCGCCACCGCCGCGACCGCGTGGGACATCGGCTCCCGTGGGTCCTTTTCGATTGCCTGTTCCGCGTATTGCTTGGCCAGGCCCAGCGACGCGTCGGGATCGTCGCTCCAGCGATTTTGGTAATCGAACATGTACGCAAAGCCGAGGCCGGCGCGCGCCACCGCAAAATTCGGATCGGCCTCGATCGCCCTGCGAAACAGCGCCGTTGCCTGTTCGAAGGTTTCCCGGGTTTTCTGGGGGCCAAGCAAAAGCTCACGGCCGCGCAGCGCCAGGTCATAAGCCTCCATGTTGACCGGCGAGCCGCCGCCGGCGGGCCGTTCCTTTTCGGAGGGGCTGAGCGTGACTTTGAGGGCGTCGACAATCCGGTGCGTGACGTCGTCCTGGACCGCGAAGATATCGGTCAGATCACGGTCGTAGCGGTCGGCCCACAAATGGCCGCCGTTTGAGGCGTCGATGAGCTGTGCGGTGATACGTACCCGGTTGCCGGCGCGGCGGATCGAGCCCTCGAGTACGGATTGCACGCCGAGCTCGCGGCCGACGGTGCGTACGTCGACCGCGCGGCCCTTGTAGGTGAAGCTTGAGTTGCGGGCGATTACGATGAGGCCGGCGATCTTCGACAGGTCGGTGATGATGTCTTCACTGATGCCGTCGGAGAAGTATTCCTGCTCCGCCTCGCCGGACATGTTGGTGAACGGCAAGACGGCGATCGACGCCGTAGCATGCTTTTCCGCCACGTGCGCCCCGTTGGTCTTTTGTCCCAGGCCGGCGACCGAGTCTGGATGCCATCGCCAGACGCGTATCGGATGGTCGATGTTTTTGACGCCGACTTCGCCGCCATCCTGAAATCGAACGTCGATGCGATTGCCGATGCTTTCATTGACAATCGACGAGATGCAGATACCGCCGGGTTCGGCGAGTGGCTCCAGCCGCGCGGCAATGTTGACGCCGTCTCCGTAGATGTCGGCGCCTTCGATAATCACGTCGCCAAGATTGATACCGATGCGCAGCACGATCGGCGAAGGCGCGCTGCTCGGCTCGGGAGGCAAAGCAGACGAGCGCTGCACGGCCAGCGCGCAGTTCACGGCATCGATC
>DASXDP010000074.1:0-4024 GCA_036490575.1 Xanthobacteraceae bacterium
TTGTTCTTGAGCACGCGCTCAGTGTTGCGCAGCGCCCGCATGATCAACCGGGTATCGAGTTCGGAGGCAGCGACTATCGCGTGTTTGACGTTGTCGTGTACCGGCGCTTCTTTGGTGGCGATAAAGCGCGTGCCCATATTCATGCCGGCCGCGCCAAGCGCCAGCGCCGCAACAAGGCTTCTTCCATCCGCCATGCCGCCGGACGCCACGAACGGAATCTTTAGTTCGTCGGCGGCGCGCGGCAGCAGGATCATGTTCGGTACGTCGTCTTCGCCGGGATGGCCGCCGCATTCAAAGCCATCGACGCTCACGGCATCGCAGCCGATGCGCTCGGCTTTGAGCGAATGCCGCACCGACGTGCACTTGTGAATGATCTTGATGCCGGCCTTTTTCAGCGGCGGCAGATATTGCTCCGGGTTCCGCCCCGCAGTCTCGACGATCTTGATGCCGCCTTCGATAATCGCGGCGATATATTCCGGATAGGGCCGGGGATTGACCGAGGGCAAAAAGCTCAGGTTCACGCCGAATGGCTTGTCGGTCATTTGCTGGCAGCGCGCGATCTCGCGCACCAGCAATTCCGGCGTTCGTTGCGTCAGTCCGGTGATGATGCCAAGCCCGCCGGCATTCGACACCGCCGCGGCGAGCTCGGCGAAGCCGACAAAGTGCATGCCGCCCTGAATGATCGGATGGCGGATGCCGAACATTTCGGTGATGGCGGTCTTCACAACTAGTCTCCAATGCCGGCGCGGCCGGAGCGAACTACTGATCGCCCGCCGGTAAAATCGCGTATGACGGCGGGCAGATCAACGCCCGGCTTGCATCGGCACGACTAGCGGACTTTCTACCTAACCCTTATCCTTGACCGGATTTCCAGCCGAGTGGGCGGCAGCGAGATCGATAAGATGGCCGGCAAAGAAGACGCACCTGTCTCCGGACGCTCGGTGCGCGAGAGCGAGATTTTTCGGGAACCGCCGGGCAGCGGTAATTTCTCGAGCAGCATCGGTGCCGCGGCGGGTATCGAACTGTTCCAAGGCCACGGCCGCGTTAAACGCGCGCGCCCGTCAAAAACGATTATCGAGGCGCAACGCGAAGTGCCGGTGCTCGCCGAAACCGACGTCCTGGTGGTCGGCGGCGGTCCCGCCGGCACGGCCGCCGCGATTGCCGCCGCCCGGGCCGGCGCCGACGTGTTACTAGCTGAGCGCTACAATCACCTTGGCGGGCTTTCGACCGGCGGTCTTGTTATCTGGATCGACCGCATGACCGATTGGTCCGGCCGGCACATTATTCGCGGTCTTGCCGAGGAGTTTGTCGATCGGCTGCCGAAAGATGCCGTCGCCGGGCCACCGCGTGCCGACTGGGGCAGCCGAGACTCTGCGACCGCGGCCTATTGGGCGCAGCGAACGGCGGCCTACCACGGCATCGTCACGTGGTCGCCGACCATCGATCCCGAGGCGCTCAAAACGCTCTCAATGCAGATGGCCACTGAATCCAAAGTGCGGCTGTTGTTTCACGCCTGGGGTGCGGCACCGATCATGGAGGGCAACGCAGTCAAAGGCGCCATCTTCGAAAGCAAGGAAGGCCGCCACGCGGTGCCCGCCAAAGTCGTCGTCGACACGACCGGCGATGCCGATTTGATCGCGCGGTCGGGGGCGGCGTGCGACTCCGATATCGATGCCGGCGATATCCATCACTGCATGAACACTGCGTTTCTGTTCGGCGGCGTCGACATGGGGCGGTGGCTCAGATTTCGCCGTGAGGAACCCGAGGCCTTTGCGGCCTTCATGACGCTTGGCCGTGAGCAAACAAAATATTTTGAAAAGCCGTTCGTTTCGTGGCGCAACGACGTTGCCTTGTTCATGGGCCCGCGTCTCGCCGGCTATAGCGCAGTCGATGTCGAGGATCTTACCGCGGTCGAGTTGCGCTCGCGCGAGCTGGCGGTCGGCCACCTCGAGATTTACCGCAAAGCGGCGCTCGGTTTTTCCGATGCATTTCTGATGCTGGGTGCGCCGCAAATCGGCGTGCGCCACTCAAGGCGGCTTGTCGGCCTGCGCAAGGTGGCCCGCCAGCAATGGGATAGCGGCCACGTTTTCGAAGACGAGATCGGCGTGTCGCCGTCGCTGTCGCCGAAGACGCCCAACATATCGGTGCCGTACGGCGCGCTCGTCCCGGAGCGCCTTGATGGCATTTTGGGCGCGGGACGCCACGTTGCCTGCGATGCAAATTCTCACACCTTCATGCGCGAAATCCCGCAATGCTGGCTCACCGGTCAGGCCGCGGGCGTTGCGGCGGCGCTCGCCGCCGCGAGCGGTGCGCCTCCGCGCGATGTTGCAGCGCGCTCGATCCAGCGCGAGCTGCTCCGCCAGGGCGCCTATTTGTCGGCCGCGGCCACAACAGCCGATGCGCAATTTCCGGCAACGGCGGCCGAGTGAGAATGGGAGACGCAAAATGGCGGGCTCAATGACGCGCGAGCGGGCGACGGAGTTCGGCGCTGCATGGAACAGCGGCGACGCCGATCTTGTTGCCAGCTTTTTCGCCGATGACGGCGTCTATCACGCGTCGGTCGGGCCCGACCGGCTGGGCAAGAGCTATTCGGGCAAAAAGGAAATCAGGCGCGGCGTGCAGGCATTTTTCGATCGCTTTCCCGACGGCAGATTTGAAAACCTGAAAGTCGTCGTGGCCGGCGACATCGGCACGTTCGAGTGGGATTTTGTCGTCACCGACGCCAATGGTCAGCCGCTGCGGAGCGCCGGTTGCGATTTGTTGGAGTTTGCCGGCGATAAAGTCGCGAAGAAAAACGCGTTTCGCAAGCAACGCGGCTGACTGCGGCTCGCGAAAAGCCGCTCAACACCTTGAACATGAAGAAGGGAACCAATGCCCGCGCGACGTCGCGCTGAGAACAGCGCCGAAGGCCAACAGGCGTTACGCACCGAGTTAATGGCGAAGGCGACAAGTCTGGTGCCGCTTCTCCGCGCCAAGGCCGGCGAAACCGAGCGCTCGCGGCGTATCCCCGACGAAGTCATTGCCGCCGTGGAACAGGCGGGCCTGTTTCGCATGCGCGCGCCGAAACGTTTTGGCGGCTACGAAGCTGACCTGCGCACCTACATGGACGTCGTCACCGAGCTTGGCCGCGGCTGCGGCTCGACGGGGTGGATATCGTTCATCTCCGTCGCGACGGCATGGATCGCCGCGCAATTCTCCGATCAAGCGCAGCGCGACGTATTCGAGGGTAACCCGGATGCGCGCACCATCGGCGTGCTCGCCATGAGCCAGCCCGCGCAACCGGCGGACGGCGGCTATATCGTTTCCGGCCGCTGGCCCTACGCCTCAAATTGCCTACACGCGCATTGGGCGATTCTCGCTGTGCCGCTGCCGCTCGATGGCGGCATGGCACCCGGCATTATTCTGGCGCCGATGAGCGACTTGAAGATCGAAGACACCTGGCACGTAGTCGGCATGCGGGGCACCGGCAGCAATACCGTGATCGCGGAAAAAATCTTTGTGCCGGCGCATCGCGTGATCGCGGTGGAAACGCTCGCCAAAGGGCAGTCGCCGCGCACCAATAAGGACGAATTCATCTATCGCGAAGCGTTCATGCCGACCGCCATTATCGCGGTCGCGCCGCCGATTCTCGGCATGGCGCAAGCGGCACGGGATCTGACGCTCGAACGGATCGGCGCCGCCGGCAAGCCGATCGCGTATAGTTTTTATGACGATCTGCGCAAGGCGCCGAGCATGCAGCTTGCGCTGGCGCAAGCGTCGACGCTGATCGATACCGCAGTTCTGCTGATGCGGCGCTGGAGCGACGTTATCGCCGAGGCCGCGCGCGCCGGCGAGGATTTTGCTTTCACCAAGCGGGCGCAAGTGCGGATGGATATCGGCTACGCTATGAAATGCTGCCGCGAGGCCGTTGATCTATTGCTCAGTGTGCAAGGCGCCAGCGCGTTTGCCGAATCAAATCCGATCCAGCGCGTCTGGCGCGACCTGGAAATGGCGAGCCGCCACGGTCTGCTCAGCGGGGAAGTTC
>DASXDP010000075.1:0-9395 GCA_036490575.1 Xanthobacteraceae bacterium
CCCGCGGCGTCGGCCGCCTGAAAAGCGGCACGCCTTACAACAACGTTTATTCGTGGATGATAGAAGTCGATGACGGCAAGATCCGCGCGCTACGCGAATACATGGACAGCTACTACGTCAGCACCATCATGTGACCCGGTAGAGGCGCCATCGCTCCGGCACACCTTTGAGCCGATGAACACCGCGATCCTTGAACCGAATTCCGGACTGCGACATCAGATCCTTGACCGCGCTCGAAACCAGGACTTCGCCGGCGCGCGCTTTCGCGGCGACGCGGGCGCCGACGTGAAAGGCGAAACCGATCACGTCGGCGCCGGTCACTTTGTATTCGCCGGCGTGCAGTCCCACTCGGATCTCCAGGCCCAACGTACGCACCGCCTCCCGGATCGCCGTCGCGCAACGGATCCCGGAATCCGCCGCGTCGAACGTCGCCAGCATTCCGTCCCCCGTCGTCACGACTTCCTTTCCGCGCAAAGTCTTCAGCTCGCGGCGGACGGCGGCGTAATAGTGATTCATCACCTGCGTCCAGCGTGAATCGCCCAGCCGCGCCGCTTTTTCGGTGGACCGGACGATGTCGACAACCAGAATGGTGACAAGCGCCTGTTCGAGCTCGGCGCCGCGATTGGCACGCTGGCGCCGGATGGCAACGTTTCCGGTCAGCGGCTCATAGCGATGATTGCGTCGCCGCGCGATCGCGGTTTTCGCATAATCTTTGGCCCGCTGCACCGTGCCACAACGAACCGTTTTCACGCGTGGCGCGAGCGTCCAGTAGACCTTTCGCCCATCTCCCACGCCCAGGACCTCCACGGCGCCCCACTTCAGGAGAACCGTCGAGCCGACCCGGCGAACCCACCATGCCTTGGACGTGTAGCCGGAAACGTTCGACTGATGGACGCCGATGCGAAGAAATTTGGGCATATGCGCGTGCCGATCGAAGGATGCTCAGCGATAGAAGCCTGGAACGTGGTTATAAAGCCGTGTCGGCAACAGTACTCCGCCACGTCTGCTTTACACCTAAAACTTGGACGGGCTTATCGGCCACCCGTTTAAGCGCGCTGGCGTCAGCGTCGCACCAGAAACGTCAGCAAGAACAACCAGGAGCGAAAGTTCAAAAGCTTCAGTCCCTGACGTGCCTCAGCCGGCGACAAACGGGCGGCGATCGGCATTGCGCCGAATACCTTTCCCTTGATCACCAGCTTGTCGCCGTCCCGATCGACCGCGCTGACCGTAATGAGCTCGCTGCCGTCGGGACCGACGAACTTCATCAGGCGTTGCCTATCTTGTCGAAATCGATCTTGAGGTCGTCGCAGACCTGCATCGCGGTGGCACGTCCCGCCCCGAACACCCCGCCGCCGGGATGCTGGAACGGCCCGACCAGATAAAGACGCTCCACGCCGGGAACCGTGTTTCGCCCGAGCTCCGGCGTAGGCCGATGGGCGCCGGACTGATACATGTGATTGGCGACACCATGCAGGTCGCCGCCCCGAAAACTCGCCGATGTTCGTTCCATGTCGAGCGGGCTGTCGTAATGCGCGGCGACAATGTTCTCAGGCCCAAGATTTTCCACGAAAGGACGCACCCGCGAGAGAATTGTTTCACCGAAGGCGTCTTTGAGCCGGTCCCATGCAACCGGACCGCCATCGGGATGCGCGTAGGGCACGTAATCCCAGATGTGCAGCGTCGCCTTGCCCGGCGGACAACGCGACGGATCGAACGTCGAGGCCGAGATAAGCCCGATGAGTGAGCGGCTCGGTATCTTTCCGTACCGCAAGCTGTCGAAGAAGCCGCGCAGGTCGTCCAGCCGGTTGGGCATCAATTCGGTGAAATAGGCTTTGTTGACGTGGCCGCCGGCCTTGAACCGAAGCGGCTCGTTGAGCGCGGCATGCACGGTAAAGCAGACGTTGGCGGAAATTTCCGTGCGTTTCGCGGCGTCGGCAATCGCCGGGTCGACATCGGGCACCATGTCGCCGAGAACGTGCGGATGAATGGCGCCGATCACCGCATCCTTGGCCGTATACTCGGCGCCGTCGGACGTGCGCACGCCAACTGCGCGGCCGTTGCGCGTCACCACCTTTTCGACCGACCTGCCGGCGAGCACCGAGCCGCCATGATCCTCGATGCAGCGGATCAGCGCTTGCGAGAGCGCGCCGCTGCCGCCGATAGGCACGCCCACGCCATAGGCTTCCATGAAGGCAAGAAAGACGTAAAGCCCGAGCGCCGTGCCCTTTTCTTCCGGTCCGGTCAGGTTTTCCGAAATCAGCCGGCACAAAAACAGCCGCACCCGTTCGTTCTCAAAACTCTCGACAACCACGTCGTAGGCGCTTTTGTGCATAAGCCCGAACAGCTGACGCCCAATCGGGCTCTGATCGAGCATCGCCAGACTCGCACCCATGGGCAACGGCGGCGCATAGAACGTCGCGGCGACGAGCGGGAGAAAAGTTTCGCCGACCGCGGCGAATTTCAGAAATGCGTCGGCGTCCCGCTTTGAGAATTGCGCAATGTCCTCGCAGGTCTTGTTGCGATCGCGGTGCAGCCCGATTGTTGCGCCGTCCTCGAACACGCAGATGAACGGCACATCCGGGTAAACATATTTCAGGCCGTAACGGGACATCAGCCCGAGGTCGTCGTTCTTGATGAGCGGATTACCGAGAATAAAGATGTGAGCCGTGGAATGCTGGTCGTGTCTGAATCCCGGCACGGTTAGTTCGCGGGTGATGACGCCGCCGCCGAACCAGGAATTTCGCTCCAGCACCACAACGCGCTTGCCGGCAGTCGCCAAATAGGCGGCGGCGACCAGACCGTTGTGGCCGGCGCCGACTGTGACGATGTCAAAGGCTTCGCTAATGTCGCGCCTCCCCTTAGACGCCAGCGTTCTCTAAAGCCGAAGCATTCAAAGTGCTCAGGATCTTTTTCAGTGTCGACCATAGGATCGGTGTCAAGGGCCGGTCAATATTACGGCCGATATTGCGGTCTGGCGCGCACTTACCGCATTATGATCAGCCAAGAAGAAGCTGGGGAGTGAAATGCAGAAGACGCCGGGCGGAGTGCCGATTTCCGATCTCGATCCGTTTACGGTTGAAGCGATACGCGAGGGGCAGGCCTTCGACGGCAGGCTGCGTGAGATGGCGCCGGTCATTTACCCCGCATACGATATCTACGTCGTCGGCCGCCATGACGAGGTGCAGTCCGTAGCGGGCGATTGGCGCAACTATTCGAATGCATCACGGCCATTCCACGATCCGAACTCGATACGCCCGGAAATTCTGCTGAACTTCGATCCGCCGGAACATGCGCGTGTGCGCACGGTGATCCAGAAAGTCCTGGCGCCGGCGGTTATGAACCGGATGCGCGACCTGTTCGTCAATGCCGCCAATGAATTGGTCGATCGCTTACTGGCCAATGGACCTGCCGAAGTGAACGGTCATGTCGACGTCGCCGCGGCCTACGTGTTGCAAGCCTTTCCCGATGCGATCGGGCTTCCGCAGGAGGGCCGTCACCACCTCCTGCATTTCAGCGATGCCGTCTTCAACACCTTCGGGCCGCCGAACGATATTTTCATGCGCGGTCTTGAACGAGGCGCGGGTGCGATCGCCTACGTCGAGGCAAATTGCAAGCGCGAGACGCTGGCGCCCGGCGGCCTCGGGGCCGCGATGTACGAGGCGGCGGATCGCGGCACGGTGACGGAAGAAGAGGCCGAGTTATTGGTCAAGACGATGTACGCAGCAGGAGCCGATACCACGATCCTCGGAATCGGCAGCCTGTTGCGCGCCTTCGCGGAGTTCCCCGAGCAATGGGAAATCCTGAAAAAAGATCCGTCGCAGTCGAGGCAGGCGTTCGAGGAGATTTTACGCTACGAATGCCCAGCGCGATTCGGCGGGCGTATCACGAGACACGAACTGGAGATTGCCGGGCTTCGGGTGCCGGGCGGCGCGCGGATGATGATGCTGTGGATGGCGGCAGGCCGCGATCCGCGCCGCTGGGAAAACGCCGATCAATATGACTTGAAGCGAAAGCTCAGCGGTCACGTCGGCATGGGCTATGGGATCCACGCCTGCGTCGGTGCGTCGCTTGCGCGCTTCGAGGGCGAATGCATGTTCGCCGCTCTCGCCAGCAAGGTCGGCCGCATCGAACTGACCGGCGAGCCGCAGACCGCCATCAACATGGCGGCGCACGGCTACGACGAGCTGCCGCTGCGGCTGCATCCGGCATAAAGCTGCTGCCGCGCGGCCTACACGGCTTGCACCAGTAATTCCGTCAGCTCTTTCGGCATATCGATCTGGACGATGTGCGTGCACGGCAGCGTATGCATCGTCCAGCCATGATCGGCTTTGAGCTTGTCGTAGAACTGCGTGAACGTCGTCGGCGCCGGCACGTTGCAATAGACGTAAGCCTTTTTCTTCACACGATCGACGCCGCCCGTGAGCTTCAACGGCTGGGTAAAGCAGGCAATCGGCATCGGCGTGGTGCCGGCATCGACCAGCGCCGCAACCTCCGGAGAAGCGCCGAAGAACGCGCCCGGAAGCGGCGCCAGGCAGTATTCGTTGACGACTTGCGGCGGCGGCGCACCGGCCGGCAGGAAATTCACCAGCGCCTCGCCGTTTTTCGGCACGAAGGCATCGAGATAAACCAGCGACCTGATCCGGTCGGGCAGCGCGTCGGCGACGCCGGTGATCACCATGCCTCCGTACGAGTGGCCGACCAGAACGATGTCCGACAAGTTTTCGCATTTGATGAGATTGACGACGTCGGCGATGTGGGTGTCGAGATTGATGCCCGGGCTCATGAGATGAATGCGCTCGCCCAGCCCGGTGAGCGTCGGGGCATAGGCCTCATGGCCCAGCTTGCGCAGCGCCTGCGCGATCGGCCGCCAGTACCAGCCGCCGATCCACGCACCTTGAACGAGCACAAAATCCGTCATCGTTGTTTCTCCCGTCCAACATCAGAGGCTGGTGCGCATTTACCGCGCGCCGGTCGGCCGCTGCGCACTATCGTCACGGTCCCCGACAAATCCCAGGCCGGCGCCGCCGAGGAAAAGTCCGACAATCGCCAATAATGCAATCTTCAATGTCGCCTCCCCGCGATCTTTATATCGCGCCCAGATATCCCCCGTCGCAGGCAATGGCCTGGCCGCAGATGTAGCCGGCTTGCTCCGACGCCAGGAATACCGCGAGCGCGGCAAATTCTTCCGGCCGCCCCATGCGCCTTGCCGGGATTTGCGCCGCCGCCTGTTTTTCATCGACGCCGATCTCGCGGATCCGCTCGGTCAGCGTGTAGCCGGGCATGATCGCGTTCACGGTGACGCCCTCGGCCGCCACCTCACGGCTGAGCGCGTTCACGAGACCATGCAGGCCCGGCCGGAGCGCGTTGGAGATCATCAGATTGGGCAACGGCTCCCTCGCCGAGATCGAGGTCACGATCATGATCCGCCCCCAGCGCCGTTGGCGCATGCCCGGCAGCGCGCCGCGGATCAAATCGACGGCGCTGATCCACAAGCCCTCGAATGCCTTTCGCCACGCCTCGTCGGAAATGGCCCCGAAACCGCCGGCCGGCGGCCCGCCGGTATTGACCACGAGGATGTCGATGCCACCGAGCGCTTCAGCCGCGTGCCGCACCACCTTGTCCGCCGCGCCTGCTTGCGAAAGATCGGCGGCAAATCCGGCCGCGCCGATCTCCCTGGCTGCAGCTTCGAGCCGCGTAGCGTCGCGGGCGCAGATAGCGACCCTGGCGCCTTCCGCGGCGAGCGCCGCGGCAACCGCCTTGCCGAGCCCGCGTGAAGCGCCGGTGACCAGCGCCCGCTTGTTGTTCAGTCCGAAGTCCACATTCGCTCCTGGAGTGGCGCCTCAAGCGTCGACGAAAAGATCGACCGCGCCGCAGCCTGTCAGTTCATAATGATACTGGGTAAAGCGGTCGGGGAACTTGGTGGTGACGACGCTTCCGGTCATGACGATGTCGCCGGCGCGCAACTGCGAGCCTTGCGTGGCGAGGTGTGTTGCCAGCCATGCCACCGAATGAAACGGGTGACCAAGCACGTCGCGTCCGAAACCGCGATCGACAACCTTGCCATCCTCGGACACCACCGCCTCCGTCGCCGCGAGATCGGGAAAGGACGGAGTGAACGTGCCGAGCACAATGCCGCCGTTCCAGGCGTTGTCGGCGATCAGCGAGAGCGCCTCCAGGGTGCGATAGTCGGCGCGGCGGTCATCGATAATCTCGATCGCCGGGCAAGCGCCATCGACGGCGGCGGCCACGTCGGCAAGGTTTGGCGTGTGTCCCGCCGGGACGAGGTCCTTGCCCAATCGCACGGCGATCTCGAATTCCAGGCCGGCACGGCCGTAAGCCGACGTCTTGATGCGCGCACCGGAAACATGCACCCGGTCCTGGAGCACGACGCCGGCGACCGGGCTGTCGATCCCGCACATCGCCTGCATGCGCGGCGTAGTGAGTCCGATTTTGTAGCCGGCGGCCTTGGTACCGCGCGACTGGACAAGCAGACGGACATACTCCCGTTGCACCGCATAGGCTTCATCGGCAGTCGTAATCCCGCAGGGCGCGGCGAAAGGCTGGAAGGTCGTCCCGCCGGCGTGCTCGCGCATCAGCATTTCAGCGATCTGGCCCGCGTTAGCGCCCATGACCCTTTCCCCCGATTCCTCGGCTTCGGCTGCGCCTCGCAGGTGGCGTATTGCCTTTCCTGCCCTCGCATCACCAGATAATGACGATGTTTTTGGCGACGGACAAACCACACGATGCCTGAGATTGAAACACTGATCAAACGGTTGCCCAAGTGCGAATTGCACGTTCACATCGAAGGCACCCTTGAACCCGAATTGATGTTCGCATTGGCGCAGCGCAACAATGTGAAGCTGCCCTACGCCTCGGTCGAAGCCGTGCGCCGGGCCTATCAGTTCGGCGACCTGCAGGATTTTCTCGACGTCTACTACAAGGGGATGTCGGTGCTCGTGACCGAGCAGGATTTTTACGACCTCGCTTGGGCGTACCTAAAGCGCGCAAAGGCCGACAACATACGCCATGTGGAGATGTTCTTCGATCCGCAGGGACACACGTCGCGCGGCGTGGCGTTCGCGACCGTGATCAACGGGCTTTCACGCGCTACTGCCGACGCGCGGCGGGAGCTTGCGGTCGGCGCGAGCCTCATCATGTGCTTCCTGCGTCACCTCGATGAAGCCGACGCGGAAAAGACTTTGGACAGCGCGTTATCATTTCGCGACCGGATTGCCGGCGTCGGCCTCGATTCGTCCGAGACCGGCAACCCGCCGAGCAAATTCAGGCGCGTCTTTCAGCGCGCCCGCGACGCCGGATTCTTTTTGACTGCACACGCCGGCGAAGAAGGACCGCCGGGCTACGTCTGGGAGGCGCTCGACGTCCTCGGCGTCGAGCGCATTGACCACGGTAATCGCTCGCTTGAAGACGATAGCCTGGTGGCACGGCTCGCCGCCGAACGCATGGCGCTCACGGTCTGCCCGTTGTCAAATTTGCGGCTCCGCGTCGTCGACGATCTCGCGCATCATCCGCTGCGGCGGATGATGGACAAGGGGCTTATGGTCACCGTCAACTCCGACGACCCGGCCTACTTCGGCGGCTACGTCAACGACAACTTCCGCGCCGTCGGGCAGGCGCTCGCGCTGACGCGCGAAGAAATCGTCGCCATTGTGCGCAACTGCGTGCAGGCGTCGCTCCTGCCCGCGGCGGCAAAGGCCGAAACGCTGGCCGAGATCGATCTGATCAACAAGGAATCGGCAGGCTGACCATTGCGGCGCCAAGTGCGGAATCGGACTTTTGTGGTCACCTGGCTCGATGTAGCTTGATGACAAATCATCAAACTCTGTTCGGGAGGAAAACCACATGCCCGCCATCGCAGGCTTCGATCGAATAGGGTCAGTGCCGGAAGAGCAGATCACCGACAAAATCCGGCGCCGCGTCATCTCCGGCGGACAGGGCACAATGGTTTACTGGAGCATAAAAGCCGGCGCGCACGCCGCCGCCCACCAGCATCCACATGAGCAGTTTGTCTGGATGATCAAAGGCGCGATGGATTTTCGTATCGGCGAGGCGAAGCGAACGATGCGGCCGGGCGACATCGCCGTGGTCCCCGGCGGAGTTGAGCACGAAGGCCATTTTCCTGAAGATACCGAAGTGATCGATTTTTTCGCGCCGGTGCGTGAGGATTTTCTGACCGGCAAGCCTCCCTCGTACATGATAGAGCGCTAAGGACTGCTCTGAATGCCAACGCTTTGATGAGGAGGCGCCATGCTGCCGCGAATTCGAGTGAAGGGTGCAACCATCGTTTCGATGGATGACAGGCTTGGCGTCATCGATTCCGGCGATATCCTGATCGACAATGGCAAGATCGTCGCGGTCGGTCGGAACCTCGGCAGTTGGGCGGTGATTGAAATCGATGGCCGCGGCATGATCGCCATGCCGGGATTGATCAACGGCCACCTCCACCTCTGGCAGACGGCGCTGCGCGGCATAGCCGCGGACTGGACGCTCGACCATTATTTCAGCGTGCTCATCGGCAAGGTGGTCGGGCTTTACACCCCGGAGGATGTTCACCTGGGCAACCTGGTCGGCGCGCTTGACCAGATCAACTCCGGCGTCACCACGCTGTTCGACTGGTGTCATATCGTCAACACGCCGGCGCACGCGGACGCGGCCGTCGACGCGCTGAACGAGGCGCGCATTCGGGCGGTATTCGGTTACGGCACGCCGATGAAGCTATTCGGCACTAAAGAGCCGCACCCCGCCGATGCCAAAAGAATGCGCGCCGAACGGCTGGCGTCGAAGGACGCGCTGGTCACCATGGCGCTTGCCATTCGTGGCACCGATTTCGCGCCCGGCACCGCTGAAGCCGATATCAGATTGGCTCGCGAACTCGGGTTGATCGCTTCTTTTCACGTAGCTTGCGCCAAACACGGGCCGCGGCCGCAATCGATGCATGATCTGGCGCAGCAAAATCTTCTCGGCGAAGACGTCAATTTGGTTCACGCAAATTTCCTGACCGACGACGAATTCCGGGTGATCGCCGACGCCGGCGCCAGCGTTTCCGTAACGCCGGAAGTGGAAATGCAAATGGGGCTGGGCTTGCCGCCAACCGGCGCCGCGCTTGCGGCCAGAGCCCGCCTGAACGTCGGCACCGACGTGGTGACCGGCGTTTCGACCGACATGTTCACGCAGATGCGTTTTTTGTTGCAGACGCAGCGCGCGCTCACAAACGACGGCTTCCACAAACGGGAGGCGATGCCGGACAAGCTCGCGCTCAAAGTGCGCGATGTGCTGGAGATGGCCACGATCAAATCGGCGCAGTGCATGGGGCTCGGGCATAAAATCGGCTCGCTCACGCCCGGCAAAGAGGCCGACCTGGTGCTGCTGCGCAAGAC
>DASXDP010000076.1:0-2319 GCA_036490575.1 Xanthobacteraceae bacterium
GTCGGCAAGATCGTGGCCTTTGGCGCGGCCGTGCATCGGCCGATAGTCCTGCGTCTCCGGCATGTTGGCCAACATGGTGGCGTAAATGTCGTCGGGAAAAACGCGATCGAGCACAAGGTGGGTAAACGGCGTGTCGCTCGGCAGCGATGCGTCAACCGACGTGACGATGAAATTGCGCAGCCGTTCGACGGCAAGCCGTCGGTTTCCCGCCCCCAACCCTACCGTCTGGTCCATCCGAATAAACCTCGCGTTGCGGCCCCGTCCGAACCGCGGGCGTAATAGCTCCGATCGCCGCCACCGGACAAGAGCGCGGCTCGGAACCGTTCAGTTCAGGGTCTTGAAGGCCGCCCGTCCGGCAAAGGCTGCCTGCGCACCCAGTTGTTCCTCGATGCGCAGAAGCTGATTGTACTTGGCAGTGCGGTCGGCACGCGCCAGCGAACCGGTCTTGATCTGCCCGCAATTTGTGGCGACGGCGAGGTCGGCGATGGTAGCGTCTTCGGTCTCGCCGGAGCGGTGCGACATGACGGCAGTGTAACCCGCCTTGTGCGCCATTTCGACCGCGGCGAGCGTTTCGGTCAGCGTGCCGATCTGGTTGACCTTGATCAGGATCGAGTTGGCGTAATGTCCCGCAATGCCTTCAGCGAGCCGCTTCACATTGGTGACAAACAGGTCGTCACCGACAAGCTGGCACTTACTTCCAATCGCTTGCGTCAGGAGCTTCCAACCCTCGATATCGTCCTCCGCCATACCATCCTCGATTGAGATGATCGGATAGCGGTCGACAAGTTCGGCGAGATATTTGGCCTGGTCCTTCGGCGAACGTTTCTTGTTGCCCTCGCCGGCATAAACATACGCGTCGTTTTTGAAGAACTCGGTTGAGGCCGGGTCGAGCGCCAGCGCGACATCCTCGCCTGGCTTGTAGCCCGCCTTCTCGACCGCGTTGATGACGAAATCGAGCGCCTCCTCCGCCGACGAGAGATTCGGCGCGAAGCCGCCCTCATCACCCACATTGGTGTTGTGCCCGGCGGCCTTCAGCGCGCCGCGCAGGGTATGGAAGATCTCTGAACCGGCGCGGAGCGCCTCCGCAAACGACGGAAACCCGAACGGCACGATCATGAATTCCTGGAAGTCGATCGGATTGTCGGCATGCACACCGCCGTTGACGATGTTCATCATCGGCACCGGTAGAAGCCGCGCCGAGGTTCCGCCGACATAGCGGTAGAGCGGAAGATTATTGGCCGCGGCCGCCGCCTTGGCGACCGCAAGCGACACGCCGAGTATGGCGTTAGCACCGAGCCGGCCCTTGTTCGGTGTGCCGTCAAGCGCAATCATGGTCTGGTCGATTTTGACCTGCGCTTCGGCGTCCATGCCGGACAGCGCGTCGAAAATCTCGCTGTTGACGGCTTCGACGGCATTGCGCACGCCCTTGCCGAGATAGCGCTTCTTGTCGCCGTCGCGCAGCTCGACCGCTTCGTGAACGCCTGTCGAGGCGCCCGAGGGCACGCCGGCGCGGCCACGCGAACCGTCCTCCAACACCACCTCGACTTCCACCGTGGGGTTGCCGCGGCTGTCGAGAATCTCGCGGCCGATGATGTCGACAATGGCGGTCATGCTCGCTCCGGGCTGGACTGGCAGTGGGCTTCTACAGGATCGGCAAGCCCCTTGTCATGCCCAGCTAAAGCAAGGCATGCAGTCGGCAATGCCAAAGACCAGACCGCCTCAACTCGGCCGCACCGCGTCCCTCCCTGCCTCGCCCAGCGCGGCTGTGCTCGACCGCGTGTCCAATCCGCATCCCGATACGAATTACGTCGCGCGCTTCACCTTCCCCGAATTCACCGTCATGTGCCCGGTCACAGGTCAGCCGGATTTCGCCACGCTAGTAATCGATTACCTGCCGCGTGCTTGGCTGGTGGAATCAAAGTCGCTCAAGCTCTATCTGAACAGTTTCCGCAATCATGGTGCATTCCATGAGGAATGCACGGTCGCGATCGGCATGAGGCTTGTCGCGCTGCTCAAACCCAAGTGGCTGCGCATCGGCGGCTATTTCCACCCGCGGGGAGGCATGCCGATCGACGTATTTTGGCAGGCCGGAAAGCTGCCGGCTGGCGTTTGGGCGCCAGACCAAGGCGTCACTACTTATCGGGCGCGTGGATAGCGAGCGCGCCGGTCAGCGTGGCAAGGAGCCCGCTGACCTCGCGGGCCGGATCGGCCGAACGCATCACGCCGCCCATGGCGGCGATCCCGGCTGCCCCGGCCGCAATCATTTCGGCGACCCGCGCCGCATTGATACCGCCGATGGCAAGCACCGGAACGCGCGAA
>DASXDP010000077.1:0-66002 GCA_036490575.1 Xanthobacteraceae bacterium
AAAGCCGACGTGTTCGATTACATCGAATGCTTCTACAACGCGAAGCGTAGACACTCGACCATCGGCTACCTGAGCCCAATGGAGTTCGAAAATCGAATGAAATTAGCTTAGGATGCTGTCAACCAAACCGGGTGCAGGCCATGCCGACCTTCTGTAAGTTGGCGCGATATCTCGAGTAGGTGTACGTCTGCCAAGGTTCCCCTCCTTTGCAGTAGCATTCCACCGCAAATTCAAGTTGCATTCAACACCTGGACTGGCGTCCGCGACGGCGACCGTGGCTGCTCAAGCGCTGCGCGGCCGATGCAGGATAGACTGATAAAGTGATGGTGGTCGTCATTGCCGGGCTTGACCCGGCAATCCATGCCGAGCGACCGCTCGGAAACATTCGCAGCCGCTTTCGATCGCCGGACGTCAGCATGGACCACCGGGTCAAGCCCGGTGGTGACGAACGGTTAAGCGCGTCCTTCAGACCGCTGCGTCCCGCCCGTCCAGCATGACCATCTCGACTTCGCCGGCGCCGTTGTTGCGGCGGAAGGCGGCGGCGTTGTTATACTCGTCGGAGGCAAAGCACGCGGCGCCCTGCTCGAAAGTCGGAAACTCGACCAGCACGAAGCGCGCGAAATCGTGCGGCCCCTCCAGGACCTCGAAGCGGCCGCCGCGCGCCAAAACCTTGCCGCCGTGCCTGGCGAGGATGTCGCCTACCAGGTCGGTGTATTTCCTGTATTCCGCCGGATTGTTGATCTTGGCGCGTGCGATCCAATAGGCTGGCATGAGCTTGTCCCCGTTCATTTCAGTTCGCCGCAGCGATCAAAGCGCTCCGGTGAGCCTTGAACGGAGCAGTGGCATTGTCGCCACAAGCCCGCGATGCGAGGATGCCGCCGGTTTCCGGCTTTAAGGAGCCAATGCGATGTCTGCCGCTTTGCCGCTCGCCGCATTCTGCCAGTTCAAATCGAATGATTTCGGGGCGATGCACGATCGCCTTTCCAGCGTGCTCAAGCCGCACCGTCTGCGCCGGCTGTCGAACGTGCCGGTCTCCGGCATGATCTGCCGCGCCAGCCTCAAGCGAATTACGCTCAATTTGATGCGGATCGGCCCGGCGGTCGAGGTTTTGCCGGGCGCGCTCGAGCATTTCTATCTGGTGCAGATCCCGATGGCCGGCGCCGTCGACATCAGCCAGGGCGAAGATCGCGTGCGGTGCGCCGGCTCGACCGGCGCCGTGCTGTCGCCGGGGGAGAAGTTGCGGCTGCGCTGGTCCGACAACTGCACGCAGCTCATTGTGCAAATTCCGCGCGAGGCGATCGAGGCCCGGCTCGCCGAGCAGATCGGCGGCAAGCGGGTGTCGCCACGTTTTGCGGCTTCCTTCGATCTTGCGTCTTCGTCCGGCGGGGAATGGCGGGCGCTCCTCGATTTTGCCATGCGCTCGGTGGACGCCGGCGGGGTTTTTTCCCGCGATCCGCACTGCGCCGAGCTTGAGGATTTGTTGCTGTCGTCGCTGCTTGCCGTCCAGCCGCACAGCAGCACCGCTGCGCTCACCGCCGAACATCGCGCCGTGCCGTACTACGTGTTACGCGCCGAGCGGCAGATGCGCGAAATGATGCCGTTCGAGCTGACCATCGCCGATCTCGCCGATCGGGCCGGCGTCAGCCGGCGGACCTTGCACGACGGCTTTCGCCGTTTTCGCGCGACCACGCCGATGCAGGCGCTGACTGAAATGCGACTTGCCGCCGCGCACTGCCGTCTGCGCGACGGCAAACCCGGACTGACCGTCAGCCGCGCCGCGACCGACGCCGGATTCACCCAGCTCGGCCATTTTGCCGGGCTTTATCGCGCGGCGTTCGGCGAGCTTCCGTCCGCTACACTGCGGCAGGCGCTGCGCCGGCGGGCGCATTAGCGGCACCCGTGCGGCCAGTGATCTTAGTGCGGCCAGTGCTCGACGATTTTCCGCGCGGTCCGCCGCCCGATGGCGAGCGCGCCGCCGGTGGTGGCGTTGGAAAGATAATCGCCGACGTAATAGATGTTTTTTGGACCCGCCTCCTGAATCGACAGGAAGCTCCGCACCTTGCGCGCCTGGCCAGGCGGGAAACTCGCGATCACGTAATCCTTGTGCATTTCGTGGACGTCTTTGAGGTCCTGTTCCAGCGACGGATAAATTTGGCTCGCCCAATAGCGCGCGACGCGGTCGAGATTTGAGCCGTCCTTGTCGAGGTAGTGCCGCTGGCGGTCCGGCGCGAGCACAAGCCAGAGTCGCGGCGGGTCGCCGGGCCGTTCCGACCCGGGGAAAGTCTTGATGAACGAGATCGGCGTCTGATGGCGGCGGGTGTGGAAGGTGCGGATGTCGAACTCCTGCGCCGGCTTGCCTTTGAGTTCGAAGGCGACCATGGCGTATTGCGCGTACGGCACGTCGGCGAAAAAGCTTTTCTCCCAGGGCGTCTGGTCGGCGACCACATTGCCGACCGCATTTCCCGGCAGCGCGACCACGACAATATCGGCGGCGAGCCTTTCGCGCCCCTGCGGGCCCTCGATCATCACGTTTCGCCCGGCGCAATCGTCGCCGAGTTCGATCGAGGTCACGCGCGTGTTCAGGCGAACGTTGAGTTTTTCGGCGAGCGCTGACGTAAGCGTGCCGAACCCGGTCTTGAACGTATACGACGGCCGGTTGCGGACGTGCGGATAGATCATCAGGAAATAGGCCTTCGAGGCCTGTTCGACGTTCCAGGCCCAAAGATTGCGATAGACGACGGCGACCACGTTCTCGAGAAAATCGGCGCCGACCTTGCGCGTGAGATATTCGGCCATGCTTTCGTCGTCGAAATCCGCCGCCGTGTGGATGAGGCACGGATCGACGGTGCGCCGCGCGCGGACGAAATCGGGGATCAAAGACGCCAGCCGCAAGCGCGAGCCGACGCTCAATGCCGGGTGCCTGAGCATGCCCAGCGTCTGGTTGAAGTCGAGGTCGTAGGTCTGTTCGGTGTTGTTAGCGATTCCGCTGCCCATTTTCGGGTACAGCATCAACCGGTCGCTCAAGCCGAGCTCGGCGATGACGTCCCACATGTCGGCGTAAAAGCGAAACAGTCCGGTGGCTCCGGTATATTTCATGAAGGAGCCTTCCATCTTCTCGGCCATGCGGCCGCCCGGAATGTCCTTCGCCTCGATGACGGTGACGCGATGCCCCGCCTTCTGCAGATCGTAAGCCGCGGTGAGGCCGGCTACGCCTGCGCCTATGACGACAATCGTTTTTGCTCCGCTCGCGCCCGTCGACATGCGATCCCCCACTGTCTCGAGGGCTATCGCAGTAGCGTTGTGCGTTCTATGCGCGAAGTGCAGGAGCTATTCGATTTGTGCAGTTTTCGTCGCCGGCGGCCGGACTAGCGTAGCGTAATACGCCAATCCGGTAAGCCGGCATGAACTGCTCCCTGTTCATTTCCATCTCGGTGACGCAAGCGCCACGCGGTTCAACAGCGCGAATTGGTCGCGCCGAAAATCCTTTACGCCGCCCGCGAACACATGCACGGTGGGCCATTCGCGGGGCGCGCGAGTGTCGGGAAAACCCATGGTTCGATCAACACAACTTCGGTTCGCGGCCGCGCTCCTGTTTGCGATTGCGGCGACCGCGCTGACCGGACTTCCGGCATGGGCGTTCAGTCAGGGAAATGGCGGGACCGGCGACGGCGGCAATTCCGCGTTTGCCGATCCGGATGAGCAGCTCAACTTCGGGTTCGACCAGGGTCCGCAACCCACAGGCATGAGCGGGCCGGTGCAGAGCGCTCACCGGCAGGATCAATTCAAACATTTCCGCCCTGACAGCCTCGCTTTCCCTCCGGACCCGCTTTCCCGCCCGGGCAACTGAAATCCCTGCTTGATGACGTTCCTGCCGCCTGGAGTGCCCGATCTCCTTATGTCGAGCGGCGCGCGGCTTTCGTCCGACCGTGACGAAATGATTTTTTGTTAAGCGGCCCAAGACGCAGACCCAAGAATCATTGGAGTGCGCGGCCTTCGATAGAGACTCCTCGCGCAAAACCATTCTGATTCATCGAGCGAAATTCAAACGTCTTTGACTTCACCACCGCAATGGCGATAACCGCCGCAATCTCGCTCGTCGAAAGGGCGCTTTCTAGACGCGAACCTGAAAGCGGAGCGAGACGGCGGTGCCCGCGTGCGGTTTTCGCAAAACCGCTCCCGGGCGGCTTCGGGTCCCCGGTCGGCCGGCATGAAGACCGGTCCGCACGGAGCGTGCTTAACCGCGGCAAGCTTTTTGGCGAAGCAGGCAAAACTCCTGTCAGCCGAAGCTGCGGGAAACCCGGTTCTGGAGCTGAGCCATCGGGTGGAACCGGTGGCGAGTGCCGCAAGCGTGGGCGCCGAAAGGCGGGCGCGCTCAACAAGAGCAGCGCGCAGCCGCGCGTTATGCGCGGACATTGGTTGGACAATGCGCCTTTCGGCGCTCCGCTTCCCTTTTCTGCGCGTGATCTTGTCCGAAAACCGCAATTGCACTTTTCGGGATCACGCGTTGAGCCGGAAGCGAGTCGAAAAGAGTCGTTTCGTGCGCGAAACAGACTCGCTTGATCGGCCAGATCGCTTCTTGGCTCGGTGGCGTGCGCAACACTCGGATGCATCGCATCGCGAGAACGATGTTTGTTACCCGTCATCCTGAGGTGCGAGGCGCTTTTGCGCCGAGCCTAGAAGGACGACGGCCCCGCGCTTCAACTTGTATCCTTCGAGGCTCGCTCGCTCGCACCTCAGGATGACGTAAGGAGCAAACAACATGCGGCGGAAAGTCAGTTCAGCAACGTGGCGGTTTCCGATGCGGATGACGAAGAAGCAATGGAGCCGCGTATCCTATCCGCAACGCCACGCGTTCGTGGCGCAGGCGCAATGCAACCTGCTCGGCCATTGGCGCGACTGCAAACACGCGCGCTGCCGGCGGGCGCGCTGCTGCCTCACGCCGCAGCCCTGCTACTGGGATCGCAAGCGCGCAACGCCGGACGCGCAATGGGCAAAGGCCGAAGCACTGTGCAAACCCGTTCGCGCGCTGCTTGCCATCGGCTCGCGCAAAGGCGCGGAAGGTTTATGGCTGTTTTGACCCAATCGTCATTGCCGGGCGAAACGCGCGCAAGCGCACGCTGCTGCGCGTCACGCTCCTGCCGGAAGCGAAAGCACGTCCGTCCATCTGAAACGCGACCAGCGTGTGCCGCCGTGTGTGAGAAATCGGCGAGACACTTGCTTTTTTAAATAAGACGCTCATACTCAAAAAATAGTCGGGGCAACGGCGCCCTTTAAAAATTCCGGCAGTGTGGCCTTCGGATGCGGACGCGTCTTTCAGACGCCCGACTCCGGAGGTCTTTTTGTATTTGCCGATGGACAAAACCAACGGGACGAATTCAACGGGGAGACAACTGATGACCGACCTGGATCAAGGAAAGGGAATTTCGTCAAGCGCGATTGCCGAAACCGAGGCGGATCAGATCGATCACGTCCTTGGCGAAGAGTACGAGCACAAACCCGTTCCGCTTGCGGCTCGAAGGAGCCTGTTCTCGGTCACGATGGTCTGGATCGGCTTTCCGATGATCATCACCGGCGCCATGACGGGGTCGGTATTGGTGCTCGGGATGGGCTTTCAGCGCGCCCTGGTCGCCATGATCATCGGCAACTTGATCATGTTCGCTTATGTCGGCGCGCTCGGCGCTTTAGGCACGAAGAAGGGCATGAATTTCGCGCTGATCGCCAGCATCGTGTTCGGCCGCAAGGGCTACGTGTTCTCATCCGGGCTTTTGTCGACGCTGCTGCTGGGCTGGTATGCGGTGCAAACCGGCATCACCGGCAATCTCATCAGTTCGACCTACCATCTGAACTACGTCCTCATGACCGTCATCGCCGGCGTGCTCTACATCGGGATTACCTTCGTTGGAGTCAAAGGCCTCCACTACATCGGCCTTATCTCGGTCCCGCTGTTCGTCATACTGGGCGTATGGGTCGCTGCCGATGCCGTCGCCAACCATGGCTGGGGCGCCGTGATGTCTTACGCCGGCGCCGACGGCAAAGGCGCGATGTCGATGGGCGTCGGATTGACCATCGTGCTGACGCTGTTTGTCGATGCTGGAACGGTGACCGCCGACTTCAACCGTTGGGCCAAGGATTTGACGGGCTCGCTGGTGTCGACTTTCAGCGCGTTCCCGTTTGCCAATCTCGTTGCGATGTTGGTGGGTGGCGTCATGACAGCGGCGCTGGCAACGCCCAATGCCAACCCGTTCGGCGCGGACAACATGTTTGGTTACATGAACGACAAGCAGATCGTGTGGCTGTCGGTGCTCGCGTTCATCTTCTTGTACTGCAACCTTGGCTCTGTCTGCTCACATTGCCTCTATAATGCCGCGACCGGCTGGTCGCGCATTTTTGGAAGCCACATGCGGTTGCTGGCAATCGCGCTCGGCGTGATCGGCATTATCGTTGCCGCCGGGAACGTATGGGCCTTCTTCATTCAATGGCTCACCTTGCTCGGCATTCTTGTTCCGCCGATCGGCGCCATCATTCTGGTCGACCAGTACATGATGCGCGTCAATTCCGAAGCGACCAGCGAATGGCGCATTGTTCCCTTCATTGCCTGGGCTGCGGGTTCAGTGGTGGCATTCTTCGTCAGCGAATATGCGCCGGAGTATTCAACCGCCATCGCGGCATTCCTGGTAGCTGCCGTTGTGTACGGCATTCTGCAAAGCGTGACAGCGCCGCGCACGCAATTCGCGCGGTAATCCGATTGAAACGCCGAGAGCGGCGGCCGAATCCCGGCCGCCGCTCAACATCGTTCCGGTAAGTCCCAGTACAGAGAACCTCCATGCCCCAGGATTATGAAACCTACAATCTCGGCGACGTGCGCCTGCAGCGCGGCGCGACGCTGCGCGACTGCAAGCTTGCCTACAAAATCTTCGGCACGCTGAATGCGGCGAAGGACAATGCCATCGTTTACCCGACCTGGTATTCCGGCCAGCACTACGACAACGAATGGCTGGTCGGATCCGGCATGGCGCTCGATCCGGGGAAATACTTCATCATCATCCCGAACATGCTGGGCAACGGTTTGTCGTCGTCGCCAAGCAACACGCCCGAGCCCTACAACGGGCCGCGTTTTCCACAAGTGACGGCTTGCGACAATGTGCGCGTACAACACCGGCTGGTGACCGAGAAATTCGGCATCAAAAAGCTTCCGCTCGTCACCGGCTGGTCGATGGGCGCGCTGCAGACATTCCATTGGGGCGCGCTCTATCCCGACATGGTCGCGCGCATCGCGCCGTTCTGCGGCTCGGCCAAATGCTCGCGCCACAATTTCGTGTTCCTCGAAGGCGTGAAAGCGGCGCTCACTGCTGACGCCGCCTTCGCCGACGGGTGGTATGAACAGAAGCCGGCAAAGGGCCTGCGGGCAATGGCGCGCGTGTATGCGGGGTGGGGATTTTCGCAAGCCTTCTATCGCGAAAAGCTCGACCTCGACCGCCTCGGCTATTCCTCGCTGGAGGATTTCCTGGTCGCCTTCTGGGAGGGTTTTTTCCTGCCGAAGGACGCCAACAACCTTCTGACCATGCTGTGGACCTGGCAGAACGGCGACATCAGCGACAACGAGCTCTATGGCGGCGACTTCAAGAAGGCATTGGGAGCGATCAAGGCAAAAGCCTATGTGATGCCCGGCCAGACCGATCTCTACTTCCCGCCGGAAGATAGCCAGTTCGAAGTCGCCAACATGCCCAATGCGAAATTCCTGCCAGTGCCGTCGATTTGGGGGCACTTTGCCGGAGGGCCCGGGACCAACCCGGACGACGTTAAATTCATCGACAACGCGCTGAAGGATCTTCTGAAGAGCTGATCAAAACCCATGCGGCAAACTTCGATCTGTAGCGGACTGCGCCGTGATAGGTGAGCGGAGGTAAAATGGGCGGAGCAAACGAAATTTGCCGCATGGATGCGCTCAGCCTGGCCAGGCGGATTCGCGCGAAGGAACTGTCGCCGACTGAAGTGATCGAAGCCGTCTTGGCGCGCATGGAGGCCCTGGAGCCGCATGTTCACGCGTTCTGCACACCGACACCAGATCTGGCGCGCAAAGAGGCGAAACGGATCGAAAAAGCGCTCCTGGCTAATGAGGACGTAGGCTCCCTTGCTGGCGTTCCGGTCGGAATCAAGGATCTGGTTTGCACAGCGGGAGTACCGACGGTTTCCGGATCCATTGCTTACAAGGATTTTGTACCGGATGAAGACGATGTTGTTGTTGAACGGCTAAAGGACGCCGGCGCGATCATCATTGGTAAAACCAACGTGCCGGAGTTTGGCTATAGCGCCGTCGGTCACAACGCTGTTTTCGAAACCACGCGCAACCCTTGGAACCTTCAATATACGTCCGGCGGGTCCAGCGCAGGCTCCGGAGCCGCCGTTGCGGCCGGTATGGGTCCCTTCGCCATCGGCAGCGATGGCGGTGGATCGGTACGCATCCCCGCTGCGCATTGCGGTCTGTTTGGCATGAAGGCTTCAATGGGTCGGGTGCCGCTTTATCCCGGCACGAAAGATGAGCGTTACCCCGGCGTATCGAGTTGGGAATCGCTCGAGCACATCGGGCCTTTAAGCCGTACCGTAGCCGACGGCGCGCTTATGCTGTCGGTAATTGGCTCTGGACCCGACGCGCGAGACCGGCACTCACTTCCCGGGCCGGAGTTTGACTGGCTGGCTTGCTGCAAAGGAGGGGTGAAAGGCCTCCGGGTCGCTTACAGCGCCGATTGGGGCTATGCCGCGGTCGATCCTGAAGTGCGCAGGGTCGTTGGGGAAGCAGTCAAGGTTTTCGAGCGCGACCTTGGCTGTGAAGTTGAAGAGGCCAACCCTGGCTTCGAAGATCCCTATCTCGCCTTCTGGGGTGTCGTTGCTTTGGAGTCCGATCTGCGGGGACTGCGCGCGATGGTTGCCAAGCACGGCCACCAAATGACGCCTCACATCGTCGATTTCATAATGCGTCCCTGGACGGCTGAAGAATTCACCGATTCAGTCATGGTGCGGAAAGCGGTAACAAACAAGATGTGGCGCTTCATGAAGCGCTACGATCTGTTGTTGACGCCGACGCTGGCGGTGCCGCCCTTCCAGCTTCACGTGCAGGGGCCAGAGAAGATCGACGGCCAAATCGGGCCACCGTTCAAGTGGCTGGCCTTTACTTTCCCATTCAACCTCACCGGACAACCGGCGGCGACGGTACCGGCGGGATTTAGCAAGGACGGATTGCCAATCGGCTTGCAGATCGTCGGCCGGCACTTGGATGATCCAACCGTATTGAAGGCCGCTACGGCATTTGAGGCCGCGCGCCCATGGGCCGATAAATGGCCCTCGCTGCCTGGCATCGACGGGCATTAGGGTATTGGGCCTCGCAAGGCGTTAGCCACGGCGGTTGTTGCGAGCGACAACCCTCACAAGCGTCAGCAAGACCAGAGAACCAACTAAGGCGTCGATGACTACGGGGTCGAACCCGAGGCCGATTTCGAAGCCTATCCTCGATAGTAATAAGCCACCCATCAACGCGCCAACGATGCCGGCACTAACGTCGCCAATCCAACCGAGGGGTCCCTTCTTAACGACAATACACGCGAGCACTCCCACAATTGTGCCAACGATGACCCACATGACAACGCTTTGACCAGAGACGCCACCATTTTCCATGTTTCAGACCGTTGAGACTCGCCGTGGATCAAGACAGCGCGCAAAAACCCACCGAACTGAAGCGCCAACACGCCCTCACCGGCGTACTTGAAAATGACGCGACTAATCCCCGGCGCTCCACCTTCATGGTACGAGCTTTTTTCTTACCTGCCACGGCGCAAAAATCGACACACGTCGGATTCCGCGAAAACGCGATCCGGCGCGCTAGTCCGGTCTCCCAAATCCTTGCCAGCTTCGGCTGCTCCGCTCGCGATCACGCGTCATTGTCGGCCCACTTCCGCTCAGAGCTTGCTTGACCGCCGCAAGCGTTCGGCAACACGCGCAAAAACGCCTGCCGGCCAAACTCGCGCGAAGAGAAGCGAACGGGGTAACGGAAGCGCGGCGCGACGGCCTTTTCGCTTCACGTCGCCGCTTCGCGCACCCGATAAGTAGCCTAGTCCGGTGTCGTTTGCGAAAGCGTCTTTCACCTCTCCGCGGTGGCGAGAGGGAAAATTTTTGTTTCAACGAATCGCCACTTGCCGTTCGATCCGTAATGACTGAGGAGACAGCACATGCGGCCGAAGGCGGCGCGAGGGAACATCGCAGAAGTGTTGCGAATATCGCGGACGATGGTCGCAGCGGCGGCTTTGACGAACATCGTCCCGGCCTGTGCGGGGATGCAGCCGCTGACGCACGACGTCAGATTCTGTCCAACCTGGGGGGAAGCGCACGAGCGCACGCTTGCGAGCCTCAACAACGGCCGGCCGCCGTATCCGGTAAAATGGCAGGGCTGTATCGAGCTCAAGGCCGGCACGAAAGTAGACGTCGTCGACGCCGACCCGCAAGTCACCGAGATCGTGTTCAAGAACAAACACTGGTTCGCCGACGAATTGCCTTAAGCCCGACCGGCGAGCCGGCGTGAACCAGATTTATGAGACGAGAGCTTCGCCCAACATCCTCAGTTCATCACCACCGGGCTTGACCCGCCTGCGCGGCCGTAGCGTTACGCCCACGGACCGCAGCATGTAGCTACGGCGCGGCGAAGGCCCGGTGGTCCGTGTTGGCGTGCCGACTGCGTGGATGCCGGATTACAGACGCTATGGTGTCCAGCACCAGTGCCAGCCGTCCGGCTGGAACGTGCACCAGCGGCCGGTGTACGCATTCACGACCACCGAGCCCGGAACAGGTCCCGGTACGTAGCCGGCGCCGTAGTACGGCGACGCTGCGACGACGGGCGCGACGCCGATCCCGACCGGCGCTGCCATGTAAAGTCCGCCATACGGGTACACGGCGGCGCCATAGACCGGGACCGGATACTCCTGCGCGCTCGCGCCCGTCACACCGGCAAGCGCCAGCCCAGCGACGGTTACTGCCATAATCTTCATTGCCTCGCCTCCTTAATTCGACACGACAAAGCCGGCTTGCGCGGCCGGCCGAGATTGAGAGAAGGAAACTATAGCCGCGGATGGGCGCGCGTCGCGCCGAAGTCGAAATGCCGGTTTATGAGCACGCCCGCGCCCGCCGAAAGTTTTCTTAAAATTAGAAACAAAGGCCAGGTATCAAGATTTACAGTTCTTCTGCTCCGTGCTCGCGTTCTCTTTGCCTTCCCCCTGTGGGGAGAGGCAAGGAAGGAAAGGAAGCGGCGACGGCGTCAACCGCAGTGCGTCGCGGTGCAGCGGGCGTTGCAATACTCCTGGGCGCGGGCGTGGGTCGCGCACCAATTGCTGCAAAACGCCACGCACTTTGCCGTCGGCGCGGCGGCGGCCGGCGTGCTCAGCGGCCCGTTCATCGACAGCATCAGCGTTGCCAGCGCAGCAAGAAAAAGAACGATCTTCATGCGATTTATCTCCTCAGCACGGCCCCGCGCCATTACAGCACAAAGGAGCTGTGGAGAAGTGATTTTGTTTGATGGCGATCACATTTTCGGTGAGCGGCCGGCGCTAGCGTTCCACCAGGATGCGGTTTTCTGCTGGGGGGAGTGCGTGGTCATGACGGACGTGTTTTCCGCGCTGTTTGCTTTTCGAGGGCGCCTCGGCCGCAGCCAGTATTGGTCGCTGACCGGGCTCTATGTGCTGGTGCTGGTCGCCGGCCTGATTGCGTTCGTCGCTGTCGGCATTGCGGTGCATGCCGGCGCGGGCGACGCGGTTACGCTGGCGATGGTGCCGATCGGCATCGCGTTCATCCTGGCGATGTCGGCTGCCATCGCCGGCGTCGGGATCCGCCGCCTGCATGATCGCGGCAAGAGCGGCTATTGGCTGGCGCTTTATTATGGCGTGCCGCTATGGGCGTCCAGACATGCGGGTCTCGACGCGACTGGCGTTGCTTATCTGGTGGTCACGCTCGGCGTCACGATTTGGGCTTTCGCCGATCTCGACGCGCTGCGCGGCGACACCGCGAGCAATAGTTTCGGCCCGAGCCCCGTTGCCCGACGCTTGCAGCCGCAGACATTTCTCACCAATGCATGACGAGACCGGCGGCCGCGCCAATGAACAAGACAAAACAAACCGTCGATTGAATGAAGAATCCGGGCAGACGCTTTTCGGCGGCTTCGCGATAGCCGAGATAATAAAGGATGCGGCCCGCGATCCAGACAAGCCCGAGCACCGCGGCGACGGCGTCGTTGAGGTAAACCGCGCACAGCCACAACGGCACCAGGAATGTCGGCAGCCACTCAAGGGTATTTTGGTGCACACGGAAAATGCGCTCGAAATCGGGGTCGCCGGTGATCGCCGGATGCTTGACCTTGAACTTGCCGCGGGCGAGCGCGACGCGCGTCGCCAAAAAAAAATAGAGCGCGACGGCGAGCAAAGTAACGGCGGCGGTGTAGTGCGGCATTAGCGCCTCCCTTTAGCGGCTGAGCGGCCTTTTTGGTTTTCTTGCAGCGGATTTCGTATTGCGGTTTTGTTGCGGAAACAAGGATTTCCGTCGCCGCTCCGGGCGAACAGAGCGAGCTTCGCAGGGCAACGGAACAATTCAAGCGAATCCCGCCACACTTGTAACTCCCGTTGCGCTAGATCCGGCATTATCTCTGTCCCATCGACATAACGTTTCGCAGGAGGCATCAATGCCTGATCCGCTCGTCGTCCAGCGCGAGGTGCAAATCGCCGCGCCGCGCGCGACCGTTTTCGCGTTTCTCACAGATCCGGAACGGATTTTGAGTTGGCTCGGCACCGAGGCCGAGACCGAGCCGCATCCGGGCGGGATTTATCTGGTCAAGGGCGTCGCCGGCGATCCCGCCCGCGTCGCGCGGGGCGCGTTCCGCGAAGTCGTGCCCGTTCATCGCCTCGCCTATAGCTTCGGATGGGACGCCGGCAAGGAAGTGCCGCCGGGCTCGAGCCTGGTCGAGATCGATCTCGCCGAGCGCGACGGCGGCACGCTGGTCCGGCTGACCCATAGCGGGCTTCCCAACGCGGCGCAGTGCGCGGCGCATGACGCCGGCTGGGGCTATTACATGAACCGGCTCGCCGTCGCTGCCGCCGGGGGAAATCCCGGCACCGATCGTGGCGCAGAGGCGGCGCGCGCTTGAGTTTGCTTTGGCGCGCAAATCGCCGCCACGGCTCGGCCACCGATTAGAAGATGACAAGCCCGGCGCCGCGGCTTCATGATCGCGTGATGCAATTATCGCCGACGCTCGCCTGGCTGGTCGATGCGGCCGCGGACGTCGCGGGCGCCGAACGGTTTCTGGCTGAGCTTGGGGCGCGTCTCGTGGCTGACGGCGTGCAGCTGGCCGGTGGCGCGCTGACGCTTTCCGTTCCGCATCCGCTGATCGCGCAGCGCACCTGGCTGTGGCGCGCCGACACCGGCGAAGTCAGCGAGGCCTTGGCGCTGGCGCCGGCGGAGTTTGCCGCGCGATTTGAGGTGCCTTCGCCTACCACCGCCGGCCGTCGCTGGCTCACCGGCCTCGCCGCCGGACCGGTGCATGAGGATGCGATTGGGCCGCGGCGCGACGGGCCATCGCTCAGCTGGATCGGCGCGCGTCCGTTTACGCCGGACGAGAGTGAGGCGTTGCGGGCGGGCGCGCGTTTCGCCGCGGCGCCGCTGGCGGCGCTGGCCGCGCGAGCGACGCTGAAGGCGGCGCTGGAGGCTTATCTCGGCCGGCGTAGCGCGGCGCGCGTTCTCACCGCACCGATGCGCCGCGACCCGGGCGAGACCATTCAGGCGGCGCTGCTTTACGCCGACCTCCGCGGCTTCACCGCGCTGTCGGAAACAAATCCGCCGGTCGTCGTCATCGCCGCGCTTGACGCCTGGTTCGATCGCATCGCGCTCGCGGTACAGGCGTTTGGCGGCGAGGTTTTGAAATTTATCGGCGACGGCATTCTCGCAATCTTTCCGGTCGCCGATGGTGCACCGCGCGCCGCCTGCGAAGCGGCGTTGCGCGCGGTTTCGGCCGCGCGCGCCGGCATGGCGCATCTGGACGACGAGCGTCGTGCGCAGGGGCTGCCGCCGCTGCCGTTCGGCGCCGCACTGCACCTCGGCGAGATGCTGTGGGGCAATATCGGCGCCGCCGATCGGCTCGATTTCACCGCCATCGGGCCGTCGGTGAATCTCGTCAGCCGGCTCGAAGGTTTGTGCAAGCCGCTTGGCAAGACGGTGCTCGTCTCCGGCGCGTTTGCCGCGCAAACCGGCGCCCCGCTCCTTCATCTCGGCATGCATGAACTGCGCGGCATTGCTTCTCCCTGCGCGGTCTTCACGTTGCCGGAGAGCTAAGGCCGATATCGCAGCGCGTCGACGACAAGCGCAAACGCCGCCGAGGACTGGCGCCGGCTCGGATAGTACAAGTGATACCCGGTATACGGCGCGCACCAGTCGGCAAGCACGCGCGTCAACCGGCCCTTGGCGATGTGCGGCTGCGTCAATTCTTCAGGTGCGTAAGCGAGCCCGTATCCGGCGAGCGCGGCGGTGAGCATCTGCGACGTGTTGTTGAATGTGAGCTGGCCATCGACGCGCACTTTCAACTCGCGTCCGCCCTTCTCGAACTCCCAGGCGTACAAGCCGCCGAGCGTATTCAAGCGTAGATTGATGCAGTTATGGCCGATGAGGTCCTGCGGCTTCTTTGGCTCCGGGTGCTTCTTGAAATACGACGGCGCGCCGACAACGGCGATGCGCAGGTCCGGCCCGATCCGCACCGCGATCATGTCCCTCGCTACCTGCTCGCCGGCGCGGACACCGGCGTCGAAACGCTGGGCGACAATGTCGGTCAAGCCGTTGTCGATGAAGAACTCGATCTTGACGTCCGGGTAGCGGCGCAAAAGGCCGGCAAGCTTCGGCCACAGCAACCAATCGACGACATGCTCGGTCGCGGTGATGCGAATGGCGCCCGCAGGTTTGTCGCGAAGCTCGTTCACCGCGGTGAGCTCGGCATCGATTTCGTCGAAGCGGGGAGCAAGCGTTTGCAGGAGCCGTTCGCCGGCTTGCGTCGGCGCGACGCTGCGCGTCGTGCGGGTGAGAAGCCGTATGCCGAGCCGCGCCTCGAGTTCTCGTAGCGTGTGGCTCAGGGCCGATTGCGACACGCCGAGCCGTGCCGCCGCCCTGGTAAAGCTTCGTTCCCGTCCGACGGCGACGAAGGCGACGAGATCGTCGAGTTGGCCGCGCTGCATTCATGTCTCCGGCTCATAAGTCCATGCCGATTATAGCGGCTAATCGCCAGCGCGGCATTACCCCATGTTTCGTCGTGGAAGGCGCGAGACGCGGCGATGATTACCCGCAGGACCATAATTGCTGATGCCGGCGGCCTCGCTGCGGTCGCGTGCGGAGGCATTTTCGCAAAAGCCGAGGCGCCCCGGCTTGCCAAGAGGAGTTCGGTTATGGATATCAAACGCAACGGTTCGCAGCCTTCCGGCAAAGGCCCGGCGGACTGGTTCACCGGCACCGTTCGCATCGATCCGCTGTTCCAGGCGTCTGAACCCGCGCGTGCGGCCGGCGGCAGCGTAACGTTCGAGCCGGGCGCCCGCACCGCCTGGCACACTCACCCGCTCGGGCAGACGCTGATCGTGACCGCAGGCTTCGGCCGCGTGCAGCGCTGGAGCGGCCAAGTCGAAGAGATCCGGCCGGGCGACGTGGTCTGGTTTGCGCCGGGCGAAAAGCATTGGCACGGCGCCTCGCCGACAACCGCGATGACGCATATCGCCATCCAAGAACGTCTCGACGGCAAAGTCGTGGATTGGCTCGAAAAAGTCAGCGACGAGCAATATCGCGGCTGACGCCCGCTTGGAGCCTTCGAAAATCGATGTCAGCGCTGTTCACCACCACATCAACTCGGAATGCGCCGAGCGGCGTCTTCGCGGCGCTAGTGCCGATTATGGCCGTGGTTTTTGTTGCCTTTCTGGTCATCGGTTTCTCTCTTCCGGTTCTTCCCTTGCATGTCAGCTACGGGCTGGGGCTCGGCGCTTTTGCGGTCGGCCTCGTCACCGGCAGCCAGTTTGTGGCGTCGTTGTTGTCGCGGGTTTGGGCCGGGCACTATTCGGACCGCAAGGGCGTCAAACGCGGCGTAGCGAGCGGCTTGGTAACCGCCTTTGTGGCAGGACTGCTCTATCTTCTGTCTTTGGGTTTCCTTCAAGCCCCCCTCACCTCGGTGACGATTCTTTTGCTCGGTCGTGCGACGCTGGGCACAGCCGAGAGCCTCGTCATCACCAGCGCAGTCAGCTGGGGACTGGCGCTGGTTGGCGCTCAAAATGCCGGAAAGGTCATCGCCTGGGTTGGTACGGCGATGTTCGCGGCGCTTGCGCTCGGCGCGCCGATCGGCACGGCACTTTACGGCGTCGGCGGTTTCGCCGCGGTCGCGGTGGCGACCATCATCGCGCCGCTTGCTACGCTGTTGCTGGTCGCGCGGCGGCCCGCGATTCCGCAGCGCCGTCTGGATGCCGGGAATTGGCGCGGCGCTCAGCAGCATCGGTTTCGGCGCAATTCTCACATTCGGCTCGCTGCTGTTCGCCAGACAAGGATGGAGTCCGGTCTGGCTGATGTTCACCGCGTACGCGGCTGCCTTGATCGCCACGCGTCTGGTCCTCGGCCATTTGCCCGACAGATTAGGCGGCGCACGAGTCGCCATCCTGACCGTGCTGATCGAGGCCGCCGGCCTCGCGCTCATCTGGCTTGCGCCCGGACCACTCGTCGCCGGCGGAGGTGCTGCAATCACCGGCTTCGGGTATGCGCTGGTTTATCCCGCGCTTGGTGTTGAAGCCGTCAATCGTGCGCCGCCGCATAGCCGAGGTCTCGTTATGGGCGTCTACACCGCGTTCCTCGATGTGGCGCTCGGACTAGGCAGTCCTGCGTTGGGATTAGTCGCGGAACGGACCGGCGTTGCTTCGGTATTCCTCGCCAGTGCGTTCATCGTGCTGTGCGCCGCGATTTTGGCGGCGCTGCTGTTGACCGGACCACCTGCAACAGCCGGTGGACGGTTGAGTAAGGCAGCAGATGGCTTGAGCCCGTCAAAGGAAAACACTAGGGACGATCGGAAAGATCAGTTTGGAACACTATATGTGGAATCCCGTTGAACCCTGTTTAAGCCGGCGTGACCTGCTGGTCGGGACTGCTGTCTCTCTGGCCGTCAGTTCGGCACGCGATGCTGCCGGCGCCGAAATTGCCACTCCTGGAGAGCCGTTGATGGCCAAGGTTTCCTTCAATGTGAACGGCGAAAGCCGCGCCCTCGATCTCGACACGCGCACGACATTGCTCGACGCGCTGCGCGAGCACTTGCTTCTGACCGGCAGCAAAAAAGGCTGCGATCACGGCCAATGCGGCGCCTGCACGGTGATGGTCAACGGGCGGCGGATCAACTCATGCCTGACGCTCGCGGTGATGCACGAAGGCGACGCGATAACCACAATCGAGGGTTTGGGCATGCCCGGCCATCTGCATCCGCTGCAACAAGCCTTCATCAAACATGACGGCTACCAATGCGGCTACTGCACGCCCGGACAGATCGTTTCGGCCGTCGCGGTGCTCGATGAGATCAAGGCCGGCATTCCGAGCCACGTCAGCGCCGATCTCAACGCGATCCCGCAGGTCGCCGAGGCGGAGCTGCGCGAGCGCATGAGCGGCAACATCTGCCGCTGCGGCGCCTATTCCAACATCGTGGACGCGATCACTGAAGTCGCCGGGAGCAAGGGATGAAGCCTTTCACCTACGAGCGGGCGCAGTCGCCGGCCGAAGCCGCGGCAGCGGCTGCGCGCATTGCCGGCGCCAAATTCATTGCCGGCGGCACCAATCTTCTCGACCTGATGAAGCTCGAAATCGAAACGCCGGCGCATCTCATCGACGTCAACGGGCTCAAGCTCGATACCATTGAAGCAACCGCAGAAGGCGGTCTACGTATCGGCGCGCTGGCGCGCAATACTGACCTTGCGGCCGATCCGCGCGTGCGCCGCAACTACGGGCTCCTCTCCCGCGCGCTCCTTGCCGGCGCTTCGGGCCAATTGCGCAACAAAGCGACCACCGCCGGCAATCTGCTGCAACGGACACGCTGTCCATATTTCTACGACACCAACCAACCGTGCAACAAACGCCAACCCGGCAGCGGCTGCGCCGCTATCGGCGGCTTTAGTCGCCAGCACGCGGTGCTCGGTGTCAGCGAAAATTGCATTGCGACGCAGCCAAGCGACATGGCGGTAGCGATGATGGCGCTCGACGCAACGGTCGAAACGGTGCGCGCCGACGGTGCGACCCGCAAGATCCCGATCGCCGATTTCTATCGCGCACCCGCTGACACGCCGGAAACCGAAACCGTGCTCGCGCCGGGAGAACTCATCCTCGCAGTGACGCTGCCAAAGCCCGTCGGCGGCAAGCACATCTATCATAAGGTACGCGATCGTGCGTCCTACGCGTTTGCGCTGGTTTCGGTCGGCGCCATTGTGCAGCGCGACGGCTCCGGCCGCGCCGCGCTTGGCGGCGTTGCACATAAGCCGTGGCGCATTGCGGCCGCCGAAGCGGAAATGCCGCGCGGCGCCAAGGCTGTTGCAGAGCGACTGCTCGCGGGCGCCACGCCGACACACGAAAACGCTTTCAAGCTGCCGCTGGTCGAGCGCACGCTCGCCGCGGTTTTGAGCGATGCGAGGGCATGAACCATGAAGTTCGACACCCCCGCGACCAATAATCCGATCGATCAGCTCAAAGTCATCGGACATCCCACCGACCGCATCGACGGCCCGCTGAAGACGACCGGCACCGCGCCCTATGCCTACGAGCGGCACGATGTCGTGGCCCACCAGGCGTACGGGTACGTGGTTGGCGCGGCGATTGCCAAAGGCCGCATTGCCGGCATGGATCTGAGCAAGGCCAAAGCCGAGCCCGGCGTGCTCGCTGTCGTGACCGCGGACAATGCCGGCAAGCTGAAAAAGGCGGACCGCAACACCGCAAAGCTGCTCGGCGGCCCGGAGATCGAGCACTACCACCAGGCGATCGCGCTCGTCGTTGCGGAGACATTCGAGGAGGCGCGCGCCGCCGCGATGCTCATTGCCGTCGACTACGTACCCGCCGGCGGCGCTTTCGACCTCGCGGCGGCCAAAGGCTCCGCGAAAAAATCCGAGCCGAGTTTCGGCGGGCCCGCCGATACCGCGGCCGGAGATTTCGCCGGCGCGTTTGCCGCGGCACCGGTCAAGCTCGACGAGACCTACAGCACGCCGGACCAGGCTCACGCCATGATGGAGCCGCACGCGTCGATCGCCGCGTGGGACGGCGACCGGCTCACGGTGTGGACGTCCAACCAGATGATCGACTGGGGCCGCGACGACATGGCGAAGACGCTCGGCATCGCCAAGGACAAGGTCCATCTGATTTCGCCGTACGTCGGCGGCGGCTTCGGCGGCAAGTTGTGGGTGCGTGCGGATGCCCTGCTCGCGGCACTCGGCGCCCGCGCGGCCAAGCGGCCGGTCAAGGTCGCGCTGCCGCGGCCGCTGATCTTCAACAACACCACGCACCGGCCGGCGACCATCCAGCGCATCCGCATTGGCGCATCGCCGGACGGCAAGATCACCGCCATTGGCCACGAAAGCTGGTCGGGCGATCTCCCGGACGGCGGGCCGGAAACCGCCGTCGGCCAAACGCGCCTTCTTTACGCCGGCGCCAATCGCATGACGGCAATGCGGCTCGCCACGCTCGACCTGCCGGAAGGCAACGCCATGCGCGCGCCCGGAGAGGCCCCTGGCATGATGGCGCTCGAAATCGCGGTCGACGAAATGGCCGAAAAGCTGAAACTCGATCCGATTGAGTTTCGCATTCTCAACGACACGGCGGTCGATCCCGAGCATCCGAAGCGGCCGTTCTCGCAACGTCACTTCGCGGAATGTTTGCGCATCGGCGCCGAGCATTTCGGCTGGAGGAAGCGCAATGCGTCACCCGGCAAGACACGCGAAGGGCGCTTCCTGATCGGCACCGGTGTCGCGGCGGCGTTCCGCAACAATCTGGTCCTGGCCTCGGGCGCGCGGGTGCGGCTCGACAATCGCGGCGTGGTGACGGTTGAAACCGACATGACCGACATCGGCACCGGCAGCTACACCATTATCGGTCAAACCGCCGCAGAGATGATGGGCGTGCCGCTCGAGCGAGTTGTGGTTCGTCTTGGCGATTCCGCTTATCCGGTTTCTGCCGGCTCCGGCGGCCAGTTCGGAGCCAACTCCTCGACGGCGGGAGTGTACGCCGCGTGTGTGAAGCTCCGCGATGCAGTGGCGCGCAAGCTCGGCTTTAACTCCGCGGACGCGATATTTGCCGATGGAACGGTGCACTCCGGCAATCGCAGCGTGCCGCTTGCGGAGGCGGCCGGAGAGCGGGGCCTGGAGGCTGAGGACAAAATCGAATTCGGCGACCTCGACAAAAAGTACCAGCAATCGACCTTCGGCGCGCATTTCGTCGAAGTCGGAGTCGACGTCGCGACGGCGGAGATCCGGGTGCGGCGCATGCTCGCCGTTTGCGCCGCCGGCCGCATCCTCAATCCAAAATCCGCCCGCAGCCAGGTGATCGGGGCGATGACCATGGGCGTTGGCGCCGCGCTGATGGAGGAACTCGTGGTCGACAAGCGCCGTGGCTTTTTCGTCAATCACGATCTCGCCGGCTATGAAGTGCCGGTACATGCCGACATCCCGCACCAGGAAGTGATTTTCCTCGACGAGACCGATCCGATGTCATCGCCGATGAAGGCCAAAGGCGTCGGCGAGCTCGGCATTTGCGGAGTCGGCGCCGCGGTCGCCAACGCGATTTACAACGCCACCGGCATACGGGTACGCGATTATCCGATCACGCTGGACAAGCTCATCGACCGGATGCCGGCGGTGTGACGAAGCAGTGACCGTGCGTCTGGGTTGCTTCGCGGAGCTTGTCATCGGTCCGGCCACTTCGGGCCGGACCTGTTGGCTCGCAATGACGAGTCACTCGGCCATCCACGCAACAAGCGCCGCGTTCACCGCTTGCGGCCGCTCCAGCGTCGATAAATGTCCGCATTCGGGGATGACGACCAACCGCGCGCCGGAAATGCCGGCGGCGATTTCCTCCGACAACAACGGCGGCGTGAGCTCGTCGCCGTCGCCGACCAAGACAAGCGTCGGACAGGTAATGGTGGCAAGGCCGGAACGCGCATCCTTGCGGCCGATGATGGCAGCTTGCTGGCGCAGAAAAGCTTCCGGCCCGGTTTCCTCCGCCATCTGGCGCACGATAGCTTTCAGCCGTTCGTCGCCGTAGCGGTCGCGATGGACGAAAACCGGAAACTGCCGCTCCGGGACTTCATCGAAGCGACCGCTCCTGGCGAGTTCCATCAACGGGATACGCTTTGCCGTCTGGGCCGGCACTTCGGCCCGCGATCCGGTATCGAGGAGTGCGAGTCTCGCCACGCGTTTCGCAGCCTGGCGCACGATCTCGAGCGCGATGTAGCCCCCCATGGAAAGCCCGGCTAGCGCAAAGCGCGGCGGCGCCGCAGCGAGGATGTGGGTAGCGATGGCCGTCATGCTATCGTCACGGGTGTGATCGGCCACCATCACCGGACCAAAGGGCCACAACGCCGGTATTTGGTCGGCATACAGGCGCGCCGAGCAGTTAAGTCCCGGAACAAGAACAATCGGCAGGCTTTCAAATGACGCTTTAGGCATTCGCCAACTCTCGTGCGTGCAGGAAAAGTACAGGAATCATTTTAACTTACCCAAGGTCGACTGGTTGACTTTCGGCCGTTCGCACCTATGTTCCCGCGAAATAAGGGCAGGTGCGGATTCGACTGGAAAGTCATCCGCCTGCAACACAAAGCTTCCGCGCCCAGCGCGGGCCCCAACCTGAGGATTCATGCCCTTCTCGCATCTCGGTTTATCCGACAAGGTTCTCTCCGCCGTAGCTACGGCCGGTTACAAAGCCCCCACCCCGATCCAAGATCAAGCCATCCCGCACGTACTCGCGCGACGCGACGTGCTCGGCATCGCGCAGACCGGCACCGGTAAGACGGCGGCCTTCGTGCTGCCGATGCTGACCATGCTGGAAAAGGGGCGGGCGCGAGCGCGCATGCCGCGCACGCTGATCCTCGAGCCGACGCGCGAACTCGCCGCGCAGGTGCAGGACAGCTTCGCCAAATACGGCTCCAACCATAAACTCAACGTCGCGCTTCTGATCGGCGGCGTGTCGTTCGATGACCAGGACAGTAAGCTGATGCGCGGCGTCGACGTTTTGATCGCCACGCCGGGCCGCCTGCTCGACCACTTCGAACGCGGCCGGCTTCTGCTCTCGGGCGTCGAGCTTCTGGTCATCGACGAAGCCGATCGCATGCTCGACATGGGTTTCATTCCCGATATCGAGCGCATCTGCAAGCTGGTGCCGTTCACCCGGCAGACGCTGTTTTTCACCGCCACCATGCCTCCGGAGATCCGGCGCATCACCGAGCAATTCCTGCACAATCCGGTCCGTGTGGAAGTGGCACGGCCCGCGACCACCGTCGCTTCCACCACGCAGCTTCTGGCCAAATCCGGCCGCGACCCCCACGAGAAACGCGACACGCTGCGCGGGCTCCTGCGCTCCGCCGAGGGGTTGAAGAACGCCATCATCTTTTGCAACCGCAAGCGTGAAGTGGCAACGCTCCACCGCTCGCTGTTGCGGCACGGCTTCTCGGTGCAGGCATTGCATGGGGATATGGATCAGCCGGCGCGCATGGCCGCACTCGAGCAATTCCGCAAAGGCGAAGTGGAATTGCTGGTGGCATCCGACGTCGCCGCCCGCGGCCTCGACATTCCCGAAGTCAGTCACGTCTATAATTTCGATGTTCCGCATCACCCCGACGACTACGTGCACCGCATCGGCCGCACCGGGCGTGCGGGGCGGACCGGAACGGCCATCACTCTTGTCGCTGGCGGCGATGACCAAAAAGCTGTCGCTGCGATTGAGAAGCTGATCGGCGCGCGCATCGCCTGGATGGGCGAAACGCCTGGTGCGGCTGTGGAGCCCAAGGCGGAAGCGGCTTCGCCGCGCCCGTCAAACCCGCCGCAACATCGCCGCGAGCGCGATCGCTCCAACCGCCGGGGAAAAGCCCCTCGTCCGCAGGCTTCGGCCTCGATCGCGCGGATACCGCAACGTCCACCGCAGCCGGCAAGATCAAGCCGCGCGGCCGCCGACGAAGGTGACACTTCACACCTGCCGGCCTTCCTGCTGCGCCCGTTGCCGGCGAAGGCTTAAGAGATAGAGTGAACGGCGCGGGTTTTGTGCGCCACGCTCGCGGACTTCAGCTCTCTGTTAACGCAAAGTTTGAGACGCGGATGAAACGTCAGGCGTGGGCTTCGACGCCTGTCGCCGGCTCGATCTGCACCGATTCGCCGCAACCGCAGGCCGCAGTCTGGTTCGGGTTATTGAAGGTAAATTGCGCCGAGAGCTTGTCGATCTTGTAGTCCATCTCGGTGCCGAGCAAAAACAGCACTGCCTTGGGATCGACGAGAATGCGGACGCCTTTGTCTTCGATCACTTCGTCGAGAGGATTGGCCGCGTCGGCGTACTCCATGAAATAACTCATGCCGGCACAGCCGCCGTTCTTGACGCCGACACGAACCGCGGCGATCGGCTTGTCGGCATTCGCCATCACCGCCTTGATGCGGTCGGCGGCGGCATCAGTGAGCCGCATCACCTGAGGTCTCGGCCGGACAGTCGCCATTTCCACGTCCTCGTTCCAGTTGCGAATTGTTTTAGCTCGAAACGCTTAACAATCGCACTTCCTCGATGTAATGCGCGGCCAGCCCGGGCGCAACTCGCGGGCGGCCCTCACCACATGTTGAGCACTGCGCGCGCCTCGTCCGACATCCGACTCGGGTCCCACGGCGGATCCCACACGATATCGACCTTGGCCTCGCGTACGCCCGGTACGCTCGCCACTGCGTTCTCGACCTCCCCCGGCAGATCGGCCGCCGCCGGGCAGTTCGGCGTCGTCAGCGTCATTTTGATTTTCACAGCGCGGTCGTCGTCTACGTCGACGTTATAGATCAGGCCGAGCTCGTAGATATCGGCCGGAATTTCCGGATCGTAGACGGTCTTTAGCGCGGTCACGATCTCGTCGGTCAAGCGCGCGAGCTCGTCGGGCGGAATGGCCGAACCGTGTGCAACAGCGGTCGCTTCCGCAACGCTTCCGGGGGCAGGCGCCTCAGGCCGGGCTTCGGCCGGCACGGCAGCGGCCCCTGTTTCAGTCGTTGCGGGTTTGGTCTCGTCACTCATGCGAAAATGTCCTGCGCTTTGATCAAGGCTTGCGCCAGAAGGTCGACCTCGTCGCGAGTATTGTACATCGCAAACGACGCGCGGCAGGAAGCTGTGATCCCAAAGCGCGTCAACAGCGGCATGACACAATGGGTGCCGGCGCGTACCGCGACGCCGGACCGGTCGATGATGGTCGCCACATCGTGCGGGTGCGCGCCCTTTATCTCGAATGAAATAATCGGCCCTTTATCCTTGGCGGTGCCGAAAATCCGCAGCGAATTGATCTCCCGCAACCGATCCTGCGCGTACCGCGTCAGCCCCGCTTCGTGGCTTCTGATCCGCGGTTTGCCGACCGACGCGACGTAGTCAATCGCGGCGCCTAGTCCGATCGCCTGCACGATCGCCGGTGTGCCGGCTTCGAACTTGTGCGGCGGATCGCCGTAGGTAATGCGGTCCTGAAACACCTCGCGGATCATCTCACCGCCGCCGTTGAACGGCGGCATGGCGGCGAGGTGCTCGTATTTGCCATACAGGGCGCCAATGCCGGTCGGCCCGTAGAGCTTGTGGCCGGTGAAGGCATAGAAATCGCAGTCGATGTCGCGGACGTCGATGTCGCAATGTACCGCAGCCTGCGCACCGTCGATCAAAACCGGCACGCCGTGGGCGTGAGCGATGCGCGTGATCTCTTTGACCGGAACCAGCGTGCCCAGCATGTTCGACATGTGGGTGACGGCCACCATCTTGGTGCGCGGGCCGATGAGCTTTTCGAATTTGTCGATCAGGAAGTTGCCGTCGTCGTCGACCGGCGCCCATTTGATGACGGCGCCTTGCCGCTCGCGCAGAAAATGCCACGGCACGATATTGGAATGGTGCTCCATGATGGAGAGCACGATCTCGTCGCCGGGCTTGATGCGTTCGCGGCCGAAAATATAGGCGACGAGGTTGATGGCCTCGGTGGCGTTGCGGGTGAAAATGATCTCTTCCTTGCGGCCGGCATTGAGGAATGCCGCCACCTTTTCCCGCGCGCCCTCGTAAGCCTCGGTCGCCTCATTGGCGAGATAGTGCAGCCCGCGATGCACGTTGGCGTATTGCGTCGTGTACGCTTCATGCAAGCGGTCGAGCACCACCTTGGGCTTTTGCGCCGAGGCGGCGTTGTCGAGATAGACGAGCGGCTTGCCGTAAACCTGCGTGGCGAGGATCGGAAAATCCGCGCGGATGCGGTTGACGTCGTAGGCGCCGTTGGTCGCCGCGTCGTTCATGCGGCCGCCTCACGAGCACTTCGCGCCTTGAGCCACGCCGCGACCTCGTCCATCAGCGCCTCGCGCAATCCGGCATGCTCAATGCCTTCGACGGCCTCGCCGAGAAACGCCTGGATCAGCAGCGCCTCGGCCTCGGCCGGCGGAATGCCGCGCGCCATCAGATAGAATTTCAGGTCTTCATCGATCGCGCCCGCGGTCGCACCGTGGCCGCATTGCACGTCGTCGGCGAAAATTTCGAGCTCTGGCTTGTGATCGGCCTCCGCTTGCTCGGAGAGAAGCAGTGCCCGCGTCATCATCTTGGCGTCGGTTTGCTGCGCTCCGGACCGCACGATGATCCGACCCTGGAACACGCCGTGGGCCTCGTCGTCGAGCACCGACTTGAACACCTCGCGGCTCTGGCAGCCGGGCGCGCCGTGCTGGGCCACGAGCGTAGTATCGGCGTGCTGGCGTCCCCTGATCAGAGTGGCGCCCCGAATGTTGGCGACGGTGTTTTCGCCGTCAAAATTGAGGAACAACTGGTTGCGAACTACCGCGCCGCCGATGACGAAGTTAAACGCGTTGAAGCGCGCCTTGGCCCCGATCGCAACCGCAAGCGTCGAGACGTGCAGCGCATCTTTGCCTTCACTGACGATCTTGACGTGATCGACGTGAGCCTCGTCAGCGATGAACAATTCCAGCGCCGCGTTGACTTGATAGTCGCCGCCCTCGCCTTCGTAACTCTCGATCAACATGGCGCGCGCGCCGCGCTCGACAACGACCAGCGAGCGGACGAAGTCTGCATTCGGCTTTCCGGAAGCGATAAACAGCAGATGCAGCGGGCGCTTGATGGTCGAGTTTGCGGCGACGCGGATCACCGCGCCGTCGCCCATCAGCGCGGTGTTGAGCGCAACTGCCACGTTGTCCGGGGCGGCAAGCTTACCGAGATACTTCGAAACTGCCGGATCGTTGCCGGCAAGGGCGTCGGCGAGCGAACCGATGGTCAAACCCGCTTCCAGCGCCGCAATGTCGGACAATTCCGCGACAAAGGCGCCATCGACAAATACAAGGCGGCGGGTTTCGACATCGCCAAGCCAACGGCCTGCCGTTTTCTCGCGCGCTTTGGCGGCCGCATCCGGCGGTCCCGCAAGCGGCTTTGCTTCGCGCATCAGCGCACGCAAGTCAGTGTATTTCCAGTCCTCGACGCGGCGGTGCGGCAGCCCTTCACGAGAAAACAGATCGAAGGCGGCCGAACGCGCTTCAGCAATCGCGCCGGCGCCCGGGAGCCGTGTGCGCGCCTGTGCAAACTCCTGCGCCAGCGCCGTCTCGGCGGCTGTCTTTATGACTTTCACTTCGGCCATAACGTTCATATCGCCGTTGAGCGGACTTATGCCGCCACTTCTTCCTGATATTCGGCGTAACCGCGCGCCTCGAGTTCAAGCGCCAAATCCTTGCCGCCGGTTTTGACAATGCGGCCGCGCGAGAGAACGTGCACCACGTCTGGTACGATGTAGCTGAGCAGCCGCTGGTAGTGCGTGATGACAACAAACGAGCGGGTCGGACCGCGCAGGCGGTTGACCCCGTCGGAAACCACCTTCAGGGCGTCAATGTCGAGGCCAGAGTCGGTCTCGTCGAGCACTGCGAGCCGCGGCTCAAGGAGTGCCATTTGCAGGATCTCGTTGCGCTTCTTCTCGCCACCGGAAAAACCAACATTAACGCCGCGCCGCAGCATGTCCTGGCCGATGCCGAGTTCCTTGGCAACGTGACGGACCCTCTTCAGGAATTCCGGCGTTGACAGCTCCGCTTCGCCGCGTTTCTTTCTCTGCGCATTCAGCGCGGTGCGCAGGAACGTCATGGTGGCGACACCCGGGATTTCCAGCGGATACTGGAAGGCGAGGAAGAGGCCAGCCGCCGCGCGTTCGTCGGTCGACATCTCGAAAATGTTCTTGCCGTCGAGCAAAACCTCGCCGGCCGTAGGCGCATAGCCGTCCTTGCCGGCGAGCACGTAAGCGAGCGTGGACTTGCCCGAGCCGTTCGGGCCCATGATGGCGTGGACCTCGCCGGCGTTGATGGTGAGGTTAAGGCCTTTGAGAATTTCCCTGCCGTCAATCTCGACGTGCAGGTTTTTGACTTCCAATAACGGCATCCGAAAACAAGCTCCAAACACAAGAATTGTATGTTTACCGATCGCCCCAGCGCCAATGCCACTCGCCTTCAGTCTTGCGGCGGCAGACGACGAAGAGAAATGCGAGCGCGAGTACGTCGAAACCGATTATCCCCGCGATCGCCCAGCGGGGCGGCTCGTTCAAGCGCAGGCCGACATTGACCCCGACCATTACCAGCACAGTCGCGAGTGTTACCGCCCAGCCCTGCCAGGTCACAGGCGTGGCGCCATAGCCGTAGCGCTTCGGTTTAAACCAATACCGTGTCACGATGCCTCGCCCTTAGCCAACACTGCCTTCCAGCGAGATCGAAATCAGCTTCTGCGCCTCGACGGCGAACTCCATCGGCAATTGCTGCAGCACGTCCTTGACGAATCCATTGACCACGAGCGCCACCGCCTCCTCCGCCGAAAGCCCGCGCTGCCGGCAGTAGAACAGCGTCTCCTCGGAAATCTTCGAGGTGGTGGCTTCGTGCTCGAACACGGTCGAAGAATTCTTCGCCTCGATGTAAGGCACGGTATGCGCGCCGCAGCGATTGCCAATCAGAAGTGAATCGCAATTGGTGAAATTGCGCGCGCCGGTCGCGCGGCGATGCGCAGTGACAAGCCCGCGATAGGTATTGTTGGACTGGCCTGCGGCAATGCCCTTACTGATGATCCGGCTCGTCGTGTTCTTGCCGAGATGCAGCATCTTGGTGCCGGAATCGACCTGCTGGTGCCCGTTGGAAATGGCGATGGAGTAGAACTCGCCGCGCGAATTGTCGCCGCGCAGAATGCAGCTTGGATATTTCCAAGTGATGGCCGAGCCGGTTTCGAGCTGGGTCCAGGAGATCTTGGCGTTCTTGCCGCGGCAGTCGCCGCGCTTGGTGACGAAGTTAAAGACGCCGCCGCGGCCGTTGGCGTCGCCCGGATACCAGTTCTGGATAGTGGAATACTTGATTTCGGCGTCGTCGAGCGCGACGAGTTCGACCACCGCGGCATGGAGCTGATTCTCGTCGCGCACCGGGGCGGTACAGCCTTCGAGATAGCTCACATACGAGCCCTTATCGGCGATAATTAGCGTGCGCTCGAACTGCCCGGTGTTGCGCTCATTGATGCGGAAATAGGTCGACAATTCCATGGGGCAGCGCACGCCCGGCGGCACATAGACGAAAGAACCGTCGGAGAACACCGCGGAGTTGAGTGTGGCGAAGAAGTTGTCGCTCACCGGCACCACCGAGCCGAGATATTTCTTTACCAGGTCGGGATGTTGCTGGACCGCTTCCGAGATCGGCATGAACAGCACGCCGGACTTGGCCAGTTCCGCCTTGAACGTGGTCGCCACCGAAACGGAATCGAACACGGCGTCGACGGCGACGCGGCCATAGCCGCCCTCGCCCGGCGTCGCATCCGGATCGTCCTCATTCGCAGGTTTTTGGATACCGAGGAGTGCCTCACGCTCGCGCAGCGGAATGCCGAGCTTCTCGTAGGTGGCGAGAATTTCCGGATCGATTTCGTCAAGCGATTGCGGCGCCTTCTTCGGCGCGGCGTAGTAATAAATGTCCTGATAGTCGATCGGGCTGTAATCGACTTTGGCCCATTTCGGCTCGCGCATGGTCAGCCAGCGCTTGAAGGCATCAAGCCGCCACGCCAGCATCCACTCCGGCTCATTCTTTTTCGCCGAAATAAAGCGAACGGTGTCTTCGGAAAGGCCCTTCGGGGCCTTCTCGGATTCGATCAGCGTCTCGAATCCGTACTTATACTGATCGACGTCGATACGGCGGACCTGGTCGACGGTCTCTTGCACTGCCGGCATTCGTCCCTCCGCTCACGGTTTCAAGGACCGCGGGTTGGATTTGTCGGTTATGGTTCGAAGTTCTGTCCTAAGGGAACCCCAAATGCCTTGCGGCGGTTAATTCTGCCATCCGCGCAGCGCCTTAGGCGGCGATACCGCGCTTGTCCTTCAGCCCCTTAGATAATGCACCGTACACCTTTCTCCAAGCGTTTTGGAATCGTTCTACGTCCGCTTCCGTGGTGCTCCAGCCGAGGCTGACGCGCAAAGCGGCGTGGGTTAACGAACGTGCGCAGCCCATCGCCGCAAGTACATGGGAGGTTTGGATTTTTCCGGACGAACAGGCAGCGCCGGAAGATACCGCCACGCCCTCGAGATCAAGCCCGATAATCGCGGTTTCGGCCTTAACGTCAGGGACGGCAAAAAGCGTCGTATTGGGCAGCCGTGGCGCCTCGGCCCCGAAAATTACTGTTTCCGGCGCGATGGCCCGAAGGCCTTGTTCCAGCTTTTCCCGCAACGGCAACATCCGGGCTGTTTCTTCGGCGAACTTTGCGCGCATCGCCGCCGCGGCCGCTCCGAAGGCGGCAATGCCGGGTACGTTTTCGGTGCCGGCGCGCGCGCCACGTTCCTGCCCGCCGCCGCGGATCAGCGGATCGGGAAAATGAATGTCATCACGGCTGCGGATGAGCGCGCCGACACCCTTCGGGCCGCCGATCTTATGCGCGGACAGCGTGATGAGATCGGCTCCGAGTGCATTGATGTCGCAAGCGATGCGCCCCGCCGCCTGCGCCGCGTCCACGTGCAACACACCCCGCGCGGCGTGAACGAGTGCCGCCGCCTCGGCGATGGGCTCAATGACGCCGGTTTCGTTGTTGGCGAGCATGACGGAAACGAGCGGCCGGCTGATTTTCGCCAACGCGTCGGCGAGCGCCGCAAGCTTGAGCTGTCCATCAGGATCGACCGGAATTTCGGTGATCGCGCTTGCCGCAAAACGTCCGCCCGTGCGGACGGAAGGATGCTCGATGGACGAGATCAACAACGCGTCCCTCGGCTTCTTCTCAGCCGCAGTCTCGATGAGCGGCCCGAGCGCCAGGGCATTCGCTTCGGTGCCGCCGGAGGTGAAAATTACGTTGGAGGGCTCGGCACCAACGAGTTCCGCGACTTGCACGCGCGCTTGTTCGACGAGACGCCGCGCCACCCGCCCCTCGGCATGCACCGATGACGGATTGCCCACCACCTCAAGTGCGTCGGCAAAGACCCGCCGCGCCTCTTCGCGCAACGGCGCCGTCGCATTCCAATCGAGATACGTGCGTTGGACCATGCTGCTTATGCTTGCTTTTTGCCCCCGGCCCTGTGTTAGAAGTCGCGGCAGGCGATCAGCCTGGCGCCACCTCGGCGGCCAGTTGCAAATCTGAATGTTTTTAACCACTTACGTATGCGTGCCGGGCCCGTCAAGCGCCCGCGTCCACCGCGTCCTCGCAGGCTAGATCAAAGGTCGAGACATATGCCGGAAGTTATCTTTACCGGGCCCGGAGGCCGCATCGAGGGCCGCTACCACCCCGCGCGGCAAAAAAACGCGCCGATCGGCATTGTGCTGCATCCGCACCCGCAGTTCGGCGGCACGATGAACCACCAGATCGTCTACCAGCTCTACTATGCCTTTGTGCACCGGAACTTTTCCGCGCTGCGCTTCAACTTCCGCGGCGTCGGAAGAAGCCAGGGCGGTTTCGATCACGGCATTGGCGAATTGTCGGACGCTGCCGCCGCGCTCGATTGGGCGCAAACCGTCAATCCCGAGGCACGCAGTTGCTGGATTGCCGGCTTTTCCTTCGGCGCCTGGATCGGAATGCAGCTCCTTATGCGCCGGCCGGAAATCGAAGGATTTATCTCGATCGCGCCGCCCGCCAATCTTTATGATTTCTCGTTCCTCGCGCCCTGCCCGTCGTCTGGCCTGATCATCCACGGCGACAAGGATGCGGTGGTGCCGCATCGCGACGTCACGACGCTGGTCGAGAAACTAAAAACTCAAAAGGGCATTGTGATCGAGCAGAAGGTTATACCTGGCGCCAACCACTTCTTCGACGGCAAGATCGACACGCTGATGACGTCGATCAGTGGTTATCTTGACAAGCGCCTCGGCACCAAGGGCGGACGCACTACGACCGCGGCATGAAAAACGGGCCCGGCCGATGCCGAGCCCATTTTCTCTGCTAACAATACGCGAAATTACCGCTCTCTGATCGTCACGCCGTCGCCGCGCGGGCCGGTATGCTCGCGAATGACGACGCCAGGCGGCGCGCGATTGTAAATGTGGTCTCTAACCACCACCGAACCATTCGGATGTTCGCGGACCACAGTGTCACCGGCCGGACCCGGAGGACCGGCGTGCTCATGTATAACAACACTGCCATTGGGCTTGTCCCGCACGGTCACCCCGTCAGCCGAAGCCGCAAACGGGGCTGACAGGGCAACGATCGCCGCTGCAGCAAACAAGACTTTGCGCATTCTCTTCCTCCAAAATGCTATCGTGCAGACAATGCGCATTTCCTCCGCTTGTTCCTGAAATAGTCTCCTGAAATCTTTGGCTGTTTTTTCGCCCCGGCACGGAACCAAATCAGGTTCCGCCCCCTCCCGCGCCGCCCCGCGGCAGGATAAAAGGATACAAAACATCACAATGGTTGCAGGGAGGAAACTATGGGTAAGTTCGTAACGGCTTTGCTCGCCGGGGCCGTGTTGATGCTGGCAGCGAGCGATATCGCAAATGCAGCGGGCAAAGTCGTCGGCGTATCGTGGTCGAACTTTCAGGAAGAACGCTGGAAGACCGACGAAGCTGCGATCAAGGCGGCGATCGCCGCGGCCGGCGGCAAATACATTTCCGCCGACGCGCAATCTTCCGCGCAAAAACAATTGGCGGACATCGAAAGCCTCATTGCGCAAGGCGCCAACGCGTTGATCGTGCTGGCGCAGGACTCGTCCGCCATCGCACCGGCCGTGCAGAAAGCGGTCGATGAAGGCATTCCTGTCGTCGGCTATGATCGGCTGATCGAGAATGCAAACGCATTCTACATCACCTTCGACAACAAAGAAGTCGGGCGCATGCAGGCGCGCGCAGTCTTTGCTGCCAAACCCGTCGGCAATTACGCATTCATCAAGGGCTCGTCCGCCGACCCGAACGCCGACTTTTTATTTTCCGGTCAGATTGAAGTGCTCAAGGACGCGTTGGCCGCTGGCAAGATCAAGAACGTCGGCGAGGCCTATACCGATGGATGGCTGCCCGCCAATGCGCAAAAAAACATGGAGCAAATCCTGACCAGGGCGAACAACAAAGTCGACGCCGTGGTCGCTTCGAACGACGGCACCGCCGGCGGCGCGATTGCCGCACTGGCGGCGCAAGGCATGGCCGGAAGCGTACCCGTTTCCGGCCAGGACGGCGATCATGCCGCGCTCAACCGCATTGCGCTGGGCACGCAGACCGTATCGGTGTGGAAGGACGCCCGCGAGCTCGGCAAAAAGGCAGCGCAGGTCGCACTCCTCCTCGCCGGCGGCGCCAAGATGGCCGAGGTGCCGGGCGTGGCAAAATTCTCCGGTGGCCCAAAGAAAGTGGAAATGAACTCGCTGTTCCTGGCGCCGGTCCCGATCACCAGGGACAACCTCGGCGTCGTCATCGACGCAGGCTGGATCAAGAAAGATGAAGTCTGCCAGGGCGTGAAGCCGGGCACCGTCAAGGTTTGCGGCTAACGGTTGTCTGAGGTCGTCGCGAGCGGTAGCGAAGCAATCCGGTAAAACGTAACGCTGGATTGCTTCGTCGCTTTGCTCCCTCGCAATGACTACGCTCGTGAATGGTGAAGGCGGAACAAAACCTTGCCTCCCCTCGCCCGCTTTTTGAAGGCCACCGAACTCGACACGCGTCTCGTCGGCATGATCGGCGCGTTGCTCCTGATCTGGATAGCCTTTCACATTTTGACCGGCGGACTTTTTCTCACGCCGCGTAACTTATGGAATTTGTCGGTCCAGGCGGCCCCGGTCGCCATCATGGCGACCGGCATGGCGCTCGTCATCATTACCCGCAACATCGACCTCTCCATCGGCTCGACGCTCGGCTTTCTCGGCATGGCCATGGGAGTGATCCAGGCCGATTTGCTGCCGAAGCTTTTAGGCTTCGAATATCCCGCCACATGGGTGCTCGCGCTCGGCGCGGGGCTCGCGCTCGGCGTCGTCATCGGCGCGCTCCAAGGCGCGTTGATCGCCTATCTCGGGCTGCCCTCGTTTATCGTCACGCTCGGCGGGCTTTTGGTGTGGCGCGGCGCGGCCTGGTGGGTGACGAGCGGCCAAACGGTAGCGCCGCTCGACGCGCGTTTCCGGCTGATGGGCGGCGGGACCGAGGGGTCAATCGGCGCCGGCTGGAGCTGGGCCGTCGGCGTGCTGGCGTGCGTCGCGCTTCTGCTCGCGCAGGCTCATGCGCGGCACCGGCGTCAAAAATTCCGGTTTCCGCTCCGCCCCATGGCAGCCGAAATCTTCCTCGGCGGCATCGCATGTCTTGCCATCCTCGGCGCGGTGGCGGTCGCCAATGCGTATCCGTGGCCGATTGGCAGCGTCCGCCGTTACGCGGAAGCAAATCACATCACGCTCCCGGCCGGTGGGCTCGTCATCGCCCACGGTATCGCGGTGCCGGTGCTCATGGCGATCGGCATCGGCATGACATTCCTTGCGAACCGCACCCGTTTCGGGCGCTACGTCTACGCCATCGGCGGCAACCGCGAGGCGGTCGAGCTTGCCGGCGTCGACGCGCGCTGGGTGGTGATGAAGCTTTTTATGCTCATGGGACTGCTGGCCGGCATCGGCGGCGCGATTTCGATTGCCCGGCTCAATGCCGCCACCAACTCCGAAGGGACGCTCACAGAGCTTTTGGTGATTGCCGCCGCGGTGATCGGCGGCTCGTCGCTTGCCGGTGGTGTCGGCACCGCAGCGGGAGCGATGCTCGGCGCGGTTCTGATGCAATCGCTGCAGTCGGGAATGGTCCTCGTCGGCGTCGACACGCCGTTGCAGAACATCGTCGTTGGTATCGTCCTGGTGCTCGCAGTGCTGATTGACACCCTGTACCGGAGGCGCACGCGGAGGATTTCATGGCAATGAGCGATGCCACGATCCCTCTGGTCGAAATGCGCGACATCTCGCTTTCATTTGGCGGACTGCGGGCGGTTGAACGCGCGTCGATCGATCTTCACGCCGGCGAGGTGGTGGCGCTGGTCGGCCATAACGGCGCCGGCAAGTCGACCCTGATCAAGATTCTCTCCGGCGCCTATCTCCGCGATTCCGGCAGCATTCGCATTCGCGGCGCCGAAGCCGACATCGCCAATCCGCGCGATGCCAAGCACTATGGCATCGAGACCATCTACCAGACGCTGGCGCTCGCCGATAACATCGACACCGCAGCCAATCTTTTTCTCGGCCGCGAGCTGCGCACTAAATGGGGAACGCTGGACGACATCGCCATGGAATCCGAAGCGCGCGAAGTCATGGGCCGCCTCAACCCGTACTTTGCGCGCTTTAAGGATCCGGTTAAGGCGCTGTCCGGCGGCCAGCGCCAGTCAGTCGCCATTGCGCGGGCCATTCTGTTCAATGCCCAGATTTTGGTTATGGACGAGCCCACAGCCGCGCTCGGCCCGCAGGAAACCGCGCAGGTCGGCGACCTGGTGCGACAGCTCAAGGCGGCCGGCATCGGCATATTTCTGATCAGCCACGACATTCACGACGTCTTTGATCTCGCCGACCGGATATGCGTGATGAAGAACGGCCGCATTGTCGGGACCGTCCGCACCAATGATGTGACTACTGACGAAGTTCTCGGGATGATCATCGCCGGCATCTGCCCGCCCGCGGCGATTCCCGGGCCGGGCGCGGTTGCCGCCGCCGGGCGGCCGTGAGTGCCTGACAGGAGGCGCCGGACGGCCGCCGAACCGCCGGAAATCCGGCACTTTTCGGGGCGGGCAACTAGTAGTGCTTTGCCTCTCTGGCGGCTATTGTGCCGGGCGGTTTAGTAATAACGTGCGTCCGTCAGGATTGCCGTTGGATTTAATGCCGATCGCGTCGGCGTCGGCCGCGCGAACACGCTGCTCGGGCGCGAGCTTCAACACGGTGAGGGCTTCGTCAAATGGTCAAGTTTGGAATTGGACAGGCGGTGCGTCGCGTGGAAGATCAACGCTTCCTTACCGGCAAGGGCCGTTACGTCGACGACATCACCCTTCCCGGCATGTGCCATGGCGTCAATGTGCTTTCGCCGCACGCGCATGCGCGCATCAAGAACGTCGATAAATCGAAAGCGAAGGCGGCGCCCGGGGTGCTCCTGGTGCTGACCGGCGCCGACGTTGCGCACGATCACCTGGCTGGATTCACGGCCGCCATGATGCCGGAGGATCTCGGTGCCCCGAAAGGGCATCGCATTCACCAGCAGCTTCTGCAATCCGACAAGGCCCGCTTCGTCGGCGACCGAGTAGCCTTCGTGGTCGCTGAAACCCGCGCGCAGGCGCGCGATGCGGCCGAGCTGGTCGAGGTGGATTACGAGCCGTTGCCGGCGGTGGCGATGCTGGAAGACGCTGCCAAGGACGGCGCGCCGAAAGTGTGGGACGACAATCCAAACGGCAATGTCGCGTTTCAACTGATGATCGGCGATCAAGCCGCGACCGATGCGGCGTTCGCCAAGGCCAAGCATCACATCAAGCTGCGCATCGAGAACAACCGGCTGGCGCCGGTCTCGATGGAGCCGCGCACCGCGATCGGCGACTACAACGAGGCCGAGGACAGCTACACGCTGTACACCTCGTCGCAAAATCCCCATGGCGCGCGAAGCGAACTCTCGCACATCCTCCATATCTCCGAAAATCAGTTACGCGTGGTGTCGCCCGACGTCGGCGGCGGTTTCGGCCTCAAGGGCGGCGCGTTCCCGGACGACGGGCTGGTGCTGTGGGCATCAAAGAAGCTCGGTCGCCCCGTGAAGTGGGTTGCGACGCGCTCCGAAGCGATGATGACGGATCATACCGGCCGCGATCTTGTCAGCTACGGCGAGCTCGCGCTCGACGAGAAGGGAAAAATCCTGGCAATCCGGTCGCAGGCGCTATTCCAGGTCGGCGCCTATTTCGTCGGCCCAGGCATGGTGAGCGGGCTCTTTTCGATGCGCTTCATTCCGGAAGCCTATGACGTGCAGACGATTCACGTCATGTGCAAAGGCTTGTTCACCAACACGGCGCAGGCCGGTCCCTATCGCGGGGCCGGGCGTCCGGAAGCCGCCTATTTCACCGAGCGCCTGATCGAGTATGCGGCGAAGCAGATCGGCATGGATGTGGCGGAGATCCGCCGCGTCAATCTCATCGCTCCTGACAAATTCCCGTACAACACGCCCACCTGGTTCAGCTACGATTCCGGCGAGTTCGTACGCTTGCTCGACCTGTGCATGGATATGGTGGACTGGAAGGGATACGCGAAGCGCAAAACGGCCTCGGAAAAAGCCGGCAAGCTCCGCGGCCGATCGGTCTGCTACTACATCGAGTTCGGCGGCATCTTCAACGACCGCATGGATATCCGCTTCGATCCCGGCGGCACCGTCACGGTATTGGGCGGCACGCACTCGCATGGCCAGGGGCACGCGACGGTGTTCGCGCAACTCGTCCATGAATTCCTTGGCGTGCCGTTCGAGAAGATTCGCTATGTCCAGGGTGACACCGCCCAGGTGCCATTCGGCCGGGGTACCTACGGCGCGCGCAGTGCGGTGGTCGGAGGCAGTGCGCTCAAGCGCGCGGCAGATGCGATCATCGACAAGGCAAAATCGATGGCGGCCGCAATGCTGGAAGCGGACGCAGGCGACCTCGAATTCAAGGACGGTAATTTCACGGTCGCCGGCACCGACAAGGCAATTCCGCTCGTCGAAGTAGCCAAAGCATCATTCGCCCCGATGGGGCCGATGACTCAATTCGGCATCGGGCTCGAAGGCTCCGGAAGCCACTCGCCTGAACCGCCCAGTCACCCGAATGGCGCGCATGCGGTCGAGGTCGAAATTGACCCCGAAACCGGCGAGGTTTCGGTCGACCGCTACGTGATGGTCGACGATCTCGGACAAGTGCTCAATCCGTTGATCGTCAACGGCCAGCAGCATGGCGGCGTCGCTCAAGGTATCGGGCAGGCACTTTACGAGCATGCCGTCTACGATCCGTCGTCGGCGCAGCTCGTCACCGGCAGCTTCATGGATTACGCGATGCCGCGGGCAAACATGCTGCCGAATTTCGAGATCGCGCTGGAAGAAGTCCGCTGCAAGACCAATCCGATCGGCGTGAAGGGCATCGGCGAATCCGGCACCATCGGGGCGCCTCCGGTCGTCATCAACGCGATCATTGATGCGCTCGGTCAGTTCGGCATCGACAGCATCGATATGCCGGCGACGCCGAGCAAGGTCTGGCAGGCGATACAGAGCGCGAAGGCGAATAACTTGAAACGCGCGTAGCTCGCCGCATCGGTCTTCGCAAACTTTTGCGCGCCTGGTGATAGCCCCGCGCTAGCCCAAATCTTCGCTGCCGGGATAAACCACGCGGCCGCGCAGGATCAGAAGCGCGTCGCGCACGTTCGCGAGTTGGCAGCCCGCGTCGCGCGCCGTCTTCAGGGCAAAAGTGAACAGATCCGGCGTGACGCCGAAACGGCTCGGTTCGGCCGCAACGTCATGGCAGGCAAAAATAAGCCAGCCATTGCAGCGCACCGTTTCCGCAATGATCGCGGCGATGCCGCGCCGGTCAACCGAGACATTCTGCAATTCCCAGGATTTCAGCGCGCCAAGATCGGCACGGCCGGCGTTTACTCCGGGCCGCAGCGATCGGCATGAATCGAACATGCCTTGCAGATTTAGCTTCGTGCCCAGCGAGTACTCACCATAGGGATAGGCGAAGTTGTAAGGCCCGCGGCGCTTTTGAATATCTTGCAGAAAAATATTGTTGCGCGAGAGTTCGGCGGCGAGCGCCTGCCGTCCGACGCGCGCAACCGCGATGTGCGAATAGGTATGGCAACCGATCTCATGACCTTTTGCGGCGAGCGTTTTCAGTGTGTCTACGCCGGCCAGACGGCCGCAATAGCCTGCGGTGCCGCAGCCTCCGCCTGAAATGTAATACGTACCCCGCGTCCGGTGTTCCTCGAGCAGTGCGGCGCCGGTCGTGCAGGCCGACTCCGGCACATCGTCGAAGCTGAAGCTGATCAGCGGTCTCACGTTGTTAAGCGGAAGCTTTTTGCTGGCGATCCTTCGCGCCAGAAACCGCGACACTTTGCCGAAAGCGCGCGCCGAGGCCGACTGTTCGGCGCGCGGCAGCGCGAATTGCGGCGCAAAATCGTGCGACAGCGTCAAAAGAGGCGCCCCTGCAAAGGCACGCGCGTCACTTTGGCGCGGTGCCCGGCAAGTTCTTGAAGAAAGCGCGCCCGGCGGCAACGCAATTGTCGCGTTGTGCTTAAGCGCCGCACGAAAAGCTTCCGCCGTTAACCGTTAACGCCCGCGTTCCCCTTGAGGGTTCGCCAGAACTCCGCCCGTCATCGGCTCACTTACCCCGGTTGTGCCCGGAAATGTGATCGGAAGGCGGCGCAGGCTGCGGACCGCGAGATATGCAACGGCCTGCGCTTCGAGGGAATCGACGGACCATCCTGTTGCATCCGCGCTTTCGACCTGCGCCGGCGCCAATCGCTCGCCCAGCATCCGCATGAGCGTCGGGTTTCGCGTGCCTCCGCCGGCAACAATCCAGGTCTTTGGCGGCAAGGGCAACAGCGGCACGACACGCGCCACGGCGGCCGCGGTGAGCGCGGTCAGCGTTGCGGCGCCGGCTTCGATGCCTGAACTGCTGTTGAGCACCGCGCCTGCCGCACGGCGAAACTCGTTGCGGTCGAGCGATTTCGGCAGCGGCCTGGCAAAGTAGGAATGCGCCAGGAATTTCGCGATGGCGGTTTCGTCCGGGCGTCCCGCCGCGGCAATGCGGCCATCGGTGTCGAGGAGCTGCCCGGTGCGCACGCGCAGGAAATCGTCGAGCAGCGCATTCCCCGGCCCGGTGTCGCATGCGATCAAACCGTCACCGTCGATGTAGGTGAGGTTGGCCACACCGCCGATGTTGAGCACGGCGACCGGCAATTCCCGGCCAAGCGTCGCCACCAGCGCGCGATGAAAAACCGGCGCCACCGGTGCACCCTCCCCGCCGGCCTCGATGTCAGCGGCACGAAAATCATATACCACCGGAATGCCGAGCCGCGCCGCGAGAGCCGTTCCATCGCCGAGTTGCACGGTAAGACGGCGCTGCGGGCGGTGCAGCACTGTTTGGCCGTGGAAACCGATGACCGTGACGTCCGCCGGTTTTATGCCATTGGCGGCGAGGAATGTTTCGACCGCCTCGGCGTGGGTGTCGTTGACGATCGTCTCGGCAGCCGCCAGCGCCGCCGGCCGCGACGCGCGGTCGGTCATGTTCGCCGCGGCGGCGGTCGCGCTGCGCAGCTGCGCGCGCTCCTTTTTCGAGTAGGTGCGGTAAGCCGTCGGGCCGAAACGGGCGATGACTTCGCCGTCGGTCTCGATCAGCGCGACGTCGACGCCATCCTGCGATGTCCCACTCATCAGCCCGATCGCGAGCGCCGGAACCGACGTTGCGTGCGATCTTGAGTCCTGGGGTAATGGCAAATCCGGCGGCATGCTCGAAGTTCTACGGTTGAAACGGTTATTGAACCTGTTACACCAGCGCCGGCGACTGTTTACCGTGTTGCTGAGGCAGCCTCATGGCACGCGGCGGCGGTGCCAGCTCACTGGAACGCGATGAGCACCTATAAGTCTGATTTTTTGCACGTTCTTTCCGAACGCGGCTTCATTCATCAGCTCTCCGAGCCCGACGCGCTCGATGCACTGGCGCGCTCGTCGGCGATCACCGCCTATATTGGTTTCGATTGCACTGCGGCATCGCTGCATGTCGGCTCGTTGTTGCCGATCATGCTGCTCTACTGGCTGCAGCAGACCGGCCATCGTCCGATTGCGCTGATGGGCGGCGGCACGACGCGCGTCGGCGATCCGTCTGGCAAGGACGAAAGTCGCCGGCTCCTCACCGACGCGGCGATCGAGGACAACCTCAAAAGCATTCGCGCCATCTTCGCGAGCTTCCTGAAATTCGAAGATGCCGGCGGCAATGCGGTCATGGCCAACAACGCCGATTGGCTCAACACCCTCAACTACATTGATTTCCTGCGCGACGTCGGCCGGCATTTTTCCATCAATCGCATGCTCGCGTTCGATTCGGTGAAGCTGCGGCTCGAGCGGCAGCAGGAAATGTCGTTTCTCGAATTCAATTACATGATCCTGCAGGCTTACGATTTCGTCGAGCTCAACCGGCGCTACGGGTGCGTGCTGCAAATGGGTGGCTCCGATCAATGGGGCAACATCGTCAACGGCATCGATCTCGGCCGCAGGCTCAACAACGCGCAGTTCTTCGCGCTCACCGCGCCGCTGATCACCACCTCTTCCGGCGCCAAGATGGGCAAGACCGCCGCCGGCGCGGTGTGGCTCAATGCGGATTTGGTGAGCCCGTACGACTATTGGCAATATTGGCGCAACAGCGAGGATGCCGACGTCGTCCGGTTTCTCAAGCTATTTACGATCTTGCCGGTGACGGAGATCGAGCGCCTCTCAGCGCTCAAAGACGCCGAAATCAACGAGGCTAAGAAAATCCTTGCGACCGAGGCGACCGCGCTGGTGCACGGCCGCAAAGCCGCCGAGCTTGCAGCCGAGACAGCGCGCACGACATTCGAAGAAGGCAAGCTTGCCGGATCCCTGCCGACCGAAGAAGTCGCACAGGCCGACCTTGAGCGGGGCTTAAGTGTTCTCGATGCATATGTCTTGTTGCGTCTCGTCACGTCGAAGGGCGAAGCGCGCCGTCAAATCAGAAACGGCGGCTTGCGGGTCAACGATGTGGTCGTCGCCGATGAAAACATGATGTTGACGCCGAAAAATCTGACGCCGCATGGCGTGATTAAACTATCGCTTGGCCGCAAACGCCACGTATTGCTCAGGCCGGTCTAATCACGTTCAGTGCACACGCTCGATAGTCGTCGTGCTGTTGCCGCTGTCCTGGGCGGGAAATTCGAACACCTTGCGCAACAATCCCGGAGCCAGCGCCGAAATGGGGTTGATGCGCAGGACCGGCGCGCCCGGCCGGCCGACCACTTCATAGGTGATACCGACAAGCCCTTCCTTCTCGCCGCCAAGAAACAGGCCGAGCAGCGGCAGTTGCCCCAACAGGTTGTTCGGACCGTACAGCGGGACGAGCGTGCCGCGCAGGTGGACATCATCATGGGTGTAGTCGACCACGCCGTCGATCGTGCCGCCCAACAGCGGCCCGCGCACGACACCATCACGAAGCGCCACGCGACCGGGCATGCGGGTGAATTCGACGCGCATATTGGAAAAATCGATGGCGTTGCGGCGGGTGTCCTTGCCGTTGGAGCTGGCCGCCCGCTCCAGTTGGGCCTCGTCGTGGACGGCGAAATTGCGCACGTTGAGCGCGCCCTGCTGGGCGGGATTGTCGCCTGACTGGGTTTCCATCGCCACTTCCACCTGCCCGCCGGTCATGCGCGAATAGACGTCGGTGAACCGGAAAAACGCGCCGGCATCGGTGCTTTCCAGATAAATCAGCGGCCGGCCGGTGGAGCGGCCGCGCAGATCGCCGGTAAGCGTTGCATCGCGGCCGATTTTGGCGTTCAGCCCGAAGCTGCGTATTTCACCCGCGCGGCGCGACATTTTCAGATCGAGGCTGCGCAAAGCTTCGCCGTTGAAACCGACGATGGCGCCAAGCTTCATTTCAAGGTCGACGTCGGCGACGCGGCGCTTGCTGTTCGGGTTCGACGACGCAGCGCCGGTAGTGGTTTTGATGAAACCGCGCCCATCGTAGACTTCACCGCGCATGGTCACGCGCAGCGCCCCATCGGCCGCGTGCTCAATTCGAAGATTGGCGTGATCGCCGTCGGAAAAACCGTAGTTCGGAAAATATGCCGACTGCACCGCGCCCGAACCGTCGAAATCGATCGTTCCCTTAACGCCGCCGCCCGAACCCTCGATCACCAGATCTTCGATGCGGCTCCCCTGCGGCTTGGTGGTCAGCGCAAACGTGGCGCGGGCCGGTTTCCCGGTAGGCTTGGTCCAGCCTGGCAGCAGCCCGTCAATTTGCGCCGGCGTGAGATCGGCCTCGACATTGAAGCGGCCCTCGCGATCCGACGTAGAGGCGACACGACCGGAAATACGGATCGGAACCGAACCGCTGACCGTCTCGCCGAGATCGAAGCCGAGATTGGCGCGCGCGGCATCGTCGAGCACGCCGTTGAGGTGAATTTCGGCGTCGGTATCGCCGCGCGCTTTACGATATTCGAGGTTGGCGGGTGTGCCGCCGATTTTCACATCACCCTTGAGCTGAAAGCCTTGCGGGGTGGCAGTCGCCTTCAACAGCGCCGCATCAACTTTCTGCCCCATGATCATGTGATCGGCGGAGAAGTTGGTCGCCTCAACACCGATGGCGAAAGTGGTCGAGCCCGGCGGCGGATCGGCACGGAGCGGCATGCCAAGACTGACGGTCGCGCTCAGGTTTCCGCGCATGACCGCCGGGTCAAAAGGTCCGTCGGCAAAGTCGCGCAAGCGATCCATGCGCAACAGCTCGGCTGCCGCTGGCACCGGACCGTCGAGCTTGAAATGAATGTGCGAGGGCGGCGCCTGCGGCGCGGTATCAGGAACTTCAAACACGCCGGCGGAGATATTGAGCTTGCGGCCCGAAGGTAAGTCGGCGACCGCTTTGCCGATCGACACCGCTGCGTCACGGCCAACGACATGGATGTTGAGGTCGGCCTCGCGCAACGGCGGCAGCCCGTCGACGGGCCGGATCACGCAGCCCGTCGCCAATGCGTCGATGGAGAATCCGTCATCGGGAACGGGCGGTCCCTCGGGTTTCAAATTGTCCACTGGCGAATTTACGGCGATGACAATGCGTTCGACCGAGCCGCTCAGAAGATGCTCGTTGAACCAGTCGCGCACTTTGGGAACGATGAAGATCGGCCACATGCGCTTGAGGGCATCGACCGGCATTCGCGTGCCGGCAAAACCGGCGGCAAGCCGCGGGACACCGCTTGACCAATCGAGCGTCCCCGACCATGCAACGCCGACATTGGTGTTGCCCATATCGCCTTCTTCGACGACCAGTCGCTCTTTCGCCGCGTCATAGCGGCCGCTCACGGCGATCCGATTGAGCACCAGCGGCTCACTTGCCGCGTCGGACCCGGCGAGAACAATAGCGCCGCCGCCGATGCTGAACGACCAGACGCCTGAGGGTTGCTGGGGCGCTTCCACGCGAGCCATCAGCGTGAAGCGGTCACCGCCGGACAGAATTTGCAACGGCACCGACAACAGCCGGGTACCGGCGTCCCAATTGAACTTGAACTCGGCGCGATCAATGGCCACGCCGTCACCACCCGAATCGCCAAGCAAGCCGGCGTCGGCGACAACCCGGCCAGTCAAGTTTTGCGGCAGGCCGTCGGGACCGATCTCGCCGCTGACGCTCGCCGATAGCGGCGCGTCGATTTTCAGGCCCGGATCGTCGAGACGCGAAGCCAGGATTAGATCGCTGATGGAGACCTTCCGCGCTTCGAGCTGAAACTTGCGAAAACCCTGGCGGGTCGGCGTCACGGTCGCGGCCAGCGTCCACGGCCGCGTTGGATTGTCGGAGCCGACCGAGACCTCGACGCCACCATGCGCCCGCTCTGCGCTGAGGTTGATGTCCCGGAACGCCCAATGCTTGCCGGTCCGCTCGTCGTCAACGGTCAGGTTGCCGTTCTTGAGGCCCAGTTCGCCGAGATCGTGACCGTCAAGGCCGGTCTCGCCGATACCGTCAATCCATGAAAGCAGCGCAGCAACCACGTCGCGCGCGCGGTGCGCCGGCTGCGCTGAGGCTTGGGCATTCGGCAGCGCGGGCGCCGCGGCGGCCGTCGGCGGCGGCTCGACACGATCTTTCTGTTGCGCGGAACGAAGAAGAGCGGCAGCAGCCGATGACGGCACTGCGGCTGTCGCTATCGGGTGCTTGTCGGCCCCGGCAAAGATGGTCACTTGCCCGTCGCGCTCGATCCGCACCGCCATTTCCGCACCGACAAGATTCAGACTTTCCGCCCGCATGTGGCCGCTGAGCAGACTCATGCCTGAGACGCGAACTTCAGCCTTCGGAGCGCTCGCCACCACCGTGCCGTCGGCATCGCGCACCACAATGTCGCGAATGCGAACAGCGGTGCCACCGTTCTCGGTCCGCTCGATTTGCGTGCCGCCGACTTCGACGTGATGGCCGCTGCCGAAATTCTCCTCGATGGCCGAGGCAAGCCATGGCGTCACGACGTCGAGCTGGATCGGCCCCGTCGACAACCGCCACCATAGCGCCACGCACCCGACAATAAGGACGACGACGAGAGCTCCGATGCCGATTGCGGTGCGCCGGAACAAGGCGCGATGACGCGCCAGCATTGCCCAAAGCCGAGACAGGCGCGAAGGCTCGTCGGGACGGCGCGGTCCCTCTAGCCCCGGCAAACGCACAACGCGCCGCAGACGGACGACTGACCGCCAGCGCGGTGGCAAGGCACGCTGCCTGAACTGGTTAGTCATCCCCCGTCAGGGTCCCCTCGTGCCTGGCGCTAAATCGGTAGATTGAAGGGCATCGACCGGCTAGCGCCGCGCACGTATTGTGAGTGGCGAGAATGAACCTTTGAAAGCGTCGAAAGGAAGGCCATGCCGCGTGAGCTTGAGGCAGGCATGAAGGCCCCCGACTTCGAGCTGCCGCGAGATGGCGGCGGCACAACGTCGCTTTCCGGTTACGCCGGGCGCAAGCTTGTTCTCTATTTCTATCCGAAAGCGGATACGCCCGGATGCACCAAGGAAGCCATGGAATTCTCGCGGCTGAAGGGCGCCTTCGCCAAGGCCAAGACCGACATTCTTGGCGTTTCGGCAGATCCCGTAGCGGCGCAAGACAAGTTCAAAGCCAAGCATCGTCTTTCCATCGCGCTCGGCTCGGACGAAATGCACCGAATGCTGGAGGCGTATGGCGTTTGGCGCGAAAAAACGATGTACGGCAGGAAGTTTCTTGGCATTGTCCGCACAACGGTCCTGATCGGGCTAGATCAGCGCATCGTTCGAGTGTGGCCCAAGGTTTCCGTCGCCGGCCATGCCGAAGAGGTCCTCGCCGCGGCCGAATCGCTCTGATCTCGCCGCCCTCGTTCGCGTGACCGCCGTGCGTTTTTCCGCGACGCAAACGCCGCACCGGCGCCGATTTCCTGAAAATTAACCATGCCGATCTCAAATGGCATCCCGGTCGAGTACGGCCTCGGGGAGGTCAATGGGGTCGCCAGCGTCGCAGCCAAAGTGGAACACCCGCTATGCCGGGTTTGCCCACGAGCCGCAGGAGGTAACCCGCAGCGCCGGAATTACCATCGCGCATGCGGGGCGGCAGATCCGGTTCGGACCACTCGCGTTTTGGATCGCGGTAGGCACCGTGGTCATCATGGCCGGCTGGTCGGTTGCCACCGCAACTTATTTTGCTTTCCGCGATGACGTCCTCAAGGAGCTGATGACACGGCAGGCTGAGCAGCAATATGCCTATGAGGACCGTATCGCCGAGTTGCGCGCGCGTATCGACCGTACCACCAGCCGGCAGCTCCTCGACCAGGAGCAATTCGAGCAAAAACTCGACGATCTTTTGCACCGCCAATCGACGCTGGAATCGCGGGCCACCGCGATCGGAGGACTTTCCGATCCGGGCGCAACCGGCGCGATCCGTCCGAACGGACGCAACGGCCTGGATTCTTCCATGGGCCTACCGCCTGGCCGGGACCGGCGCTCCGCGCTGGACCGCGATCCGGCGACAGGCGGCCGCAAGAGCGGCAAAGAGAGTGGCATCGCCGCCAAGCTTGCGCACGTCGCCACCTCGCTCGATCGCGTCGATCAGCGCCAGCAGCTTGCGCTGTTCCACATGCAGGAGCGCTACGAAGATAAAGCGCGCAAATTGCGCGGCGTGCTCGCCGATCTCGGACTTCGCCTCGACGATCATCCGGCAAGCGGCGGGCCGTTCGTGCCGGTGCGGATGCCGGGTGATAGCAACGGCTTCGAGCGTGCGCTGGTCCGCATCAACATCGCTCGAGCGGAGGCAGAACAGTTGAGCCGCAGCCTTGTTTCCATACCGATCCGCAAGCCAATTGCCGGCGAGATTGACATCACTTCGACTTTTGGCGCGCGTACCGATCCCTTCCTGCGCGTTCCCGCCATGCACACCGGCATCGATTTCCGCGGCGAGACCGGCGACCCGATCTACGCGACGGCGGCGGGCACAGTGACCGCAGCAGGCTGGAGCGGCGGCTACGGCAGAATGGTGGAAGTCGATCACGGCAACGGGTTTGCCACCCGCTATGGGCACCTTTCGCAGATCATCGTCACGGTCGGCGACAGAGTGAGGGTCGGCGAGGAAGTCGGGCGCATGGGCTCGACGGGCCGCTCCACCGGCCCGCATCTGCATTACGAAACGCGCATCGATGGTGAGGCCGTCGATCCGCAAAAATTCCTTGACGCCGGTGCGCGGCTTTACGCCGCGAACAAGAACTGACACTGGCGGCGCGAAACGGTACGAATCTACCGACCGTCTGCGAATGCTAAAATCGAATTGCCAGCAGCATCATGATCCGCGTCCACCATCTGAACAATTCGCGCAGCCAGCGCGTGCTGTGGTTGCTGGAAGAAATCGGCGTGCCTTACGAAGTCGTGCGCTATCAGCGCAAGCCGAACATGCTGGCGCCAAGCGAGCTCAAGCGCGTACATCCGCTCGGCAAATCTCCGGTGGTCGAAGACGATGGCACCAAGCTGGCCGAGACCGGCTTGATCGTCGAATACCTGGTCGAGCATCATGGCCGCAGCCTGGCCCCGAAACGCGATACCAGCGCGTATTGGCGTTACAAATACTGGCTGCATTACGCGGAGGGCTCGTTAATGCCGCCGCTTTTGCTCAAGCTGGTCATCGATCGTCTCGGACTTCTCGGTTTCCCGGCCCGCGGATTTGTTCAATCGCAACTGCGGCTTCATCTCAACTTTCTGGAAGCCGAACTGACCGCAGCTCAGTGGTTCGCTGGCGAAGACTTCTCGGCCGCTGATGTCATGATGAGCTTTCCACTCGAGGCAGCGCGGGACCGTGGCGGGCTTGATGACACGAGACCGAAGCTGACGGATTTCTTGCGGCGGATTCACGCGCGGCCGGCCTATCAGCGCGCGTTGGAAAAAGGCGGCGCCTACAAATACGCGGGCTGACTCCGCCTCATAAATCCGCCGTAGTGCCTCCGCGCTCCCGCGCTTTCGCATGAAGCCCGTAAAGACAGTCTTGATTTTCGCTCTGGTCGGCGGCTACGTCCTCGCCGATGAAATTGCCAGGAACCCCGAAGACCAAACGGCGGCCTTTGCGCGTCATGAGCAACGCATGCGCCCTTTTATGTTGCGCAATCATGCGACCGCGGGCCGCCTGACGCGCAATCCGATGCGCGGCTAAACGAGGCGAAGAACTTCATAGAAATCTGACGGCCGCCGATTACCAGGAGTAACGCAGCGTGCCCGAACCGGCATAAGTCTGCGAAGTGGGCGCGAAGTCGCCGTCGAATTTCACCAACAATGACCAGCGCGGTGTGAAGAACAATTCGGCGCCTGCCAAGGTGAGCGCCGAGTCATGCGGGATGGCCGCGCCATTAACAATGAAGTTCGTGCCCGGAAGCGTTTCGAACGCGGCACTTAGCGCCGGATTGCTGACAAAATCGTGCGCCCAGGCGACGCGTCCCCGCAATAGAACCGGGATGCCGCCGATCACCGCCGGATCGTCGAAGCGGGTGCCCAGTTCAGTGCGGGTATCGGTTGCGTTCATGGCGGCGTAATTGAGCCCGAGGCCGCCACCCGTCACATCGGTTTCGCTATAGGCCGGCGTGTGGAAGGCCTGCGCCTGGACTGCCGCATAGGGGCTGACCCCGAGCGTCGGCAGGACAGCAAAGCGATAGCCGCCTTCGATGCGCCCGCCATAGCTCTGCGCGTCGAAGTTGGCGTTCAATATGTCGCCCATTGTCGCGCGGTTCGTCGTCATCCAGTGATTGGCGAACGCCACCGAAGCGCCGAGATAAGCCGGACCCGAGCGGGTAATGGCGTAGACGCCGGTTTGGAACGCATCGCTGCGGCCCGTGCCCATGCCATCGGCCAAACCCCAGCCGGTGCCGCCACCGCCGAGCGCAAAGCCGACGATGGTGTCGGGAGAAAAGTGGTAATCCATGCCGGCGGCAAAGCCGAATGTTTGCGCGGTGAGATTGCTCGAACCGACAACGGCCGGATCGCCAGCAGTGGTGTTGGCGCCGCCATAGCTCGCCGCCCATGTCGTCCATCGCTGGTGGAACGCCGGGGCCGGCGGCGCCTTGAGTACGCCTGCGTAAGCCATCGCCACATCCGGCGGCAGAATTGTCTGCGCATCGGGCGCAAAGCCGATGGCCGCTGCTCCTCCATAACCGGCGCCGGAACCAAGCCGGCCGTCGACAAACGGATCGAGCATCAGGTTCAAAAACTCGTCCATTAACTGGAACGCCGGCACCTCGCTGCCGGTCGCCACCTCACCGTCGAGATGCATCAGCGCGTTGGCCTGCGCGCTGCCGGTCAAGCCAAACAGGCTGGCGAAAGCCGGAGGGAGCGCCCCGCCGCTGTTAAAATAATTATCGAGCGTGGTCGCGACGTTGCGCTCGTTGATCGTGAGTCCCGAGATGGCCGACAAACCGGCGTTCAAATTCAAAAACACATCCGTGCCCGAATAGCTCAAGCTGACGGCAAGCCCTGGCAGCGAGCTTGCGGCGCTGGCGAACGTGGTGCCGTTCAGTCCGCCGCTGGTGCGCAGGATGTCATATTGCCTTTGCATATAGCTTCCGGGTGCGAACTTTGCGCTTACTGTTGCGCCGGTGAGTGTCGCGGTACCGCTGACGGTCGCGCTGGTCGCGGTAGAAGGATTGAGTTGCACCAGATAGACTGCACCGGAGGCAAACGCGAGATTGCCGGAAACAGTCATGGCGGTGCCCGGCAAGCCGATAGCGCCAGGCGCGAACGTGCCCCCGGAATTGATCTGAAGTGCGCCGACGGTACCGGTGCCGACCAACGCCGCCCCGCCCCCGACCGTGGTCTGTTTCGACGACGCGATCGACCCGGTGACGTTGAGGGTGCCGGCCAGCACATTGGTGTTGCCCGTATACATGTTCGCAGCCGACAAAGTCAGCGAGCCCGGGCCGCTCAAGGTCATGTTCCAACTTCCCGCCGTGAAGGCGGATGGCGGGGTGTAGCCGGCGGCGATCACGCCCTTTTCGTCGGCGATGACGTCCGAGATGATCTGCCCCTGAGCGCTGCCCGGCGCGAAGGTAAGCGTACCGGTGCCTTGCATGAACATGCCGGTGCCGAAGGCCGAACCATTCCTTCCGCCCGCACCACCGCCGAGACCCCCGTTCACCGTATTGCCGTTGATCGAGAACGGACCGGCGACCGTCAGCGTACCGCCCTGCTGAACGAAAACAGCGCCGCCCATACCGGCGCCTCCGCCGCCACCGCCGAAGACAGCGAACGGTCCGCCGTTCCCACCGCCAAAGCCGCCGGCGCCGCCGAGCGTTCCATTGCCGCCGCCGCCTCCGTAGCCACCAGCCCCGCCGAGAAGGAGACTGCCGCCACCGCCCCCGCCAAAGCCGCCTTTTCCGCCGGCCACCGGTCCACCGCCGCCACCACCGCCAAAGCCGCCCTTTCCGCCAGTGCTGAGGAAGGTTCCATTGCCGCCGCCAACGCCGCCGCCGCCACCTGAGTTGGAATTGCCTCCGCCGCCGCCGCCATTTGCGCCACCCGCAGCGGTGCCAGCTGTACCTGTCCCTCCGCCTGACGCGCCCAATACGATGCCGGAGGCTCCGGCCGTCCCAAAAGCGCCGTTACCCCCCTTTTGCCCCAAGGCCGACGCCGCCGCCGCCGGAACCACAGCAGCTATTGCCACCGTTGCCGCCCATGCCTCCGCCGCCGCCGCCCTCGCCGCCGGCCGCACCACCATTGCCGCCGTGCGCGCGGTTGCCGGACAAGTTGACATTGCTGACCGTGACACTGGCGCCGCTGGCAACAAAAAGGGCGCCGCCCGCGCCCATGCCGCCACCGGCCGCACCACCCGTGGAGCTATTGCCGCCGACAGCCGCCGCGTTGGTGATGGCCAGATTGTTGATCGCCACCGTGCCGGCAAAAATAAAGAAGCCACGCTGCACGCCGCCGCCGTTGAGCGAAAACCCATTGCCATTGATGACGACCGGGCTTGTCGTATTGATCGCCGGGAGTGTCGTCGCGGCGTTGAGATTGATGTTGGCGGTGAGGTTGATTTCGAAGGACGTGCCCGGATGCTGATCGATGGTGGTCAGGGCCGCCACCAGACCGGCAGCATTGTTTACTGATAAAACGACCTGCGCGTTAGCCGCCGTCGCGAACCACGCGCCCAAGCTCGCTGCCATCAGCGCCGGCACTGTGAGGCGCCACGCGAATAGCGCGGCGCGGGCCGACCGTCCAAATCTCCGCCCCGCAACCATTCCCGCGCGCCCCGATTGCCGGCCGAGCGCCGGAGACTTACGAGAGGTTACGGCCGCAAGCGGTGGCCGCAAACGCTTGCCACCCGAATTTGCGGGATAAGTGGAGGACTCATCAGGTTTCTTGCGCGCCGTGGCAAATCCGCCACAGCACAAACGCGAGCGGCAGCGCTCTGGACCCATCTCGCCAAACCATGGGGTTAGGGCGACGCGTCACCGAAGTGACGCAAAGAGCGGAACGCCCTACTCGACGTCCTCGATAGTTTCCGGCCCGCCGCCGAACGCTTTTTGCGCCAGCGCCGCTTCCATGAAGCGGTCGATATCGCCATCGAGCACGGCGCCGGTATTCGAGGTCGACACGCCGGTCCGCAAATCTTTCACCATCTGATAGGGTTGCAGCACGTAAGAGCGGATCTGGTGCCCCCAGCCGATGTCGGTCTTCGCGGCTTGGTCGGCGGCGGCTTTCTGCTCGCGCTTTTTTAGCTCGGCTTCGTAGAGTTTGGCGCGCAGCATCTGCCAGGCCTGCGAGCGGTTGCGATGCTGCGACCGGTCATTCTGGCAGACGACGACTATGTTGGTCGGGATGTGGGTGAGGCGAACCGCGGATTCGGTCTTGTTGACGTGCTGGCCACCGGCGCCGCCGGCGCGCATGGTATCGACGCGAACGTCAGACTCCTTGATGTCGATGTGAATGCGGTCGTCAACCACGGGATAAACCGTCACGCTGGCAAACGACGTGTGGCGTCGCGCGTTGGCGTCGAACGGCGAGATCCGCACCAGCCGATGCACGCCGTTCTCGGATTTCAGCCAGCCATAGGCGTTGCGGCCCTTGACCTCGACCGTCGCCGATTTGATCCCGGCGCCCTCGCCATCCGTCTCCTCGATGTAGTCGACCTTGTAGCCATGTTGCTCGGCCCAGCGCACATACATGCGGGACAGCATGCCGGCCCAATCCTGGCTTTCGGTGCCGCCGGCGCCGGCGTGGACTTCGAGATAGGCGTCGTTGGCATCGGCCTCGCCGGCCAGCAACGCTTCGAGCTGACGGCGGGCGACATCGGCTTGCAGGCGCTGCAACGCCGCTTCGGCTTCGGTGACGACTTTTTGATCTTTTTCGGCCTCGCCAAGCTCGATCAGGGTTTGCTGATCGTCGAGCTCCTGTTCGATACGCGCGATCGCCCCGAGCTGATCGTCGAGCGACGTGCGCTCCCGCATCAAGCGGCTGGCGCGCTGCGGGTCGTTCCATAGATTGGGATCTTCGGCCTGGCGATTGAGTTCGGCCAGCCGCGCGCGAGCCTTATCGACGTCAAAGATGCCTCCTCAGCAGTCCGACCGACTGCTTGATCTCGCTGACGATGTTTTCGATTTCTGCGCGCATGATGCGGAGGATTTAATGGGTTCGCGGCCCCGACGCAACGAGCCGATGGATCGGACGGATTTGCGCGGGAATTTCCCTAGGCCGGCTTGCTCATGAAGATCCGGCGGACCCAATGGCCCTTCCACATCCACAATCCGGACAGCACCATGATGGGAAAAAAGATGTATCGCGTTGGCGGCGCGTAATTCGGGATCACGTCGAACGGGCTGTAAATGTAGCCGACGATCGGAACGGCGCAGACGATATGAATCCAGCGAATGATCACGCGCAGGCTGAGGTCTTTCATCGTCGATTGCACTCCCCGACAGGCTGACTGATCACACTCGTTTGATGCCCGATTGTTGAGTCACCCGGAGTTGGCATGCGGGTCACCCGATCCGCGCCAACACCTCTTCCAGACTGCCGAAGAACTTTTGCCACCCGTACTTGGCGCCCTGATAATTCTGCGGCTGATCGCGGCGGAAGCCCGTTTGCTCCATGCGCAATTGGGTTCCTGTCGGCGTTGGGCTAAGCGTGAAAGTCACAGCGCTTTCAAGACCAAGCGCGCCCCAGGTGTAGGACAAGGTTTTGTTCTGCTCGACGACGAGCACCCGACAGTCGATGACGCCGTTCCAGTTCGGCTGCGGATCCATGCGCAGATTGAAATTGTGTCCGACGACAGGCTGGAAGTCATTCTTCATGAGCCACTCTTCGATCAAATGCGGCTGCGTGAGTGCGCGCCAAATCTTCTCCGGCGGAAAGGGCAAATCCCGCTCGACAATGACAGATAGCGTGTCGGCGACGTCACTCATTGGTCCATCCTTTTGAGGAGATCTTCGAGGCGGTCGAAGCGGTTCTGCCAGAACCCGGTCATCTGCTTGGTCCACTTGAGCAGCGGCGCCAAGGCGGCAAGTTGCGCGCTGTAATGCGTTTCTCGGCCCTCCGGACGGTCGCGCACCAGCCCGGCCTCCCGCAGAATGCCGAGGTGCTTGGAAACGGCCGGTTGCGAAACGCCTGCCCCCGCCGTCAGCGCCGCAACCGTCTGCTCGCCTTCCCGGCACAGCCGCTCGAACAGCGCGCGCCGCGTCGGATCGGCCAGCGTCCGAAAGAGCACGTCGTGGGCGTCAGGCATACCTAATCCATAACCCTTTGGTTATGTATCAACCATAACCGCCAAGTTATTAGTTAGTCAAGGGGGCCGGACTTAGTGATCAATAAAGGCCGCCGGTACCGCTGGATCGGATCGCGCGTTGGGCGTCGGGCGATACGGGGTTTGCCATACTGCCGCCTGCGGATTCCGCTCCCCCCACAGAGTAATTGTCCGGCGGTGAGGTTCCCGGCTTGAAGGCTTCGAGAATGGCGTGCGGGTCGCCCGGGCCCGCGCGGATACCGGTCTTGGCGTCGACGCGCACCAGCTTGATACCGGGGGGCACGCGGAACGGTATCGGCGGCTTGTCGGCGAGCGCTACTTTAAGAAAGTCGCGCACCACCGGCGCGGCGAGGTGTCCGCCGGTCGCAAGCCGCGCGATATGGCGCGGCTTGTCGTAGCCCATGTACACGCCGCACACGATGTCGGGCGAATAGCCGATGAACCAGACGTCCTTTTCCTCGTTGGTGGTGCCGGTCTTGCCGGCGATCGGCTTGCCGACATCGCGCATCACGGTGGCCGTACCGCGTTGCACGACGCCTTCCATCATCTCGGTGATCTGGTACGCGGTCATCGGGTCGATCACCTGCTGGCGGCGGTCGACCAGCGTCGGCTCCGGCTGGTTTTCCCATTTGTCCGCATCACAGCCGAGACATTCGCGCTGATCGTGTTTGAAGATGGTGTGGCCGTAGCGGTCCTGGATGCGGTCGATCAGCGTCGGCTTCACGCGGCGCCCACCGTTGTCGAGCATCGAATAGGCGGTGACCATACGCATCACCGTGGTTTCGCCGGCGCCGAGCGCATATGAAAGGTACGGCGGCAGGTCATCGTAGACGCCGAACCGCTTGGCATACTCGGCGATCATCGGCATGCCGATGTCCTGCGCTAATCGCACGGTCATGACGTTGCGCGACTGCTCCAGACCGAAGCGCAACGTCGAAGGCCCGTAGAACTTGCCGCCGTAGTTTTCCGGCTTCCAGACAGCCCCGCCCGCGCCGGTGTCGACCTCGATCGGCGCATCAAGCACCACGCTTGAGGGCGTGTAGCCGTTGTCGATGGCCGCGGCATAAACCAGCGGCTTGAACGACGAGCCGGGCTGACGCAGCGCCTGCGTCGCACGGTTGAACTGGCTCTGGTCGTAGGAAAAGCCGCCGACCATCGCCAGCACGCGGCCGGTGTGAGGATCCATCACCACCATGGCGCCCGAGATTTCCGGGATCTGGCGCAGGCGGAACTGGCCCTGCTCGGCAAGAGGATCGACATAGACCACGTCTCCGGGCGACAGGACCTGGCTCACACGCACGCCTTGCTTGGCGGAGGTACCGGCGGGCTTGGTCCACTTCACCCCGTCGAGCGGAATGATGCCGACTTGCCGATCCTTGGCCACCGCACCGCCGGGCTCGCGCGCCGGCTGCAAACCGATGCGCGCCGATTGGTCGTTGACCTCGAGCACGACGGCGAGCCGCCACGGATCGATGTCGGACAGCGATTTCACTTCGGCCAGCTTCAGGCCCCAATCGCCATCGGTGGCGATTTTGGTCATCGGCCCGCGCCAACCCTGCGTCTCGTCGAAATTGACAAGCCCGTTGATCATGGTCTTGCGCGCCAGCACCTGCATTTTCGGGTCGAGCGTGGTGCGCACCGACAGCCCGCCCTCGTAGAGTTTCTTTTCTCCGTAGTTCTCGAAAATGTAGCGGCGGACCTCTTCGGCGAAATATTCGGCGGCGAAGGTGTGCGCGCCGGTCGGCCGCACCGCGACGGCGAGCGGCTCTTTCTTGGCCTTCTCACCGGCGTCGGCGGTGATGTAGCCGTCTTCCATCATGCGATCGATGACGTAATTTCGCCGCGCGATGGCTTCGTCGCGGCGGCGAAACGGATTGTAATTGTTCGGTCCTTTAGGCAGCGCGGCGAGATAGGCGGCTTCGGCGATGGTCAGTTCGTGAACCGACTTGTCGAAATAGAGAAGCGACGCGGCGGCGACGCCGTAGGCGCCGAGCCCCAAGTAAATTTGATTGAGATAAAGTTCGAGGATTTTGTCCTTTGAGTAGGTGCGCTCCATGCGCAACGCCAACAGCGCTTCCTTGATCTTGCGCGTCACTGAAACTTCGTTGGTGAGGAGAAAATTCTTGGCCACCTGCTGGGTGATCGTCGAGGCGCCCTGCGGCCGGCGGCCGCGGCCAAAATTCTCCGCGTAAAGCAACGCCGCGCGTGCAATGCCGGTCACGTCGACGCCGGGATGCGAATAGAAGCTCTTGTCCTCGGCCGCGATGAAGGCATTGGTCACAAGCTTCGGGATCGCCTGGATTGGTAAATACAGCCGCCGTTCGTTGGCATACTCGGCAAGCAGCGAGCCATCGGCGGCGTGAACGCGCGTCATTACCGGCGGCTCGTAATTCTGAAGTTGAGAATAATCCGGCAAGTCTTTGGAATAATGCCACAAAACGGCCGCCGCCCCGCAGATCAAGGCCACAAAGACAATGGTCCCGGCGGTGAACAGGAACCCGAGCAATCGGACCAAAAACTTCATCGCCGGTGCCCCTCCGGCGTCGCGCCGCCCTGCCGCCAGCCCAAAGCCGCCCCGACGGCAGACCCACGCTCGCGCGCGCCCGATTCCGACTGCCCCCACCCCCTTTTCCGCATGGCGTCTCGTCGCTCGGTTTTTTGTTCAAACTGAGGCCGTTATGGGCCTTAGCACGCCAACACGCGCGAGTGTTAATTCGCGCCGGCACCTGCAACGTGAGTCGTGAAATAGGAATCGATCGCGTGCTCGATCGTATCAGCCGTTCGATTTTGCCAGGCATCAGACAACAGCGATTGCAGGTCGGCGTGGTTGGAGACGTAGCCGAGCTCGATCAGCACCGAGGGAATGTCGGGCGCGCGCAGTACGCGGAATCCGGCCGATTTGAGCGGCTCCTTATGCAGCCGAGTAACCCCTTTCAGGTCCGCCAAAACCTTGCGGGCGAACTGCAGCGAGAAACCTTTGGTTTCGCGCTCGGCGAGATCGAGCAAAATCCCGGCAACGTCTTCAGGCTCGGATTTGAGATTCACGCCGGCAATGATGTCGGCGCGGTTTTCCTGCTCGGCGAGCCGCGCGGCTTCTGAATCGGAGGCCGTGTCGGACAACGTGTAGACGCTGGCGCCCTGGGCATCACCTTCGCGGCGCGGCAGCGCGTCGGCATGAATCGAAACGAACAGCGCGGCGCCCGCGTTGCGCGCGAAATGCACGCGGTCGGCCAGCGGGATAAACGTATCGTCGTCGCGGGTCATCAGCACGCGGTACTTGCCGGCTTTGTCGATGCGCTGGCGCAGCCGTTCAGCGAATTTGAGCACAATGTCCTTTTCGGTCTCGCCGTTCGGGCCCTTGGTGCCGGTGTCGAGGCCGCCGTGGCCCGGGTCGAGAACGACAAGCGGTCGAGCATCGGCCGGCGCGGCAACGGGAGCGACAGGCGCCGCCTCGGCCCGGGCGGGACGGCCGTCGAGTTCGGTGCGGCGCAAAAAAGTCTCACGATCGGTGCTCGCCAGTTCGAGCGACAGGCGTGCCGGCCCGCCGGGCGCCGCCTCGGCAACGGACGCGGCTTCAATGCGGGCCGGTTTGGTCAGATCGACGACAATGCGGGACCCCCCGGCCATGACAAGGCCAAACCGGAACGCCTTGACGAGACCGCGGCCAACGTCGCCGGTCTTCGGTGGAAGCCGAAATGTCACCTGCGGCAAATCGATCACCACGCGATAAGGATCGGCGAGGGTGAACGCGCGGACTTCGATCTTGCGGCTGAGTTCCAGGACGAGGCGGGTCTGCGAATCGTCGCCGCCGAGCCGGGCTTCGGTCGCCACCGGCAACGAATCAGTCGGCGGGGCGACGGCAACGGATGGCACTTCCGCCGCGACGGCAGCTGCGACAAAAAGCGACGAAATGGCGACCAAGCCTGTGGCCCAAGAACCCATCGGTAGCCACCCCTTTGCGGCCCTCTTACTGCATTAGGCAGGCGTGGTTAAACCAAATTTAAATGCCCATATTAGGGGATGTGGAACATGGTGACGGTTGCCGGACTATGCCTATAAACGCAACAGGCGGCTTGCCAATTCCGCCGACACGGCCTTATGAAGGACGTGCTGACGGTCTTAGTTCCGGTTGCACCAGTCAGGTACTTGGTGCGGTTCCCCCGCAATGATCCCGCTGGACGCGGGCGCGGCGATCCGCTCCGGCGCCGAATGTGGCGCCGACCGCTGCGGATGATACGCGCGCCAGGTGTCAAAGGGAGAAGGGCAACCGGATCCGCCGTGCGGCGTGCGCAAGCAGCAAAGCTGCCCCAGCGAGCCGCCGAAAGCCGTCATCGCTTGAAGTCATCGCGGCCGCGATTGCGCCGCGGTCCACGACGGGCTTGGAGTTCATGTTAGAGGCGCGACACCTTCGATCGGAATGGCACGGCAACGCCCCCACGGCGTCCGCCGGCATATTGCCGCTTTTCCGTTCGTCGCGCCCGGCGTCCCCGATCCGTTTCCATCAACAAACGCGCGGACCGCGCGACCTTCCCGCCGCAGCGGCGCGAAGCGCGCGGTACGCCTTCTTTTACGAGATTTGCAATGGCCAACAAAATGCTCATCGACGCCACCCATCCGGAGGAGACCCGGGTGGTCGTGCTGCGGGGCAACCGCGTCGAAGAATTCGACTTCGAATCCGCACAGCGTAAGCAACTACGAGGCAACATCTATCTGGCGAAAGTGACGCGCGTTGAGCCGTCGCTGCAGGCCGCTTTCGTCGATTACGGCGGCAACCGGCACGGCTTCCTCGCCTTCAGCGAAATCCATCCCGACTACTACCAAATCCCGGTCGCCGACCGGCAGGCGCTGATCGACGAAGAAGGCCGCGCGCAACGCGACGCGGAAGATGAGGCTGACCGGCGTTCGCGCCGGCATCACCGCAATCGCCGCTCTTCCGCCGCCGATCGCACCGATGAAGTCGTGCGCAGTGAGCCCGCGGAGGAGCCGTCGGAAGCGGATACGGACGCTCACGAACATTTCGAAGATCACGGCGACACCGACGCAGCGCACGAAGCCGCGATCGAGGATGAGGCCGGCGTCGAAGCCGAGGATACCGAAGGACCGACCGTTCCGGAATCCGTCGGCGAAATCGAGCACGAGCAAACGCTGGCTTCCGAACATCACCCCGATCACACAGAAGCTTCCGCCGCCGGCGAAGAGGTATCCGAGCCCGGTAAGCTTCCTATCGTTCAAGCCCCGGACGGCGGTGAGGCGACTGACGTGGCGGTCCCGATCGTTCCGCACGCCGACGGCGAAGAGACGTCTGGCGAAGCCGGCGCTATAGCGGAGGGCTCCGAGCACACGAACGGCGCCGAGAACGGCGACGGACACGAAGCCGCCGAAGAGGTGGGTGAAGCCGAAGAGATCGTCGAGTCGGTCGGCGGCGGCGATGCGCTCGAGGAAGTGCCGGACCGGGCGCCGCGCTACCGGCGTCAATACAAAATCCAGGAAGTGATCAAGCGCCGGCAAGTCATGCTGGTGCAAGTGGTCAAAGAGGAACGCGGCACCAAAGGCGCGGCGCTGACGACCTATCTGTCGCTTGCCGGACGCTATTCAGTACTGATGCCGAATACCGCGCGCGGCGGCGGCATCAGCCGCAAGATCACGAGCGGCGAAGATCGCGCGCGGCTCAAGGAAATAGCGCACGAACTCGAAGTCCCCGAGGGCATGGGCGTGATTTTGCGCACTGCCGGCGCCGCGCGCACCAAGTTAGAGATCAAACGCGACTTCGAATATCTGATGCGGCTTTGGGAAACCGTCCGCGATCTTACCCTGAAATCGAGCGCGCCCAAGCTCGTCTACGAGGAGGGTTCGCTGGTCAAGCGTTCGATCCGCGACCTCTATTCGAAGGATATCGACGAAGTGATTGTTGCGGGGTCGGAGGCCTACGAGGAGGCCAAAGACTTCATGCGCATGCTCATGCCGAGCCATGCCAAGAACGTGAAGCTTTACGCGGACGGGCAACCACTTCTGTCGCGCTACGGCGTCGAAAACCAGCTCGACGGCATGTTTTCACCGGTCGTGCAATTGCGCTCCGGCGGCTACATCGTCCTCAACCAGGCCGAAGCGCTCGTGGCAATCGACGTCAACTCCGGCCGCGCCACGCGCGAACACCACATTGAGGATACCGCGCTTAAGACCAATCTCGAGGCCGCGGACGAAATCGCGCGGCAGCTCCGCTTGCGCGATCTGGCGGGCCTTATCGTCATCGATTTCATCGACATGGATGAAAAGCGCAACAACCGTAGCGTTGAGCGGCGGCTGAAGGACTGCCTCAAGCAGGACCGCGCGCGAATCCAGGTCGGCCGTATTTCGCATTTCGGCCTCCTCGAAATGTCGCGCCAGCGCATTCGCACCAGCGTGCTCGAGAGCTCGACCGAGAAGTGTCCGTATTGCGGCGGCAGCGGTCACGTCCGCTCGGTCTCATCGCTGGCGTTGCAGGTGCTGCGCGCGCTGGAAGAGCAACTGATCAAAGGCGCCACCCACAGTCTGATCGTGCGCACCCGCCGCGACGTGGCGCTTTATGTTCTCAACCACAAGCGCGCGCACTTGCGGGCGCTGGAAGAGCGTTTCGCCATCGTCATCACCATCAATGCCGACGATACGCTGATTGCGCCGCAAGCCTTCGCCATTGATCGCGGCGAACAGGTGCACACCCCGGAAGCGGCAAAAGCGCTCGCCGAGCGGGCGGAAAGCCAGACCGCGCCGCTTGAGGAAGAAGACGAACTCGAAGAGCCCGAAGCCATCGAAGCCGTAGACGGCGAAGACGACGATGCCCCCCTGCCCGCGGCCGCTGAGTCCGCCGAAGGCGGCGGGCGGAAGCGGCGACGGCGCCGGCGCCGCGGCGGCCGCAACGGCGGCGAGGCCGGCGTTCATGGCCAACCGCCACAGCACGATGACATGGCGGCAGCGGCCGAGCCGGACGCCGACAGTTTTGCGGAGTTATCCGCAGGCGACGCCGCAGAAGAGGAAGGTGACACTTCCGCGGGACACGGCGGACCGCAGCGCGACGGCGCTCGGCGGCGGCGACGCGGCCGGCGCGGCGGAAGGCGCAACCGGATGGATCGCGATCAGGGAGCGCCGAACTGGCAGGACCGCGAGGCTTCTGACGGGGAGCGCGCGCAAACGACTGCTGAGGATTTTTCTGCCGCACCTGCGGTCGAGCAAAACTTGACCGAGGCCGTCGCCGATCTCGACGGCGCCGTGCCCTCGCATCCTGTGCCGGCATTTCCGGAACCGCAGGAGGGCGCTCCATCGCACGCGGTCTCGGCGCCCGCGCCGGCTGAAGAACCCGCACCGCGGCGAAGGTCAACGGTCCGCGAGCCGGCGCCGAGCGCGAGCCCCGCGGAAGCCTCGCCGTCGCCGACAACGTCGGCACCGGCAGCCAGCCCGGAACCCGTCATCACCGAGACCGGCGACGACGAAAGTTCGGAGCAGCCGCGCCGCAGGGGCTGGTGGTCGCGCCGCTTCGCCGGCGGCTGACCGCATTCCGCCATGAAGAGCGGCTGGGTCGAGGGTGACGCCGATGCACTGGTCGCGCGCGGCGCCGAATGCGGCATCGGCCGCGACCTCGCACTGCTGGTTTACCTGACCAGGCTCCTCGGCCGCGACCGCAAGCTCGTCTTGCACGGCGGCGGCAACACCTCGCTAAAAGCAAAAGCCGCCGACCTGTTTGGCGAAGAGGCCGATGCTATCTACGTCAAGGCCAGCGGCGCCGACATGGCCGAGATCGAGCCACCGGGCCTCCCCGCCGTGCGGCTCCATCCGCTTCGTGCTTTGCGCACCCGCGACGAGATCGCCGACCCGGAACTGATCGCCTTCGAGCGCGCCAACCTGATAGACCCTGCGGCGCCGAATCCGTCCGTCGAAATTATGCTGCACGCGTTTCTGCCGCAAAAATTTGTGGCGCATACCCACGCTCGCGCGGTCCTAAGTGTCATCGACCAATCCGACGGCGAACAAAAGTGCGGCGAAGTTTTTCACGGCCGGCTCGCCTTTGTGCCGTACCTGATGCCAGGCTTCGGCCTTGCCAAAAAAGCGATTGACGTTTTCGAGCAGGCCAGGCCGAGCGACGGTCTAATTCTTGGCAAGCACGGCATTGTCACCTTCGGTGCCGATGCCCGCGAGGCTTACGAGCGCATGATCGAGATGGTGACGCTCGCCGAGACTTTTCTCCAGCGCAACACAATGGCCAAAGCCGCCGCCGTAGCGAAGCGGGATGCGCAGCCCACCGCCGCGATCGCACCTATCGTTCGTGGTGTGTGCAGCCAAAAGGACGACAAGATCGAAGGTGCCTGGCGCCGGATGGTTTTGGAATTTCGCGGAGGTGACGCGATCTGGGGCTCCCTTGCCGCCAATCTCGATCGTTTGAGCAAAGGCGGGGTGGTAACGCCCGACCACACCATTCGGACCAAAAACTGGCCGCTCGTCCTGCCGCACCCCGAGCGGGGCGAATTGGCCGATTTTGAGAAAGCCGCGCGCAATGCCGCTGAAAAATTTGTCGCACACTACCGAGACTACTTCGCGCGGCACAACAAGCGCAGCGGCGGCGGCAAGCGCGCGCTCGATCCCCTGCCCCGTGTCGTGCTGATACCGGGGTTCGGTCTGTTCGGCCTCGGCGCAACGAAGTCCGACGCGATCATCGCCGCCGACATTGCCGAAGAATGGATGGCGGTCGTCGGCGACGCCGAACGTACCGGGCGGTTTGAATCGATTTCCGAATCGGAAGTGTTCGACATGGAATACTGGCCGCTCGAGCAGGCCAAGCTGGGCGCCCGCATTGCAGCGCCGCTTTCCGGCCAGATCGCTGTCGTCACCGGTGCGGGCGGTGCCATAGGCCGCGCCACCGCCGCGGCGCTCGCCCGCGCCGGCGCGGAGGTCGCCGCACTCGATATCGATCTCGCCGCAGCGAGCGAAACCGCAAAGGCAATCGGTCCCAATGTGCTGGCAATCGAATGTGACGTCACCGCCGCTTCGTCCGTGCAAACGGCCTTCGATCGTGTGGCCGAAACATTCGGTGGCCTCGATATTCTCATCGCCAATGCCGGTGCCGCCTGGCAAGGCCGCATCGGCGAGGTGGACGAAAACGTTCTACGCCGGAGCTTCGAACTGAATTTCTACGGGCAGCAACGCGCGGCGCAGGCGGCGATCAAAATCATGCTGGCGCAGAAAACCGGCGGATGCCTTCTTTTCAACGTCTCCAAACAAGCAGTCAATCCGGGCGCAGATTTCGGCCCCTACGGCATCCCCAAGGCCGCACTCATGGCGCTGATGCGCCAATACGCGGTCGATTATGGGACAGACGGCATTCGCGCCAACGCCGTCAATGCCGACCGAATCCGCTCCGGGTTGCTGACAGAGGATTTCATCAAGCAGCGCGCCAAAGCGCGCGGCGTATCGGAAAAAGATTATATGAGCGGCAACCTGCTTGGCCGCGAAGTGACGGCCGACGACGTGGCGCAGGCGTTCGTGCACCTGGCGCTGGAGCTGAAGACGACCGCCAGCGTCACCACCGTCGACGGCGGCAACATCGCCGCCGCCCTGCGGTGACCGATTATTTCTCCACCGCACCGCCGGCGTCGACCCTGTCCTTGAAGCCGCCGAGATTGTAGACGCGCTCGTAGCCCAAATCCTTGAGCATTTTGCCGGCGAGCAGAGCGCCCACCTGCATATGGTGGCGCTTGAGATACGGGTGGGGCCCGGTGGAGTTCTCACCGGGCGTTGCGCAAGGTAGCGCCAGGTCAATCCCAGTCCGGCCGTCCGAATCCCGCGGGGATGAGGCGCCGGCCGGCGCCCGAGAGCGCGGAAATCTCGGCCATCTCGCCGTCGCTCAGAGCAAAATCGAAAATCGCAGCGTTCTCGGCAAGCCGCGCAGCTTTGCTGGTACGCGGAATGACGACGATGTTCTGCTGCACCAGAAAACGAAGCGAGACTTGTGCGGTGGTTTTTTTGTGCGCGGCGCCGATGCGCGCCAGCACCTTGTCGTCGCCGACCCTGCCTTTGGCAATCGGGCTATAGGCAGTCATGGCCATGCCGTGTTTCCGGCAGGCAGCCAAAACCTTCGATTGATCGAGGTAGGGATGGCATTCGACCTGATTGCACACCAGCGGCTCGGTGGTCGCTTTCCACGCCGCCTCGATCAGCGCGACGTTGAAGTTGGAAACGCCGATGTGGCGGGCAAGTCCATCCCGCTTGACCTTGCATAACGCGCCGATCGTTTCCGGCAGCGGAATTTGCGGGTTCGGCCAATGCAGCAACAACAGGTCGACTTGGCCGACGCCAAGCCGCTCCAGACAATCGCGCGCGGCACGAGGCAGATCCGACGCGGCGAAATGCGACGGCCAGATTTTCGTGGTGAGGAACACATCCTCGCGTTTGACGCCGGACGCCCGCAAACCTTCGCCGACGGCGGGCTCGTTGTCGTACATTTCCGCTGTATCGATGTGGCGGTAGCCGAGACGTATCGCTGCCCCCACCATGTCGGTGCAAACGTGGCCGCGCAGATCCCATGTGCCGAGGCCGAGCAACGGGATGCGCGCGCCATGCGCGCTCACCACCGGTACTTGGTCTTTATTGGTACTCACTGTCGGAATGTAGGCGCTCGGACGACGCGCGTCACCGTGCCTTGGCGCCGAGCACTGCGAATGCCGCCTGCGGCGCGCGCTCAATCACCTTGAGCAGCGCGCGGGCGGGACCACGCGGCGAGCGTTTGCCCTGCTCCCAGTTGCGCACCGTCTCGACGGGAACGCCGATCTGCGCGGCAAACGCGGTTTGCGTTAGCCCGGTCTGCCCGCGCACATTGCGCGCGTACGCCGCATCAAGAAAGCGGCCATTCACCGCAACGGTATCGCTGCCAAGCCGCGGCATTTTTGGCTCGCTGTCGGTATAGACAATCGCCCGTTCGGTACCGTCCGGCATGATTTCAACCAAACGTCCATCGGCTTTCAACCGAACCCGCAGCATGGCGCCCGCTCCAGCCCTATAATGCCGCAAGCAACATAGCTGATTCGTCATGGATTCAATGAGTTAGAATGCGAATTTAGGCCAATGCGGGAGCCCAAGAAGAGTTCATTGGATGAATCGGCCGTAAGCCGACTGGGCCATTGCCCCGGTGAAACGGTTGCAGTAATCGCGAACCGGGGCGCGTCGCATCACCGGGCGAATTTTTGCAATGGCGCACACTGAACAGCGCGCGAAGGAAACGCGCCAGCGCGCGATTTTGGTTTGGGACCTTCCTACGCGATTATTCCACTGGGCGGTCGCCGTCCTGATCCTGATTGCGTACGTCACCTACCATTTCGGTTGGATGGACTGGCACGCCAGGGCCGGTGACGCGGTGCTGACACTCGTTGTCTTCCGCTTGCTGTGGGGGTTCTTTGGAAGCGTCACCTCAAGATTTTCGCGCTTTGCAGCAGCACCGAGCGCCGCATTTGCTCACTTGAGCCGCATGTTCCTTCGCGAGCCCGATTGCCAGGTCGGCCACAACCCCGCGGGCGGCTGGGTGGTCTTCCTGCTTCTCGCACTGCTGCTCGGCGAGGCGCTCAGCGGCGTCTACGTGCAGAACGACATCGCCAACCAAGGCCCCCTGACGGAACTCACCCCACCACGGATCGCCAACGCCATCAGCGCGATCCATTGGATACTCTGGGATGCACTACTCGCCGCGGTGGTGGTCCATATCGTCGCGATCGCCGTCTACGCCTTGGCGAAAGGGCAAGACCTCGTCCGGCCGATGTTCACCGGCCTAAAGACGCTCCCAGTCGATGTCGCGCCGCCACCGACGGCAAGCCCGGCGCGCGCCGCACTCCTGCTCGCCGCCAGCGCAATTGCGGTCGCGTTACTCGCCAGCTTCGCGTGACGCTGTGGCCGATAAGCCCCGCCGCCTAGCTCTTCGGCGGTGTCACCTGGCCGCGAATCTCGCCACCCGGATGTGCTTGCGTATGCACGTTGATGTACCATTCGCCGGCGGAGAACTGCTGCGCCTGCTCCGGGGTCAGCGTCGCCAGGCCTTTGACGGGACTGTCGACGGACGCATCCTTGACGCTGATCCAGATTGCGACCGGCCCGTTCTTGCCGGCGGCGGCCGGGCCGTGGAAATGGGCCATGGTCGCCGGAGCGGACAAGCCGGAATAGGTAACGGTCCACGTCAGCACGCGCGTCGCCGGATCGTAGGTCAGATCCGCCGAGCCCTTGGCGGGAGTTTCGACCGGCGGCACTTGTTGCGCACCCGTGAGATCGACTTTGAAGTTTTCCGAGGCGGCATTCGCCGAAACGGAAAAGGCCATGGCGCCGGCAGCGCAAACCGCGATCATGGCGGTACGTCGAGAAATTAAATGCATGAGCGATCTCCCTGT
>DASXDP010000078.1:0-4636 GCA_036490575.1 Xanthobacteraceae bacterium
CCCATTGTAACGTTGACAAGGACTGCCGAGATAATCGTCGTTGACGTCGCAATCAACCAGAGGCGCCGGTGCTCCCCTATGCTCGACAGCGTTTCGATGGCCATCCAGAAGGCTGCAATGACCAATGCGGCTATGATTTCGTGCGTCTTTTCAAATTCTCCCCATCCCCCATTTACCGAATAAATCAAAGCCGACCCGGGCGTGTAGATGTAGATGCTGATAAATTGTATGAGCCCAATGAGCGCCCACAATGTGCCCGGTGCAATTTTGCGTAATGTCAAGTAGAGCGCCGACGCTGCGGCTGTAAAGAACGTGAAGGTCACCAGTTGCGGGGCGAGCGGATCCGTGAGCAATATACCAAGAAAATACAGGCCGGCACCTTTGTCATAGTAATAATGATACCAAACGTTGTTTGGCCAAAGACCGTGGTTTTCGATTACCGCTTCAAAATAATAAAAATAATGCGTGTAGTAATCATGGCCGCCGTCAGGATAGAGGCCTTTGACGACCAGGAGGGCTGCCAGCTCTGCCGCGATGAGCCCAGCCATCAACCCGCCTAGCAGGCCGGGACGTCGCGCGAGTGCGTTGCTCTCGGCCGCAGCTTGTTTGATATTGCCGAACACCACACGCGCCTCAGCGTATGACGTCGCTATTGCCGGCAAAGTGACCACGAAGGCTACTGGCACCGTGTAGAGGTTAAGATAGCCCAGCCCAAGAAGTGCCACGTGCCACACGCACGTGCCGACGAAAAACCCAGTGTCAGACGCTCGAGTGGCCGATTTCGGCGAGCGCCTTCGATGCGACGGCGCGCAAGAGCGCCAGTCCCACGGTCTCGACCATCCAGAACAAATAAAAAATAAACAAGACGCGCGCGCAATTGTAAATGAACAACAGAGGGCCCGTTGTCGAAAAATGACGATAGTAGACTTCAACAACGTGAAACCATGCTACCAGCAGGAAATAAGGTATTGTGAAAAAGAGGCGCGGTAAGGCGAGCCGCAGCCGGCGCCCTGCTTGAACAGCTAACGTCGGCCAAGATGAACACCAGCTTATCTTCGGGGCAGCCACTTAATCCTCTCCGTGCCGCAAGCGCGGTTGTCGACGATCGCGATATTACGCAGCGAAGCTGTTGGTAGCCCGGAAAATTATGAAGAGGCCGTCAGTCATCGATGTATCGATCGGGTGCAGCAACAGCGTTCTACGCTTCGCACGAATCGGCCGCGAGTTTCAAGGACGTCCTTTTTGGGCGAAGCGTCACTCCATGAACGCTGCGCGGCAAACACGTGCTGGCGCCCCATCACCTTCGATATACGCAATTTGCGATCCTGCGGAAGATCAGATCGACCAGCGTGTGTGCGACTGAGAGCATGTTGCGTGGAGTCAGCGCATTCGATCCGCCGGTCCGTCGTTCGACGGTCTTGACCGGTACTTCCTTGTAGGAGAAACCCTGGTCGAGCAGCATACAGATGATATCGGCCTGGAAGCCGAAACCACGGGTGTTGGGGTGCCAGCGCATGACATTGTAGCGCAAATGCACGGCAAGTCCGTTGTAGTACTGCAGGCGGAAGCCGCTGATGAGATTGACCAGGCTGGTATACGTCCTCGATAGTGAGCGGCGATACAATCCCTTGCCTTCGCTTGTCACATAAAAGGGAATGATCATGTCGGCTTGCCCGATCGCGCCAAATACCGCCGTCATTGTCGCCTTCGGTTCGGCATTATCGCCGCAGACCAGCCTGTAATACTTGCCGCGGCCGAGGAAGGCGACGTCGAGATAGTTCTGCGCCAGCCCGCGGTTCGTCTTGTTGGTGCGCAGAATGACGCGCTCGTCGGGGTTGGCAGTGATATACGTCTTGACGATCTCGCTCGATCGGTCACGCGAGCAGTCGTCAACCACGATGATTTCGTAGCGGATGCCGCCGGCCTCTCTGAGCGCGTCGCGCACGGCTTCGATTGTGGCGATGATGTACTCTTCCTCATTGTAGCAGGAGACGAACACGGTCAGTTCGAGCACCGCCTGCCGGCCCGGATCGAGCACTCCGTCGGGCTCGTGCAGGTGCGCGGCCGCCGGCGTCATCGTCACCTCGGCGGGATATTGACGCGTCATCGCGTGCCGGTCCCGGCGCCGGTTTCGTCGATGCGTACCGCGACCTGTTGTCGGGCAAAGGCCAGATAGGTGTACTTGACCACGTTGGCGCTGACGAATTCCTGAAACGCCTTGAATTCGTGGCGCTCCCAATTCGGATAATTGAAATATTCGTCGAACAAAATCACCGTGCCGGGAATCAGGCGGGGTGCGAGCAGGGCAAATATCGTCTTGGTGGAGCTGTAGAGATCGCAGTCCAGGTGAATGAAGGCCACGGGGCCGGTGTTGTCGGTCAGCCACTTGGGGAGGCTGTCTTCAAAATATCCACGGTGCAGGCGCACGTTGCTGGGCACCCGCGGCAGGCGTCCACCGACGTCGAACGCCTTGCCGCCGAGGCTAAAGCCCGACCATGCCTCGGGCAGACCCTCGAAGCTGTCGAAGCCGTGAACGGCGCGATTACCGACCCTGCGGGCGATGAAGCGGATCGTGCCACCGGTAAAGACCCCAAATTCGAGATAGTGTCCTTCGGTTTTGGTCGCCTGCAGTGAATATTCGATCAGCTCGCGCTGGGTGTCGAAACCGAGCGCATCCGGCATCTTCTCTTCGATGTAGTCGACGCTGCGTTGCAGAGCGCGCAAAGCGCGCTCTCGCGCTGGGTGAATGCGGCCGACATCGACGGCTTGATAGAAACCGCAGATGATCTTGTACATGACGTATTTGAAGCGAAAATTTGTGACCAGCATGTCAGGGAAAGCGTTGTTCGGATCTAGTTCATGGTGTCGATTATCATACGCTACGGTTTCGAAGTGAAGGCCACAGTAGAAGGATAGCGCCGCCAGCCGCGGCCGCGCGCGTCGAGAACTCGGCGAGGTGGTGGCACGTCGGAGTGATCGAGAGCATTTGTCTTGTCGTAGATGCGGTTTCGTCGCGAGGCAGAGAAATCGCCGCGAGCATAGCCGTTCAACGTTGCGGAATCGAGCACATCTCTCGGTCCGGCCTGTTCAAAAACCGGTCTGCCGAATGACCTTGGGGCGTTCGCGCATTGCGATCCAGACCAAGCCTCCGGGAAGGCTGAGCAAAGTCGTGAGCAAACCGAACTCGACGGATAGCAAGAGGGCGGCCGAGCGGTCGACACCGACCAAGCCGAGGAGCGTCACCAGTGAGGCCTCGCGGACGCCCCATCCCGCGGCGGAAATCGGCAAGGCTACCGCAAATGACATCAGCGACATGACGGCGACGACGGCGACAGGACCAATGGCGATGTTGAGACTGCGCGCAATGCAATAGCCGGCAAGCGCCGCTGAAGCACCTGAGAGCATACCATGCAAAAGCCCCAGAATGCCGCGTCCGCGACCGATGTAACGCAACTCCGCGGCAGCATGCAGAACCAGCCCGACAAGGTTCCAGTGGCGCCATCGTCCGAGGATGCGTTCGACGGGCTGAAGCAGCAGGAAGGCGGCCACGCCGACGGTGAGGATCGCAATGCTGCCGAACCACGCGTCGCGCGCAAGCGGGTGCACAATGGCCGGCAGGGTCAACGCCGCGAGTACGACCAGCGCCGCCACCATGACGATCCGGTCGATCAACACCGACAGCACCAGTTGCTTGACTGGTACCGCAAAACGGCGCGCCAGCAGCACGCGAGCCACATCGCCGCCGAGGGTCCCGACCGGAAGGCAGTTGAAAAAAATGCTCGCGTAGTACACCGCCTGAATCCGCAGAACCGGCAGTCGCCGATCGCGTATTAATGCCGAAAGGATGGCGCGCCATCGTTCGCCACCAAATATGATCTGCAAAAGAATAAACAGAGCGGCGGCAATCAGCAGGCTGTGGCTTTGAGATTCGAGCAGCTGCGGCAGCAGGCGAGCGTCTACTCTCTGGAAAACGAAGTAGAGCACGATCGCCGAAAGCGCCAGCGAGAAACCGAATGTGAGCCAATTGCGTAGGCCCGATGAACGCGCTGACGCCGTGTCGTCCGACAAGGATTGTTCCCCAGTGGGTTGGATGACCTGGATCGGCTTGCTGCTTGGCATGGCACCATCTGCTTGACACGGCGCCATGGCCCCGACGCTCCACGGCTGCAAGCCTGCGGCCGTATTGCGCGGGCTTAGCCGAACGCGCGCCACCCCGCCAATGATTGCGCATCGGCAGGTGAGATGATAGTGTAATTCTGATGCGACGCACACAAACATGGTGCGATGCACAAACGGACGTGCGGCTGTCCAGGGTATTGATGGTCGGGTGCGGGGTAACGCCCGCCTGAGGGCGTGCCGCAAGGGTGCTCAGAAGCCGAAGCTCGTCAGCCGGAGGGCCTCGGCAAGTCGTTTCTAAGCATTTTCTGCCGCTTGAAATTGATGATTTTCGCACGCATAAGGAGCGCGTGTGTGCGCCGGAGGGGCGGCTTCGTGACAGTGCCGGTTGGAATCGATTTGGTGACGGGCGGCGCCGGATTTATCGGTAGTCACCTGGTGGATCGCCTTCTGGCGCAGGGGCGCTCGGTTTGCGTGCTCGATAATCTGGTCGTCGGCAGGCGCGCTAACCTCAAGCAGC
>DASXDP010000079.1:0-15479 GCA_036490575.1 Xanthobacteraceae bacterium
GAGATAAAGCGCGATCAGATCCGCCGCCGAAATTAGCATCATCATGCCGAGCGTGGAGAGCAGGATCAGCACCGAATACTCGAAGCGCTGCTGCCGCTCGCGCCTGACGTAGTCGATCGACATCAAGATGGCCGCGGCCGACCCGGCGAGCGCGAGGACTTTGAGAAACCGAGCGAAAGGATCGATCACGAAGCTGCCGTTCAAGATCACCTGCTTGTCGCCGGGGAGCGCGACAACGAGTATTCCGGCGACGATCAGGAGCCCGATGCAGGCGGCGTCGATGAAAACAACTGTCCGTTCGTTGCGAAAGACGCCGATCATCAGTAGCGCCATGGCGCCGACGCCGAGCACGATTTCGGGCGACAGCGGCAACAAACCGGCGAAGGTGAAGGGAGTGTTCATGGCCTCACCGCGCCAGATCCGCCGCCTGCACATTGGCGACGGCATGCTGGAAGTTGTCGATAAGCTGCGCCACCGACGCCGCGGAAACGTCAAGTATCGGCTTCGGATAAATTCCAAAGAAGATGGTGAGCGCCACCAGCGGCATCAGAATCACCATCTCACGCCAGCCGATGTCTTTGATGCGCGCCAGGCTCGGCTTCTCCAGCCTGCCGAAGATCACTTTGCGGTAAAGCCATAACGCATAAGCAGCAGAGAGAATGGTGCCGAGCGTGGCAAAGGTCGTCACCCAGTTGTTCACCCGGAACGTGCCGAGCAGCGTCAAGAACTCGCCGATGAAGCCGGAAGTGCCCGGTAGGCCGAGATTGGCCAGCGTGAACACCATGAAGACGAAAGCATAGATCGGCATTCGATTGACCAGCCCCCCGTAGGCAGCGATCTCGCGGGTGTGCATGCGGTCGTAAATCACGCCGACGCAAAGGAACAAGGCGGCCGACACGATGCCGTGCGAGATCATCTGGAAGATGCCGCCGGCAATGCCCTGCGCCGTCATGGCAAACAACCCCATGGTCACGAAGCCCATATGGGCGACCGAGGAGTAGGCGATCAGTTTCTTCACGTCCTCCTGCATTAAGGCGACGAGCGACGTGTAGACGATAGCGATGACCGAGAGCGCGTAAATGAGCGGCGCAAACTCGACGGAAGCCTGCGGGAACATCGGCAGCGAAAAGCGCAGGAAACCGTAGCCGCCGAGCTTCAAGAGGATCGCGGCGAGGATGACCGAACCCGCCGTCGGCGCTTCGACGTGCGCATCCGGGAGCCAGGTGTGAACCGGCCACATCGGCAGCTTGACGGCAAACGACGCGAGGAAAGCGAAGAACGCCCAGGCCTGCAGCGTGCGCGGAAAGGCGTGGTGCAACAGCGTTGGAATGTCGCTCGTGCCGCCGTCCCAATACAGCGCCATGATGGCGAGCAGCATGAAAACCGAGCCGAGGAAGGTGTAGAGGAAGAACTTGAAGCTTGCGTAGACCCGGCGCGGGCCGCCCCACACCCCGATGATCAGGAACATCGGGATCAGGCCGCCCTCGAAGAACAAATAGAACAGCACCAGATCAAGCGCGCAGAACGCGCCGACCATCAACGTCTCGAGCACCAGGAAGGCGATCATGTACTCGCGGACCCGGCGCTGAATCGCGGTCCAGCTCGCCAAAATCGTGATTGGCATCAGAGCGGTTGTCAGGATCACGAACGGCAGCGAAATGCCATCGACGCCCATGGAATAGGTGATGGCGCCGCCGAGCCATGGATATTTTTCCAGGAACTGGAAATCGCCGGAGGACGGATCGAACCGCCACACCAGGATCAGCGAAATCGCAAATGTGATCAGCGTGGTCCACAGCGCGACCCAGCGGGCATTGCGCGCGCCCGCCTCGTCATTGCGCAGAAGCGCAATGAACACCGCGCCGACAATCGGCAGAAACGTCACGACGGAAAGGATGGGCCAGCTCGTCATCACGTCAGCCCGCGAACATGAAATAGGTGATGAAGAACGCGACGCCTATCAGCATCGCGAACGCATAGTGATAGAGGTAGCCCGTCTGCAGGCGGACGACGTTTCGGGTGACATCAAGAACCCGCGCGGAAACACCATCCGGCCCAAAGCCGTCGATGATGAACCCGTCACCGCCCTTCCAGAATAGCCGCCCGAGCCACATCGCCGGGCGGACGAACAAAAAGTCGTAGATGCGGTCGAAGTACCAGGCGTTGAGCAAAAAGCGATAGAGCACGCTTTGCTCCCGGGCGAGCGCTGCCGGAATATCCGGCCGCCGGATGTAAAACTGCCAGGCGACGAGAAAGCCGGCGATCATCATCAGCGTCGGCAACCAGTCGATGATAAACGGAAGATGTTCCATCTCCTCGAGCACGCCGCCCGACGACGCGAATTGGATAGAGTCACGGAAGAATTCTTCGGCGCCGTGGCCGGTAAACAGCGAAAGCGCCGGCCAGCCCGCGGCAATGGAGCCGACGGCCAGCACCGCGAGGGGGATCAACATCACTTTCGCGCTTTCATGAGCTTCCTCAAAGTGATGATGATCGTGCGGCTGGCCGTGAAAGGTCTTGAAGATCAGCCGCCACGAATAGAACGACGTCAGCGCGGCTGCGGCGACGGTCATGATGAATCCGTAGTTCGCCGCAAAGCCATTGACGGCATCATCGGCCTCGATGATCGCGTCTTTGGAGAAATATCCGGCCGTGAGCGGAAATCCGGTCAGCGCCAAGGTGCCGATCAGCATCATCGCGTAAGTGAACGGAATTTTGCGCCATAGCCCGCCCATTTTGCGGATGTCCTGCTCGTGATGCATGGCGAGGATCACCGAGCCCGAGCCGAGAAACAGCAGCGCCTTGAAGAAGGCGTGCGTGAACAGATGGAACATTCCGATCGAGTAGGCGCCGACGCCCATGGCGCAGAACATGTAGCCGAGTTGCGAGCAGGTCGAATAGGCGATGATCCGCTTGATGTCGTTCTGCACGAGCGCGATCGAGGCGGCAAAAATCGCCGTGGTGGCGCCGACAATGGTCACCACCACGGACGCGGTCGGCGACAGCGCGAATAGCGGCGACAGGCGCGCCACCATAAAGACGCCGGCCGTCACCATCGTAGCGGCATGGATCAACGCCGACACCGGCGTCGGCCCTTCCATGGCGTCGGGGAGCCAGGTGTGCAGCAGGAACTGCGCCGACTTGCCCATCGCTCCCATGAACAACAGGAGGCAAACAACGGTCAGCGCGTCGGCATTGAAGCCGAGATAGTGGAAATTCTTGCCGACGAGGGCGGGAGCCTGGGCGAAAACCGTATCGAAATCGAGCGAGCCGGTCAGCACGAAGACAGCGAATATCCCGAGCGCAAATCCGAAATCGCCGACACGATTGACCAGGAACGCCTTGATTGCCGCCGCGTTGGCCTCCGGCTTGTGGAACCAGAAGCCGATCAGCAGATAGCTCGCGAGCCCGACCCCTTCCCAGCCGAAGAACAACTGCACGAGGTTGTCGGCGGTCACCAGCATCAGCATGGCGAAGGTGAAGAACGACAGATACGAGAAGAAGCGCGGCCGGTGCGGGTCGTCGGCCATGTAGCCGATGGAATAGAGATGCACGAGCGCCGACACGGTCGTCACGACAATGAGCATCACCGCGGTGAGCGGATCGATGCGCAGCGCCCAATCGACCTTGAGATCGCCGGAGGTAATGAAATTAAACAGGTCGATACGAGCATCGTGTCCCCTCAGTCCGACCTGGACGAAAGCGAAGCACGACAGCAGCCACGAAATGCCGAGCAGCGTCGTGGTGATCAGCTCGGCCGTCCGCGAACCTGCATCCGCCGGCTCGGCGGCCTGATGCGTCTCCGCGCTTGAATGGCCGATTTCCGCGTGCGCGGTTTCGGGAACTGGAGCGCCATGTGGGTCGTGCCCGGGTACGAGCGGCACGGCATGATCGTCATGCGGAGCCGGTGGATCTTCGCCCGCAAAACGATGGCTCGCGCCAATGAGCGAAATCGCGCCGGCGATAATCGCGCCGAGGAGCGGCAGAAAGACGATGGCTTCGTACATTCTGCGCTAGCCCTTCATCAAGTTGACGTCTTCGACCGCGATCGAACCGCGGTTGCGGTAATAGGCGACGAGGATCGCAAGCCCGATCGCCGCTTCCGCCGCAGCGACCGTAAGGACGATCAGGGCGTAGACCTGGCCGACGATATCGCCGAGAAACGCCGAGAACGCCACCAGATTGATATTCACCGCGAGCAGAATGAGCTCGATCGACATCAAGATGATGATGATGTTTTTCCGGTTGAGGAAAATGCCGAAAATCCCGAGCGTGAACAGGATGGCGCCGACCGACAGGTAGTGTCCGAGCCCAATGATCATGACAGCCCCTGCCCCGACTTCACCTTGACGACTTCAACCGCGGTGGCGCGGCGGCGCGCGACCTGATCGGCGATAACCTGCCGGCGCACATTGGGTTTGTGGTAGAGCGTCAGCACGATGGCGCCGATCATGGCGACGAGAAGAATTATTCCGGCGGCCTCGAAATAGTAGACGTAGCGCGTGTACAGCACGAGGCCGAGCGCCTCGGTGTTGCTGACCGTGCTGGCGGGCGGGATCGGCGCGGTAATAGCCTTCGCTACACCCGGCTGAATGACCTTCGCGACCACGACGAAAACCAGTTCCGCGAGCACGATGCCGCCGACCACGACTCCGGCCGGCAGATAATTCAGCAATCCCTGCCGCAACTCGGCGAAATCGACGTCGAGCATCATGACCACGAACAGGAACAACACCGCGACCGCGCCGACATAGACGACGATAAGAATCATCGCCAGGAATTCGGCGCCGATGAGCACGAACAATCCCGCCGCGTTGACGAAGGCGAGAATGAGAAACAGCACCGAATGCACCGGATTGCGCGCGGCGATGACCATGATCGCCGAGGCGACGCATATGCCGGCGAAGAGGTAGAAGAAGATCGCTTGCAGGATCATTGTGGCGGCGGATCAGCGGTACGGCGCGTCGAGCGCAATGGCCTTGGCGATTTCCTGCTCCCAGCGGTCGCCGTTGGCGAGCAGGCGGTCCTTGTCATAGTAAAGCTCTTCACGGGTTTCGGTGGCGAATTCGAAATTCGGCCCCTCAACAATGGCGTCGACCGGGCAGGCTTCCTGACACAGCCCGCAGTAGATGCATTTGACCATGTCGATGTCATAGCGCGTGGTGCGGCGCGTGCCGTCGTTCCGCCGCGGGCCGGCCTCGATAGTGATCGCCTGCGCCGGACAGATCGCCTCGCAGAGCTTGCAGGCGATGCAGCGTTCCTCCCCGTTGGGATAGCGCCGCAGCGCGTGCTCGCCGCGAAACCGGGGCGAGATTGGATTCTTCTCGAACGGATAATTGATCGTCGCCTTCGGCTTGAAGAAATAGCGCATCGACAGCACCAGCGCGCCGAGAAACTCTTTCAGGAAAATGGAGCGAGCGGCCTGGTCGAGTCGCATGTCAGCCTCTGATGATCTCGAGCACGCCGGCGACGATCACGACCATGGCAAGTGATATCGGCAAGAAAACTTTCCAGCCGAGCCGCATCAATTGATCGTACCGGTAACGCGGAACAAAGGCCTTCACCATGGCGAACATGAAGAACACGAAACTTGCCTTCAGCACAAACCAGATCAGGCCTGGTATCCAGGTAAACGGTGCCACCGGGAACAGCGGCAGCCAGCCACCGAGAAACAGGATGGTTGCCATGGCGCACATGGTGGCGATGGCGACGTATTCGCCTAGCATAAACATCATGTACGGCGTCGATCCGTATTCGACCATGTAGCCGGCGACGAGTTCCGATTCCGCCTCGACCAGGTCGAACGGCGGCCGGTTGGTCTCCGCGAGCGCCGAGACGAAGAAAACCACGAACATCGGCAAGAGCGGCAGCCAGTACCAGCCGAGAAAACCCCATCCGCTGTTTTGCGCCTCGACAATGGCCGACAAATTTAGCGAACCGACACAGAGCAGCACGGTGATGAATACGAATCCGATGGACACTTCGTACGACACCATCTGCGCCGCCGAGCGCAACGCCGCCAGGAAAGGGTATTTGGAGTTCGACGACCAGCCGGCCATGATCACGCCGTAAACCATGAGCGAGGAGATCGCGAAAATGTAGAGTACGCCGACATTGATGTTGGAAATGACCACGCCGGCGCTGAGCGGGATGACCGCCCAGGCCGCGAGCGCGAGCGTACAGGTCACGAGAGGAGCCAGCAGAAAGACGCCTTTGTTGGCGCCGGCGGGGATGACCGGCTCCTTGAGCACGAATTTAAGAAGATCGGCGAACGATTGGAACAAGCCCCATGGGCCAACGACATTCGGGCCGCGCCTGATCTGCACCGCCGCCCAAATTTTCCGATCGGCGTAAAGCACGTAAGCGATGGCAATGAGCAGGATGACGAGCAGCAGCACGCTCTCCGCCACCATGATGACCAGCGGCCAGATGTAGTCGGACCAGAACTCGTTCATTCGTTCCGTCCTCTTACTGTACGGCCGCCGCCGCGGTCCGGCCGTGCGCGATGGCGGAGCATTCCGCCATCACGAGAGAGCATCGCGCGATGGCGTTGGTGAAATAGAAGTCGCTGATGCGCGAGACGAAGGGAGCCTTGTCGGCAGAGCCGCCGAGAGACGCCAGCTTTTGCACGCCGGCCGCGTCGCCCGGAGCGATTTGGCCGATTTTCATGAAATGCGGATGCGCCTGATAAAGCGCGCGGCGCAGCGCAGCAAGCGAATCGTACGGCAACTTCTTTCCCAGCACGTCAGACAGTGCGCGCAGGATGGCCCAATCTTCGCGCGCATCGCCCGGCGGGAATGACGCGCGCGCGGCCATTTGCACGCGGCCTTCGGTATTCACATAGGTCGCCGACTTTTCCGGATACGCCGCGCCGGGGAGTACCACGTCGGCGCGCCCGGCGCCGCGATCGCCGTGCGTGCCGATATAAATCGCGAAGGCGCCCGGCGCGATGTCGATTTCGTCGACGCCGAGCATGAACACAACGTCGAGACCGCCGGACTGCGCCATTTGCGGCGCGGTCAAGCCGCCTTCCCCCGGTACGAAATCAAGATCGAGCGCGCCGACGCGCGATGCCGCATTATGCAGAACGCTAAAGCCGTTCCAGCCCTCTTTCACCGCGCCCAGCTCGACCGCCGCTTTGGCCGCGAGCGAAGCGACTGCGGAGCCGTCCTTGCGCGCAAAAGCTCCGGCGCCGAGCAATACCATCGGACGCTCGGCCTTCTTCAACGACTCGGCAAAACTGTGCCGCCCGATGTCGGCGAGGGTTTCCGGACCGGCCCCGATATAGTCGTAAGCGTAAGTCAGCGGCGCCTTGGCGCCAATGAGCCCGACGGCAAAACTTTTGGCGTTGCGCCAGCGCTTGCGGATGCGCGCGTTGAGCACGGCCGCTTCGTTGCGCGGGTTGGCGCCGACAATAAGCAGCGCGTCAGCCGTATCGATGCCGGCAATGGTGGCATTGAACAGATAACTCGAACGGCCCCATTTCGGATCGATCGCGGAGCCATCCTGACGGCAATCGAGATTGGCCGTGCCAAGCCGCGACATCAAATCCTTAAGCGCGAAAATTTCTTCGACCGCGGCGAGGTCGCCGACCAGTGCGCCAATCCGTTTCGGATCGGCAGCCTTTACTTTGCGGGCGATAGCGGCAAATGCCTCGCTCCACGAAACTTCGCGCAACCTGCCGCCCTCGCGCAGGTACGGCCGGTCAAGCCGCTGCGCGCGCAGCCCGTCCGCCACGTGACGGGTTTTGTCGGAAATCCACTCTTCGTTCACGTCATCATTGACGCGCGGCAGGATGCGCATGACCTCGCGGCCGCGCGTATCGATGCGAATGGCCGAGCCTAGCGCATCCATCACGTCGACGGACTCGGTCTTGTCGAGCTCCCACGGCCGCGCGGTGAATTCATAAGGCTTTGAAGTCAGCGCGCCGACCGGACAAAGGTCGACAACGTTGCCCTGCAACTCGGATGTCATCGCCTCTTCGAGATAGGTGGTGACCTCCATGTCCTCGCCGCGGCCGATGGCGCCGAGTTCGGGCACGCCGGCGACTTCGGTTGCGAAGCGAACGCAGCGCGTGCACTGGATGCAGCGATTCATCGAGGTCTTGATGAGCGCGCCCAGATATTTGTCCTCGACGGCGCGCTTGTTCTCGCGGAAGCGGCTTTGATCGACGCCGTAGGCCATGGCCTGATCTTGCAGGTCACACTCGCCACCCTGGTCGCAGATCGGACAATCGAGCGGGTGATTGATGAGCAGGAATTCCATCACGCCTTCGCGCGCCTTGCGCACCATCGGCGATCGCGTTTTGACTTCCGGCGGCTCGCCCTTCGGTCCTGGGCGGCAGTCGCGCACGCCCCAGGCACAACTCGCTACCGGCTTCGGCGAACCGGCGAGTTCGACGAGGCACATGCGGCAATTGCCGGCGATCGATAGCCGCTCGTGAAAGCAGAACCGCGGAATCTCCGCGCCCGCCGCTTCGCACGCTTGCAGCAGCGTGTACTCCGGAGGTACGTCGATTTCCTTGCTGTCGACGATGAGCTTGGTCATGCCGCCTTTCCATCCGAGGCGCAGCGCGCCGTCTTCCACAATTGCGCAGTCGGAACACTCTCCCAGCCGAATGCATGATCGGAAGGACCGTGCGCCGTCAGGTGCCCGAGCCGCTCTTTCGCCTCGTCAAGCGTCGGAATGTGACCGGCCGGAATCCACCACAAGACGAAATGCGGCTTGTCCATCGCGTCGAACCACTCCGGACGGCGGCCGTAGAACCGCTTGTGAACGGTCTGCCACACGAAACGCTCCAGCGCCTCCACGCTTTCCCACACCGAGAGATTGACGGCCATGTTCGGGTCGGGAAAAGGCCGAAACGCGGTGGCGTTGTTGCTCTCGTCCTTCAGCCGCCAAACAAAACCTGCGCTGCGCTCGGCGAGTGAGTTCACCAGATCGAGGTTGTTCATGAAATCGGCCATGCGCGGATCGTCGGTCGGATAGCGGAACCGGCCGATATTCAATTGCGCAAGATGGTTGGCTTCGCTCATCGGCTTTCCCCTACTCCGCCGCTTCCGGGACCGGCGGGTCGAGCACGCCGTCTACATCGGGATTGAGGGAGTATTCGTCGATCCGGCGCTCGATCTCCGGACGAAAGTGCCGCAGCAATCCCTGCACCGGCCACGCCGCGCCGTCGCCGAACGCGCAGATGGTGTGCCCCTCAATCTGCGTCGTCACTTCCCAGAGCATGTCGATCTCGCGCTTGAAGGCGCGGCCTTCGGCCATGCGATTTAGCACGCGCCACATCCAGCCCATGCCCTCGCGGCACGGCGTGCACTGGCCGCAGCTTTCGTGCTTGTAGAAATACGAGATGCGCGCCATGGCGCGCACGATATCGGCGCTCTTGTCCATGACGATGACGGCGGCCGTGCCGAGCGCCGACTTCTTCTCGCGGCAGCCGTCGAAATCCATCAATAGCGTGTCGGCCTGATCCGGCCCCGCCGGGATGAGCGGCATCGACGAGCCGCCGGGTATGACCGCGAGCAAATTGTTCCAGCCGCCGCGCACGCCGCCGGCGTGACGATCGATCAATTCGCGCAGCGGAATACCCATGTTCTCTTCGACGTTGCACGGCTTCTCGACATGGCCGGAAATACAATAAAGCTTGGTCCCGGTGTTGTTCTGCCTCCCGATACCCGCGAACCACGCCGCCCCGCGGCGCATGATGTCAGGCACCTGGGCAATCGTTTCGACGTTATTGACCGTCGTCGGACAACCGTAGAGGCCCATGTTGGCCGGGAATGGCGGCTTGAGCCGCGGCATGCCCTTCTTGCCTTCCAGGCTTTCGAGCAGCGCCGTCTCCTCGCCGCAGATGTAAGCGCCGGCGCCGTGATGGACGATGATGTCGAAATCGTAGCCGTGAATGTTGTTCTTGCCGATCAGCTTGGCGTCGTAGGCCTGCGCAACAGCGGCTTCCAGCCGCTCGCGCTCACGAACGAACTCGCCACGGATGTAGATGTAGCAAGTGTGCACACCCATCGCGCAGCCCGCGATCAAACATCCTTCGACGAGAAGATGCGGATCGTTCCGCATCACCTCGCGATCTTTGCAGGTGCCCGGTTCGGACTCGTCGGCGTTGATAACGAGATAGCTCGGGCGGCCCTCGGATTGCTTTGGCATGAAGGACCATTTGACGCCGGTCGGGAATCCGGCGCCGCCGCGCCCGCGCTGTCCGGATGCCTTTACTTCGTTGACAATGGCGTCGCGGCCCTTGTCCAGGATCGCCTTGGTGCCGTCCCATGCGCCGCGAGCGCGCGCGCCGGCGAGCCCCCAATCATGGCGGCCATACAGATTTTTGAAGATGCGGTCTTTATCGGCGAGCACTGTTGTCACCCGCGTCTTTGATCGGTTGCGTCGGCAGTGGGCGGCTTGGGCACCGGGGACTCATGAAGGTTGGCCGCCTCGCCCGGTTTCTTTTGCGCCGCTGTCGCTCAAGGCGGCGCCGGTTTGCGGCGGCTTGCCGTTCGTTGCGTATAATGTCGGTTCGGTCAGCGTCGTCTCCCCGCCGATCGGCGCCGAAAGATGCCGATCGATTTGCGGCCCCGGCTTCGGCGTTTTTCCCGCCGCCAGCTCATTGAGGATGCGTGTCAACGATTCCGGCGTAAGGTCCTCGTAGTAATCGAAGTTGATTTGAACCATCGGCGCGTTGACGCACGCGCCCAGGCACTCGACCTCGGTCCAGGAGAATAGGCCGTCGGCGGTCACGTGATCCTGATGGCCAATCACCCGCCGGCAGACCTTCTTCAGCTCCTCCGAACCGCGCAGCATGCACGGCGTGGTGCCGCAAAGCTGCACGTGGAAGCGGCCGACAGGAGACAGATTGAACATGGTGTAGAAGGTCGCCACTTCGAGCACGCGGATGTTCGCCATGCCGAGCATATCGGCGACCGCCTCGATCGCTTTCTGTGGCAGCCAGCCGCCCGCCTGCTCCTGTGCGCGCCACAATAGCGGAATGACGGCCGATTGCTGGCGGCCCTGCGGATACTGGCCGATCTTCGCCCTGGCCCAATCGAGATTGGCCGGAGTGAAGGCGAAGCTTGGCGGCTGCTTCTCGGCAAGTCGGCGCACGCTCATCGGTCGATCTCGCCAAAAACAATGTCGATGGAGCCGAGGATCGCGGTCACGTCGGCGAGCATGTGGCCGCGACAGAGAAAATCCATCGCTGCCAGGTGCGGGAATCCCGGCGCGCGGATCTTGCACCGGTACGGCCGGTTGCCGCCGTCGGCAATCAGATAGACGCCGAACTCGCCCTTGGGCGCTTCAACCGCGGCATAGACTTCGCCGGCCGGCACGTGGAAACCTTCGGTGTAGAGCTTGAAGTGATGAATGAGCGCTTCCATCGAGCGCTTCATGACGGCGCGGCGCGGCGGCGTGATTTTGTTGTCGTCGACGACCACCGGCCCCTGCCCTTCCGCGGTGCGCAACCGTTCGACGCATTGCTTCATGATGCGCACCGACTGACGCATCTCCTCCATGCGCACGCAGTAGCGATCGTAACAATCGCCGTTCTTGCCGATCGGGATGTCGAAGTCGAACTCCGAATAGCACTCGTAAGGCTGGGCCTTGCGCAAATCCCACGCCGCACCGGAGCCACGCACCATGACGCCGGAGAAGCCGCGCGCCCACGCGTCGGCGAGCGTCACGACGCCGACGTCGACATTGCGCTGCTTGAAGATGCGGTTCTCGGTCAACAGCTCCTCGAGGTCGTCACACACTTTCAGGAACGGGTCGCAGAATGCTTCGATGTCGTCGACGAGCTTCGGCGGCAGATCCTGGTGCACGCCACCGACGCGGAAATAGGCCGCGTGCATGCGCGAGCCGGACGCGCGCTCGTAGAACATCATCAGTTTTTCGCGCTCCTCAAATCCCCAAAGTGGCGGAGTGAGCGCGCCCACGTCCATCGCCTGCGTGGTGACGTTGAGGAGATGCGAGAGCAGCCTCCCGATCTCGCAGTACAGCACGCGGATGATCTGGGCGCGTTTCGGGATTGTCAGTCCGAGGAGCTTCTCGGCCGCAAGGCAGAACGCATGTTCCTGATTCATCGGCGCGACGTAATCGAGCCGGTCGAAATACGGAATCGCCTGCAGGTAAGTCTTGTTCTCGATCAGCTTCTCGGTGCCGCGATGCAAAAGCCCGATATGCGGATCGACCCGCTCCACCACCTCGCCATCGAGCTCCAGAACAAGACGCAAAACGCCGTGCGCCGCCGGATGCTGCGGGCCGAAATTGATGGTGAAGTTTCGCTCGGTTTCCACGCTCATGATTGCGCCTTGTCGGCAATTCGCTTTCGCTGTCAGCTGCCGGCGGCCTGTAAACTCGACGTTCGGTTTTCACGCGCCTTGGCAGCCTTGGCCGCGACCCTTGCATTGAATTTGTCCCACGCCACGACAAACCGCTCGTGACGGCCCTCGCCGATGAGATCCATGCCATCGTGGGCTTTGACCGAGAATGCGACCCTTTGGTTGACGATTTCCACGCATTCGGCGTCGACCGTGACCGTCATCCCGGGAAGCGTCGCGGCGAGGTGGCTCACGTCGACATGCACGCCGACGCTGCCTTCACCGGCGTCAAGATGCGCGGCGAGAAGTTCGCTGCACGCCCACTCCATCAGAATGATCATGTTGCCGGTCGCGAATACCTCCGGCATCGACGCAATGATCTTGGACTCCGGGAACGTGTGCGGAACCGTCTTGTCACGCGCAACCGTGTAACTAAGGCGATGCTTCAGCCCGGGCGTGAGCGTTGATTTCATGCTTCGACCGCGCTCACGATTTTTGCCCGCCGATCTTTCCAGCCTTCTCGTCGCCAGGCAGCTCGTAGTCCGTCCCTTCCCACGGCGACAGGAAATCGAAATTGCGGAACTCTTGCGTGAGGCTCACCGGCGAATAAACGACCCGCTTGAGTTCGTCGTCGTAACGCACCTCGACGAATCCGGTCAGCGGAAAGTCCTTGCGCAGCGGATAGCCGTCAAACCCATAGTCGGTGAGGAGCCGGCGCATGTCTGGATGACCGGTGAAGGCGATGCCGTAGAGATCGAAGACCTCGCGCTCGAACCAGTCGGCGCCGGGGAACACTTCAATGATGGAACGAACCGGCGTCGTTTCGTCGGTTTCGATCTTGATGCGAATGCGGGCGTTCAGCTTGGGCGAAAGTAAATGATACACCACGTCGAACCGCCGCTCGCGGCTCGGCCAATCGACTCCGGCGATATCGACAATGCTCCAGAACTGGCAACGCGGATCGTCGCGCAGGAAACGCACCACGGCGACGATGTCGGCGGCCTCCGCCTTCACCGTCAATTCGCGATGAGCGACCGAATACTCCTTTACCGCGGGAGAAAGCGCGGCCGTGATGGTTTGGCCGAGTTTGTCGAGTATCTCATCCATGATCAGCGTTCGATGGTCGACGTCCGCCGGATTTTTTTCTGCAGCAGAAGCACGCCGTAAAGCAGCGCTTCGGCGGTCGGCGGACAACCGGGTACGTAGATATCGACCGGCACGATGCGGTCGCAGCCGCGCACCACGGAATAGGAGTAGTGGTAATAGCCGCCGCCGTTGGCGCACGAGCCCATGGAGATGACGTAGCGCGGCTCCGGCATCTGGTCGTACACCTTCCGCAGCGCCGGAGCCATTTTGTTGGTCAGCGTGCCGGCAACGATCATGACGTCGGACTGCCGCGGCGAAGCCCGCGGCGCGAATCCAAACCGCTCGGCGTCGTAGCGCGGCATCGACATCTGCATCATCTCGACCGCGCAGCAGGCGAGACCGAAGGTCATCCACATCAGCGAGCCCGCCCGCGCCCAGGCGATGAGATCATCCGCCGCGGCGACCAGAAAGCCCTTGTCAGTCAGATCGCTCTGGACTTTGACAAAAAACGGATCGTGGGCGCTGCCGGCAGTTCCGGCGCGCGGCGCGACAATCTGCTGGCGCGGGGCGACGATCGTGGGTTCGCTCACGTCCATTCGAGCGCTCCCTTCTTCCACTCATAGATAAATCCGATTGTCAGCACCGCAAGGAAGAGCATCATCGACCAGAAACCAAACAAGCCGAGCTTGCCGAACGCGACGGCCCACGGGAACAGGAAGCTGACCTCGAGGTCGAAGATAATGAACAGGATGGCGACCAGATAAAACCGGACGTCGAATTTCATGCGCGCATCGTCGAACGCGTTGAAACCGCACTCGTAGGCGGAGAGCTTTTCCGGGTCGGGCTGTTTGTAGGCGAGCAGGAAAGAGGACAGCAGCAGCGCAATCCCGATGCCCATTGCGACGCCGATAAACACCACCAGCGGGAGATAGCCGACCAGCAATTGGCTTAGCGATTGAGTCATCGGACAGGCCTTTCGCGGCGACAAAAGCTTTCGACGGCGAAGACTACGGCCATCGTGTAACGGTTCCGCGCAAGCCAAAACCGCGCCCGATTTCCCCCAATCTTTTGCGGAGTCGCGCTGGAAACTTAGAACGTTTCGAGCCTTAGCGCAGCGCACAAAAAGGTGCAAGGCGGGCTAGTCCGCAGGCGCGCGGCTGCGGGTTCCAGAGCGCCGGCGAGCGCTTGTTCCGAGCAAGCTTTTGGCAGCTAAGCGCTTGAAATCATGGCGGGAGCGACGGGACTCGAACCCGCGACCTTCGGCGTGACAGGCCGACGCTCTAACCAACTGAGCTACGCCCCCGCAGGCGCGCACGCAGTTAAGGCGCGTGCCCTGCCAAGTCAAGGAATTCGGGCCTATGTGCAGGCTTTGCACATGCCTTGCCCATGCCACAGAACCCGACCAGATAAAGCGGGATAACGGGCAAAACCCCGGTAGAATCGGCAAAACAAGCGTGGTCAGCCGAAACCGAATCGTCTAATTGCATCGAATTGACGGGCACTTTTCGCCGGTCTGCGCTTTATCGAGGAGGGTCAAATGGCAAATAAACCAGCCACAACTGTTACTTTGAAGCATCTTGCGGCGAGCCTTGCCGAAGACAATGAACTGTCAAAAAAGCAATCGGAGGCCATCCTCGCGGGTCTGGTCAGCCAAATTGTGAAGCACCTGAAGAAAGGCGAGCGAATCCGCATTGGCGGCCTCGGTATTCTCCAGGTTCGCAAGCGCGCGGCCCGCATGGGCCGCAACCCGGCAACCGGCGAAGCCATTCAGATCAAGGCCAGCAAGAAGGTTGCCTTCCGCGCGTCGAAGGAACTCAAAGAAGCTATCTGAGTCTCGCGCAAACATTTTGGCGCCTGGTGACGGGAAGCGCGTCTTTTCGTCATCAGGCGCTTTTAGATTCGCGATTTCGCTGGCCACTCACGACTTTGGTGGTGGGCGGTGACGGACTCGAACCGCCGACATTCTGCGTGTAAAGCAGACGCTCTACCAACTGAGCTAACCGCCCTGCCGTCAGGTTTATCTCCGGCTTGCGGTCGCCTGCAAGTACAAGCGTAAAAGTGGACAGGCGC
>DASXDP010000080.1:0-184950 GCA_036490575.1 Xanthobacteraceae bacterium
ATTCACCAGAGTGCCCGTGGTGGTCAGCTTCTTGCCACCGGGACAAAGGTAGCGGTCACGCACGTGGTCATAGGTGAAGTCGTCACGTGAGAAGGTGCCGTCCTGGCGTGCGGACTTGTCGAACACCGTTATATGCGGCTCCAACAGAATCGACCCACTACGGACATGAGTGGCTTTGAGTTGCTGCGGTGCTATCAGACCGCTAAACCCCATTCGCCGTCCGCAGATCCCTGCTGTGATCGCCCGCTGTCGCGAAAGTCGGCGCAGTCTCGTATGGATGCACCAATGCACTGCCGTCGAGTATTGCGGATCTCAACACAGCAGAAGTGGCCTCGTTGCAATTCAGTGGCTGGAAGCGCTGATCGGCCTCCAGGCCCAAATTTCGCCAATACTCGCTCCGAAAGGTCGACCAAGCTTTTCGAAAAGCGACTGATGCACTTCAACGTCGAAGCCATGACTTTTGAGGATCGTGGTGAGTTCCGCAACCCGGCGATCGCGTCCGAATTCGTGATACTCGATCACAGCGCGCTCGATACGAGACCAAGCGGAGCCGCTCATGTTTCTCAGAATGTCAAATTCGCTGCCCTCACAATCGAGCTTTAAGTAATTCACCATTTGGAGACCGTGGCTGTCCATGATCCGCTCGAGCGACATTAGCGGCGTGACGATACGCTGTGCGGGCTCAGCGACGGAATGTTGGTTGGTCAATCCAGCAATAATCCATCGGACTAATCGCGCCATGACACTTTGCTTGTAGAACCACGGCGCGGACAGCTCGGCGTTATAGGCGATCATTTCCCACCCGGGGTGGTAGATCAACTCCATCGTTGCGCCATCACCCCCGGCGGCCGCATGCATGGCTGTGACGTTGCTGAGACCGTTTCGTTCGATGTTCAATTTTAGGCATCCGAGTGACGCTGGGTTCGGTTCCACGGACACGATCCAGCCTCGTGGCACCTGGGGCGCGGCCCAAAGAACGAACACGCCAATATTTCCCCCAATGTCTACGACGGTATCGCTCGGCCGCAGCTCAAAGCCGACACGGGCGTAGCGGCCGCGCTTGAAGATTTCCCACCTCAAGTATTTGGCAAGCGGCCGCATCGATTCGGACGTCAGATGGCATACCGTGCCGTTGGGAAGACCGACCTTCAATTCGACCACGAAATCCATCCTTTCCAGTATCCGAAGGTGCCCCGTGCCGCATCGCAAAGCGATGAGAGACCCAGGAGCGGTCAACGACAGCACGCACGGAGCTAATGTGGCCTTCCACTGATGCAGCGTTTCATTGTCAGGCGGCAACTAGCTGCTTTCACGATGAACGGCTTTCTCGCAGTACTCGATCGACCGAGGCGGTGGGAATGGCACTTGATGTCACGGTGGTGTCTTCTCGTAATAGAGTCGGCTAATCTCATGTGCTCTATAGACCGGTCTGCCGGTCAGCTTAACGGTTGCTCGTATCTTTTGTTCAGGCGCCGGCCGATGCCATGCCGAAACGGCTTCTCGCAGTGTGGCGCAATCAGTCTGAATGCTGGCACCATTGTTGAGGGTCGCGGGTTGCCCAGCATCAATATAGATTTTGTAGTGTTCGCTCATCGGGAGCACGAAAGGCCCGGCGCTTGCCTGCGGGGTTACCATTTGGTTATCGTCAGTACCTCGTCCGGCATGAGTGCGACTTAAAGCGCCCCCGCGCCGCCGTTATAGCTGTAGAGTGGCCTGGCGGTAATGCGCTAACCTGACGTACAGCCAAGGACGAGGCGTTGCGCGTTACCGCGACAGTGCTGTTGTGGCTCGAGAAGGCGAAGCAAAGTGGTAATGCTGCGGCGGCGCATAATCTTCAAATGCTGCGGCAGAACGGGCGCGGGAGAATGTCAGTGCCCGTAGCTGCGTCGATGGCAGCTAATGGCACAAAGGCGAAGTGCGCCACGTCAACCTTGATGGTCGCTAATGACCCCTGTGAGACGTGGACATGGTCCTGTTTCGGGGGGCATTCGACCGGTTCCCATCGACTTGTGCCGCAGGCTAGACCTGCAGGGAGTTTCCACCTACGTTCAGCCCTCACCGCGGAGGGGCACAAGTGGGCCAAGTATCGGGCGCAAAGGGCTGCAAGGTGCTTTTCGTCTATCCTCGTTTCGAGGCGGACACATTTTGGAGCTTCAAGCGGACGTCCGAGGTCTTCGGTGCCAAACACCCGGCGTCGCCGCTGGGTTTGATAACCGTCGCGGCTCTGTTGCCACAAGCGTGGTCGATTAGACTCCTCAACCGAAACACCGAGGAGTTAGCCGACGACGACCTTGACTGGGCCGACGTGATCTTTACCGGCGGCATGCTCCCGCAAGGTGGTGACATTCTCGACATTGTTGATCTCTGCCGAGAGCGTGGAAAGCCAGTCGTCGTTGGCGGTCCTGGGGTTACGTCGTCGCCGCAGCTTTACCGGACCGCGGATTTTCAAATCCTCGGCGAAGCCGAAGGCGTCATCGACAAATTTGTCGAAGCATGGGAATCGGGCGCGCGTCAGGGGGTCTTCGAGGCGGAGAAATTTCAGGTCGACGTGACCAAGTCGCCAACGCCGCGTTTTGATCTCCTGAAATTCGATGATTATCTCCATATCGGTGTGCAGTTCTCTCGCGGCTGCCCTTTCACGTGTGAGTTCTGCGATATCATCGAGCTCTACGGGCGCGTGCCGCGCGCCAAGACTAACGCCCAGATGCTCGCGGAACTGGACGAACTCTACCGTCTTGGCTATCGCGGCCACGTCGACTTCGTCGATGACAACCTCATCGGCAACAAAAAGGCGGTGAAGGCGTTCCTGCCGGACCTCGCCAAGTGGCTAGAGGCCCACGACTACCCGTTCGAGTTCACCACTGAAGCCTCACTCAATCTCGCCGATGATGCCGAACTCCTGGCGCTACTGAATAAGGCCAATTTCGTTGGGGTCTTTGTCGGAATCGAAAGTCCTGATACCGCCACATTGATTGCGATGCGAAAGAAGCAGAACACAAAGCGGAGTATCGCACAAAGCATCCACAAGATTTACGCCGCGGGTCTTTTTGTGCATGCGGGCTTCATCGTTGGCTTCGATAGCGAGAAGGAGTCAATGGCCGACGCGATGGTCGAATTGATCGAGGACGCGGCAATTCCAATTTGCATGGTCGGCCTGCTTTATGCGCTGCCGACCACGCAGCTCTCCCGCCGATTGGAAAGTGCGGGTCGTCTGCATCCGCATGTGCAACGCGAGGAAGTCCGGAGCGCGGATCAGTGCACTATGGGGCTCAACTTCGACACGTTACGGCCGCGGCAGGATATTCTTGCCGACTATGTGAGCGTTTTAAAGCGCATCTACGATCCAGAGGCGTTCGCCGGTCGTCTCAAACGCTTCGCCTCGCTACTGCACAATGCCAGGCGCAAGCAACAGACGCGAACGCAGCATTCGCGGCGCGGGCTTGGGCGTCTCGAAATGTTGCACCGGATTATGGTAAAGTTGCCCGAACCGCGTGACTTGTTTCGTCGCACACTGAGTGAGTGCTTCGCGAGCAATCCGGATTCGACCAGCCGAATCGTATTGCTGATGGCACTTTACCTTGATGTCGGCACGTTCTCCGAGGACGTTATCGCCCGTACCGAGAGCATGATCGCCGCGCTTGGCCAGAACCGGGAACCGTCAAGAACAAACGAGTGGGCACAAGCGGTATAAACGGCAGGTGCCGACGACCAATCAGCGGCAGCTTGCCCTGGCGTGGTGGTGAGTCGTTCCAATCAGCGGAAGCCAGCGCTGAGTTACGCAATTGGCACAAAACGTCGACTTACCGCGTTCGCTTTGACTTCCTTGAGGGCATAACGAGGGCATATGCTCGGTCAAAAGGATCGATGCTCGATACTGGCTAAGAAAACAAATAAGATTTTCGCCTCAACGCCCTTTCTAAGCCGAAGGTCGCAAGTTCGAGTCTCGCCGGACCCGCCAGACATTTCCCGTTTACCGGTTCGCCGTAAAATGACTTCGTCCGATGTGACGGAAGTACGATGAGAAGCAGCAAGCGAGTTATCGGCCTGGCCGCCGCGATGATCGCCTGGCCTATCGTGGCACTGGCGCAGCCTGCCGGCGGCGCCGAGAAGCACAAGCTGTCGCTCACTCACGCGCAACGGTCCGAGATCTGGCGCGCCCTGGGAAAAGAAGCGGCAAAAGCGCAGGAGCCCGCAGGATTGAGCGTGGGCGAAACTCTGCCCGACACCATGAACGTTTTGCCGTTCCGTCATCACCTTCGCGCGAAAATCCGGTCAATCGGGCATTACCGGTATGCGCTGATGCACGGTCAGGTGCTGATCGTCGATCCTCAAACAAAGAAGATCATCGCGATCGTTGGGCGATAGCCAGGTCCCTCATTGACCGAAATAGGCTTCCTCGATTGATCGCCATTCCGGGCTCGTCGTAACGGTCGTCAAGGCGCGGTCCAGTGACTTCTTCAAGCCTGAGTTCATCGGCAACGCGAAAGCCATATAGGCGGGAGCCAGTTGGCCGCGCGGCGGCGCGATCGTTTCGGCAAAGCGCGTGCGCACGAGGTATTGCAAGGCGCCGACGCTGTTGACCACGGCATCGGTCTTGCCGGCTGCGAGCGCGCCAAGGGCCTGGGGAAGATTGCCGAACTTTTCGTAAGCGACGTGTTGCGCGTCCAGATACTCGGCGCCCGATGACCCGCCAACGGCGGCGAGCCGCTTGCCGGTGAGATCGCGCGCATGGCTCACGGCCGCGCCCTCTACGCGATTGACAGTGATGCGCGCGATCAAGGTCGTCGTCAGGAGTGAAACCAGCACCAGGCTGCCAATCATCCAGACCATGGCGATGGCGCGGCCGGCGTGAGTCTTCGGCGTCTTGTCGCCGTAACCCACCGTGGTCATGGTAACGACGGCCCAATAGACACCGTCGTGCCACGACGTCACCGACGAATGGGAATCCGGTTTGTCCGGATTGCGCATGGGCGATCGCTCGAACCACCACATCAATATTCCGGTGCCTGCCAGAAAGACCATGGTGGCGAGAAGGAGCGGGCCAAGCTCGCCCAGCGCGGCGCCATATTCGTACAACGCGGACGAGGCGCCGGTTTGCTTGGCGAAGACGGCGGCAACGCCGGAGCGATGGGTCGGATAGGAGAAGTCCACGCGCGCCAGGCGTTCGGGCGTGATGGTGATGGCGCCGATCGCGACGTCGTACGCGTTCTCCTGCAGCCCGGAGAGCAAATCATCCATCCGCGACACCAAAGTCAGCCGATATTGCCAGTTGCGGTCCTCGGCGACGCGACGCCACAGATCGACGCTCGCGCCGCTGAAAAGTCCGTCGTGGGTTTGCGCGCCGTAGGGCTCGACGTCATACACTGCGACGCGAAGCGGCATGCCGGGGCCGGCTTCGGCTGCGCGTGCGGCACCGGCGAGCGCGAACACCAGAAGTGCACACAGGCTCGCCCACGCCGCGGCCCGGCGGACGGCGTGAAGCGTGGCGCCATTGGCGAACGTCATGTGACACGAATAGCGCCTGTCAATGACGGATTTACATACGCGGCTTTACGCCGTGTGATCTGCGGGCGTGCAAACGCTGTTGCCTAGTGTAGATGCCGCAGCTTGTCGGGATTCCGCACTACATAGATGGCGGCGATCTTGCCGTTCTCGATGTCGAGCGCAGTCGTCTGCAGTTCGCCGTCGGCCTCCAGCGTGACGAAGCCGGGCAGGCCGTTGACGAAAGCCATGCGGACAAGTTTCGAGCATTTCTCGCGGAACAGGTCCGCCAGAAATTGATGGACCTTCATGACGGCTTCGTAGCCGACAATCGGCCGCATGGCGGCTGGGCGCTTGCCGCCGCCGTCGGAATGAATGCTGACGTCGGCCGCAAGCATTGAAGCGAGCGCTTTCATATCGCCGTTGCGCGAAGCGGTGAAGAAAGCTTCCGCGAGCTCCAGGCCGTGTTGCTTGTCGACGGCAAAGCGCGGCCTTGCCTCGCGGACGTGGACGCGCGCCCGCGCGGCGAGTTGCCGACAGGCGGCCGGATCGCGGCCAACGCTGGCGCCGACTTCCTCGAATTCCAGGCCGAACACATCGTGCAGCAGAAACGCGGCGCGCTCGAGCGGGGATAGACGTTCGAGCGCGAGCATCAGCGGCAAGGTGACGTCGTCCTCTTCGGCTTCTTCCTCGATCACCGGTTCGGGCAGCCACGGGCCGATATAGGTCTCGCGCCGGCGGCGCGCCGACTTGAGCTGATCGAGGCACAGCCGCGTGATCATGCGGCGCAGGAACGCTTCCGGCTCGCGCACCTCGCCGCGGTCGGCCCGCATCCAGCGGATGAACGCCTCCTGCAAAATGTCCTCGGCGTCGGCGACGGAACCGAGCATCCGGTAAGCGACGCGCATGAGTTTTGGACGCAGCGGGTCGAAACTCGCCGCTGCGTCCTGGGGCGTGGCGTCGACCATAAGGGCGTTAGGCCGCCGCTTGGGCGACGGATTTCGCCTCAGCCGGATCGACGAATTGTTTGAAGCCGACGGCGATCCGGTTCCAGCCGTTGATGATGTTGATCATCAAGGTGAGCTTAACCTGCTCGGCCTCGGTGAACTTCGCCTCGAGCGCTTCGCGGGCGCTTTCAAGCGCGTGGCCTTCGGAGAGCCGGGTGAGCGCGTCGGTCCAGCCGAGCGCGGCACGTTCGCGATCGGTGTAGCAGGGCGCCTCGCGCCAGGCCGACAACAGATAGATGCGCTGCTCGGTCTCGCCCTTCGACCGTGCTTCCTGGGTTTGCATGTTGGTGCAGTTGGCGCAGCCGTTGATTTGCGACGCGCGGATTTCGACAAGTCGGACAAGAGTGGGGTCGAGGCTCGCGGCGATCGCAAGCGAGGTGGCGGTCCACTTTTTCATGAGTTCCGGGGCCGCGGCGAAGAGTTCATTGGCGTTCATGATGGGCTCCTTTCGGTGGGTTCCGACATCATGACGAATGGGGCAGGGATCAATGTGACATCCGGCCGGAAAATTTGACGCAGGCCTGGGCGCCGGTGATCCTCACCACCCAAGTGGTTTGCAGCTCATATTGCAAAATTTTGGGCCTGCGAAGGGATGAGCAATGACAAAATTCCTCGTTTGCCGGGTTTCGATACTTGCTCTCCTTTTTGCCGCAAACCCGGTTTGGGCGGGCGAACAGAAAGATTACTGCGAAGCCCGGATGACCAAGCTCCATGCTTCGCAAGCCGAGGGTGCGGACCGCCTGACCGAGAAAAACGCAGTGATCGATTATTGCGACCGTCAGTACAAGCGCGACAAGACGATCAGCAGGCTGGTGCGACAATGCGCGAGGTACGAGCAGCAGCCGGTCATCAAGCAGCAATTCGTCGCTGAATGCATGCTGGCGGCCTTTGGTTACGCCAACGCCCTTTACACGCTGAAAGCCGAGTATGGGAAGTAGGCGCCACACGGCGTCGCCTAAGCGCACGAACCAGGATGAACGTCAGTCCTTCGATCACCAGCAAGACCGGTCCCAAGACTATGCGTGGAATGCCGATGAAGGCGATGAACAGGCCGAGGAGTTGCCCGATGGCAAAAGCGTAGCCGGCGCCAATCCACGCGAGCCTTTTCGCCGTGCTCATTCGCCCCCGAATCTCACCCAATCTAGCGCAGCTCGCCGCACTCGTGCTTCGCGCTTTTGAATCAAGTTGAGATGCCGGCACAGATAGCCGGTTAATCCGGCGCGCCTTTGATTACGTCGCACGCGCAACAGGGGCTTTGTGTCCTTCGTCACAGCGTCGTCTCCGGAAAAGCGTAGCAATGCGTTGTTCCGGAAATCACATCGAAGAGGGGATCGCCATGCTGAAGGTTGTCGTCCTCGCGCTGGGTCTGGCTGTTGTTTTCCTCGGACAAGCGAAGGTTCCGCCGCAATGGACCGACACTTGCGTGAGCAGCGAGTGCATTGTCGGCCCATAATCGCCCGCTGGCTTCGTAAAGTGGATCGCGCGCACAAGCGGCGCAACTCCCACCGTTCGGGCCGGCGGCGAATGGCGCAAATGTACCGGGCTTTTTAGCTGCCGCCGCTCGCCCGCGAAAAGAGAAGCCCCGGCCAATCCCCAAATCGGATGGTCGGGGCTTCCTGCCCAGGCCCGCGCGGAGGCTTAATTCGCGCGCGCGAAGCGGCGACTCAGAATTATCACGTCCTCGGCTGAAAGCAGAACCGCTATTCACGCGGGAGCGAGCCAACCGGCGGACCGCCCGGCGCGTTCGGTATCGGCCCAAAGCCGAGCGGCGGTCTTGCGAAGCTGACGCGCCGCTGCCGGCGTTTTGCGCCGTGCCGCGCTAAACCCCGCTGCCGACTTCTTACTGATTGATTTCCGGCTCGACCAAATTCGCGAGGTTGCGCAGCGAATCCTGCCAGCCGAGGTAGCACATCTCTGCCGGAATGGCGTCGGGAATGCCTTCCTGCACGATGGTGATCTCGGTGCCGACTGAGACTCGTTTAAGCGTCACTGTCATCTGCATCTCGCCCGGCAAATTCGGGTCGTCGAATTTGTTGCTGTAGCGCACGCGCTCGCCCGGCACGAGTTCCTGATACTTGCCGCCGAAGGAATGGCCGATGCCGGTGGTGAAATTGCGGAGCGACATTTTGTAACTGCCGCCGACCTTTGCCTCGAGATGATGCACCGTGCAGGCAAAGCCGTTTGGCGGCAGCCATTTCGCCATGGCGTCACCCTCGATGAAAGCCCGATAGATCTTTTCGGGCTTTGTGGTCAGCACGCGATGCAGTCGAATGGTACTCGGCATTTGCGTTCTTCCAGGTGTTTGTTGTGTTGAGGAAATGGATCGCGCCGTTCGACCGCTTGGTCACGGCGCGACGGTGAATGGCGTTTACGCCGGCTCTGCCACCTTCGGCGCGCTGCACATCGCCTGCATGGCCTGTTGCATCTCTGCGGGCGTCACGTCCCGCACATGGGTGGCAATCGACCAGCGATGACCGAATGGATCTTCAAGCTGGCCGTAGCGGTCACCCCAGAACATCTCGGTCACCGGCATGGTGAGCTTGGCGCCGGCGGCAATCGCCCGCGCGGCCGCGGCGTCGGCGTCCTCGACGTAGAGATGGATGACGACCGGCGACGCCTTGAGAGATTTCGGCCCAAGCGCGCCATGTTCGGGCATTTCGTCGACCAGCATCACCGCTGAGTCGCCGATGCGAACGCTCGCGTGCATCAGCCGTCCGCCGGGGCCGGGCAATCGCGACGTCTCCGTGGCGTTGAACGCCTTCTTGTAGAATTCGATCGCGGCAGATGCATTGGCGCAAATCAGGTGTGGCGTCACTGTATGCATTCCGTCCGGGATGGCCTTGGGCGTCATCGTCGCTGCTCCTTTGTTGAACGGGTTCTCTTCGCTGCGGCGGGGTCGGCGCTGAACAATTGCGCGACGTAACGGCGAAGATGATCGAGCGATTCGGCGGCGATGCCGGCGTTGCCTTTGGCTTTCGCCAGAACGTATGCGCCCTGAATGACGGCCTGGGTGTGGAGCGCGAGGCTGGGCGCGGTGCAATCGCCGCGAACGCGATAGCGCGCTATCGCCTCGGCGATGTCCGGCTCGAGCGTTGCTGCATGGTTGCTGATGCTGGCATCGCAGGCGTCGCGGATTGCCGGCGACGATTCATAGACTTCCTGCACCATGGTGCCGACGAGGCAGGTGAACTCGGGGACTTTTCCGGTCAGGATCGCCTTGCGGAAATCGATGTAGCCGAGCACGCGCTGCAGCGGATCGGGGTGCCGATGGTAGGGCGCCGCGGCAAAAAACGCGCCGGTCGTTTCCGACCAATACTCGGCCGCGGCCACTGCGAGCGCCTCCTTGCTGTCGAAGTGATGAAAGAACGCGCCTTTGGTGACGCCGGCCGCGGCGCACAAATCGTCCACGGTGGTCGCCTCGTATCCCCTGGCCCGAATCAGCGACAGCGCGGCGTCAAGCAACTTCTGGCGCGCCGTCGCCGCTGACTTCCGGTTTTTTCGATCGCTCATAATTGACACATACCGACTGGTCGGTATGGCGTCAAGCATGAAAGCGAAGAACAAAGTTGTAAAATATCAGCGCGCGTTTCGGGACCTGGCGCTGCCAAAGGCCCGCGAGCACTCCATCACCAGCGCCAACCTGAACGCATTGGGCGCATAAGTCAGCGCACAGCGCGCCCACACAACCGGCGTTGGTCCCGTCGTGGCCCTCGCACTATATGAGCCGGGCCTTCAGTCAGTCAGAGAAAGCAGGCTCAATGCCAAATCACCCCGCGCTGCCAAAGCGCCGCCTCGGATCATCCGGACTTCAGGTTTCGGAGATTGGGCTCGGCTGCATGTCGTTGTCCGGCGTTTATGGCGATAGCCCGGATGAAGGCGGCATCGGGCTGATCCACGCGGCGCTAGATCGCGGCGTCACGCTCCTCGATACCTCCGATATGTACGGCTTCGGGCAAAATGAGGAACTGGTCGGCAAGGCGATCAAAGGCCGCCGCGATGAAATCGTTCTGGCGACGAAGTTCGGCAACCTCGGCGGGGGCGGCGGCAAGGTTGCCGACGGGCGTCCCGAATACGTGTTGAGCTCGTGCGAGGCGAGCCTGAAGCGGCTCGGCGTCGAGGTCATCGATCTTTATTACCAGCACCGGGTCGATCCCACGGTGCCGGTCGAAGATACATTCGGCGCCCTGGCGAAACTCGTCGCGCAGGGAAAAGTGCGCGCCCTTGGCATCAGCGAGGCAAAGCCGGAGACCATCCGCCGGGCGCACGCCACGCATCCCCTCGCCGCGGTGCAAAATGAATTTTCGCTGCTTTACCGGAACGAAGCCGAGGAGACGCTGCGAACGACGCGGCGGCTCGGCATCAGCTTCGTCGCTTACTCTCCGCTCGGCCGCGGCTTGATGACCGGCGTGGTGGAAAATCCGGAAAGCCTGGCGCAGAACGACGCGCGGCGGCGGCATCCGCGGTTCGCCGCCGAGAATCTTCCGGTCAATCTCACTCTCGTCGGCCGTGTCTCCGATATCGCAGAGCGCAAAGGCTGCACGCCGGGCCAGCTGGCACTGGCGTGGCTGCTCGCGCAGGGCGACGATGTCATTCCAATTCCCGGCACCAAGCGGACGGAGCGGCTCGCCGAGAATGTCGGCGCAACCGGCGTGAAGTTGACCCCGGCCGATCTGGCGGAAATTACCCAGGCCGTTCCCGCCGATGCCGCCGCCGGCCTGCGCTATCCCGAAGCGCAGATGAAAAGCGTCTATTTGTGAGAAACCGTCGCCGTGCGCGCGACGCAGCCGCCGCGGCCCTAAACCCGATGCGGGAGCGCGTCCCCGGTCGCGGCGACCGGCCGATCGGTGTGCTCTATCGCCCGCCACCAATTTCGTAGTGCCGCTTTGTCGGCATCGAGCTCCAGCGCGCCCGGCACAAACGCGCACCACGCGTCACGGTGGGTCGCTGAGACCGTGGTCAGGAGCGGCTTGCCGGCGTCGATGGCAAGCCGGAAGGCGGGCGGCAATCCCTCGCCCATTGCTTCCAGCTTGCCGAATTTGTTGAGGACGACGAGATCGCTTCCCGGAATTTGGCTGAGCAGAGCCGCGCTGGCGGCGCTGACGCCCGGCGCGTCAAGGTGGCACGACTTACCGCTTGCCGGCTCCTCGAGATAGATCGGGTACGGCTTGTCGAACGCGACGTCGCGCAAAAAACCCGCGCCGCAGGTGCGGTCGGGCAGGCCGTGCAGTTCGCCTACGAAGCCGACAATCCTGGCTCCTGCCGCGCGCCATTCGGCCACCAAGGCGGCGAGCAACGGCTGGGTTTCCGTTCCCCTTGCTGCCCGGATGGCGGCGACTTGTCGGACCTGGGTCATCGGTATCGCGTCCTCCGCGGACGCCGCCGGCACTAACCGCCAAGTTTCTGAATGGGGTGCTTGCCGGTGGCAAAGGCGACGTTCTTGGTTTCCATGTAAAAGTCAAAGGACCAATCGCCGCCGTCACGTCCGATGCCGGAGCTTTTGACCCCCCCGAACGGGGTCGGCAAATGCCGGACGTTCTCGGAATTGACCCAGATCATTCCGGCTTCCAGCGCGTCGGTGAAGCGCAAGGCGCGGGTTAGGTCTGAGGTCCATAGATACCCGGTGAGGCCATATGACACGTTGTTCGCCAGCGATAATGCTTCGGCCTCATCCTTGAAGGGAATGGCCGTGAGCACCGGACCGAAAATTTCCTCTTGCGCCACGCGCATGCGGTTGTTGGCGCCGGTAAACAGCGTAGGCGCCACGTAACAGCCGCCGCCGGGACCTTCGACCTTGGCGCCGCCGGCGGCGATGGTCGCGCCCTCGCGTTGCCCGATGCTGAAATATTCCAGCACTTTCTTCTCGTGCGTCGGATGAATGAGCGGACCGACTACCGTGTCGGGGTCGAGCGGATGGCCGATTTTGATGCGCTTTGCTTTCTCGGCGATGGCAGCGGTGAACCTGGCGTAAATCGGTTCTTCGACCAGAAGCCGCGACGATGACGTGCAGCGCTCGCCATTGAGCGAGTAGATCATGAAGGTGGCTGCTTCCGCCGCGCGCTCGAGGTCGGCATCGGCGAAGACGATGACAGGGTTTTTGCCGCCGAGCTCGAAATGCACGCGTTTGAGCGTGTCGGCACCCTGCTTCATGATCAGCGAGCCGGTTGCGCTTTCGCCGACAAAGCCGATCGCCTTGATGTCGGGGTGTTCGGTCAAGGCCTTGCCGGCGTCCTCGCCCATGCCGTTGACGACATTCCACACGCCCGGCGGCAGGCCCGCCGCTTCGGCGATCTCGACCAGAAGGCGCGCGGTCAGCGGCGAGAATTCCGCGGGCTTGTGCACGACCGTGCAGCCGGCGGCGAGCGCCGGCGCGATCTTCCAGGTCGAAAGCATGAACGGAGTATTCCACGGCGTGATGATGCCGACCGGACCGATCGGGACCCGCGCCGTCATGTTGAGCTGGCCGTCGGTGCGCAGCACGCGGCCATCGCGCGCTTGCGGCGCGCGGTCGGCGAAGAAGCGAAAGTTTTCCGCGCCGCGTAGCGCGGCCTTGGCCATGAACTTCAGGGCCTGGCCGGTGTCCATGCACTCGACGAAGGCGATTTCTTCGGCGCGCGCCACAATGGCGTCGGCGATTTTGTGCAGCAGCGCCTTGCGCTTCTCGCCGGACAGCGCCGCCCAGGCCGGAAAGGCCTGCTTCGCCGCCTTGGCGGCGGCGTCGACGTCGGCCGCATTGCCGTGGGCGACATTCGCCAGCGGTTTCAGATCCACCGGCGAAATGGTCTCGAAGGTCGCGCCGTCGCCGGCGGGTTTCGCTTCACCGCCGATCTGATTGAGCACGCCCTGGTCGCGAAATCGCGACAGATACTTGCCGGCTTTCGCGATGTTGGCTTCAAGCGCCGACATTTATTTTCTCTATATCCTCGCTAGGCGCCCTCGATCTCGAGCTGCACGTCGACGTTGTTGCGGGTGGCATTCGAGTACGGGCAGATTTTCTCGTGGGCTTCCTTGGCGAGTGCTTCAAGGTCGGCTTGCGGCAGGCTCGGATCGGCAATGTGAAGCTTCACCGCCAGTCCAAAGCCACCGGCGTCGCGGGGGCCGATGGAAACATCGGCGGTGATGCGCGCTTTGCTGGCGTCCTTCTTGTGCTGCTTGCCGACGAAATCGAGCGCGCCGCCGAAGCACGCGGCATAGCCGGCCGCGAACAGATGCTCCGGCGTGGTGGTGTTGGGCTTGCCCGGGCCGCCCATCGCCTTCGGCACGGAAAGATCGGCGCGGACCGAACCGTCGCTCGCTTCGGTGTGACCGTTTCTGCCGCCGGTCGCGGTCGCCGTCGCGGTGAACAAGGGTTTTATCGTATCGGTCATTTTAGCTCCTGGTGGCTGAGCGTCGAAACTAAATTCGGTTGTCGACGGTGGTGCGCGCCGGCGCGGCGCGCGGTTTCACACGCCGGGTGTTAATTGACCTCGAAAGACTCGAGATATTTCTGGCCGAGCGCGTTGTCTTGCGGGCCGAGGAACAGCACCTCGATGAAATACCTGTCGGTGACCACGATGCGCCATTGATAAAAGTCTTTGTCCTTGTCCTGCATGACAAAAGACCGCGCCGGATAATCGCCGATGTCGTCTTTGTTATTCGATATCAGCGCGCCGCCTTCGGTGATCGCCTTGATCACGTTGTCCAGCATCGTCTGTGCCTCCGGCCCAGGCGCTTCGGAGCGGCCCTGGTATTTGACCATGAAGACCAGGTCCGCGCCCGCCTTCGCCTTGTCGAAAGCGCAAAGCGCGGTGTCGACCTTGTGGCCGTTGCGCTGTTCCGTCTTGGTTTCCGGCTTGCACGGCATCTCGACCTGGAAACCATTGCCCGGCGGCCTGAACACCTGCCAATCAGCGGTCTGCGCCTGAGCCGAAGAAAATAACGACGGTGCGAAAGCCAGCACGATGGCCGGCAACGCGAACACGAGACGCATAAAACTCTCCCGAATTTCGCTCGTTCAGAAATCCCATTCCGGAAACACATTGCAGTAGCGGACGTGCACGGCCGCGAAACCGGGATCGGCACAAGGCCCGGTGCTCCAATAATGCCGCACGTTCAAGATGCACGCGGCGAAGGCGCGCGTATGCGGGGGAAAGCCGTAGTACTGGCAAACTTTCGCACCCGCATGCCAGCCTGGAACGGCGTTGCGCGGGCCCGCGAATGCCGTCGCCGCCACAAGCAAAAGCGCCGGCACAGCCAGGAGATAAGCTTTCATGCGGTTTACTCCGCCGCTTTGCGGGTTTCGAAGAAGCGGTTTTCCGGCCGCGGCAAGCCAAGATTTTCGCGCAAGGTCTTGCCTTCGTATTCGCGGCGGAAAATACCGCGGCGTTGCAGTTCCGGCACCACTTTGTCGCAAAAATCTTCGAGGCCTTCGGGAAGATACGGGAACATGATGGTGAAGCCGTCGCTTGCTTCGGTCATCAGCCACTCTTCCATCTCGTCGGCAATGGTCTTGACGGTGCCGACCATGGCGAGGCCGGAATAGCCGCCGAGCCGCTGCGCCAATTGGCGGACGGTGAGATTTTCTCGCTTGCCGAGTTGCACTGCGCGTTCGCGCCCGCTCTTGCTGTCATTGGTTTCCGGAACCTCCGGCAGCGGCTTGTCCGGATCGAATCGCGAGGCGTCGAGCCCGAGCGCAATCGACAGCGAGGCGATGCCGCTTTCGTAGTAGACGAAGCTGTCGAGCTTCGCGCGTTTCGCACGCGCCTCCTCGACCGTGTCCCCGACGATCACGAAGCAGGCCGGCATGATCTTCATGTGCTCGCGCGCGCGTCCTGCTTTTTGCATGCGCGATTTGACGTCGGCATAAAATTCGCGTCCGGCGGCAATGGTGGCGGGCGGCGTGAACACCGCTTCCGCGGTCTCGGCGGCGAGCTGGCGGCCAGAGTCCGAGGCGCCCGCCTGCACGATCACCGGCCAGCCCTGAATCGGGCGCGCGATATTGAGCGGCCCGCGTACCGAAAGATATTTGCCTTTGTGATTGAGGGTATGCAGCTTGTCGGGATCGAAGAAAATGCCGTGCTCGACGTCGCGAAGGAAGGCGTCGTCGGCCCAGGAATCCCACAGGCCGGTGACCACGTCGTAGAATTCGCGGGCGCGGCGATAACGCTCGCCGTGCTCCATGTGGTCGGTCATGCCGAAATTGAGCGCCGCGTCGGGGTTCGACGTGGTGACGATATTCCAGCCGGCCCGGCCGCCGGAGAGATGGTCGAGCGAAGCAAACCGCCGGGCGACGTGATAGGGCAGGTCGAACGTGGTCGAGCCGGTGGCGACGAGGCCGATATGTTCGGTGACCATCGCCAACGCCGACAGCAGCGTGAACGGCTCGAACGAGGTCACCGTATGGCTGTGCTTGAGCGCGTCGAGCGGCATGTTGAGCACGGCCAGATGGTCGGCCATGAAGAAGGCGTCGAATCTCGCCCGCTCGAGTGTCTGCGCAAAGCGTTTGATGTGCGCCAGGTTGAAATTGGCGTCGGGAAAAGCGCCGGGGTAACGCCAGGCGCCGGTGTGGATGGTTGTCGGCCGCATGAAGGCGCCGAGGTGCAGTTGACGCGGGCCGCTCATCTCGACCATCCTCTCCGCCGGGAAGCTACTGCGATCCGATAGGCAGGGCGAACAAAAAGGGGCAACCGCGCGGCCGTTACCGCGCGCTGCCAATATAGGAGCCGTATTTAGGAGCCGCTATGACCAGCGTACGCTATCTCAACCCCAAATCCATATTGACGCCACCCGGCTACACCCATGTCGTCGAGGTGACCGGCCCCGGGCGCACCGTCTATATCGCCGGACAAGTGGGTGTCGACAAAAATGGACAAATCGCCGGTAGTGCAGGCGATGTCCGCGCGCAAATGGTGCAAGCCTTCGAGAACCTGAAAGCGGCGCTCGCCGAAGTCGGGGCTACATTCAAGGACGTCGTGAAGATCACGAACTATCTGGTCGATGGCGCCCACGTCCAGGATTATCGCGAAATCCGCGATCGGTATGTCAACGCCGCGGCCCCTCCGGCGAGCACCTTGCTCGTGATCTCGCGCCTCGCTCGCGAAGGATGGCTGTTTGAGATCGATGCCGTGGCGGTGTTGCCCGAGAAATGATGGGGGCTTGGAATGGTTTTGTTTCTCGATCACCATCGGCGGCAGAAGCGGATTGCCGTAAGGGGAGGGTACGCGTGAACAAATTCCTCGGGGGACTGTTGGTTACGGCGGCTGTCGGGGTGGCCGCGTTGGGGGCGCCGGCGGTACAGGCCGCCGACCTCAAGATCGCGCTCATATACTCAAAGACCGGGCCGCTCGAGGCTTACGCCAAGCAAACAGAAACCGGGTTCAACCTCGGCCTCGAATATCTGACCGGCGGGACCATGATGCTTGATGGCCGCAAGATCGTGGTCATTCCCAAGGACGATCAAGGCAAGCCGGACGTCGCCAAATCGCTTCTGGAACAGGCTTATGCCGACGACAATGTCGATCTCGCCGTCGGCACCACTTCATCCGGCGCGACGCTGGCCATGCTGCCGGTCGCGGAGGATGCAAAGAAAATTCTTTTGGTCGAGCCGGCCGTCGCCGATTCCATCACCGGCGACAAATGGAATCGTTACATCTTCCGCAGCTCGCGCAATTCGTCGCAGGACGCACTCGCCGCCGCGGTGGCGCTGGGCAAGGACGACGTTTCGATCGGCATGCTGGCGCAAGACTACGCCTTCGGCCGTGACGGTGTTGCCGCCTTCAAATCGGCGCTCGAGCAGACACACAGCGGCGCCAAGGTGGTGTTCGAGGAATATGCGCCGTTCATGACCACCGACTTCACCGCTTCGGCGCAGCGGTTATTCGACGCGCTCAAGGACAAGCCCGGCAAGAAAATCATTGCCATTATCTGGGCCGGCCCGAACCCGCTCGCCAAGATCGAAGACCTCAAGCCGGAACGCTACGGCATTGCGGTGGCGCCGGGCGGCAACATCCTGCCCGCCATGCTCGCCTACAAGCAGTGGCCCGGCATCGAGGGCACCATCTACTATTATTACGGCTTCCCGAAAAATCCGATGAACGACTGGCTGGTGACGGAGCACCGAAAGCGCTTCAACATGCCGCCCGACTTCTTCACCTGCGGCGGCATGGCGGCGGCGAGCGCCGTGGTCACCGCGATCAAGAAAGCCGGCGGCACCGATACCGAGAAGCTGATCGCGGCCATGGAGGGCATGGAATTCGACACGCCCAAGGGCAAGATGATCTTCCGCAAGGAGGACCACCAGGCGCTGCAATCCATGTACGTGTTCCGCGTCAAGGCGGACGGCAAGGATCAATGGGACCTGCTCGACCTCGTGCGCGAAATCCCGATCGACGAAATTCCGGTGCCGATCCGCAACAAACGCTAACGCGTTCGCCAGTTCGTGATGCCCTTGATCGTCATGCCGGCGCCGTGCCGAGTGCGGCCATGACGGAGGGCGCGGTCCTTGAGACGCGCGATCTGAGCATCCGTTTCGGCGGCCATCTTGCCGTGAACGCCGTGAGCTGCGCGTTTCGTCCCGGCACGCTGACTGCCATTGTCGGCCCGAACGGCGCCGGCAAGACCACTTATTTCAATCTGATCTCGGGCCAGCTCAGGTCCACCGGCGGCCGCGTGCTGTTCCAGGGCGCCGACGTCACTTCGTTGCCGGCGTCGCAACGTGCGCGCCGCGGTCTCGGCCGCGCCTTTCAGCTCACCAATTTGTTCCCCTATCTCACCGTACATGAAAACGTGCGTTTGGCGGTGCAGAGCCGTCGCGGCGCCGGCCTCGATCTGGTGCGCACCTGGCAGCATCACCGCGAGCTGATCGACGAGGCCGACGACGTGCTCGGCCAGGTCGGCTTGACTGTGCGGCGGAATGCGCGCGCCGGCCTTCTGCCGCACGGTGACCAGCGCAAGCTCGAAGTGGCCATCCTGATCGCGCTCAAGCCGCTGGTATTTCTGTTCGATGAGCCGACCGCCGGCATGAGCGTTGACGAAGTGCCGGTCATCCTCGATCTCATCCGGGCGATCAAGGCGCGCGGCGACCGCACCATCCTTCTGGTCGAGCACAAGATGGACGTGGTGCGCTCGCTCGCCGACCGCATTGTCGTCCTGCACAACGGCGAGCTGGTTGCCGACGGCGATCCGGCGACCGTCATCGCGTTGCCGGTGGTGCAAGAGGCTTATCTCGGAGTGGCGAATGTCTGAAGCTTCACCGCTCCTCAATCTCTCCGGCGTCAATACGCACATCGGGCCGTACCACATTCTCCAGGGCGTCGATCTGCAGGTGCCGCGCGGCGCGCTCACCATGCTGCTCGGGCGCAACGGCGCCGGCAAAACCACGACACTGCGCACCATCATGGGGCTGTGGCACGCGTCGGCCGGGGCCGTGACCTTTGACGGCGCCGACATTACGGCTTGGGCGACGCCCGATATCGCCCGCGCCGGAATTGGCTACGTGCCCGAGACCATGGGCATTTTCGCCGACCTCACCGTGCGGGAAAATCTTTTGCTCGCGGCACGCTCCGGCCCGATCGACGAGGCGCGCCTGCACTGGATCTTCGGTCTGTTCCCGGCGCTGGAGAAATTCTGGTCGCTTGCCGCCGGCGTCCTCTCCGGCGGGCAAAAACAGATGCTCTCCATCGCCCGCGCCATGATCGAGCCGCGCAAACTGTTTCTGATCGACGAGCCGACCAAGGGACTCGCGCCCGCGATCATCGCCAACATGATCGCCGCGTTCCGCGAGCTGAAGAAATCGCCGGACACCACCATCCTCGTGGTCGAGCAAAACTTTTTGTTCGCCAAATCGCTTGGCGATGCCGTTGCGGTGATGGACAACGGCCGGGTGGTGCATGCGGGCACGATGGCGGCGCTCGCCGACGACCGTGACCTCCAGCACCGGCTGCTCGGGCTGCATCTGGACCAGCATCAATGACCGCCCGTGGCGCTTCGCCTATTCCGCTTCGTCACCGCGACCTGCTGCCGGTCCTGCTGGTGCCTGTGGTCGCGCTCGCCGCCCTGCCACTCGTCGGCTCGTTCTCGACCTGGGTGACGCTCACCCTCGCCGGCCTCGCCATGGGCATGATCATTTTCATTATTGCCTCGGGGCTGACGCTGGTGTTTGGGCTGATGGACGTACTCAATTTCGGCCACGGCGCTTTCATTTCCATCGGCGCTTACGCGGCCGCGCTTCTGGTGCCGGCGCTGGCCGGCTTTCTGCACGCGGACTCGCTTTTTTATAATCTCATTGCGCTGCTGGCGCTGATCGCGCTGGCGATGGTGGTGACCGGTGTCCTGGGCTACGCGTTCGAGCGCGTGATCATCATGCCGGTCTACGGCCAGCACCTGAAACAGATCCTGGTCACCGTCGGCGGATTGATTGTCGCCGAACAGATCCTGGTCGCGATATTCGGCCCGGTGCAGATCCCGCTCACTTTGCCCACGGCGTTTCGCGGCTCGCTGGTGTTCGGCGACGTCGCCATCGAGCGCTACCGCCTCATTGCCGTGGTGGTCGGACTATTGGTTTTCGCCATCATGCTGCTGGTGCTCAATCGCACCCGTGTCGGCCTTCTGATCCGTGCCGGGGTCGAGAACAGCGAAATGGTGGAGGCGCTTGGCTACCATATTCGCCGCCTGTTCATCGGCGTGTTCATGGCCGGCTCGGCGCTCGCCGGCTTGGGCGGCGTGATGTGGGGCTTTTATCGCGAGCTGCTGACGCCGGCGATGGGCATGGACGTCATGGTGCTGGCCTTTATCGTCGTCGTGATCGGCGGCCTGGGCTCAGTCGGCGGCTGCTTCATCGGCGCGCTGCTCGTCGCGGTGGTCGCCAATTACACCGGCTTTCTCGCGCCCAAGCTCGCGCTCGTTTCCAACATTTTGCTGATGGCGCTGATCCTGCTTTGGCGCTCGCGCGGCCTCTATCCGGTGGCCAAGCGATGAGTCTTCTCGGCGGCGTTATTCTTTCCGGGAATCCGCCGCGCGGGATGGCGCTGATGCTGATCCTGCTCGCCATTCTGCTCGGGCTCGCGTTCGCGCCGGTGTTGTTCCCCGGCATGGAGGCGCTCAACGTCGCCGCCAAGATTTGCTACTTCGTCGTGCTGGCGGCGAGTTACGACCTCCTGCTCGGCTATACCGGCATTGTGTCTTTCGCCCACACCATGTTCTTCGGCATCGGCGGATATGGCGCCGGCATTGCGCTCTACAATTTAGGCCCGTCGTGGGGTGCCCTCGTTCTCGGCACCGGCGCTGCGCTGGTGGCCGCCGTGGCGCTCGCGCTCGTCATCGGTCTTTTTTCATTGCGCGTGCGCGCCATCTTCTTCGCCATGATCACGCTGGCGGTAGCGAGCGCATTCTCAGTGCTGGCGTCGCAGCTCAGCACGTTCACCGGCGGCGAGGATGGCCGTACGTTTCGCCTCCCGGAAGTCCTACGGCCGAGTTTTCACTTCACCGCCGGCCCGTTCACGGCGAGCGGGCGCATACTCGCCTATTACTTCGTCTTCGCCGCGTCGCTGGTGCTGTTTCTTCTGCTGCTGCGCGTCGTCAATTCGCCGTTCGGCCGTGTGCTCCAGGCGATCCGCGACAACGAGTTCCGCGCCGAGGCGCTCGGCTACCGGATCGTAATCTACCGCTCGATCGGCAACTGCCTTGCTGCCGCTGCCGCGGCGCTGGCCGGCGTCCTCTCGGCGGTGTGGCTGCGCTATACCGGTCCGGCGGTGACGCTCTCGTTCGACATCATGCTCGATATCTTGCTGATGGTGGTCATCGGCGGCATGGGCACGCTGTACGGTGCGGTGATCGGTGCGACGATTTTCGTGCTCGCCGAAACCTACTTGCAGAACGTCATGGCCATGATCAGCCACGCCACCGCCGGCGTGCCGCTGCTGCCGGTGATCTTCCACCCCGACCGTTGGCTTCTTTGGCTCGGCGTGCTGTTCGTGCTCAGCGTCTACTTCTTTCCGCTCGGCATTGTCGGGCGGCTGTGGCGGAAGTGACGGGGCGCTACGCCGCCTCTACCTCGGGATCGAAGGCGGCGAGATTTTTTTCCCGCACATTGTTCATGGCGCGGCCCATTGGGCGCACGGCGAATTCGCCCAAATCGAGGAGAAGATCCTGACCGAGTGGCGCGGTTTGCGCGAGATCGAGCCAGAGCGCGACCTTGTCGTCGGCGAGCGTCAGCGGCATGCGGTCGTGATAAGGCGCGACGAGCTCGTTCGGCTCCTCGGTCAGGATCGCGAACGCGATGCGCCGGTCGCCCTTGTATTCGGCTTCTTCCCAGATGCCGCCGAGCATGAGCGGCTTGCCATCCTTGCGCGCGAAATAATACGGCTGTTTGCCGCCTTCCTCGCGCCACTCATAAAAGCCCGCGGCAGGGATCACGCAGCGTTGCGCTTTGAGATGCGCGCGGAACTGTCCCTTGCGCAAGCCGTCGGTGCGGACGTTGAGTAGCGGCGGCCGCGGCTTGCCGTTGGGCAGAAGCCTGTTGATGCCGAACCGCGCAATTGCGGCGCCTTTGCCGGCGATCAGCGCCGGCACGGTCTCGGTCGGCGCAACGTTGGGATTGTATTCGAAATTCAGCCGCGGGCCGCTGTATAGATCGCGCGGGATCTGCGACCATTCCTCGAGCGAGCGGAAGCGATTGCACATGTGTCAAACGTGGACTTCGTGCCGCGGCCAATCAAGCCCGTCCTGCTCTCGATGAGCGCGGTCGGAGCAGCGGTGATTCACGACCAGTCCGGCCGTTTCCAGTTCAGCGAAACCCAGAACAGCGACATGAACAACGGAATTGCAGCGACCGATAGCGTCCAGGCGATTTGATAATACGTGGTGCGCCACGTCACCAAATTCGTCAGCCGGGCAATCTCGTCGGTGTAATCCAGCTTGCCGGCGCTGCATCCGACATAATGCAGAAACGGATAAGAAATTTCGGCGACGCCGAGGCACAACGCGGCTCCGGCGAGCGACACGACAATGGTGAGGACCGCGAGCCATCGCGCTCCTCCACGCTTGTGGAAGACATTGCCTTTCTCCGCGGCGAACGTGGTTGCGGCGACGATGATGCCGTCGAAGGCGAGCAGCGCCAGTCCCTTGCCGTCGAGAATGGTCAGAATTTCGTAGAGAGTTTTCGCGATATCCCTGGCATCCGGCGGAGTGAATTGGGTCCCGGCGGCATGCAAAAGTTCGATTTTTTGCAGCAGGTCACAGTCCATGTCGCTTCGCACCCTTGCTCGCCCGACCTGCGGACGAAGGTCTTAGTACTGTTGTTCTAATCTTTCCCCGCAGCCGGGAAGACGGAAAAGTGCGGCGCCGGTGCGGACGGAAACGAAGGTTACTTCGCCACCGCGTCGGCGCCCGCTTTGGCGGCTTGGGCGTCCTGCGACGATAGCGCGCCGGAGACACCGATCGCGCCCACGATCTTGCCGTCGACAAGGATAGGCAATCCGCCTTCGAGCGGAGTGATGTCTTTCACCGCGAGGAGGCGAAGCCCCGCGCCGCCGGCAGCGATGGCGTCGTCGAGCGCCTTGCTCGGCCGCTTGAAAGTGAGCGCCGTGCGCGCCTTGCCTTCGGACGCGGTGATCGAAGCAAGCTGCGTGTTGTCCATCTTGTGGAACATGACCACGTTGCCGCCGCTGTCGAGAATGGTGATGGCAACCTGCCAGGCATTCTTGGCGGCTTCGAGTTCGGCGGCGGACATGGCGCGCTTGGCATCATCGAGCGTGATCGCGGCCCCGTAAGGCGGCGTTGACGACTGCTGAGCGAAGGCCGAACCGGCCATGGCGAGGAACGCGGCCAATACGCAGCCAAGCACGAGCTTCCACTGCATCTTGCTCTCTCCGGCACCTTTTGAACGATTCGCCCCGAAGCGAAACAATAAGCGGCAAACGTGCCGGTTGGAAGCCGCTTACGAGCGGCCCTTGGCCTGCCGAATCGTGATCGCAAAAGCGGCTGCGAAAAGCGCGGACGCATCTTATATTTGCGGTTGTTAGGCTCGCTTGCAGGGAGAGGTGCCATGTTTGGCTTCGCCAAGAAAACGCAAATGCCCGATCCAAAGGAGGCGCTGCCGGGGCGTCCCACGGCCATCCCCACGGCACGGCAGCATTTCGTCAACGGCAACCCGATCAAGGGGCCTTATCCGCAGGGGCTCGCCATGGCGATGTTCGGGCTCGGCTGCTTCTGGGGCGCCGAGCGCAAATTCTGGGAGCTCGGCGACGGCGTCTATGCCACCGCGGTCGGTTATGCCGGCGGCTTCACGCCGAATCCGACCTACGAGGAGGTATGCAGCGGGCGCACCGGCCACAACGAGGTGGTGCTCGTAGTCTACGATCCGAAGAAAATCTCCTATGAGCGCCTGTTGAAGGCTTTCTGGGAAACCCATGATCCGACCCAAGGCATGCGCCAGGGCAACGATGTCGGCACGCAGTATCGTTCCGGCATCTATGTGTTCACGCCCGAGCAGCGGGCCGCCGCGGAGGCCTCGCGCGCCAGCTACGCCAAGGCCCTGGCTGCCCGAGGCATGGGCCCCGTTACCACCGAAATCGAAGACGCCCCGCCGTTCTATTTCGCCGAGGATTATCATCAGCAATACTTGGCGAAGAATCCGCACGGTTATTGCGGGCTCGGCGGCACCGGCGTTGCCTGCCAGATCGGGACCGGAGTGGCGGCGTAAGCGCTTTGGTCGCTCCGGCCAGGCGCGGCAGACGCGACCGCGGCACAGTCCCCGCGTGGCACCGCGGTTAGGGATTGTTAACCATACTTGGCGTAAGCCGGGCCTCAGCGTTTTTCCGCTCCGGGGTCCGGATTTCGCGTATGCGGTTCAACTCTTTTGCACTTCTTATTTGTTTGTCGATGGCCGCGGCGGCGTGTGCGCAGCAGCCGGGGGGCTTCAACGCCGGCCCGACCGCGCTTTCGACGTCGGGAATCGATAACGTTGTCTACGGTCCGACACCGGCTACAGCGCCGCCGAACGCGAGTGCGCACATTACACCGCCGCCGCGCGGCTTTGCTTTCGCGCAAGCTGCGCCGACAGCCGCATCGCCACCTCGGATGTATATGCAAGCCGGGCCGGCTCCGGTGCCGTCGCGCGGGCTGATCGACACGCAAAGGGGTCCGGCCACGACAGGGTCGTTCGGGCCAGCCGTCCCGCCGGAAATGGCGGGGGCTCCGCCGCCGCCGTCCCGCGGCTTAATTTATGCGCAAGGTGAGCCTCTCCGGGGCCCGCCGCCGCCGATGGTGGCGGCGCCGATGGCCGATACGTTCGGCGCGCAGCCTGGGCCCTCACTTTGGGGCTCAGTGCCGCCTGTCACGCCGGCGCCGGCCATGAATCATTACACGCTGGACTCGGGCGACCGGTTGCGCGTCGTCGTGTTTGGGCAGGAAGGACTGACCAACTCGTATCTTGTCAGCGCCACCGGCCAGATCGACATGCCGCTCATCGGCGCCGTGATGGCGCGTGGAGCGAGCAGCGATCAGTTGGCGGGCCGCATCGCGGCGAAGCTGCGTGAGGGCTACATCCGCGAGCCGCATGTCGCGGTCGAGATCGAAGCGTATCGGCCGTTTTTCATCCTCGGCGAAGTCGCTCAGCCGGGCCAATATCCGTATGTCGCCAACATGACCGCGGAAACTGCGATCGCGATTGCCGGTGGGTTCACGCCGCGCGCGTTTCGCCACGATCTCGTGGTCTCGCGGACGGCGGACGGCGTCGCCACCCGCATGACCGTCCCGCTTAATTTCCCGCTGCGGCCGGGCGATACGGTCAGCGTTCAGGAGCGCTGGTTTTAAACGCCTATCAGGTGTCGGTAATGGGGATCAGGAGTGAGATCGTCCTGACCCCCGGATTCCTGATTCGTGGTCCCTGATTTCCCTTATCGCTTCATATGCTTGTTCAGGAACGCGACGGAGCGTTCGCGGGCGAGCTTGGCGGCGGCTTCGTTGTAGCTGCCGCGCTCCTCGCAATTAAAGCCGTGGTCGGCGCCGGCATAGACGTAGATTTCGCAATCGCCGCCGCGCTTCTGCTTGATGAGTTCCACGTCGCTCATCGGGATCGCCGCGTCCTTCTCGCCGAAGTGCAGCATCACCGGCACTTTGGGCTTCTCGTCGGCATTCTTGGCGATCTGCCCGCCGTAATAGCCGATAGCCGCCGACAATCCGGTGAGTTTCGCCGCAGCCAAAAACGCGATCGAGCCGCCCATGCAAAAACCGACGATGGCGGCCGGACCGACCTTGCGCGCTTCATCAATAGCGGCTTGCGTGTCGCGCATCATCGCGCCCCAATCGGGATTGGCGACGAACTTGCGTGCGTTGGCGATCTCGTCCGGCGTATAGCCGCTTTCGAAAGCCGGGTGCTGCCGATCGAACAATGCCGGCGCGATGGCGGTGTAGCCTTGCGCGGCGATGCGATCGCACACCGCGCGGATGTGATGGTTGACGCCGAATATTTCCTGAATGACCACGACGCCGCCTTTGGCCGCGCCGCTCGGGTCGGCGCGATAGGCGCCGAGCTTGAAACTATCCGCGGCGGTCAACGAAAAAAGCTTACCCAAGAGATCCTCCTTCGAGTGTAAATGCCCTTACCCTGCGGCGGATGCGAGCATACACCGCCGCGGGCGCGGCTTGAATGCCGGTCAGCGCAGGGCTGTTAGTGCATCACCACGACGAAATTGGTGCCTTCGCCGGTTTCGTCGCCAAGGCCCTGATCGGACACGGTGAGGGAAGAGCCAGGCACGATCATCTGCGAAATCCGGTCGATGGCGCCTTGTGGAATCTGGATGCGCGCCAGGGCTTGTTCCGGACTTTCCGGCGGCGGCGGTGCGGCGGCTTCCTTCACCACATTGTCATCGCGGCGGACGTGTGGAGCATATTTGCCGACCGGCTTTGCCTTCGGCCGTTCGCCCGGCATAGCAACAACGTTCCAAACGAAACTGGACTGGTCAGGAAGGTATTGCAAGGCGGTGAAGACGAAAGTGCCCAGCGGCTGATCGGCGTTCTCAATGGTGACCGGCGCGCTGAATACCGGCGCGAAATCCTGCCGGACATAAATTTTTGCCGTTTTACGGCTGATGAAAATCGCGATGGGCAACTTGCTCATATGCGTCACGGCCGCGACGGGCGGCGACGGTGGCGGCACTGCGTCTGGATTCGCTGTCGCCGCACGAACTCGCGCCGGCGCGCCGCTCACCGGCCGCGCCACAGTCTGCGCCGGAACGGGTGGCGCATCGCCGGCATCGTGCAGGGTCGAGGCATTGGCCGCCAGCTTGGTGTCGTGCTCGATATTCGCCGCGGGAGCATCTGTAGCCGGGCTGGTGTCGTGCGCGGCGGCCTTGGTCTCCTGGGCGGTGTCAGCTGCGGCGGAAATGCCGGCCGATGCCTTGGTGTACTCCGCGATATCCACTGCGGCGGAAAAGCCGGTGGCCGGTTTGGTGTCGCGTACGCTATCGGCTGCGCCAGCTTTGTCGGGGGCCGGTTTGGTGTCCTGCGCGGTGTCAGCCGCGGTGGAAACGCCGGTGGCCGGCTTCAAGTCGTGCGCGACATCAATCACGGCGGCGTCGGCTGCGAGCGAGGCGTCCCGTGCGAGCGCTGCCGGCAGAGTGACCGAGGCCGCCGCCAAGACCGGGACCGGCGGCGCGGGGTCTCTGTGCACGAACAGATGCGCGTCGGTGAATTCCTGCGGCGCCAGCGCGGCGTCGGTAATGAACACCTCCGCGCCGAGTTTGCTCACGGCATACAAGCGCACCGCGAAATCGCGCGACATGCGGATGCAGCCGTGCGAGGCCGGGTGGCCCAGGTTTACGCCCTCGTGCAGCGCCACGCCCGACCAGGTGAGACGCTCCATGAAGGGCATGGGCGCGCCGCTATAGATGTTGGAGTGGTGAAGGAGCTGCTTCTGAACAATGCTGAACGCGCCCATCGGCGTTGGATGTTGCGGCACGCCTGTCGCCACCAGCGTTTCGGCGACTGCCTCGCCGTTGCTGTAGAGGTGGAGCTTCTGCTGATTGATGGAAATGAAAATCTGCATCGGCCCTTTGGGCATATTGCCGAAAGGCAGCTTCGCGGCCGGCGCCGCAGCAGCACGGGTTCCCGCGCGCAGCCCGGTTCTGACCTCGCCGGGCGGACGGTTTGCCACGCGCTTTCCGGTTCTGATCTCGAGAGGTGATTGCGGCGCGGCGGAGGGCCGGCTTGCCAGCCGGATGACCTCGGCGGATGCCGGGGTTGCGGCCAAAAATGCGCAGGTGAGGGCGCAGGCTGCGCCCGCGCCCATACGCACCGGTAACCGATGCAAAGGCGAAAAAGCTTTCTTGCTCGTGCGGTAGCTACTCAACCGATCCAGCCCAAATCGATCCAGTCGGGTCGAAGACGACACCCGCCCCGACGGCCGAAACTTAGTGGAGTTACCCGCGTTTCGCCACGGCATTGTGGTCTTACGCACGTCGCCGCTGGGGATTATGGCTAATAGGTGACAAACTTAAAAACTTTTCTAATCGCGGGAAGGTTTGTTCAGGCCGTCGGCGCCAGCGCAAAAGCTTCGGCCAAAAGCTCATAAGACCGCCGCCGCGCCGCGTGATCGAACACATTGGTGGTGATCATCAATTCGTCAGCGCGGGTCGCCTCGGCCAGCGCGAGCAGGCGGTCACGAACGTCGCCAATGGCGCCGACGGCGAGCTGCTGGCGGTGTCGCGCGATGCGGTCGCGGTCGACAGGCGTGTAGGGGTAGGCGGCGGCGTCCTGCGGCGACGCGAACGGCGGATGCTCGCCCCTGGCGCGGTATACAAAATTCAGATCGGCGCTGGCGGCGATCCGCTCGGCCTCCTCACCTGTGTCGGCGGCGATCGCCGCGGTGGCGAGGATCGAGTAAGGCCGGGGAAGGGTGGCCGACGGCTTGAAATTTTCGCGATAGGTCAGCATCGCGCTCCCGGCGTCGTGCTGGGCGAAATGGTGCGCAAAGGCGAAACCCATCCCGGCCGCGGCAGCAAGCTCCGCGCTGTAGCCGCTCGATCCGAGAAGCCAGATCGGCGGCAGGGCGACGTCGGCGGGGATGGCATGGACGGTACGGAAAGGATGCCCGTCGGGGAAGCTATTGCGCTCGAGCAGGACGAGCTCCTGAAAGCGCTCCAGAAACTCATCGCCTTCGCGCGGGTCCTGCCGGCGGCGCAAGGCGTACGACGTGACCTGATCCGTTCCCGGGGCGCGGCCAAGACCAAGATCGATGCGGCCGGGAAACAACGCCTCAAGGACCTTGAAGCGTTCCGCGACCATGAGCGGCGCATGGTTGACCAGCATGATGCCGCCGGAGCCGACGCGGATGTGATTTGTCACGGCCGCGACCTGACCGATCATGATCTCGGGCGCGGAACTGGCGATGCTCGCGAGATTATGATGTTCGGCGAGCCAATAGCGGGTGTAGCCCAGCTCGTCCGCAAACTGCGCGAGATCGAGCGAATTGCGCAAGGCGGCCGATCCCGGCGTGGCGCTTGTCACCGGCGACAGATCGAGGACGGAAAGCGGGATCAAGCGGGCTCTGCTTAAGAAGAGGAGGCGACTGGACCCCTAAATGTGCAGCGGCCTACCGCCAGTTCAAGCCCCGCGCCGCGCCAGATCGATACGTTACCGGTGCCGGTTTGTTTCCGAGGTTCGCAAACCGCGGCGCCCCATAACCGTGCGAATTTCGGATTCGCGAACTAATGCTTGGGCGCGCTGACCAGCGGTCCGCCGATACCGGCGGGCCAAATCGATGCCGGCTGTTGCGGCGCCGCGCTCTGCGCGGCAGTGCGAACCGGCACACGGTTGAGGTGGCGCCGGGCCAGGTGCTTTTTCTTCTTCTTTTTCGGAGCGGTATCGGTGTCGGCCGCGGTGTCGTCGTCGGCGGCCGCCGGCTCCGCGGCACCGGCAGGCACCGTCTCAATCGTCGCGGTGTGCTCGACCGGCGAAACTTGCGGTGGCTCCGCGGCGGCAGGTAAAGCCGCGGGCGGTGGAGCGGCTGGAACCGAAGCGGTCGGGAGCGACGATGTGGGCGGCGCGGCATCGGCCTTTTTTTGCGGGGGGCTCTCGACCGACTTTAGGATCTCCTGCGCGATTGCGTCCGGCGATTTTGTCTCACGGGCGGTGTCGAGCGCGTCGCCAATTTGCATTTGTGTGACGTCGCTATTTTCCTTGGGCTCGTCGGCTGCGTTGTCGCCGCGCGTATCGGGCACGGCAGCGACGGGCGGCGCCGGGGCCGTCGGCGAGCCAGAATACGCCAAAGCCGGGCCGTTGTCGGCGACAGCTTGCGCCACCTGCTCCTTCGCGAACGGCTCGAGCACGGCGACCGGCAGCATAGCGACGTTAAAACCGACAAGCTGCAGCGGGGCGGCACGCGCCGATCTCGCCAGCGGTTCGTGGCTCACGCGCAACGACGCATACACGCCGAACGCAAAAAACAACGCCATCACCGAGACGAGGGCCGCAGCGGCCATCAAGCGGACATTGGGAAACATGCGACCTCTCGAGTGACGGCGAGATTTGCGAAAATTCCCGATCGCCTCGCCGCGGCCGTTACGCGAGATCATTCTCGCATAGGCCGAGATTATTTCGGCCAGGCAACACGCACGTGTCCACAGGCTAAATCGCAGACGAGCGACATTAAATGAGTCGGTGACAATTCGACATCACAAATTGGCGAAAGCTCGGCGCCGGAAGCGATTTGCCGATGACGGCGCGACGAAGTTCCAGCGCTTTTTGAGCGCGCACTCTTCCGCTAGCGCGCGACCGACCGCTGTGCAGCGGGTGCATCCGCTCCCGGCAAAACGACGACACGGGTACCCAAACTCACCCGGCTATAAAGATCGGCAACATCCTCGTTGGTAAGGCGAATGCAGCCCGACGACACGAAATGACCGATGGTCGAGGGCTGATTGGTGCCGTGAATGCGATAGAGCGTGTTGCCGAGATAAAGTGCGCGCGCCCCAAGCGGATTAGTTTCGCCGCCGGCCATGAAGCGCGGCAAATACGGCTGTCGTTCGATCATTTCCTTCGGCGGATGCCAATCGGGCCATTCGGTCATGCGGCTGATGCGCTCCGTTCCAGCCCATGTAAAGCCTTCGCGGCCGACGCCGATCCCGTAGCGCAGCGCTTTGCCATTGCCGAGCATCAAATAAAGAAACGTGTGCGGGGTATCGATGATGATAGTGCCGGCGGGCTCGGTCGTCGGGTAATCGACGAGCTGGCGTTGAAACTGCGGCGCCAGTTGCTGGCGCGGCCCCTGATCGGGCTGCTCGTCCGGCGGCAGCCCTTCGATGGAGGTTGTCCGTTGAGATGCGCCCGGCGGCGGATAATAGCCCGGCGGAGGATTGCCGGCGCCTGGCCGATAAGGATCGTAGGGCTGAACCGGGCCGCCGGTGACGTCTCGGTCATATCCGCGAGGTACCGCGCCAGGGGGCAAAGGCTCGTCGCCGTATGGCTGCGGCGGCTCCGGCGTATAGTTTCCCGGCGGATAGTATCCGGGCGGCGGTGGAGGCGGATAATAGCCCGGGGGCGGCGGGTAATAGCCGGGCGGGGGCGGAGGATACGGCTGCTGTGCCGCGGCGCTCGCGCACACGCCCGCGCATGCCAGAGCAAGAACGAAGAGGCTGATGATCAGACGCAAAGAGTTCCCCGATCCCGGCGACGCAGCCAGGACGTTTTGCGGAAAGGATTGGGCGGGAACAAGGCAGCTGCCGGGAACGCCACGGCGCGGCATCAAGCAATTAGCACGCGCCAAACTGTCCCGCCTTTTGGAGTGTGGTGTGAACACGCGGCCATGGCGCGGCATATTTTGTGCTAGGTTATCCAGGATTGAAGTAGTTTTTTTGTGCGCGGACGGACTCGATCCGCATCAAAAAGAACCAAAGTCTGCTCTGATCGGACCGGCGATGCGCGAACCGGCTTGCGAAGCGCGCGGCTCGCGGCTTTGATCGGTCAACATCGGCCAGAAATCGGCGCGTGACAGTGCTACCGTAAGGCGGCTAAGGACAAAACTCGATGGCATCGGTGAGCGATTGGAAAGTACCGAACTCGGCACAGCCGAAGCCCGAGGACTATTCCTACGATCTCGACCTGGCGCTGGCCTCGATCGTGGCGCTCCGCGCCACAGTGCCTGCGGATGCCTTCACTGCGGAGACGCTGGGAACCGAGCGTGCCGGCAACGGCGTCATTATCCGCAGTAACGGTTTGATCCTGACCATCGGTTACTTGGTGACCGAGGCGGACACGATCTGGCTGACGCTGAACGATGGTCGATCGTTCCCCGGCCACCTGCTTGGCTACGACCAGGAAACCGGATTCGGTCTGATTCAGGCGCTCGCCAAGCTCGATATGCCGGCGCTTGAGATCGGCAAATCGGCGGCGGCGTCGCTCGGCGAGCGCGTGGTCGTCGGCGGCGCCGGCGGGCGGCCGCGTTCGGTCGCCGCGCGCATTGTCGCCAAGCAGGAATTCGCCGGTTATTGGGAATACGTGCTCGATGAGGCGATTTTCACCGCGCCGGCGCACCCTAACTGGGGAGGCACCGCCTTGATCGGTCCAGCCGGCGATCTGCTCGGCATCGGTTCGTTGCAGCTCCAGCAAGCCGTCGACGACGAGCCGGCGCAGAACATCAATATGATGGTGCCTATCGATCTTTTGCAGCCAATTTTCGATGATCTCATGAAGTTCGGACGGCGCAATGCGCCGCCGCGCCCCTGGCTTGGTTTTTATGCCACCGAAGTGGAAGACCGGCTGGTGGTGGTGGGCCTCGCCGATCGGGGGCCGGCCAAGCGTGCCGACTTGCGCGTCGGCGACATCGTGCTCGCGGTGGCGGGCAAGGAAGTCAGCGATCTCGCGGGCCTGTTCCGTCGTGTTTGGGCGCAAGGTGCGGCGGGTGTCGAGGTGCCGATCACGATCTATCGCGATGGCGAAACTTCCGAACTGCGCGTGAAGTCGGGCGAACGCGACCGCTTCCTCAAAGGACCGAGCCTTCACTAAAAAGAGCGGGTCGCCGCGCCTTCAAGCGGTGTACTGACCGGCAGCAAAAAGCGCGCGCAGCCCCTCGCGGTAAGACGGAAACTTCAGCTTCACGCCGAGTTCGCGCTTGAGCTTGTCGTTCTTGACGCGCCGGCAGTCTTGCCAAAAACTCAACGCCATCGGCGATAGCGAAGCCTCCGCTTCTGCGAACGGAATCTCCGGCGGCGGCTCACGGCCCAGCAGTTGTGCGCCAAACGCGATCGGATCTCCCGGCGGCGATGGCTCGTCGTCGGCGACGTTGAAAACGCCGCGAGCGGTGTTTGCGAGCGCCGCATCAATCGCCTGCGCGATGTCGACGACGTGGATGCGATTGAACACCTGGCCAGCCTTGGCGACGCGGCGCGCCTCACCGCGGGCGAGCTGCACGAGCACGTTGCGGCCGGGTCCGTAAATGCCGGCGAGCCGCAGAATGGCGACTGCGGCGGGGGAACGCATGCCGAACTCCCTCCACGCATTCTCGGCCGCAAGTCGTTTTTGCCCGCGGATTGTGTCGGCGCGCGGCGCCGTCGTCTCGTCGACCCACGCGCCGGCGAAGTCGCCGTAGACGCCGACGGTAGATAAATAAACAATCGTGCGCAGACGCTTCGCTTGCAACAGGCTTTCACCAAGCGTTGCGAGCGCCGGATCGCCGGTTTCGGTCTGCGGGATGGAAACGAGCGCTGCGTCGGCATGCGCCACGGCGTTTTTTAGTTCCGCGCTGGCCAATTTGCCGTCGAAGGCAAGAACCTTCAGCCGCCCGGCGAATTGCGCATTTAGGGCCGAAGTGCGCTCGATGCTGCGCACCGTACCGATGATGCAGTCGAAACGGTCACCAAAGGCCGCAACGAAATGTTCGGCCGAATAGCCGAAACCGAAGCAGATCAGGGTCGGCATCTTTTACTCAAGCGCCGTCACCCATTCGTCGATGACTTGCGGGTCGGTTTCGCCGCCGCGGCGCCTCTGCGCGCTTTGCGCAAGGCGACCGCGATCCAGCCGGCCGAGCGCCCAGACCGCCGCGCCGCGCACCAGCGCCGAAGGATCTTCGAGGAGGCGCTCGGCCTCGTCCGCGAGCTCCGCGCTGCCCGAGTTGCCGATGGCGATAAGCACGTTGCGCAGGAATCGCGCGCGGCCGATGCGCTTGACCGGACTTTTGGCGAACAAGGCGCGGAAGCCGGCATCGTCGAGCCGCGCAAGATCGCAGAGCTGTGGCGCCTGCAGGGCCACGCGCGCGGCAAGCTTGGTTTCACGTCCTGAGTGCGCGAACTTGTTCCACGGACATATCGCGAGACAATCGTCACAACCGAAGATGCGATTGCCGATCAGCGGGCGAAATTCGCGCGCGATCGGACCCTTATGCTCGATGGTCAGATAGGAAATGCAGCGCCGCGCATCGAGCTGATAGGGCGCGGGAAATGCTGCGGTCGGACAGATGTCGAGGCAGGCGCGGCAGGTGCCGCAATGGTCTTGCTCGGCGGCGTCGGGCGGCAAGTCGAGGCTCGTGAAAATGGCGCCCAGGAACAGCCAGGAGCCGTGCTCGCGTGACACGAGATTGGTGTGCTTGCCTTGCCAGCCGAGGCCTGCGGCTTCGGCAAGCGGCTTTTCCATGACCGGCGCGGTGTCGACGAAGACTTTGATCTCGCCGCCGGCATTTTCGATGAGCCACCGTCCCAGCTTCTTCAGCCGCGGCTTGATCACCTCGTGATAATCGTCGCCGCGCGCGTACACCGAGATGGCGCCCTGCATCCGCCGTTGCAGCACCATCAGCGGATTTTCGTCCGGACCGTAATTGATGCCGAGCATGACGATTGATCGTCCGTCGAGCCAAATCAGATGCGGATCGCCGCGGCGATCCGCATTGCGCTCCATCCAGTCCATGTCACCGTGAGCGCCGCCGGCGAGGAAGCCATGGAGCCGCGCGGCGGCCTGTGGGATGGCGTCGGGCCGGGTGACGCCGAACGCGTCGAATCCCTCCGCTCGCGCCGCGGCCGCGAGCGCCGTCTTTATGGCGCCGCCGTCCTGGATCAGAAGTCGAGATTGGCGTAATTGGCCGCCGGGGCGAGACCGGGAACGGTCTCGCGCAACAGAGCGCGGAACGACGGCCGCGACTTTATTCTCGCGTACCAGGCCTTGCTGCTCTCGTCTTCGTCCCACGGCACATCGCCCAGATAATCGACCGCGGACAGATGCGCTGCCGCAGCGAGGTCAGCATAGGTCAGGCTCGATCCGGCAAGCCAGTCGCGCTTGCGGGCGAGCCAGCCGATATAGCGCAGATGGTATTTAATGTTGCTTCGCGCCGCCCGCATGACGTCGGTATCGGGCGCCCCGCCGCCGGCGGCGCTCGGGATGAACCGCTTATAGACGCGCTCGTTGACCAGCGGCCCGCTCGCCTCGGTGAAGAATTTGTCGTTGAACCAGCTCATCAGCCGGCGGACCTCGATGCGATCCGCCGGCTGCTGCGGCATCAGATGGGCCGGAGCGGCATTGCCGCGGGTTTCTTCGAGATATTCGATGATGACCGCCGCGCCGGGGACCGGCGGCACGCCTTCTTCGATCAGGATCGGGGTTGTGCCGGCCGGATTGAGCCGGAGGAATTCCTCGCGCCGCTCCCACGCCTTTTCCTCCACCAGCCGTGGCGTCGCGCCGAGTTCCTCGAGCGCAAGGCGGACGAAGCGTGAGTGCGGACAAAGGGGATAGTGAAACAGCGTCAGCATGCCATTCCTGGCGCATAGCGCGGAGCGCCGTGGCCGCCGCTCCAGCTTCTCTTATAAGGGAAGCGAATCCACAGGCAACAAAGAGCCGGCGGTTTGCACAGCCGGGATTTGCCTGCGGCGGCAACGGTTGCCACAATCCACCCACTCGGCCACAAGTGCGCCAAACCAGACTGCCAGCCCTTTTTGCCGCGCGTCACCCGACACGCTTGGCTGCGGAGCCCTTGCCATGACGTTCGATTTCCTCAAAGCGATCATTCTCGGCGTGGTGGAAGGACTGACCGAGTTCGTTCCGGTCTCTTCGACCGGGCATTTGCTGCTGATGCAGCGGTTCTTCGGGTTTGGCGACGAGGATTTCGGCAAGACCTTTGCCGTTCTCATTCAGTTCGGCGCGATCCTGGCGCTGCTGTCGATCTACGCCGGGCGGCTCCTGCAACTGGCAAAAGGCTTTTTCACCGATCCGCAGGCGCGACGCTTCGTGATCGGGGTCTTGATCGCCTTTTTGCCGGCGGCGGTGATTGGCGCCCTGGCCTACAAGGTCATCAAGGACGTGCTGTTCAATCCGTGGATTGTCTGCTTCTCGCTCATTGCCGGCGGAGCGGTGCTGCTCTGGGTCGATCAACTCGATCTGAAGCCGCGGTTTCACGAGGCGACGCGGTTCACGTTGCCGATGTATCTCTACATCGGGATTGCGCAGTGCGTCTCCATGATTCCCGGCGTTTCACGCTCCGGCGCGACCATTGTCGCCGCCATGCTGCTCGGCGCCGACCGCCGGGCGGCTGCCGAATTTTCCTTCTGGCTGGCCATGCCGACCATGGCCGGCGCGTTCGCCTACGATCTCTACAAGGAGCACGGCCAGTTGAGCCACTCCAACATCGCGATCATTGCCGTAGGGTTCATCGTATCGTTCGCTTGCGCCTGGTTCGTGGTGAAGACCTTTCTTGGTTACGTATCGCGCCATGGGTTTTCGCTGTTCGTGTGGTGGCGCGTGGTGGTCGGCCTGCTCGGACTCATTGCGCTGGCTTTGGGGCGGTGATCGCGGCTGCAATCCAGCCAGAAAGCGCATCCAGCATGGCTTCCCGCACGCCGGCATCGGTGTTGCCACTGCGCGCCGGGACGTGGAACGAATGATCGGCCTCGGCAAAGAGCTGCAAGGTTGCCCGCTCCCCGAGTGAGCCGCAGAGCGGCTCGATGAGTTCGAGCGCGGCGAGTTGATCGCGGGTTCCTTGCAGAAACAGCATCGGAATGCGAACGGCCGACAGATGATCGGCGCGATCGATCGATGGCTTGCCCGCCGGATGCAGCGGGAAGCCGAGGAATGCCAGCCCGCGGACGCCGGGAAGCGGCGCGATAGCCTGGGCTTGCGAGGTCATGCGGCCGCCGAACGATTTGCCGCCGGCGACAAGCGGGACATGGGGCAAGGTACGGCTCGCCGCTGCGACGGCGGCGCGGACGGCGGCGTGCGCAAGCTGCGGCGGATCGGGACGTTTCGCGCCGCGCTCCATATAGGGAAACTGGTAGCGTAGCGTCGCGATGCCACGCGCCGTCAGGCCTTCGGCCATTGCTGCCATGAAGGGGTGTTTCATGCCGGCGCCGGCGCCGTGGGCAAAGACAAAGCAAGCGCGCGCACCAGGCGGCGCTTGCAGTAGCCCCGAAACCTGGACGTTCCGCTCGTCGGTAATGCTGACGGGCGTGATGGCTGTTTGGGCAGACTTATTCGCCATATCGGGTTGAGCTGTAGCGAGTTCGATCACGCCACACGAATATTACCGCCCGCGCCGGTATTTCCCAACGACGCCGCGCGGAGTAGTAGAGGGTAGCTCAGGAGGCCAGTATGTGTCGCAACATCCGCACGTTATTCAACTTCGAGCCGCCCGCGAGCGCGGACGAGATCCACGCGTCCGCTCTGCAATTTGTTCGCAAGCTCAGCGGGTTTGCCAAGCCGTCGCACGCCAATGAGGCGGCGTTCGAGCGCGCGGTCGAAGAAGTTTCCGCCGCGGCGCGCCGGCTATTGGTATCGCTGGAAACGGCAAGCCCGGCGCGAAACCGCGAGGTGGAAGCAATCAAGGCGCGGGCGAGAGCAAAGGCGCGGTTCGCTTAAATCGCAAGCGGCTGTGGGCTACCGCCGTCGCGTCAGGCGACTTTGATCTTGTGGTTGCGCTGTACAAATCGCCGAAAATTCAACTCGGCGGCCGGACACGGTTTGCCAAACAAATAGCCTTGCGCGTGCGTGCAGCCGGCGGCGCGAATGAGCACAAGCTGCTCCTCGGTTTCGACGCCCTCGGCGACGGTGCCGATGCGCAAGCTGCGGCCGAGACCGGCCACAGCCGAAACGATTGACGCACTGTGCTCATTCTTCGCCAGTTCGTGCACGAACGAGCGGTCGATTTTGATCTTGTCGAACGGAAACATGCGCAAATAGCTGAGCGACGAATATCCGGTGCCGAAATCGTCAAGCACGATGGCAATGCCCATGGCGCGAAGCTGATGCAATGTCTCGACGTTGTCTTCGCTGCCTTGCAGCAACACCGTTTCCGTAATCTCGAGTTCAAGCCGCTCGGGCGGCAGTCCGGTTTCGTCGAGTACGCTGCGGACATTGTCGATCGGACACAGGCGACGAAACTGCACGGCCGATAGATTGACGCTGACCTTGACGTTTGCCGGCCAGTGCGCGGCGTCGGCGCAGGCCTTGCGCAAGACCCATTCGCCGATCGGGTTGATCAGGCCGGTTTCTTCGGCCAGTGGAATAAATTCGAGCGGCGAGATCATGCCGCGCTGCGGGTGCTTCCAGCGGATCAGCGCCTCGACGCTGGCGGTTTCCTGCGTCTGGACGTCGACGATGGGATGATAGTGCAGAACGAACTCGTCGTTGGTGAGCGCGTTGCGGAGCTCGCTTTGATGGGCGCGGCGCGTGATTGCCTCGAGCCCCATGGACGGTTCGAAAATCCGGTATGAGTCCCGGCCTTCGGCTTTCGCCTTGTAAAGCGCGAGGTCGGCGTTCTTGATGAGTTGCTCGACGTTCACTCCGTGGGTCGGCGCCAGCACGATGCCGATGCTGGTGCCGATATTGATGGCGTTGCCGTCGAGATCGAAAGGCGTGGAGATTGCCGCCAGGAGGCGATTGGCAGTGGCGATCGCGGCGCCCTGCTGATTGTCGTCCGCCGTGGCCAGAATGGCGAACTCATCGCCGCCGAGCCGCGCCACAGTGTCGGTTTCGCGGGTGCATGCCAGCAACCGGGCAGCGACGACTTTCAACAGTTCATCGCCGACGGGATGACCGAGAGAATCATTGACGATCTTGAACAAATCGAGGTCGAGCATAAACACCGTGAACGGGCTGCCGTGGCGGCGCAGCCGCGCCAGTGCCTCTTCCATCTTCTCCAGCAGTACCGAGCGATTGGCCAGGCCGGTCAGGCCATCGTGACGGGCCATGAACGCGATCTGCGTTTCCGCCTGCTTTTGCGCGGTGATGTCCTGATGAATGGCGACCCATCCGCCGCCGGTCATCGGCCGGTGATTGATGGCAAAGACGCGTCCGTCGCTCATCGGGTATTCGCTGTAGTACGGTTGACCAGTGCGTACTTTCGTTAGAATCTTTTCGACGTAGATGTGCGGCTCGTCGGGATGGTAACCGGCCTTGACCCGCGCTTCGAGAATCGAGCGCAGCGTCACTCCCGGTTTGGTTTGCGCAGGAGATAGACCGTAGATCTCGCCGTAACGGGCATTGCAAACGATCAGCCGCTCGTTGCGGTCGAACATGCACAAACCCTGCGGCATGTTCTCGATCGCCGCATCAAATCGCAGGTTCTGTGCCTGCAACTCGAATTCCCGGTTGCGCAATTCGGCGGTTCGTTCCTGAACGAGCTTATCCAGTCCGTGATTGAGCTGTTCGAGCTCGCCGATCATCAGCGCGATCGAGCGGTCGGTGCGCTGGCGATCGGCTTCCGATTGCTCGTACGCCGTGGAGACCAGCGCCAGGAGGGCTTGCAGGTCCACTTCGCCCGAGGGCTTAGCCGCTTTGGCAAGCTGTCTGGCGAGAAGCTTATGCACGGGCACTTTCCGCCGCCTCGGCAATCGTCGTGACAGTCATGGTCTGGTTATGCAGTTCGCAGACGCCGGACACGCGATGCGGTGAGATTTCGCCGTACGAATAAAAACCAAGTTGCGGAATTCGTGGCCCGAACTCGGCGCTCGTCGCTTCGAGTTCGTCCGCCGTGTGCTGACCCATGAGCAGGCGGCGGCCGATGCAGCTGACAAGGATTGCGAGACTGTCCCCGGAACGGGCTTCGCCGATGCCGTCGACCGCCTGGCGCGCGGCCGAAGCCGCCCCCGCAGCGAGACGGTCGAAGTGTCCGCGCATGAGTTGCGCCGTCCAATCCTGCGGAACGTCGCCGGCGAAAGTCATCGACCGCGCCTCGCGATCGATGGCTAGAATGGTGCGGACGATGTCGTGCTGTGGCCGTTCGGGATCGAATATCCGCAGCGGAAACAGCAAACCGGATCCCGGCAATCCTTTGGCTTCGTCTTCGCCGAGATAGCGCTCGTAAAGATCGAGCGCAGGCTCGCCGTCAAATTCGAACAACACATTGCCGCGCGATTTGGTGATGCGACGGCGCGGCCCGAATTCGTCCCAGCCGCCGGCGCTGCCGTGGCCGATCCGGATGGCCGCGCCGTAGAAACCGACGCCCGCCACCAAGTGTTTGCGCGGTACGCAATTGGCGCCCACCAGCGTCTCGCGGAAATCGGCACCGTCGCCGGCGAGACCGCCGGTGATGGGGACGCGCTTACCGAGCACGCTGGATATTCCTGCCGCCAGTTCGCTGCCGTTGACGTTAAGACCATCCGAAAGCACGAACACCCCGACAAGATCGGGCGCCGCCAGCGAGCGGCCGATCGCTTCTCCGCAGGCGCGCGAGCGATCGGCGGCGGCCGCCGGCTCGCTGGCCACTTGCAGCCGCGTCGCATCGAAGCCGAGCGCTGCGGCGGCGATATCGTCGTCGGTGACATCGTCGTCGTGGATTTGACCGCCTGTGCTGCAGCCGACGATATGCGCGCGCGGAAACATCGCGCGCAGCTCGTGATAGCGGTCGCCCCCTGCCAGCGCTTGGCGTGTACCGAAGAAAAATACCAGGTCGCTGTCAGCGTTGCTGGCAGGGGCCGCCCACCCGGCGTCCTCACTCCAGGAAAATTGCGCCACGCGCATGGCTATGTCGGTCCTTGGGCCGCCGCGTTTTGGGGATAATTTGTAACGGCGACCCCTGAAAATTCAGTTTATCGCTACGTCGCTCGCCTTCGTTTAGGCTTCGTCAACCTTGCGGTTCCGGCCGGTTAAATAGAAGGCTTCGATCGCCCGAGGCCGGCCCGCAGGACTAACAGTGCGGCGGAAGGGTGGAAAGTTCCGCCCGGCACGCGGCCAGTGTTGACGATCCCTTAGTGCCGAACTTTTCTTCCGGCGTGCTCCGGTTACTATTTGTTTGTTATTTCTTTCGCCGCTTTCTTGTCGCGCCTGGGCGCAATTCATGGATGGTCGCGGACACCCCGGCGCTGCGGCGGAGCGCGTCCTTCAAGTCGACAGGCCGGTCGTGCTTCTTCAACAGGTCGCGGAACGCCTCGTCGGCGAGTTCCTGAAAGTCCTTCATCTGGTCATGGCCGAGAAGATCGATCTGCCGCCACGTCTCTTCGTCGAATTGCACGCGTTTCCCCGGCATGATCTCACCTCTTCCGATTGAGCCCGCTGTCGGCACGCCGAAGCTTCACCGTTTCCGCAGTGCGAGTAAAGCCGATCCGGCCGTCCTTGGCGGTCGACGATGCCACCCGCCTTGATCTAAGCTTAAGGAACCGGACGGGGCTTTCAATCGCGTCCGCAAATTTTGACCGCGAAAGGATTGATACCATGGCGAAGAAAAAATCAGATGGCGTCTACCGGATTATCGACGTCGTCGGCGTCAGTGAAAAATCCTGGGAAGATGCCGGACGCATCGCCGTCGAAACGGCAGCCGGTTCGCTGCGTGACTTGCGGGTTGCCGAGGTCACCAAGATGGACATGAAGGTGGACAAGGGCAAAGTGACCGCCTTCCGCACCCGCGTCGCACTGTCGTTCAAATACGAAGGCTGATCGGCTTGGCGTTCACGCCATGCGGCCGGTGAACTGCCCGGTTTTGCGGAAGCGCCAAAGATAGTCCGGCACCACAGCCGCGACTGGATTGGGTAAAATCCCCAGCGCTTCGAGCGTGCGGTCTTGCTCGTGGGCCGCGGCGGAGACGACGTTGTCGGATTTGAGCAGCTCGACCTGATCGGGCGTCAGCGGCGGATTCGGCAAAAACCGCAGTATCATGGCTTGCAATTTCATCAGCGCGAATGGCACCGGCACTAACAAGCGCCGGCGTCCGACAGTCGCCAGCATGAACTCCATCAGCTCCTTGAAGCTCTTTATTTCGGGACCGCCCAGTTCGTAGATCGTGTTCGGCCTGGCTTTGCCGTCGACGGCGAGCGCAATCGCCTCGGCGGCGTCGCCGGCAAAGACCGGCTGAAAGCGGGTATGGCCGCCTCCAGGCAGGGGCAGCGCCGGCAGTAGCCGCGCGAGCGCGGCGAAACGGTTGAAGAACTCGTCTTCCGGGCCGAAGATGATCGAGGGCCGCATGATTGTCGCTTGCGGGTCTGCGCCGAGTACGCGTCGCTCACCGTCCGCCTTTGAGCGGGCATAATCCGAAGGCGAATTCTCATCAGCGCCAATCGCCGAGACGTGAACGAGGCGGGCGCCGGCCGCGGTGGCGGCGCGGGCGACATTTTCCGCGCCTTGCGCCTGCACGGCCTCAAAACGCTGACGGCCTCGCTCGAACAGGATGCCGACCAGATTGATGACGACATCGGCATCGCGCGCGGCGGCTTCGACCGATGGGACGACCCGCACATTCGCTTGAACAGGCTGGATCTGTCCCACGCGGCCGAGCGGCTGCAAGTAACCGGTCAGTTCCGGCCGGCGCACAGCGACGCGAATGCGGTAGCCGCGATTTGCCAGCGCCCGCACCACGTGACGGCCGAGAAAGCCCGAGCCGCCGAATACGGTGACCAGCATGTCGGAAGGGTTTTTCAAAGCCATGATCGCCGCGGAAATACAGGATCGACGGCGCGCTGTATAGAGCGCCCGGGCTTAACGCATATGACAGCGGCAAAGCCCCGCCGCGGCCTAAGCGGCGTGCGGCTCCACGATGTCGGAGACGGCGAGTTGGGCATCGCCTGCGCGTTCCGCGAGGAACATCACCGCGAACAGGCCGACCGCGGCGCCGAATATCAAATAAAAGGCCGGCGCGATCGGGGTGCCGGTCGCATGGATCAGCCAGGTGACGAAAAGCTGGGCGAAACCGCCAAACATCATGACCGCGAGGTTGTAGCCGATCGCGAGCGCGGTCGAGCGCACGCGCGTCGGAAATTGCTCGCCGAGCGCCGTCGAGACCGGGCCGTTGCCGATTCCGAACAGGCCGCACAGCACCACCTGCATAACCAGCAGGTTCGAGAACGATGGACTGGAACTCACCCACGCGAACAGCGGGTAGGTGACCAGGAGGCTAAACGCGAGTGAAACGATCATCACCGGCTTGCGCCCGATGCGATCGGATAAAGCGCCGCAGATTGGTATCAGCGCCACCTCGACGGCAAGACCGATCGCTTGCGCGATGAACGCTTGATCGGGCCGCAGGTGCAGTTGGGTTTGCGCGAACGTCGGGATGTAGACCAGGATGACATAAAACGAGATCGTGCCGGACACGATGATGCCAAAGCAGGCCAGGATTTGCCTGACGTGAGAGATCAGCGCCGGGCCTGCGCCTCCACGGTTCGCCGAATTTTGATCGGACCTCAGGAAAGCTGGCGTCTCGGCGAGGCGGCTGCGGATGTAGAGTCCGACCGGGCCGATAATCAATCCGAACAGAAATGGAATGCGCCAGCCCCAGCCGTTGATCGCGTCGGGCGAAAGCGACTTGGTGATAACCGCCCCCAAAATCGCGCCAATGAGGACGGCCAGTCCCTGACCAACCATTTGCCAGGAGCCGTAAAAACCGCGCCGCCCGGCGGGCGCGCTTTCGATGAGGAAGGCGGTGGCGCTGGCAAATTCTCCGCCAGCGGAAAATCCCTGCAGCAGCCGGGCCACAACGATGATGATCGGCGCGCCGATGCCGATGGCAGCATAAGTCGGCGCAAAGGCAATAAGCGCGATGGCGACGGTCATCGAGGCAATGACAACAAGCAGCGCGGCCTTGCGGCCGTGACGATCGGCATAAATACCGAGAAAAATGCCTCCGACCGGCCGCATGAAAAAGCCGACGCCGAACGTTGCGGTGGTGAACAGGAGCGAGGCGTATTGGCTTTCGGCCGGAAAAAACAGGCGAGAGATAATGACAGCGAAAAAGCCGAAGACGATGAAGTCGTACCACTCGAGCGCGTTGCCGATGACGGCGGCGGCGATCTGGTAAGGTTTTGGCGCCGCTTGAGGAAGCGTCATGGTCGTCCCCCGATCCAATGAAAACGCGACTCAAAGGCGCCAAAGAGTCTACATCTGCACCCCGGCATGTGATACCGCGCGGCGGTTGTGGCCGCGCGCAATTCATTGACAAGCGTGGAGCGCCTGCCTACCTAATCGCGGCTCAAGCCCAGGTGGCGGAATTGGTAGACGCACTAGTTTCAGGTACTAGCGCCGCGAGGCGTGGAGGTTCGAGTCCTCTCCTGGGCACCAGCCGAAAAATCCGCTTCAACTAACCGCGCCCAGGCCCATTTCCCGTCAGAGACGGCGCATCAGGATTTGGGCGGCCACTGCAATCCTTCAGCGGTAAGCGCTTGGGCAGTCTTCGGCCGCGCCGCAACACGGTTGGCATAGGCGGTGACGTTCGGCCATTTGCCGAGATCCACTCCGATGATCGGCGACCAGCGCAGTACCGTGAACATATACGTATCGGCGAGCGTGAACTTATCGCCCAGCAGATATTGCTTGCCGGCGAGGCGCTTATCGAGCCAGTCGAGCTTCCGGCCGATCACTTCGAGCGACAATTTCTTGAATTCCTCCGGCGTCGTCGGCCGAAACATCGGACCGTAGGTCTTGTGCATTTCTGAAGTGACGAAGTTCAGCCACTCAAGCATGCGATAATGATCCGGCGTTCCGCGCGCCGGGGCAAGTTCGGCGGCCGGCTTTTGATCGGACATGTATTGCAGAATGACCGGCACTTCGGTCAGCCGCTCGCCGTTATCGAGCTCCAGCATGGGCACCTGGCCCTTCGGATTGATGGTAAAATAATCCGCGCCGGCCTTGGTCTTCTTTTCGCGAATATCGACTTGTTCGAGATCGAGGCTGATGCTGAGTTCGCTCGCGGCAATATGCGGTGCGAGCGAGCAGGCGCCGGGGGAGAAATAAAGCTTCATACCCATAACACTCCTTGTTGGTATTAATCTCGTTAGCAGATGAGAGGCGTATCTCGCTGGTAGAGATATAGGGCTGCTCAAGGCGCTTCGACAACCAAGAAAGCCCCAGCGTTCAATCAACCGGTGCCGGTTGGCCCGATGTCGACGGCCGCCAGAACATGCGTGCGAGAGTCTGGTCGCGCCACAACAGCGCGTGGATCAGCGCCGCCGCCACGTGGACCGCAATCAGTGCCGCAAGTGCGATGGCCGAGGCGAGATGGATCGCATGCGCAAGCCGATACAGCGGAACATTGGGGGCGAGCGGATAAGGCAACCGAAATAGTCCGAAGACAACGGTTGGCACCCGCACGGGCGTGGTCGATATCATCAGCCAGCCCGACGCCGGCATGACGACAAGTAAAGCATATAGCGCCCAGTGCGCCAGCTTGGCCGCGAGTACCGTCAAGCGGGCGGCGAGTTCCGGTTTGGGCGCGACGGTCACGAGCCGCAGAAATAGCCGGATGATTGTCACCCCGAGAATGGCAATACCGATGCTCTTGTGGGTCTGCGTCAGCTCGAAGCGCCGCGCGGCGTCGTCGACGAACTGGACCATGTAGGTGCCAAGCGCCAGCGTCCAAAGCACAAGCACAGCCCCAAGCCAATGAAATAGCCTGACCGGCAGCGGCCAGCCGCGGCGAGGATCATTCATCGGTCAAGGCGCGTGTCTTGACGGTGATCTCAAGCGCGTCGTCGATGAGCGGAGTGCCAAAACTCATGCCATAGTCCGAGCGCTTGAGCGTGCCGGTTGCTATGAACGAGACAGTACGCCCTCGGCTCGCGCCGTCGGCATCTACATTTACCGCGAGCGTCAGCGGCTTGGTTACGCCGAGCATGGTGAGGTTGCCGGTGATGCGCGCGGTATGCGAGTCCACCTTCTCGACTGAGGTGGAGCTAAAGCTAAGGGTCGGAAATTTCTCCACGTCCAGCAGTGTCGCACCTTTCACAAAGGCATTGAATGCCGGCGAGCCAAGCTCGACTGAAGCCGCCTCGACCGTGAACGTCGTGAAGCTCTTTGCCGGATGCTCAAAGTCGATCAGGATGCGCCCATTGTAACGAGTAAAGTGGCCGCGGGTTTGTGGAAAGCCCACGGCGTCCACTCGAAAAGCAATCGACGTTCGCGCCTCGTCGATGCGCCACGATTGCGCCGGCCCTGCCGCGAGTGCCGACGCACAGCCAAGCGCGATCACCGCGCAGATGGCCGCGATTCGCCAAACCGATGCGACCTCGCATGACGCGCGGCGGCGAACAATAGAGGCTGAGCCCATCCACCCACCCCAGCACCGTCTTCCGCTCTTTGTTGCAACGTTCGGGTCTCACGAGCCACCCACGAGTCCGTGACCGCGCTTGCCCGCGCCGCCGAAACGGTCAGTGGGCTTGTTGGCGTTTGATAGAGAGGTCCGGCTTGCCGGCAAGCGCATAGCCGATGGAGGCGGCAACGCTGACCTGCCAAACTAAAAAGAGCGGCAGTGTGCTGCCGATGTGAATGGGAAGAGCCGGCGCCAGTCCATCGTTGGTGAGTTCCAGCAAAGACCCGGCGACGGTGCCGAACAGCGTGGTCCTCGCCCAAGCGCCTGAAGTTTGGAAGGCCGGTAAGACCGCCGAAACGGCCGCGACCACAATAGCACTGCCGATCAGGCCCGTGACCATGCCGCAGCCCACATCAAGGTAGGCGAGCGAAGGCAGTGAGGAGCCGGCCGGCAAAGCCGCCGTCATCTGCCGCTCCAGATTCAAATGCACGCCACCGCCGTCTCCACGGCCGCGAACCACGCAACGAATGAAGAAAGAAAAATGACCACAAGATCGAAGCTTCGCCGCGAGGCCCAGAGAACCACGCCCACACAAAGCACCAGCCCAAACCATAACGCGGGAAGCGGCGGGGTGTGTCCAATCGTCAGAAAATCCAGCGCGGGAATGAAATTCCCGAGCAACCCCGAGATGACCGCCAATGCGCCAAGAACCAGCGCACGTTCACCCGCCGATGCGGTTTGCAATCGGGACCGGATGGCGGAAGCGTTTCCCATATTTCCACCCTATCTCATTTTACCCGCCGGACCTCCAATTGAATGGGTGATTGGTCACGGCTGGAAGGGCACGCTATAAAACTTGCAGGCGAATCGCGAGCGAGGCTCGCAAAATCGCGCCAATTTTTTTGCGGGTTTTTGCGCGCCACTGGAGTGTGGATCACGTTGAAACCGGCTTCCTGGCCTCGCCGAACGGCGCGAAGCGCGGTGCTCAAGGCTGCCAGATTCGTTCTGAGCCGTCCGCGGCTCACGCGCATCGCACGCTGGCCGTTGCAGCGCAGCGCGCTGCTGAAAAGCATTCAGCGCGGAGCCTTCAAAGTCCTTCTCGGCGCCCACGCTGCACCGGCTCCGGACAGCTTTTTCACCGAACGGGAGCAATTCGTCCATGCTCGGCTGAAAGCCGCTCTGGCACGAAAAGCACACGTGGCGGTCCCGGCAACAGGCCGCGATCCGCGGCCGCGGCTGGCTTTCGTTTCGCCTTTGCCGCCGGAACGGACGGGAATTGCCGATTACAGCGCCAATCTTCTTCCGGCGATGTCGCGGCACTACGACATCGTGCTTGTTACCGATCAAAAGAAAATCGACACCGCGGCGATTGGCATTGATCTGCCGGTTCACGATGCGGCGTGGCTGCGCGCCAATTGCGCCGAGTTCGATCGTGTCATCTACCAGATGGGGAACTCGCACTTTCACGACTACATGCGCGATCTGATGGTGGAGGTTCCGGGCACTGTCGTCCTGCACGATTTCTTTCTCAGCGGACTTTTCAGCTGGCTCGAGCAAATCGACCCCGCAAGCCGCGTCTGGACGCGGGCGCTTTATCAAAGTCACGGCTACGGCGCCGTCCGCGATCGTTTCCGCGACGTGGAAGCAGCCAAAACCCGCTACCCGGTCAATCTCGGCGTCGTTCAGGCGGCGCAGGGCGTCATCGTTCATTCTGAATATGCGCGAAAGCTCGCGCGTGACTGGCTCGGCTCCGGTGTTGTCGACGATTTCACGGTCATCCCGCAGTTGCGCACCCTCGCCAAGCCTCGTTCCCGAGCGGAGGCGAGGGCAGCGATAGGGCTGCCGCCGGGCGCGTTTGTTATCTGCTCGTTCGGCATCCTCGGTCCGCCCAAGCTCAATCACCGGCTGCTCGACGCGTTCCTCGGCTCCTCGCTGTCGCGCGACACGAACTGCCATCTTGTTTTCGTCGGCGAAAATGATCCGGGCGATTACGGCGCGGAGCTTCGCAACACCATTAGCGCCAACAAACTAGACGCTCGCGTCCGCATCACCGGCTGGGTGGATGCCTCGCGGTTCAAAGAGTATTTGGCCGGTGCCAATATGGCCGTTCAGTTGCGTGCCGATTCCCGCGGCGAAACGTCGGGCGCGCTGCTTGATTGCCTCAACGCCGGCGTGCCGGTGATCGTCAATGCGCATGGCAGCGGAGCAGCACTTCCGGCCGACGCCGCGTGGATACTCTCTGATGAGTTTTCCGATGCCGATCTCATCGCCGCGCTGAAAACGCTTCATCGGGACGCAGAGCGCCGCAATGCCATGCGCGGCAAAGGCCGTGAAGTGATCGCATCGCATCATACGCCGGAAATGTGTGCGCGAGCTTATGCCGAAGCGATCGAGGCATTTCACGCCACCGGCCGCACCGGATTGGCGGGGTTGCTCGATGCCGCCGTTGTGGAGAGTCCGACCGGGCGCGGCGAAAGCGCTTACCGCGCCGTGTCACGCGCCATCGCGCGCTCTCTGCCGATAAGGCGGCCCGCCCGTCAATTGCTGCTCGATATCTCGGCGACCTGCCAGACCGAACTCAAGACCGGCATCGAGCGCGTGGTGCGTGCTCTGATACTCGGCTTTCTTGCACAACCGCCGGATGGATTTCGCGTCGAGCCCGTCTACCTCAGCGAGCGAGGCGGCTCCTGGCATTATCGCTATGCCCGCCATTTCACGCTTGAACTTTTAGGCTGCCCGCCCGACGCTTTGGCTGACGTTGCCGTCGAGTTGCAAGCCGGCGATATCGTGCTTGGGCTCGATCATTCCGGGCGGGAGCTCGCCGAGGCCGAGGCCGCCGGCCTCCTCGCGGATTGCCGCAGTCGCGGCGTGTCATTTTATTTCATCGTGCACGATTTGTTGCCGCTTCAGCTTCCGCAATATTTTCCACCCGGTAATAACGCCGCTTTCGAACGGTGGCTGGATGCCGTTCTGCAAGCCGATGGAGCGTTATGCACCTCACGAACCGTCGCCAGCGATTTGTGCGCTTGGGCGCAACAGCGCTCGTTCTCGCGCCTGCGTCCGTTCGGCATCGGCACCTTTCGGCCGGGGGCGGATATTGCCAACACGGCTCCGACACGCGGCCTTCCCGAGGACGCAGAGCAAAATCTCGCGGCCTTCTTCGCGCGTTCGAGCTTTCTCATGGTCGGCACCGTCGAACCGCGCAAAGGATATCTGCCGGTACTCGATGCATTCGATCGGCTTTGGCGCCAAGGCGTGGATGTCAATCTGATTATCGTCGGCGCCGAAGGCTGGCGCGACCTGTCGCGGAACGCGCGCCGCACCATTCCGCAAATCGTGGCCCGGCTGCAATCGCACAGCGAGCAAGGCAAGCGCCTGTTTTGGCTGAACGGGATTTCCGATGAGTATCTGGAAAGGATCTACGCCGCTTCGTCGTGCCTGATCGCGGCAGCAGAAGGCGAAGGATTTGGCCTGCCTTTGATTGAAGCGGCGCGGCACGGCCTGGCCATTATGGCGCGCGACGTCCCGGTGTTTCGCGAGGTGGCGGGTGAGTACGCATATTATTTCCAGGCGGAAAAGCCCGATCTGGCGCAAGCGGTCAGGGACTGGTTGACGCTCTACCAGGCGGGTCGGCACCCCGGGTCAGCCGCCATGCCGGGCGTGACGTGGGCGCGCAGCGTCGAGCAAATAAACGAGATTTTGTTTGGCGGCGATTGGTACGCAAGCGTGCCGGCCGGGAGCCGGAACGGCGACGCGCGAGAAGGGCGCGAACTAATTCGCGAGCAACTCCCGGCCGCGGGTCTCGGGTAACGCCAGCGCGGCGGCAATGACAATCGCGTACGAGATCGCCGCAAAAATTCCGATGGCGGTGCCGAGCGTGACCGACGTCGACAATACTCCGACCAGCGTCGGAAAGAGCGCGCCGATGCCACGGCCGAAATTATAGCAAAAGCCCTGACCGCCGCCGCGCAAGCTGGTCGGAAACAATTCGGTGAGCACCGGGCCCAAGCCGCTAAAAATGCCCGAAGCGAAGAAGCCAAGCGGAAAGCCCAGTGCGAGCATCATTGCGTCGGAAATCTGCGCTTGGGTATACGCGACTGCGATCAGCAAAGAGCCGATGGCGAAGACGAAGAAATTTTTGCGCCGGCCGATGGCATCGTTGAGATAGGCGCTGACAATATAGCCGCACCATGAGCCGAAGATGATGACCGCGAGATAACCGCCGGTGCCGAGCACGCCGAGGTGACGTTGCGTGCGCAGAAATGTCGGCAGGAACGTCGTGATCGCGTAATAGCCGCCCTGCGCGCCGGTGGCCAGCGCGGCGCCAAGGATCGTCGTTCCCAACAGCTCGCGGCCGAAAATCTGTAACGCGCCGCGCCGCTTCGCGGATTGCTTCGTTTCCTGGAAGATCGTCGGCTCAGGCACTTTGGTGCGGATGAAAAACACCAAAAGGGCCGGCAAAATGCCAACGAAGAACAATAGCCGCCACGCGATCTGCTGGTCGAAGGCCTCGAAGATAATCGTGGCGACGATGGCGGCTGCAGCCCAGCCCCACGCCCATGCGCTCTGCACCACGCCGACGGCCTCGCCGCGATCGGCGCCACGGACGACCTCCCCGATCAGCACCGATCCGGCCGCCCATTCGCCGCCAAAGCCGAAACCTTGCAGGCCGCGCACCACCAGCAACTGCTCGAAATTGTTGGTGAGTCCGGAGAGAAAGGTGAAGAACGCAAACCAGACGATCATGAGCGCGGCCGATGACGTCCGCAAGCATGCCGCCGATCCAGCCGCCGAACGCGGAAATCACCAGGGCGCTGGTCGCGAGTAAGCCCGCCTGCGCATTGGTGATGTGCCACACGGCGATCAACGCCGGCACCGCAAATGTATAAATCTGCACGTCGAGAGCATCGAGTGCCCAGCCCGCGAAGCACGCCACGAACGTGTTGCGCTCGGCAGGGCCAAGCCGCCGATAAAAATCGAGCATGGTGCAGCGTAGCCCGGAATTGGCGCAGACGGAACGCCGCGGAGGTCAGCCTTCGGGGGAACGTCTATTCGCCGACCGGCATCGGTGGCCGCGGCGGTTCGCCAGCGGGGGGCCGTGCATTGGCGCGCAGTATGTCCGGCAGATGCGCGATGGTGGAGAAGAAGCCCTCGCCCTTTGCTTTCCCTTCCGGCTCATTGTCGGCCTGTGCCGTCCCTTGGGTGGCGGCGGCAGGCGGCGTTTCGCCGACGCCGGCGACCGGGAGGGATTTTATTTCGACCGTGGTCAGCGGACCCGCTTCGGCCGGTGTTTGTGGCGGCGAGGCCGATGCAGTAACGGGCGCACTGGAAGATGTGGAAGCAGCTTTTTGAATGTCGAGCGGAGGCGCCGCGGCTTCTGGCGCCGGCACCGCCAGCGGCGCGGTAGCCGAAGCCGACGTGCTTGCAGTGCTCGCAGGAGCGCCGGCGTTGTTCGGAGCTGGAATTGGCTGCGGCTGGGGTAACGCAGCGGTTTGTGGCGCGGGCACCACTGCCGGGGACGTCGGCGGGTTTGGCGCCGGCGTCCGGCTCGCGTCGACGTTGGCGAGCGCGGCACGGACCTGGTCTTCGACGGCAGCCTCTTCGTGAGCTTTGGCGTCCGCGGTTTCTTTCGGAGCGGGCTTCGCTTCGCCGGTTTCTTTTGACGCGGGTTTCGTCTCGGCTATTTCTTTCGCAGGCTTGACGGCGTGCGCGTCCGTCACCGGCTTGCGCGCCGGCGCCGCGCCGCGCGAACGTTTGTCATCGTTTTCGGCGGGGCCGGCGGCCGCGGTTGCCGCCGGGGCTGAAACTTCTACCGGCTTCGCCGCGGGGCGGACGGCCTCTTTGTGTTCGTCACGTGCGGAAGCCGGGTGGGTATCGGTCTCCGCAGGTACACTCGCGGAAGCACGATTGCGCGGCCTCTCGGCGGCCTTGGCGTTCACGTTCGCGGGAGCCTCGATGGCGGTTGGGGGCGCTGACGGCTGCGACGGCCACGGCAGAAAGCCGCCAACATGCGCAACGAGGTAGCCGCTGACCGCAGTCGCCACGCCGGCGCCGAGAATCTCGGCAAACTTCAGCGCAAAGCGCGAGAAATAGGCGGGTTTTTCGGGCACCAGAATCCCAGTATGCATCTTCGTCCCGGACCAAGTACATACGGAGTTATGGGGCGAAATTGAGATAAGAACTGCGGCTTTTTCAGCTTGCCCAGGATTCGGGTGGTGGATTCGGGTGGTTGGCTCGACGGTTCCGGCTCACTCTCGGCACCGGAAAGAAGGAGCCGCATCATGCATTTTCGCATCCAGGGCCTGCCGGCAGAGAGGTTCGCCCATTTATTTACCTTGTCCGATGAAGAGCTCGCCCCGGGTGGGTGGCGTGCGGCGGATCGCCGACGGTCCGCGGCCTTGCCGTATCAGTCTCACCGATGCCGAGGCGGGGGACGAGCTGATCCTGGTCAATTACGAACACCACCCGGTCGCGTCGCCCTATCGGATGCGCTTTGCCATCTATGTACGCCGGGGCGAGGAGACTTTTGACGCCGTCGATACCGTGCCGGAGCAGTTGCGCAAACGCACGCTCGCGCTGCGCGCCTTCGATCACGCCGCCATGATGGTCGGTTGGGAGCTTGTCGAGGGCGCCGGGCTCGAAGGCGTCATTGAGCGTTTGTTCGCCGATCCGCGCGCGGCCTACCTGCATGTCCATTTTGCGGCGCCCGGCTGCTACGCCGCGCGCATCCAGCGGGCATGATCCCGCTATTTGCCCGCCGCTTGGCGCAAAGCGGCGTTGATGCGGTCTTGCCAGCCTGGCCCGTCAGCCTGAAAAAAGTCGAGGACGTCGCGGTCGATGCGTAGCGATACCGTCTCCTTTACGCCCGGCACCGAAGGCGCGGGCTTGGGCGGGCCTTCAACAGGCTTGGTCGTCACCGCCTTGAAGGCTTGTTCGGCGGCGCTGCGGGCGTCAGGTGTGCGTCGGGTCATACCCGTCATTATAGCGCAAGCGGGCCGCGTCCGGCATCACCGATGTGCCCGCCTCAACATCAGGGCTCGCCTTCGCCTTTGAGGGTTCGCGCGCAGCGAAAGCGGGCATGTGAAAGCTCGGCGTCGATCACCGTCGCTACTTCATCCGGAAGCGTACAGGTCGCCGCCGGATCGCGCGGACCATAAGAGGCGTCGCAATAGATTTTCGGCAAGTTCAGCTTCGCCAGGCAGTTGGCGCGATCACTGTCGGCTCGTTCCGCTAGGCGCTTGCATTCCGCCGCGTGGGCGTTGTCGTGAATGACAACGGCGCCGTCCAGGCAGGCCCGATATTGGCGGTCGGCCGCGGATTGCGGCGTCCTTGCCGCCTCCTCGGCGGCAAGGCCGCGGCCGGCCGAATAACCGGTCGCTACGCAGGCGAGTAGGACCACAAAGAGAGCCGTGCCGCTCCTTGACGCCACGCTATCCCCGATTCTGTATCGCTGCTGCTTGAGCATTGGTCGCAAGAGCATAGCTGCCCTGTGGAAGGTCGGCGACTCGCGCGATTTTCTTGTCCGTGGACAAGCGGCGACACCGCCCAATTGGCGGGCGGCGCCTAACGTCTTACTCTCTGGAGTCGTCTGTGGCGGGGTTGCCGCCGGACAGGATGCGGACGGATAAGCAAGATGGAGCCAGAGCAGGCCGCGAGCAGCGTCGACCCGGACGAAGTGAGACGGTTTTCCCGTCTTGCTGCGCAGTGGTGGGATGCGCGCGGGCCGATGGCGGCGCTGCACAAATTCAATCCGGTTCGCCTTGCCTATATCCGCGACCGCGCCGCCGAACATTTCGGCCGCGATCCGGCACGGCTCGACAGCCTCGCCGGCTTGCGGGTGCTCGATATCGGCTGCGGCGGCGGAATTCTCTCGGAGCCGCTGGCGCGGCTCGGAGCGCGCGTCGTTGGCGTCGATCCCTCCGAGAGCAATATCGCGGTTGCCAAACATCACGCCGCGCGTACGGGGCTTGTGATCGACTACCGCGCAACCACTGCGGAAGCGATGGCGCAATCGGGAGAAACGTTCGACGTCGTCCTCGCCATGGAAGTGATCGAACATGTCGTCGATGTCAGCCGGTTCATCGAGCTCGCGGCGGGAATGGTTGCGCCCGGCGGGTTGTTGTTCGTCGCTACGCTTAATCGCACCGCCAAAAGCTTCGCACTGGCGATAGTCGGCGCCGAATACATTCTGCGCTGGCTGCCTCGCGGCACGCACCGTTGGGAAAAATTCGTCACGCCCAACGAGCTGGACATTGCGATAGAGCAGAGCGGTCTTACGGCCATCGACGAAACCGGCGTCGTCTATAATTTATTTGCCGACCGCTGGCAGCTCTCCGCGGACACCGATGTCAACTACATGATAGTCGCGGAGAAGGCCTAAGTGACGCCTTGGCTGTGGGCCGTTTTCACGATTATCGCCGCCTTCTCCCAAACGCTGCGCAACGCCATGCAGCGCGAATTGACGAAGACGCTCGGCACTGTCGGCGCGACGCACGTCCGCTTTCTGTTCGGCTTTCCGTTTGCGCTGGTTTTCCTCGCGGCGGTCATGCTGGCGACGCGAGCGGCGTTACCGCGGCCGGCGTGGACGTTTTGGCCGTGGGTGATTGATGGCGCCTTCGCGCAAGTCGCGGCCACCGCGTTGATGCTTGCGGCCATGGGTGAGCGTTCGTTTGTGGTGACTATCGCCTACATCAAGACCGAGCCCATCCAGGTGGCGGTTTTCGGCCTGGTGTTTCTCGGCGATACCCTGACTTGGCCGATGGTGACTGCGATTCTCGTGGCGACCGCCGGCGTAATCGTTATGTCGACCAAACCAGGCGGCATGGTCGGCGGCGTCAAGCCGACGCTGATCGGGCTTGCGTCGGGCGGCATGTTCGCGCTGTCGGCGATCGGCTTTCGCGGCGCCATCCTTACCTTGCATTTACCGAGCTTCACGATGGCGGCGACATTCACGCTTGTCGTCGGGATCGCCATGCAGGCGGTGTTGTTGTCGCTCTATCTTGCGCTGCGTGCGCCGCAAGTGCTGCGCAGCATCTTTCTGACCTGGAAGCCGTCTCTGTCGGCCGGATTTGCCGGCGCGGTGGCTTCACAGTTCTGGTTTCTCGCTCTTGCGCTTGCCACCGCGGCCAGCGTCCGGACGCTGGCCCTGATCGAGGTGGTTTTTGCCCAAATCGTCGCCCGCGTTGCCTTCGGTCAGCGCACCACCGCCCGCGAGGTGGTCGGGATGGTGCTGGTCGCCGGCGGCGTCGGCTTGCTCCTCTGGGCGTATTGATGACGCTTGCCGGGAATGAGAATTTCGGCATAGCTATGAGAGGGTTGGCTCAGGGAGCCGGATGAAGGCGGAAACTTCAGAGCGGGATGAAAAGGGCGTTGTGGGCGCCTCGTCCGGCCTGCGCATCAACGTCATCGTGCTTTCCGCGGCGTTTATCCTTTTACTGGCGATTCTCGCCGTCGCTGCGATTCTCGCGCTCAGGCAAAACCGCGCCGAAGCCGACGTCCGCGACTCGATCGAGGCCATCAACATCCTCAACCGCATTCAGTCCGGCTTGCTCGACGCCGAGACCGGCCAGCGCGGTTACGTCCTCACGGGCAATCCAAGCTACCTGGAGCCGTATAATCGCGTCGCGCCGAATATCTTGGGGGATATCCGGCAGCTTCAACAGGCAACTAAAGCAGGCGTGCGCGACGCGGCGGCGCTCGCGACGCTCTATCAGGTGGCGGACCAGAAACTCGCCGAGCTCAAGGAAGTGATCGCGCTGAAGCAAAAAGGTGAGGGCGATGCCGCGATAGCCAAAGTTCGCGAGGGTAGCGGCAAAGATCTTATGGACCGGGCCCGCGCCCTTATGGCGAGCCTCTTTGTTATGGAAACGCGCCGGCTGGTCGACACGCGCGACTATGCCGCCACAATGGATGAGTTGCTGCAATTCGGCATTGTCGTCGCGGTGCTTGTCCTTATTGTCCTCGCAATCTTTGGTCTCCGGGCCATCCGTCAGCAATTTCAAGAACTGGTCCGCACGCATTCGCTTGCGCAAGCCGCCAACCAGCGCTTTCAGCTCTTGGTGCAAGGGGTCACCGACTACGCCATCTTTCTCCTCGACCCGCAGGGCAATATCACCAATTGGAATTCCGGCGCCGTCCGTATCAAGGGCTATCGCGAAGACGAGATCGTCGGCCGGCATTTTTCGCAGTTCTACACCCCGGAAGATCAAGCCAAAGAGGTCCCGATCCGGGCGCTTGCGACTGCAGCGAATGAAGGCCGGTACGAGGCCGAGGGCTGGCGCGTCCGCAAGGACGGCACCCGGTTCTGGGCCAGCGTGGTCATTGACCGCATCAGCGATGCGAAAGGCGACGTCGTCGGTTTCGCCAAGATCACGCGCGATATCACCGAGCGGCGCGAAGGGCAGCAGCGTCTGGAAACCGCGCGCGAGCAGCTCTATCAATCGCAGAAGATGGACGCAGTCGGTCAGCTCACCGGCGGCGTGGCGCACGACTTCAACAACCTTCTGACCATTATCATCGGCAACCTCGACGGCGCCAAGCGGGCGCTCGAATCCGGGCAGGCCGGGATGCAGGAACGGCTGTCGCGCGCAATCGATCAGGCTTTAACCGGCGCGCAACGCGCCGCGCGTTTAACCGCGCATCTGCTCGCCTTCTCGCGACGCCAGCCTCTCGAACCCAAAGTGCTGGACGTCAACAAGCTGCTGCGGCACCTCGCGACATTCCTCAAACCATCGCTCGGCGAACAGGTACAGCTCGAAGTCGTCGGTGCCGGCGGGGTGTGGCATGTCGAGGCCGACGAAACGCAACTCGAAACCGCCATCCTTAACCTCGCGCTGAACGCCCGCGACGCCATGCCCGAGGGCGGCAAACTGACCATAGAGGCCAGCAATACCTTTCTCGATGAGATTTATTGCTCCAGGAATGCGGAAGTCCGGCCCGGTCAGTACGTGGAGATCTCCGTGACCGATAACGGCGCCGGCATGTCCGGCGAAGTCGCCGGGCGCGCTTTCGAACCGTTTTTCACGACTAAAGACACCGGGCAGGGCACCGGCCTCGGCTTGAGCCAGGTCTATGGCTTCGTCAAGCAGATCGGCGGGCACGTCAAAATCTACAGTGAGCCCGGGCACGGAACGACGGTCAAAATTTACTTGCCGCGCGCCAAGGGCGGCAGCGTGACCGAGACGCCGGAGCCGCTAGATGCAAAAATGCCCGCGGCGCTGGGCGGCGAATCCATTCTCGTTGTCGAAGATGACGATGACGTGCGGGCGTTCATTGCCGAGACTTTGCGCGAGCTTAACTACATCGTTTTCCGCGCAACCGACGCACCGTCGGCATTGAAAATTCTCTCGACGGAACGCGTCGACCTCATGCTTACGGACGTGGTTCTCCCTGGCCGCAACGGCCGCGATCTGGCCGAGGAAGCGGCGGCCAAGCGTCCCGGGCTGAGAGTGCTGTTCATGACCGGTTATTCGCGCAACGCCATTGTCCATAACGGGCGGCTCGACCAGGGCGTCAACATGATCCAGAAGCCGTTCACGCAAGCCGCGCTGGCGGCAAAGATTCGTACCCTTTTGGAAGATTGACGAAGGCGCATGCGCCGGCCGCGCCGCGCGGCAATTCCAGTTCGGGTCTCGGCTTGCAAGTTTGAAAACCGCGCCACCAGCGCAATTCCCGCGACAAGCAGGAGGGCGCCGAGCGCACGCCAGCCGTTCACTGCATGCTGGGTGATCCCAAACCAGCCGAAATGATCGATGGCAAGCGACATCAGGATGTTGGCCGTGATGGTCAGGCCCGCATAGGCTCCGGCGCCGATCTTATTCACGAACAACAAACCGGCGACGACAGCGACGGCGCCGACCAAACCGCCCAGTGGTGCCCACCAGGGCATGGCGCTGATGCCCGCCAGCGTCGGCAACGGCCGCCGCTGACACATGACGAGGACGGCGAGGAAAGCCACGATCGGTAGAAATGAGATCAGGCTGGCGAGCCAGGGATTGGACAAGGCGTTGCGCAATGTGCCGTTCATCGGCGGACCCCAGGCCTGCAGTACGCCGCCGACGACAATGATGGGATAAATCCAGGCTGCGCTCATATTTTCCATGGCGTTTTGTCTCCCTGCTCTAGCCCGCCAGCAACGCGGTTGCGATCGACAGGGCCAGCGCCGGCGGCATGACCACCGCGCCGATTTTCAGGAATGTGCCGAATCCGATTGCAAGACTTTCGCGGCGCAACGCCGCCAGCCACAGAATTGTCGCGAGCGAACCGGTCACCGACAGATTGGGGCCAAGGTCGACGCCGATCAGAACAGCGCGCGTCACCTGATCGACCGTGTGGTCGCCTTGCACCGCGCTGCCGGCGATGAGCCCGACCGGAAGGTTGTTTGCCAGATTGCTGGCGACGGCGACAGCGATGCCGGCCGCCCATGCCGTTCCGGCGATCGAGGCCGCGGCTGCTCGATGAAGCAGCGCCGTGATCATGCCGATGAGACCCGTCTGATTAAGAGCCTCAACCAGAACGAACAGGCCAGCTACCAAAGGCAGCACACCCCAGGAAATATCCTTCAGTGCGCTCCAGGTTTGACTCGGCTTTCGAATGAGCACGAGGCAGCGGTGGCGATGCCGGCAACACAAGTCGGCAGCCCGAGCGGAATATCCAGGGCGGAGGCCGCGAGCAGCACGGCCGCCGTCGCAATAATGCCGGCGGCGGCAGTTTTGCCGCCGCCTGAGAGGGGCGGCACCGGCACGTTCTTGGCAATCGGTTGGCTCAGCAGCCGGCGTTGCGTCCACCATAGCGCCACATAGGTGGCGATGATCGAAACGACTGAGGGCAGCAAATAGCGCGGCAGCCATTGCAGCAGCGGCGGCATGTGATTGCCGTAAATGACGAGATTGGCCGGGTTCGAGATTGGCAGCACGAACGATGCGGCATTGGCGATGAAGGCGCAGACCAGCAGGTAGGGAACGGGTTGCTGGGCGCGTGCAGTCCTCACCGCCGCGGCGACGGCCGGTGTCAGAACCACGGCAGTCGCGTCGTTCGACAGGAATACGGTGACAACCGTGCCAACCGCGTAAGTCAGCAAGAACAAGCGCCGCGCCGATCCGTTGGCGTGACTGGTAGCCAATGCGGCCAGCCAGTCGAACAAGCCTTCACGTCGCGCAATTTCCGCCAGCAGCATCATGCCGGCCAAAAACAGGTAGACGTCCGTCCCCTTGCCAACGCCAGTCAGCGCGGTTGCAGGAGTGATAAGGCCCAACGCGACCAGCAGGGCAGCGCCGGCGACCGCCCACGCCGCTTCAAGAATATTGAATGGCCGCACCACGACGCCGCAGACGGCCAGCCCGGCGATACTCCAGATCAGGATGTGATCGGACATGCGGAATTGAAGCCGGGCGGGGAACTTCCGACAAGCTGAACCCAGCCAACCGATCAAGGTTCCTTTCAATGACCAGGCAAAAGCGCTCCCTGTATGACATACGACCGCTCGGTCAGACGCTTCGCAGGAGCAACCCTGGAGGGGTCGCCTGGCCGCCCAAGCCGGATGCGGCGCGCCTCAGGGTTCAATTTTTCAAGATTGACCATATATAGAGGCATGGCGGTCAGTCCGACTGGACCGTTCACACTGATGCTGCGGGCTCGAAAACGTTAACGAAGCGCCGCTGCGCCGAAAGGGAATAAACTTGGCAACTCAATCAAATCAGGACGCCCGCGCTCGAGCGGACGCAAATTTTAAAAAGGAAGAGCGCGCCAAAGAGGGCGCGAAGGCCATGATGGAGTATCAGGCCAACGAGCGTTCGGTTCGGGAAAAGACCGAGCGATTGCGAGCGCTGCGATTGGCCAAAGAGGCCAAAGAGTCCAAAGAGGCGGCTGACAAGGAGCGGGCCGTTTAGTCATTTCGCCGCCTTGAAACGAACACATCAAAGGCGCACAGGAATATTCGCAGCCTGATTGGCTGGTAGCGAGCCGCGTCTTCGGGACCCCGTCAAACGGCTTCTGGCTCGCGTTTTTCCCTTTCACTGACAGCCCAGACGGCGCGGGGATGTCTTAAGTCTCCCCCACCTGCATGCCGCGGCTAATCGCCTGCGGCAGTGCAAGCTTTTATTATCAGAAGGTTTATCCATTGACGTCCTTTCACGACTTCAACCTAAACGACGCAATCGTGCGCGCACTTGCCGAGGAAAAGTACCTCGCACCCACTCCGATTCAGGCACAGACGATTCCGGTGGTCATGTCAGGCCGCGACGCGATCGGAATTGCCCAGACCGGGACCGGCAAAACCGCCGCCTTCGCGCTGCCAATTCTCAATCATCTCGCCGCCAATCCTCGAACATCGGCGCGGAAAAGCTGCCGGGTCCTGGTGCTCAGCCCGACGCGCGAATTGTCCGGGCAAATCCTTGATAGTTTTCGGACCTACGGCCGCCACCTGCGTGTCAGAGGCGCGCTGGCGATCGGCGGCGTATCAATGGGCGGCCAGGTTCGTTCGCTGCTCAACGGCGTGGATGTTCTTGTGGCAACGCCAGGCCGGCTGCTCGATCTCGTCAAAAGCAATGCGCTCCGTTTGGACGAGGTCGAATGTCTCGTTCTCGACGAGGCGGACCGCATGCTCGACATGGGTTTCATCAATGACATCCGCAAGATTGTTGCAAGGCTTCCGGTGCAACGGCAGACGTTGATGTTCTCCGCGACCATGCCGCGCGCCATCGCCGAACTCGCCGGGCAGATGCTGCGCGATCCAATCAAGATCGCGGTGGCGCCGGTTGCCTCGACGGCTGAACGAGTCGCGCAACGTGTCCTTCGTGTCGACCGCGCCGCCAAACCGGCAGCCCTTATCGACGTACTGCGGCAGGAAACGATCGACCGCGCGCTGATCTTTACCAGGACCAAACACGGCGCCGATAAGGTCGTGCGCGGCTTGATCCGCGCCGGCATCGGCGCCGAAGCCATTCACGGCAACAAGTCACAAAACCAGCGCGAGCGCACACTCGCGGCGTTTCGCAAAGGCGACATCAGAACGCTCGTCGCCACCGATATTGCGGCGCGCGGCATTGATGTCGATGGCATCAGTCACGTGGTGAATTTCGACCTGCCGAACGTACCGGAGACCTACGTCCATCGCATCGGACGCACGGCGCGTGCAGGCGCGGAGGGGGTAGCGATCTCACTGTGCGATGGCGAAGAGATCGCATTCCTGCGCGATATCGAGAAGCTTATTCGAATGAACATCCCGGTGACCGACGGACGAACAACTCACCGGCCGGCGCCGCCCTCCGCGGCGAGCACCGCTGCCGACGCGCCTGTCGATACCGGCCGTCGCCACTGGCGCCGAAATGATCCGGCGCGTAAACAGAGGCGTCATGGCCATGCAAACGAACCACCGCGCGGCATCGGTGCTGTTGCTTTCATGAATGGCAAAGCTCGATCCGGGCGCGGCCGCCCTTCACGAGCGCAGCATTGGGCCGGCCGTTCAAAAGGAACATAACTTGGCAAAAGAAGAACTACTGGAATTCGAGGGTTTCGTAACCGAGATATTGCCCGATGCCCGTTATCGCGTTCAACTCGATAACGGACACCAGCTGGTCGCCTACACCGCCGGCCGCATGAAAAAGAATCGGATCAAAACGCTGGCTGGCGACCGCGTTACGGTAGAAGTATCGCCCTACGATCTGGAAAAGGGGCGATTGATCTTCCGCCACAAGGATGAGCGTGCAGGGTCGCAACCCCGTCCTGCACAGCGCCCTCAGTTCCGCCGGCGGTAATGACCGCCAGCGGCAAGGCGATCATCTTGTCTTGAGGTTGACGGCGGACTCTTTGCCCCGATTGCTCTCAATCTCGTATTCGACGGTTTGTCCTTCGTTCAGCGAACTAAGGCCGGCCCGCTCGACAGCCGAGATGTGGACGAACACGTCCTTGCCGCCGCCTGAAGGCTGAATGAAGCCGTAGCCTTTTGTCGGATTAAACCACTTCACGGTACCGGTAGCCATTTTGTCTCTCTCTCCAAAGTTGACCGCGCACAATACGGGTCGTGACCGAGCGCCACAAGGACTAACATTACTCTAAATAGTGGCGGTTGTAGATGATGAAAACGGGGATGAGGCGGACTTCTGCCGGATTATGACACTCCGTTAGTTCAATTCGTCCGGCAAAATCGGCAGCGGATGAAAGGCAATGCCTTCCTCGTGCAGTTCCTTGGCCTCTTCCGGTGAAGCTTCGCCATAGATCGAGCGGTGCTCGACCTCGCCGTAATGAATCTTGCGCGCCTGTTCCGGAAAGCGCTGGCCGACATAATCGGCGTTCCTGGTAACGTGATCACGCAGCTCTTTTAGCTTCTTGCGCAGCTCGCGCTCCTGCGACGACATGATGGCGACCGTGGCCTTTTCCGGCGGCACAAACGGCATGGGCACGGGAAGGCCGGACGGTGCTTGGGTCGGCGGAGCCGGTGCAACAGGACGAGGCTTGCCCTCGGCCCCTTCGCTCCGCGCAAGTCGCGGCGCCATAATTGCTTTTTCGATCTTGGCGGAGCCGCAGCCGGGGCATGCTATCAGGCCGCGCTTTCTTTGACTGTCGTAAGCAGCGGAATTCTTGAACCAGCTTTCGAATTCGTGACCGCGTTCGCAGCGCAATGCGTACTTGATCATGATGGCACCCGCACGGCGCGCAGATGGGTTGGTTCAGCAAGCGGCTCGGTCATTTCGAAGCGCCGGCCATGGCGGAGCGACGGAATTCTTGCCCGCGCCGCGACGACTTGCGCCGGGTCGATCTCGGCAACGACGACGCCCGGCTCGGTGCCGGCCTCCGCAACAACGCGTCCCCATGGGTCGACCACGAGCGAATGGCCGAACGTTTCCCTGCCGCTCTCGTGCCGTCCGCCCTGCGCGGCAGCGAAAACGAAACAGCCGTTTTCGATGGCGCGCGCACGGATGAGGACGTGCCAGTGCGCTTCGCCGGTTTGTTGGGTAAAGGCCGAAGGGATGGAAAGAAACGACGCTCCCGCTTCCGCCAGCGCCCGGTAAAGCGCCGGAAAGCGGAGATCGTAGCAAACAGTCAGGCCGAGTTTGCCCCATGGCAAATCGGCCGTCACGGCAAGTTCGCCGGGGCGATAGTTGCGCGATTCGCGATAGCTTTCGCCGTTCGCCAAATCCACATCGAATATATGAATCTTGTCGTAGCGCGCGACGATCTCGCCATCGCGGTCGATAAGGAAAGAACGATTTGCCGCCCTCTCTGGTGAAAGCTTGATCGCGAGCGATCCGGCGTGAACGAACATCGAATGCCGCCGCGCGGCTTCGCGCAGTGCCGCAAGCGTCGGGTCGCGCTCTTCGTCGGTGATGGCGGCGAAAAGCCGCTCGCGTTTGGTCTCCATAATGTTGGTCATTTCCGGCGTCAGCACATAAGCCGCGCCAGTGCCGGCGGCCTCGTCGATCGCCGAAAGTGCTGCTGCTAGATTCGCGTCCGGATGGAGGCCCGAACGCATTTGCACGAGCGCAACTCTGAACGTTGGTGCGGGGGTGGTCATGCAGACTTTTCTTCGCCCTTTGCAAGCAGCCCGTCGAGCTTGCCGGCATCCTCGAGTGCGTAAAGCTCGTCGCAGCCGCCTACATGGGTGGTGCCGATGAAAATCTGTGGCACCGAGCTGCGCCCGTTCGATCGCGCGCTCATCGCTTGGCGGGCTTCGCTATCCCCGGTGACGTCGATTTCATTAAAGCCGACACCTTTGCGGGAAAGCAATTCCTTGGCCCAGTGGCAATAGGGACAAAATTGCTGGGTGTAGATCTCTATGGAAGCCATAACAGCGCGTTAATTCGTCCCCGGCGGTACGTTATATGGACGTTTGCACCGGATCGGCAACCCTGGCAAATACCAGCACGTCGACCCTGGCGGCGCCGGCACGCAGGAGCGCCCGCGCACAGCCCTCCGCCGTCGCGCCCGAGGTCAACACGTCGTCGATCAGGACGAGCCTCTTGCGGGCTATGGCGGCTTTGCCTTCCGGCGGGACGCGGAACGCGCCCTGGATGTTGGCGGCGCGCTCCGTCCGCGATAGCCCGACTTGCTGGACGGTGGCCTTCACGCGCTTGAGCGCAGTGGCGGCGACCGGTACCCCGGTCTGGGTTGAGACCGCGGCGGCCAGCATTCCCGATTGGTTAAAGCGCCGCGCCCAGTTTCGCCGCCAATGCAGCGGTACCGGTACCAGCGCATCCGCCTCGGCGAGAAGCTCGCTTCCGGCCAGCGCGAGCCAGCGTCCCATCATGGGGGCGAGGTCGAGCCGGTCGCCATATTTGAGTGCATGCACCAAGGCGCGGGAAATTTCGTCGAAGCGCACCGCCGCGCGGGCGCGGTGATAGGCGGGGGGACTGGCGATGGCTTCCATCGACAGAATGCCGGGCCCGGGATCGTAGACGAACGGGATACCAAGCCGCTCGCAATAGGGCCGAGTAATGAACGAAAGCTTCGACCAGCAGCCCGGGCAGAGTCCGCTGCCATGTACCGGCGCGCGGCATACGGCGCAGAGCGGCGGAAGGGCAATATCAAGCGCCACACGCAGGACCGTGCGCGCTTTGTTTGCCGCCCGTTTTACACCAGGCGAAAGGGCGAACCCCGCCGCAGCCGACATAAAGGGACGCTACCTTGCAGGTGGCGGATTGTCATCGCCTAGTTCGCCCGGCGCGGCGAATATGAGAAAATCGACAGATGAGCGAAAGCCCGCTGATCTTTGATCGTCGCCTGTTGCGTATGCGCCGCGGCCGCGCGCGGGCAGCAACGCCCGCGACTTTTTTGCTCGAACGCGCCGCCGCCGATCTTGCGGAACGGCTTGCGGCGGTGCTGCGGCGCTTTCCGCTCGCGCTCGATCTCGGAACCCCGGGAAATGACGTTCGCGCAGCGCTGGCAGGTTTAGACTCCGTCGGCGCGATTGTCGCCGCGAATGCCGATAGCGATAGCGCACATGGCCCGCTTTTCGTTGTTGCCGACGAAGAGGCGCTGCCGTTTCGCGAGGGCGCGTTCGAGCTCGTGGTGTCGGCGCTGTCGTTGCAGTTCGTCAACGATTTGCCGGGCGCGTTGGTGCAGATCAGGCGCGCGCTGCGTCCGGACGGCTTGTTTCTCGCCGCCCTTCTGGGCGGCGAAACGCTGACCGAGCTGCGCCAATCCTTCGCCGCCGCTGAAAGCGAAGTCGAAGGCGGCGCGTCGCCGCGGGTGGCGCCGTTCGCGGATTTGCGCGATCTCGGCGCGTTGTTGCAGCGCGCGGGCTTCGCGCTGCCGGTTACCGACTCTGATCGCCTTATCGTTCGCTACGATTCCGTGTTCGGCCTGATGCAGGATTTACGCCGCATGGGCGCAACCAACGCGCTCGCCGAGCGCAGGCGCAGGCCGCTGAAACGGGCGACGTTGACGCGCATGGCGGAAATTTATGCGCAGCGATTTGCCGATGCGGACGGCCGCGTGCGCGCGACTTTCGAATTTCTTTGGCTGTCCGGGTGGGCGCCGCATCCAGGCCAGCAACGTCCGCTTCGGCCCGGCTCGGCGCAGGCGCGGCTTGCTGATGCGCTTGGCACGCGCGAACTGCCCGCCGGCGAGAAAACCGGCCGGTAGAGACCTATTTCAATGCGGTGGAGACGTTGGTGAAGTCGGTTTTGACGGCGTTGCCGACCGAGAACACGGTCGCGGCAATGACGATGGAAATGCCCGAAGCGATCAGCGCGTATTCGATGGCCGTCGCCGCGCTTTCATCACGCGCGAAACGGCGGAGCAATCCAATACCGGAGGATGTGGATCGCTTGCTCATGGCCTTGTGTACCTTTCCGTCACAGCAGATTTGTCAGGTGCGGAATCAAAGGTTCGTCGGCAGGCGGCATTGGATAGTTGCGTAGATCGTTCGGCCGCGCCCATTTCAATTTCTGCCCTTCATGCGCCGCGACAATTCCTTCCCAGCGCCGGCAGACATAGAGAGGCATGAGCAGGTGAAAATCAGGGTACCGGTGACTGGCAAAGGTCAGCGGTGCCAGACATTCCTCCTTGACGACGATTCCCAGTTCCTCCCTCAGTTCGCGGATCAAACTCTCTTCCGGGCGTTCACCGGGCTCGACCTTGCCGCCGGGAAACTCCCAGAGACCTGCCATCGCTTTGCCTTCCGGACGCTGGGCGATCAGCACACGTCCGTCAGGATCGATAAGCGCGCAGGCGGCGACAAGAACGAGATTGACACTCACAAGCCGGTCTCACTCTAGGCGGTGCAAGCTAAAGGCGGGTTCAATCCGTTCGGCGACGTTTCCGCAAACGTCGCCGTGGTTAATGGATATTTACCGGAGTTTTGCGCTGGGCGGATCAACTCAAGCGGTGTTTCGGGTTTCGGGCCTCGCCAGCTCCAGTATGGCATCGGCAAAGATGGCGGAGGCTTCCTGCGGCGGGTTGTGCCCGATTTTTGGTAGCACGCGATACTGATACGGTCCGGTGAAAGACGCGCCATGTTGTTCCGAAAGCTCTGGCGGCAACACTCCGTCGGCCTCACCCTGCAATGCAATAGTAGGCACCGCGATTTTCGGCTTGGCGGCAAGCCGTTTTTCGATGTCTTCCAGCGCCGGGTCGCCGGCAGCGTTGCCATAGCGGTGCCGGTAGGAGTGGATGGTCACGGTGACAAAATCCGGATTATCGAACGAGGCTGCGCTGCGCGCGAATGTCGACTCGTCAAATTGCCAGTGCGGGGACCACAGTTGCCACAGCAAGCGGCAAAATTCACGGCGGTTCAAATCCAGTCCCGCGCGCCCGCGCTCGGTCTGAAAATACCACTGATACCAATAACGGCGCTCCTGCGCCGGGTCTTGCGGCCGCGCCGATCCGGCGATGTCCTGGATGTTGTAGGCGTTGACGGTAAGCAGACCGCGCACGCGCTGCGGCCAAAGCGCCGCGACAATGCACGCGGCGCGGCCGCCCCAATCGTAGCCGCCAAGAATTGCGCGCTCGATGGCCAGCGCGTCCATCATTTCGCGCACGTCGTTGCCAAGCGCGGCCTGCTGGCCGGAGCGTGACGTCTCGGCCGAGAGGAACCGCGTCGCGCCGAAGCCGCGAAGATAGGGCACGATGACGCGGCAGCCGGCGGCGACCAGCGGCGGAATGACCTCGTCGTAGCAGCGCGGATCGTATGGCCACCCGTGCATCAGAAAGACCGGCACGCCCGCGGCATCGTCGCTTTCCTCGTAGGCGATTTCGAGCGTGGGCGTGCGAGCCTGCTTGAGAGCTGCGGCGTTCATGACGTCAAGCTCCGAACGCGGCGGATCGTCGTCCGCGGACGCCGGGATACGCATAAATCCTTACAACACGCGGCAAACTTTTATTCACGACCATTGGGCAAATACTTCGTGAACGGAAAGGCGCGATCTGGCGACGCCGTTTAGAGCGATCAAATAAGTAGCGCGAAGATGGTCCGCGCTGCAAATCATGGCAGGCTTTTTTAGTTCCCAACTGGACTTCATCCTCTTCTTCTACGGGCTCGCCTTCATCCTGCTCGGCGCGACGTGCGCGGCGTTGGCGCGCGGTTTCGGAGAAAATCACGCCTGGCTCATCCTTGGTCTGTTTGGTTTTCTGCACGGTAGCGGCGAATGGCTCGATTTGACGGCTCTCGTGCTTGGCGACACGCCAGCGTTCGCGGCGGCCCGCGTCGCGCTCATGGCCAGTTCGTTTATACTGTTGCTGGAATTCGCGCGGCGTGAAGCGGTTCTTCTGGGACTAAGATGGCCAAGAGTTTGGCTGTACATGCCTCTGGTAGCGGCGGTTGCGCTTGCCGGTGCGATCGATGGGGCGAACTCGGCCGGCATATTTGCGCGCTACGCTTTGGGCTTTACTGGCGCTGGAGCGGCGAGCCTGGTCTTCGCCCGGCTGGCGCGTGATTTTTCCGACAGTCGGAGAATTCTCGCCCTCGGCGCCGCGGCCGGATTTGCGCTTTATGCGATCGCTACAGGCGTCGTCGTCCCGGCCGCAGCGTTTTGGCCTGCGAGCACCATCAACTACGTGACGTTTCTCCGCGTTACCGGCGTGCCCGTACAGCTCGTGCGCGGCATTCTTGCCTGCTGGATATCGTTCTCTGTTTGGGCGATCTGGGGCCAGCAGCTTGCTCTCGAGGTGTCGGCCGCGAGCTACACACGCTTTTTGCGCCGGCAATTCATCTGGACGCTGGCGCTGTTGGCGGCAATTCTTGTCGCCGGGTGGACGCTGACGGAATTCCTCGGCGGAATTTATAAGGAGAACGTGCAGCAGGAAGCGCGGGGCGACATTGATCTCCTCGTTAGCCATCTCGCCCGCGAGACCGCCACGGTTGAGGGCATGGTCAAGGTATTGGCCGCGTCGCCTGCGGTTTCATCTTTCGTCGTCCACGACAACAAGCAGGATCTACGCAGCGTCAAGCTCTTCCTTGACCGCATTGTCGATGCGTCGGGCGCCAGGGCCGGTTTCATCGTTGACCGCGAGGGCGCGTTGCTTGCTTCCTCCGGCGATCGATCTGGTCCGCCTACGAGAACCTATCGCGGCGTTCCCTATTTTCAGAAAGCTCTCGCCGGCGAAGCCGGCCACCAATTCGTGGCCGAGGCGCACGACGACAGCCCGGTTTATTTCGCAAGCTATCCGATTTACGACGACAAGGGAGGAGTCGCCGGCGTCGCGGTGCTGGAGAAATCGCTCGCTGTGTTCGAAGCGGACCTGAGCGAGTTCGATTGGCCGTATTTCTTGATCGACCCGAATGGCATCGTAACGCTCACTAACCGCCCGAACATGTTGCATCGGGAGCTTTGGCCGCTCTCCGCCGCGCAGACGGCGGCCGGATATGGGCGTATCGGCGAAGCGAACGACCGGCCGCTGCTGCCTCAGGAGATCGTCGACTCCACCTGGATCACCGTCAATGGCGATCGTGATTTTGTGCGGCGCCGCAATGTCAATCATAGCGACTGGTCGCTGGTGATTTTAAAGCCGCCACGGGAAATATATGCGAGCCGCGTTCTCGGGATTGTCACCACGCTATTGGTGGCGATTATTTCGTTGATCTACATGTTCGGCAGAGAGCGGTCGGCATACGACCGGGTGCAGATGGAGCGGCGGCTGAACTTGCAAGCGCTCGCGCAAGATCTTCGCTCGCAAGCCACCACCGACGTGTTGACCGGCCTCAACAACCGGTTGAAATTCAATCAATCGCTTGCCGCCGAGATGGCGCGGGCAGCGCGGTATCGTACGCCGCTGTCGCTGACCCTGTTCGACGTCGATCATTTCAAGGAGGTGAACGATTCCTACGGTCACAACGTCGGCGACAAAGTGCTAAGGCAGTTCGCCGCCGTGGTGACCGAGAATTCGCGCAACACTGACATCCTGGCCCGGTGGGGAGGCGAGGAATTCGTTATGATGCTGCCGGGCAATGCCGAGGCGGCCGTGCGGGCCGCCGAGAAGTTACGGGCGGCGGTCGCGCAAACGGCCTTCGACATAGAAGCCGCCATAACCTGCAGCTTCGGCGTCGCTGAGTACGCCGATGGTGACACGCCCGAAAGCTTCGTGGCGCGCGCCGACCGGGCGCTCTACCAAGCCAAACTCAAGGGCAGAAATCGCGTTGAGGTAAGCGGCGCGGACGATTTGGCAAAAACGTCCTTTGCCTCAGTCGCCTGAGGAAAGAATAAGAGTCGCCGCCGCTGCGCGCTCAAGAGCGGTAATCGCCGTTGATGGCAATATATTCCTTGGTCAGGTCGCATGTGAGCACGCGGTCGCGGCCTTTCCCCATTCCAAGCGCCACCTTGAGCGCAATCTCGGGTTTTTTCATTGCCGACGAGACCGCGGTCTCGTCGTAGGACGGATCGCGTTCGCCCTTGTGAGCGACGCGGATGTCGTTGAACCAGATCGACAGGCGGTCGCGGTTGGCGGGTTCGCCGGCTTTGCCGACCGCCATGACCACGCGTCCCCAATTGGCGTCCTCGCCGGCAATCGCGGTCTTGACCAGCGGCGAGTTGGCGATCGAGAGCGCAATCCGTCGCGCCGACTTTTTCGAGACCGCACCCTCAACCACGACCTCCACCAGCTTGCGCGCGCCTTCGCCGTCGCGCGCCACCTGTTCGGCGAGGTCGGCGAGCACGGCGAAAAAACCTTTGCGGAAGGCGGCGAGCCGTGGGTCCGACAGGTGCGTGATCTTGGCAAAGCCGTGCGCGGCGGCGGCGCCGGTCGCGAATGCAAGCAGGGTGTCGGACGTGGAAGTGTCGCCGTCGATGGTCACGGCGTTGAAAGTGTCGGCTACGCCCTGCCGCAACAGCGTCCGCAAGACGGCGGGCGCGATCGGCGCGTCGGTGAACACGAACGACAGCATGGTCGCCATGTCCGGCGCGATCATGCCGGCGCCTTTGGCAATGCCGCAGACGGTGACCACGCTCGAGCCAAAGCGGATGATGGACGCGGCGCCCTTCGGAAAGGTATCCGTGGTCATGATCGCCTTCGCTGCCTCATCCCAACGGCCGGGCGTGGCCTCGGCCACGAGGCGATCCATGACGCCTTCAAATTTCGACGCATCGAGCGGTTCGCCAATGACGCCGGTGGAAGCGAGCAGAACATCGTCCGTTTTGCAGCGCGCGGCCTTTGCGGTGATCTCGGCGGTGAGTTTGGTCGCGGCGCGGCCGGATTTGCCGGTAAAGGCGTTGGCGTTGCCGGAGTTCACCACCAGCGCGGTTGCGCCGCCGCTGCCGCCCTTCAATCGCGCCCGGCACCAATCGACCGCCGCCGACGGGCATTTCGAGCGCGTAAAGACGCCGGCTACCGTTGTTTCCGGCGCAAGCAATGCCAGGAGCACGTCGGTCCGCCTGGCGTAGCGGATTCCGGCCGACGCGGTTGCGACCTGCACGCCCGCGACCGGAGGCATTTCTGGAAATGATTCAGGTGCGAGGGGGGAGATGGGGGAGGACATAATCTCGTCATGCGCGGGCTTTGACCCGCGCATCCATGCGGCGATTGAGAGTTCCGTTAGGTGCGATGGATTGCCGGGTCAAGCCCGGCAATGACACGTCACTTCTTGCTAGGCGCTGCGGTGTTGAGCGAAGGATCGGCGGCGGGCGCGGTCGCAGCCTTGTCGAGCCGCTCGATATTGGCGCCGGCGCGGAGTTTTTCGACCAGCGCCGCTTGGGCGCGGTGCGCGACGTAATTCTCAAGCTGCCCTTTGACCTGCTCGAAGGTGGGGGTCGGCTTGGTGCGCTTATCCTCGACCTTGATGATATGCCAGCCGAACTGGGTTTTCACCGGATCGGAAAGCTGCCCCTTGTCGAGCTTGAACGCGACCGCGGCAAATTCCGGCACCATTTGTTCCTTGGTGAAGTAGCCGAGGTCGCCGCCGTCGGCGCCGCCCGGATCCTTGGACTTCTCCTTCGCCAGCGTGGCGAAATCGGCGCCGGCCTTCAATTGCGCAAGGACGGCTTTGGCTTCATCCTCGGTCGGAACCAGGATGTGGCGCGCATGCACCTCCTCCTCGTTGGTCATCTGCTTGACGGCGTCGTCATAGACCTGATGTTCGGCCTCATCCGAAAGCGCGGCCTTGCCGGTCTCCTGCAACAGCGATTCCATCAGCAGCCGATTATGGTCGAAGGCGAGCCGGCGCTTGACGTCCGGACGGTCGGCGAGGCCCTGCTTGCCGGCGGCCTGCGACAGCACCACGACGTCGGTCACATAATTGATAAGGTAATCGCGCTTCTGCGCCGGCGGCATGTTCGGGACGTTGTTCCCGATCTCCTCCTCGGCGAGAGCAAGGTCGCTTTCGTGAATGTCGACGCCATTGGCGCGGGCAACGATCGGATCGCTGTCCTGCGCCGAGGCGACCGTGATCGGCATGGACAGCGCAAGCGCGAGCGCGAAGGCGCCGAATGCGCAGCTGACGGGAAGGCGGGTGAGGGCCATGGAACGCGATCCTTTGGGTAAATGGGCAAGTCGACTAGTGTCCCGATTCCGAAGTTCGTATCACCGTGCGGCACTCTCGTTTGCGAACTTCGGAATCGAAAGGGACACTGGCAAATTACTGTTCCAGTGTGGCTTTTGGTTCAGAAGTCCGCATGAAGCGTTTGTGGCAAGAGTGATGCGGACTTCTGAACCGCCACACTGGCGAGGCCTTGCATTGCCGGCGCGGACACTCGCCGAATCAACTCGCCTTGGCAATGGCGAAATCTCGGACGCGTTTAACGAGGTCGTGAAGTCGCGGCTCACATTGACAACAAAACCACCCCCTCCTATGTCTCGCAGGGTATCCAGACGCGCCGCTTTCGCCTTGCAGAAGCCGTAAATAGCGCTGCATTTTCCGCTGGTTGGACTCGCGCTGCGCGGACCAAATTGAAGGAAGATGACGCGATGATCGGCGCTGTCGCCCGCAAGCTGTTCGGTTCCTCGAACGATCGCCGCATTCGCACCTATCGGGCGCGCGTCGATGCCATCAATGCGCTCGAACCGGAGCTGGAGAAGCTCACAGACGAGGAATTGCGCGCCCGCACCGACGAGTTCAAAAAACGGCTTGGCGAAGGCGCCACGCTCGACGACATCTTGGTGCCGGCCTTCGCCACCGTGCGCGAAGCTTCCAAGCGCACGCTCGGCCAGCGCCACTTCGACGTCCAGCTCATCGGCGGCATGGTGCAGCACGAGGGCAAGATCTCGGAAATGAAGACCGGCGAAGGCAAGACGTTGGTCGCCACGCTTCCGGTGTATCTCAACGCGCTCGCCGGGCGCGGTGTTCATGTCGTCACGGTCAACGACTACCTGGCCAAGCGCGACGCCGAATGGATGGGCCAAATCTACAAATTCCTCGGCCTTACCGTCGGCATCATCGTCCACGGCCTCGACGACGCCGAGCGCAAGAATCAGTACGACTGCGACGTCACCTACGGCACCAACAATGAGCTCGGCTTCGACTACCTGCGCGACAACATGAAGTACCGGCTCGAGGACATGGTGCAACGCGGGCATACCTACGCCATTGTCGACGAGGTGGATTCGATTCTGGTCGACGAGGCGCGCACGCCGCTGATCATTTCCGGTCCGCTCGATGACCGTTCCGAGTTCTACAACACCATCGACACCTTCATCCCTACGCTCGACAAAGCCGATTTCGAGGTCGACGAGAAGCAACGCACGGTCACGCTGACCGAAGTGGGCATGGAAAGGATGGAGCAGGAGCTGCGTGACGCGAAGCTTCTCAAATCGGACTCGCTCTATGACGTCGAGAACGTGTCCGTGGTGCACCACGTCAATCAAGCGCTGCGCGCGCACAAGCTGTTTCAGCGCGACAAGGATTACATCGTGCGTAATGGCGAAGTCGTCATCATTGACGAGTTCACCGGCCGCATGATGCCGGGCCGGCGCTATTCGGAGGGCTTGCACCAGGCGCTGGAGGCCAAAGAGCGGCAGCCGATCCAGCCGGAAAACCAGACGCTCGCCTCGATCACCTTCCAGAACTATTTCCGCATGTACGAGAAGCTCGCCGGCATGACCGGCACGGCCACCACGGAGGCCGATGAGTTTCAGGACATCTACAATCTCGAAGTTCTGGAAATTCCCACCAACCAGCCGATGGTCCGTCTCGACGACGACGACGAGGTCTATCGCACGTCAGCCGAGAAATATCGGGCGGTCATCGCGCTTATCGAAGACTGCAAAACGCGCGGCCAGCCGGTGCTCGTCGGCACCACCTCGATCGAGAAGTCGGAAGGTCTCGCCGAGATGCTGCGCAAGCAGGGCTGGGAGCAGCACGATTTTTCCGATCCCAACGCTTTCGCCGCGCTCTATTCAGGCGACGAGGGCGCTTCGAAGGCCAAGGTCTTCGCCGTTCTTAATGCGCGCTACCACGAGCAGGAAGCGCAGATCATCTCGCAAGCCGGCGTGCCTGGCGCCATCACTATCGCCACCAACATGGCGGGCCGCGGCACCGACATTCAGCTCGGCGGCAACGCCGACATGCGCATCCGCCAGGAACTTGCCGCCATCGAGGACCTCCGCGAGCGCGAGAAATCAGCCCGCGCCGGGGAAATCCGCGACCAGGTTGCGAAGCTGAAGGAAAAGGCGTTAGCCGCCGGCGGCCTGTGCGTGCTCGGGACCGAACGGCATGAGAGCCGACGCATCGACAATCAGTTGCGCGGCCGCTCGGGACGCCAGGGCGATCCCGGCCATTCCAAGTTCTACCTGTCGCTCGAAGACGACCTGATGCGCATCTTCGGCACCGACAAGCTCGACGGCATGCTCACCCGGCTCGGCTTGAAGGAGAACGAGGCGATCGTTCATCCCTGGATCAACAAGGCGCTGGAGAAAGCGCAGCAGAAGGTCGAGGCGCGCAATTTCGATCTGCGCAAGAACATCCTGAAATTCGACAACGTGATGAACGACCAGCGCAAGGTCATCTTCGACCAGCGCGTCGAATGGATGAACGACGCCACGACGGCGGAGATCGTGGCCGACATGCGCAGGAACGCCATCGACGATCTCGTCGCCAAGCACGTGCCGGAGAACGCTTATCCCGAGCAGTGGAATACTCCCGGGCTCAAGGAAGAACTCAACCGCGTGCTGGGCCTCGACCTGCCGGTCGACGAATGGGCGAAAGAGGAAGGCATCGCCGACGAGGAGATCTTCACGCGGGTCGAGCGCCGTGCCGACGAGCACATGGCGGCGAAGGTCGCGCAGTGGGGTTCCGACGTCATCCGTTACATCGAGAAGTCGATCCTCCTGCAAACACTGGATCACCTATGGCGCGAGCACCTTGTCATGCTCGATCATCTGCGGCAGGTGGTTGGCTTGCGCGGCTACGGCCAGCGTGACCCACTCAACGAATACAAGGCTGAGGCCTTCTCGTTGTTCGAGGCGATGAGTCAGAGCCTGCGCGAGGCGGTCACCGCGCAATTGATGCGCGTCGAGATTATGGCGCAGCCGCCGACCACCATGGAGCCAACGCCGCTGCCGGTAATGGAAGGCCATAAGATTGATCCGACCACCGGCGAGGATGAAATGGCGTTGGCGATGGCGGGCGCCGAAACGCTGGCGCGGCACGGCATTGGTCGCGCGCCAAGTGGCGCAGCAGCGGCAGGCGCAGTCATGGCGGGCGACGCCGCCGCGGCGACGCGCAATCCGCAAGATCCGGCAAGTTGGGGCAAGGTCGGACGCAACGAAGCTTGTCCGTGCGGCTCAGGCAAGAAATTCAAGCACTGCCATGGCAGGTATCAGTAATCAGTAATCTGTAATCGGAGCGCCGCGGCGAAGCGGACTGTCCGATACTGACGATCGATTACTGACTTCCCGATTACTGGAGCCCGCCCCAGCGATTGGAGAAATCGCCGGATGCCAGCGGCGGTTGGGCGCCGTTGACCGTGGCCGGTCGCGCCGCCGCCGCGTTGGCTTCTTGCCTGGGAGCGGTCGGTGCCGGTGCCGGTGCCGGAGCCGGCTGCGCCTTCGCGGTCTGCTGCTCTTCGGGCTTCGACGGTTCAGACCGGGGCTCGTGGGCTTTTGATTTGGAGCTTGTGGCGCCGATGGTTTCGCGCAGCTGCAGCTTAGATTTTTGCCCGCCGGCGGTTCCGGTTGCCTCCCGCTCCTGTGCGCCTGAGTCGGTCGCCGCGACTTGCGTTGCCCCATCGGACTTGCCGCCAAAGACGCCGCTGAACAACCGGCTTGCGATCGAGGGCGAAGAGCCGCTGTTGTCGAGTGCAAACGCGGCCGGCGCCGGCTGCGGCGGAAGCGAATTCGGTACGCGCGCGGGCGGCAGGCTGCCGCCGACTTGCGACAGGAACACCCGGTTCATGCCGCCGTCGAGGCCGGTGCGGATCGGCGCCACAGAAACGTTGGCTCTTACCAGCGTCGCGTATCGCGCTTCGTCGGCACGGGACTTTTCCAGCGCGGGCGCCGCGATCTCGGCGGCAACAACGTAGGCCGGACAGTGCCCGCTCGGATTGAACGCGAGGGGCTTTGAGGATTTGGGCGGCTGCGCCGGGTCGAACACATAGTGGCGATCGCAGACCTCGACCTTTGGCTCGAGGTGGCTGGTCTCGAAGTGATCGTTGCCTTCCTTCAGCATCTTCCAGAACGCCATATTCGGATTGGTCCGATGGCGCGCCAGATTTTCCGGCGTCATGCGGAAGGGATAGGCCTGGATCTGAAACGACGGCTGACCGCCGAGAAACGCCTCGCGCGCCAGCGAGTAGATCTCGCCGATCTGTTCGTCGGTCATGGCATAGCAGCCGCGCGACGAACAGTCGCCGTGGATCATCAACAGTGCGCCGTTGCGTCCATTCGCCCTGTCATAGGCGTTGGGAAAGCCGGTGTTGATGGCGAGGTAGTAATTGGAGTTCGGATTCATCAGCCCGGGGGTAATCGAATAGAACCCCTCCGGCGCTTGCCGATCGCCCTCTTGGACTTTCGGACCGAGGTCTCCCGACCAGCGGCAAATCGGATAGACCTTGAGAATCTGGTAGCGCCCGCTGGTGTCCTGCTTCCAGACTTCCAGCTCCGATTCCTCCTTGAACAGGCGGACGAGGATCGGAGACTCTTTCGGCATGTGCTTTTGATCGAGCAGCCCTATCATGTGGGGCGACAGCTCTTTCATGGCTTTGGTCGGGAGTTCGTAGCCTTCCTCGCTGAAGCAGCCGCCAAGCGCCAGCGCCCCGGAGAGCGCCGCCGACGCAATAAGCGCGCGGAACAGGCTGGCGCGGTTCAAAGCGAAACTCCCCGACTGACGGACGGTCCCCGAGCCATCAACCCTCCAATCGTTATCCTTACGAAACTCTTAGCGCAAGCGAAGTACGGCCAAAGTCCGGGCGGCTACCCCACCGCCCCGTGAGGGCATGGTTAATATTGCGCAAATTTAAGTGGCGAAACCAAGGTCTTATCCACAACAGCCGGCGCAAGCCGCCTTAATTTGGGAGTTCCAGCCGCCGGGTAGTGATTCAAGGCCGCCTCGTCGGCCGCCCTGATCGCTAATCAGCTTAGCGTCCGGCCGATGGCCATGAATTTCTCGCGGCGTAGCCGCACTACCGTCTCAGGGTCCAGCCCCTGCAGTTCGGCCAAGGCTTCCGCAATTGCCGCGCCGGTCGCAGCTATGGTCGCGGGCGGGTCGCGGTGAGCGCCGCCGGTCGGTTCGGGGACGACGGTGTCGACAACTCCCAAACGCACGAGGTCTTCGGCGGTGATCTTCATGCTGGACGCCGCTTCCTGCGCTTTGGTGGTGTCGCGCCACAAGATCGAGGCGGCGCCTTCCGGCGAGATCACGCTGTAGATGGCGTGCTCGAGCATCATGACGCGATTGGCGGTGGCGAGCGCGATTGCACCGCCCGAGCCGCCTTCGCCGATGATGGCGGCGACGTTCGGCACGGCAATTCGCAGGCATGCTTCGGTCGAACGCGCGATGGCTTCGGCCTGGCCGCGCTCCTCGGCGCCGATGCCGGGATAAGCGCCCGCGGTGTCGACAAAGGCGATCACCGGAATCTCGAAGCGTTCGGCCATGTCGAACAGCCGCACCGCCTTGCGATAGCCTTCCGGCCGCGCCATGCCGAAATTATGTTTCAGCCGGCTTTCGGTGTCGGAGCCTTTTTCATGGCCGATGACACAGACGCTTTCGCCGCGGAAGCGGCCGAACCCGCCAATGATGGCAGCATCCTCGCCGAAGCTGCGGTCGCCCGCGAGCGGCGTGAAGTCGCTGATAAGTTGCGCAATGTAATCGAGCGAATGCGGCCGCTGCGGATGCCGCGCCACCTGCGTCTTCTGCCAGGGCGTCAATTCGGCATAAAGCTCCTTGAGCGCCTGTCCGGCTTTGGCCTCCATGCGGGTGATCTCTTCGCCGACGGCGATGGCGTCGCCGGCGGTTTGCAGCGCCCGCATTTCTTCAATCTTGGCCTCAAGCTCGGCCACCGGTTTTTCAAAATCGAGATAAGAGCGCATCGCTATCAAATATTCGCATCCGCCAGCGGATGTAAGTCGCGGACCAGGCTTTTCAGCCGTTCCTCGATCACGTGGGTGTAAATCTGGGTGGTTGAAATATCGGCATGCCCGAGCAGCGTCTGCACGACGCGCAAGTCGGCGCCGTTATGCAGCAGGTGGCTGGCGAAGGCGTGACGCAGAACGTGCGGGCTGATTTGCGCAGTGCGCAATCCGGCCGCGGCGCCGAGGACTTTAAGCTCGCGGGCAAAGTGCTGGCGCGTGAGGTGACCGGTCTCGCCGAACGACGGAAACAGCCATTTCGATCCCGCGCCGTGGCCGGATTCCGCCAAGAGAGAGAGATAATGCGCCATGCTGCTTTTGGCCGCGTTGTTGAGCGGAACGAGACGCTCCTTGTTGCCCTTGCCGCGCACCACCAGCATACGGGCTTCGCGGCGCGCCGCCGATGCTGGAAGACTTATGAGTTCGGAAACGCGAAGCCCGGTCGCATAAAGAAGTTCGACCAGGCAATAGAGCCGGGCAGAGCGCAGGCGGACCGGCAACGGCGTCTCGGGATCGGACTGCGCGGCGAGTTGCAACAGCCGATCGACTTCCGCGAGTGTGAGTGTTTTCGGCAGTGCGCGCGTGCGTTTCGGTCCCTCGATGACCGCGGCGGGATCGTCCTTGCGCATCCCTTCGGCGTAGAGGAATCGATAAAGCTGGCGAATCGCCGACAAACGCCGGGCGACGGTGGCCGGCCGCAGCCCGCGTTTGGTCAGGCTCTGAAGATAACGCCGCACATCCTCGGTTGCCGCCTTGGCGACGGTGTTTCGGGTTGCTCCGAGGTAAGCGGCAAAATCGCCAAGGTCGCGTCCATACGCGGTCAGGGTATTGCGGTCGGCGCCGCGCTCGGCCGCCAGCATCTCGAGGAACAGCTCAACAAACCTTTCGTCGCCAGGTTTGGCCGCTCGCGGCTCTTTGCGGGGTATGGATTTTTTGACGGAAGCCATCAGCGGTTCTTGAAGAACTTATCGGGCGGAATGGTCACGCTGATTTCGCGCGGCTTGGGATGGACGAAGTGCGCAAGCGAATAAAGACCGGCGTAGATGGCGGCCGCGGCGATGGCGATCACCGTGAGGAACCGAACCAGGCTCGGCATGATCAAGTGTTCCGATTGCAAACTTCGCCGGTACGCGCCGCACGCAGCTACCTGAAAAATCGGAATCATTAAGACACTATCCGACTATAATGCTAGTGGAACGGTTTTGCTTAAAGCCGTCCTAGCCGATGAATCGTAAAGGAAGACTGCAGATACCGCGCGGCAGAAATTCCTCATCCCATTGGTGAGGGCGCAGGGTGCGGAGTACCATCGGCCTGGACTGAGGCCGGCAGATGTTCCGGTTTGTCCAAGGGGCGCCAGGGGACGTGCAGGCGATTGCAACGCAGCATCTATAACCGACCATGACCGACGCAGCGCTACAGAATGAGACGAAGGAGACGGCGGCAGTGCTCGCCGCACTCGGCAGCCGCTCGATTGTGCTGGTCGGCATGATGGGGGTCGGCAAATCCTCTATCGGCCGGCGGCTCGCGACGCGCCTGGGAATTCCTTTCGTCGATGCCGATGCGGAAATCGAAAAAGCGGCCGGGATGAGCATTATCGACATTTTCGCGCATCGCGGCGAAGCCGATTTCCGCAGCGGCGAGGCGCGCGTGATCGGCCGGTTATTGGACGGCGGCCCTCAGGTGCTGGCGGCCGGCGGCGGCGCCTTCATGAACGATGTTACGCGCGAAGCGATCCGCGAGAAAGGCGTGTCCATCTGGCTCAAGGCCGATCTCGACGTGCTGCTCCGCCGCATCAGTAAACGCCGCGACGAACGGCCGCTGCTGCAAACCGGCGATCCGGAAGCAACGCTGCGGGCTTTATTGATCGAGCGCGAGCCGACCTATGCGCAGGCAGACCTGACGGTACACTCCCGCGAAGTGGCGCATGACGCCATCGTCGCCGACATCGTCGTGGCGCTCGGCGGGTTCTTGCGCGCGTCCGCCGGGGCGGATGAGAAGTCCGGCGCATGACCGCAGCCCTTCGCCCAGATCCCGCAACCGTGCGTGTCGCGCTGGGCGAGCGCAGCTACGACATTGTCATCGGCCGCGGATTGATCGCGTCGCTCGGAGCGCGGCTTTCGGCGTTGCGTCCGGGAGCTAAAGTCGCAATCGTCACCGACGAGAACGTCGCTCGCGTTGCCCTCGACCCGGTCGAAGCCGCGCTCGCGGCCGGCGCAATCCCAACGAGCCGCGTCATCGTTCCCGCCGGCGAAGGCGCCAAAAGCTTCCGCGTATTCGAGCAAGCCTGTGAACAGGTCATCGCGGCGCGTATCGAGCGCGGCGATCTTGTCCTCGCGCTCGGCGGCGGTGTCATCGGCGATCTCGCCGGATTTGTCGCTTCGGTGGTGCGCCGCGGACTCGACTACGTGCAGGTGCCGACCACGCTTTTGGCTCAAGTCGATTCTTCGGTCGGCGGCAAGACCGCGATCAATTCCGCCCACGGCAAGAATCTCATCGGCGCCTTTCATCAGCCGGTTCTGGTCGTCGCCGACGCCGCGACGCTTGACACCTTGCCGCCGCGTGAATTTCGTGCCGGCTACGCCGAGGTGGTCAAATACGGTTTGCTTGGCGACGCCGCGTTCTTCTCCTGGCTGGAGACGAACTGGCGCGAAGTCTTCGGAGGCGGCGAATCTTCTGGAAGTTTTGCACGCGAGCAGGCCATCGCCGTGTGCTGTCGCGCCAAGGCGGCAATCGTCGCGCGCGACGAGCGTGAAACCGGCGACCGGGCGTTGCTCAATCTCGGGCACACGTTCGGGCACGCCCTGGAGGCAGCGACCGGCTTTTCCGGGCGGCTGTTGCACGGCGAAGCGGTGGCTGCCGGCATGGCGCTGGCGTTCGAATTCTCGGCGCGGCGGGGTTTGCTGCCGGCGGCAGAAGCGGCCCGCGCCATTCGCCATTTGGCCGAGGTCGGCCTGCCCACCGGGCCAAAGGACATTCCCGGCGAGTTGCCGCCGGTCGACCGGCTGATGGATTTGATGGCGCAGGACAAGAAAATAAGGCGCGGAATGCCCACATTCATTCTGGTGCGCGGGATCGGTTCGGCTTTTGTCGACACCGGCGTCGACGCCGGTGACGTCCGTACCTTTCTTGCGGAGAAGCTTGCGAAGCAATGAACATTTTTGACTGGCTGGACGTCCTTGCGGTGGTGGTGTGCCTGGCGGCGTCGGCGTTCTTCTCGGCGAGCGAGACGGCGCTGACCGCGTCTTCCCGCGCCGCCATGATGCGGCTTGAGAAGCAGGGCAATCGCGACGCCACGATCGTCAACCGACTGCTCGCCACCCGCGAGCGGCTGCTGGGCGCGATCCTGTTTGCCAACAATTTCGCCACCATCGCCGCCTCTACGCTGGCGACCGGCTTGCTGCTCGAGTTATTCGGCCACGCCGGCGTACTGTACGCCACGATTGCGATGACGCTCATCATCTTCATCGTCGCCGAGGTCTTGCCGAAAACCGCCGCGTTCAACACGCCCGACCGCATTGCGCTTTTGGTGGCGAAGCCGGTCAATCGGACCGTGATCCTGTTTCTCCCGTTCCTGAAAGCGGTCGAGTGGCTGGTACGGGTTATTCTGCACAGTGTTGGCGTCGGCAAGATCCAGTCGATCCTCTCACCGCGCGAAGAATTGCGCGGCGCGGTTGATCTTCTGCACCGCTCAGGCGTCGTCGAAAAATTCGACCGCGACATGATGGGCGGCGTGCTCGATCTGCGCGAGCTGACCGTCTCCGACGTCATGGTTCATCGCACCAAGATGGTGATGCTCGACGCCGACGAGCCGCCGCAGGAACTCGTCGATGCCGTGCTCGCGGCGCCGGTGACGCGTTTACCGCTGTGGCGCAGCGCGCAGGACAACATCCTTGGCGTGCTCCATGCCAAGGATCTGCTGCGCGCGCTCCACGCGGCCGGCGGCGACGCCACCAAAATCGACATTGTATCGCTGGCGAGTCCGCCGTGGTTCGTGCCGGATACCACGCCGCTTTATGAGCAGCTCAGCGCTTTTCGCGCCCGCAAGACCGCGCTGGCGCTGGTCGTCGATGAATACGGCGAGCTCGAAGGTTTGGTGACGCTCGAGGATATTGTCGAGGAGATCGTCGGCGACATCAGCGACGAGCACGATATCGCGGTGCCCGGCGTGCGCGTGCTGCCGGACGGGTCCGCCAACGTCGACGGCGCGGTCCCGATACGCGACCTCAACCGCGCCATGGATTGGAATATTCCCGACGACGAAGCAACGACCATCGCCGGCGTGGTCATTCACGAGTCACGCTCCATTCCGGAGCCGGGACAGAGTTTCACCTTCCACGGATTTCGCTTTCAGGTTCTGCGCAAAACCCGCAATCGCATCACGGCGCTGCGGGTCACGCCGCTCGTGCGCAAGCTGAGTGCCAAGGCAAGTTAGACACTCGCGGCAGCCACTTGCGGAATTCCCCGCCCGCGCGCATTTGAGCACTGACGGGATGGAGCGCGTCATGGACGACCGGACGAAAAACGCTGACGGGCCTGCTGCCGCGGCGGCTCCGATTGATGCTGATGTGCGCATCGGACACGTGCATCTCAAAGTGGCCGATATCGACCGGGCGCTCGCATTCTATTGCGGCGTACTCGGCTTTCAGTTGATGCAGCGATTCGGTCGGGATGCGGCGTTCATTTCCGCCGGCGGTTATCACCATCACATCGGGCTCAACACCTGGGAGAGTCGCGGCGGATCGCCGCCGCCCCAGGGCACGACCGGCCTCTATCATCTGGCGATTCTTTACCCGACACGCGCCGCCCTGGGCGACGCGCTCCGCCGTCTGATGGAAGCGAAAGTTCCGCTCGATGGCGCCTCCGACCATGGCGTCAGCGAAGCGCTCTATTTGCGCGATCCCGATGAAAACGGCGTCGAACTTTACTGGGACCGGCCGCGCGAGGTGTGGCCGCGCTCGCCGGACGGCAAGCTTGCCATGCACACCCGCCACCTCGATCTCATGGCGCTTTTGGCTGCCGCGGAGCCGCGGCCGCGATAACGCTTTCTGCAACCGTGTGGGGCTACAGACTCTCCCCCGGCGCGGCCGCGTGAATTGCGAGCGCATGCACGCCGCCGGCTAGCTCGGCCGCAAGCGCCGCATTGATCATGCGATGGCGCTCCAGCCGGCCCTTTCCGTTAAACGCGTCGGATACAATATACAGACGGAAGTGCGTTTGGCCGCCGGGCCGGTGGCCGGCGTGTCCTTCGTGACGGTGCGACTCGTCTTCAACGCGCAGACTTTCGGGCGCGAACGCCCGCTGTAGTTTTTCGGTGATTACGTCTTGGGTGCGCATGATTTATAGGCTTAGAGCATGATCCGGCAAAGTGGAAACCGGTTTTCTGGAAAAGATCATGCTCCGGAGATCATGCGCGAAGCATTAACGTCAATGTTGACGACGTGTCGTTTTGTCCCCTGTCAAGTCTTGAAGGCTTCATCGCCGTCGCCGCATAATCCTCGTTGATGAGTTCGAACTCACCATTGTTTGATCGCATCCGCGTCAAGCCGGATCGCGATCGCCGCCGCAGCGCCGATCTGCCGGGTTGCCAGTGGCCCGACTGCGACGCGCAGGCGACGCATCGCGCGCCGAAGGGCCGGTTGCGCGCCACTGAGTATTGGCAGTTCTGTCTCGAACATGTCCGCGAATACAACAACGCCTATAATTTTTTTGCCGGTATGAGCGATGACGCCATTATTAAATACCAGAAAGAGGATCTGACCGGTCATCGCCCGACCTGGAAAATGGGGTCGGTCGGCGGCAGCCGGGGCAGCAAGCGCCGCGATACCCGGCGCTCCGCCGGTCCTGCCAGCTTTGCGGCGGAGGACCCGTTCGACCTGTTCGCCGGCATTGGCGCCAAAGGGCATGCGCGGCCCGCTGCCGAGGGCCGCAAAATCCTCAATGCCCAGCGCCATGCGCTGGACGTGCTCGGACTTGAAGCGGATGCCAAACGGGCCGATATCAAGGCCAAGTTCAAGGTGCTGGTGAAGCGGCATCATCCCGACGCCAACGGCGGCGATCGCGGGTCCGAAGAACGGCTACGGGAGATTATCCAGGCCTACAATTACTTGAAATCGGCCGGCTTTTGCTGATTGCGCAAACCGCTTTCGCGGCCTGGTGACCATCTGCTAGTTTGGCCCCTATCCGACCGCCGGTGAATTAGCCATTCCGCCCCGCGTTCGGGGTCACGGAGGAGTGATGTCTCTCGCAGCTGAAGCGGCGCCGGGCTTGCCGGACATGAAAGTCTCGATCCGGCAAGTGTTCGGCATCGATAGCGACCTGGAAGTTCCGGCGTATTCCGAGCCGGACGAGCATGTTCCCGAGCTCGATTCCGACTATCGGTTCGACAAGCCGACGACGCTTGCCATTCTTGCCGGGTTTGCCCGCAACCGGCGTGTCATTGTCACGGGTTATCACGGCACCGGCAAATCTACTCACATCGAGCAGGTGGCGGCGCGGCTCAATTGGCCGTGCGTGCGCGTCAACCTCGACAGCCACATCAGCCGTGTCGATCTGATCGGCAAGGACGCCATCGTCATCCGCGAGGGCATGCAGGTCACCGAGTTTCGCGACGGCATTTTGCCGTGGGCGCTGCAGAACAACGTCGCGCTCTGCTTCGATGAATATGACGCCGGCCGGCCTGACGTGATGTTCGTCATCCAGCGCGTTCTGGAATCGTCAGGGCGGCTCACGCTGCTGGACCAGAACAAGGTGATCAAGCCGCATCCGGCATTTCGCCTGTTCGCGACGGCGAACACTGTCGGGCTCGGCGACACGTCGGGGCTCTATCACGGTACGCAACAGATCAACCAGGGACAGATGGACCGCTGGTCCATTGTCACCACGCTGAATTATCTGCCGCACGATAACGAAGTCGACATCGTGCTTGCCAAAGCCAAACATTACCGGACTGAAGCCGGGCGCGACATCGTGGCTAAAATGGTTCGCGTCGCCGATCTCACGCGCAACGCTTTCATGAACGGCGACATTTCCACGGTCATGAGCCCGCGCACGGTGATCATCTGGGCCGAGAACGCCGATATTTTCAACGATATCGGCTTCGCGTTCCGGCTGACTTTCGTGAACAAATGCGACGAGCTTGAGCGTCCGCTGGTGGCGGAGTTTTATCAGCGCTGTTTTGGGCAGGAATTGCCGGAGAGCGCCGTCAACGTCGCACTAAGCTGAAAGCTTCCCTCTTCAACAAGCGAGAGGGATTGAAGAGACCGGGCGGCTTGAAACATGACTTCGACCGTGGCGCTGGAAAGTCCGGCGCGGGAAAACACCCTCCGCGAAGCCGCCGATATCGTCGCGGTCCAGCAATTGATATTGCGCGAGCGCTCAAGCCGCGATCTCGGATTGTGGGAGCAGATGCGTGATTGCTTCCATGAAGATTCCCTGGTGCGTTTGAGCTGGATCGATGCCAGCGGTCCTGAATTCGTGCGCCGCTCGAAAGAGATGGCCGATCGTAACGTAAAAGCCACCCACCGGCTTGGTCCGATCCTGGTCACGCTCGCAGGCGATCGCGCCATCGCGCAGCTTGGCGCGATCGTTGAAATTCCCGGCAAGGTACGCGGCATCGCTGTCGTCGTCTCGACTTACGCACGATTTTTGTTCCGCGCCGAGCGGCGGGCGGGCGTGTGGCGGATTTCCGGTTTCGATGCGATCTATCAGCGTGACGAAATGAATCCGGTCATTCCGGGGCAGGTGGTTCAGATCGAGCCGAACGAGCTGAAGAACTTTCGTCCGTCGTATCAGCTCCTGAGCTTTTGCCTGATGTCGAATGGTTTCAAGCCGCGCATGGATCTCGCCGGCATCGACCGCCCCGATCTTGCCGAGGCTGTGACCCGCGAGGTCTATGGTTGGGCGGGGCTCACGGCGCCGCACTAGAGGATGCACCGGCCAAACATGTCTTCGAATATCAAATCCAAGTCTCCGGCCAAGGAAGCTCCGACCGAGCCGTTCAAGCGTGCGGTGGGCGTGTGCGTGCGAGCCATCGCCGGGAAGAACGACCTGGAGGTCGCTTTCGCCGCCGAGCGGCCTGGACTTGCCGGTAACAAGGTGCGGCTGCCGGAACCGCCGCGCCGGCTGAGCGAGCGCGAAGCGGCCATTGTGCGCGGCCATGCCGATTCCATTGCGCTTCGGCTTGCCTGCCACGATCCCGCGGTCCATCGCAAGCTCGTGCCCGGCGGCCAACAGGCGCGCGCGGTGTTCGAAGCCGTCGAGCAAGCGCGCGTCGAAGCCATCGGGTCCCGGCGCATGGGCGGCGTCGCCAAGAATCTGGCCGCCATGCTCGACGACCGCTTTCACCGCGGCAAATACGACGAGATCACCGACCGCGCAGACGCACCGATCGAGGACGCGCTGGCAATGATTGTGCGCGAACGCCTGACCGGTGAAATTCCGCCGCCGCCGGCGCGGAAAGTCGTCGAGTTGTGGCGGCCCCTGATCGAAGAGCGCGCCGGCCGCGACCTCGATCGTCTGGAACGTGTACTCAGCGATCAGCGCCGCTTCGGCGACGTCGTGCACGATTTGCTCGATTGCCTCGACATGGGCGAAGATCGCTCAAGCGACTCCGAAGAAGAGGAAGGCGAGGACGGCGAGGACAAAGGCGCCGACGACGATTCCGCTCCGGATGGCGAATCGGCGGAGAACGCCGACGCCGACCGGGTGAGCCTCGATGAATCGGAGAGCTCGGCCGACGACAAGGCCGATCAATCAGCCGAGGCGGTCGACGCGCCGGCCGCCGAGATGGCCGACGATGCGGAAATGGGCGACTCGGAGACTGCCGCCGAGCCGTGGCGGCCGCGCCAAGGCCGCAACGATCCGCGCGGTCCCGAATACCGGCCGTTCACTTCAAAGTTCGACGAGACCATCGGGGCCGAGAATCTGTGCGATCCCGAAGAGCTGGATCGTTTGCGCGGCTATCTGGACAAACAGCTTTCGCACCTGCAGGGCGTGGTCGCCCGGCTCGCCAACCGGCTGCAGCGGCTGCTACTGGCGCAACAGAACCGGGCGTGGGAGTTCGATCTGGAAGAAGGGCTGCTCGATCCAGCGCGGCTGTCGCGCGTCATCGTCGATCCGATGCATCCGCTGTCGTTCAAGCGCGAGAAGGATGCCGACTTCCGCGACACGGTGGTGACGCTGCTGCTCGATAATTCCGGCTCGATGCGCGGCCGGCCGATTACGGTCGCCGCCACCTGCGCCGATATTCTGGCGCGCACGCTCGAACGCTGCGGCGTCAAGGTGGAGATTTTGGGCTTTACCACCCGCGCCTGGAAGGGCGGCCAATCGCGCGAAGCCTGGCTTTCGCAAGGCAAGCCGGCGAATCCCGGCCGGCTCAACGATCTGCGCCACATAATCTACAAATCCGCCGATGCTCCTTGGCGGCGGTCGCGCAAAAATCTCGGGCTGATGATGCGCGAGGGTTTGCTCAAGGAAAATATCGACGGTGAAGCGCTCGATTGGGCGCACATGCGGCTGTTGGGCCGGCCCGAAAGCCGGAAAATCCTGATGATGATCTCGGACGGCGCGCCGGTCGACGATTCAACCCTGTCGGTCAATCCGGGCAATTACCTGGAGCGGCATCTGCGCTGGGTGATCGAGGAGATCGAGACCCGCTCGCCGGTCGAACTCGTCGCCATCGGCATCGGTCACGACGTTACCCGCTATTACCGGCGGGCGGTCACCATTGTGGACGCCGAGGAGCTCGGCGGTGTCATGACGGAGAAGCTGGCGGAATTGTTCGCGGAAACTCCGGTCGCCGAACCCGCGCCGCGCCGGGTGCAAAAGCGGCGCCTGCAAGCGTGATGCCGACGTCGCCGCGCCGCGCATCGCATTCGCCACGGTGAACCGATGAGAGCCGAACCCGCGCCGGATTCGGGAGCGGCCTGGCTGCGGCTTGCCGTGACGATGCTTGTCGCCACCATCGGTGGCGTCGGCATGTGGTCAGTGGTGGTGGCGTTGCCGGCCGTGCAGGCGGCGTTCGGCGTGGCGCGCGCCGAAGCCTCATTGGCGTTCACGCTTACCATGGTCGGCGGCGCAATCGGGGGCGTGTCCATGGGCCGTCTGCTCGACCGCGCCGGAATTCTTCCGGTGCTGCTCGTCGGCGCGACTTTGCTTGCGATCGGGTATGTCGGCGCTGCCTTTGCCGGAACCTTCGCCGCTTATGCCGCCGCTCACGCGGTGATCGGGTTCGGCAGCTCGATCGCGCTCGGCCCGCTGATGGCGGATATTTCGCACTGGTTTGTTCGGCGCCGTGGCGTGGCCGTGACCCTGACCTCGGCGGGCAACTATGTCGCCGGGACGGTGTGGTCGCCGGTCGTGCAGCATTTAATTGCGTCGGTCGGCTGGCGCAGCACACACGCCGGGATCGGCGTGGCGAGCGCGGCGGCAATCATTGTTGTCGCATTGGTCGCGATGCGGGGCCGCGCACCGGACGCGCGCGCAGCGCCGGACGCGGTCGCCGGCGGCGGCGCCGCCGGCGCATTGGGGCTTTCCTTCTTCTCGTTGCAGATACTTCTTTGTGTGGCGTCGGTTTGCTGCTGCGTCGCGATGTCAATGCCGCAGGTTCACATCGTCGCGTATTGCGGTGATCTCGGTTACGGGGTCGCCCAGGGCGCCGACATGCTGGCAGTGATGATGGCGGCCGGTATCGTGAGCCGGATCGGCTCTGGCTTTATTGCCGATCAGTTCGGCGGACTGCGCACTTTGTTGCTTGGCTCGCTGCTGCAAGGTACCGCGCTCGCACTCTATCTTTTCTATGACGGTCTGGTTTCCCTTTACGTGGTGTCGGCGCTGTTCGGCCTGTTTCAGGGCGGGATTGTTCCGTCCTACGCCATCATTGTGCGCGAGTATTTCCCGCCCCAGCAGGCTGGCGCGCGGGTCGGTACCGTTCTGATGACCAGCATGTTAGGCATGGCGCTCGGCGGCTGGCTGTCGGGATTGATTTTCGATCTGACCGGGTCCTACAGCGCCGCATTTCTCAACGGGCTTGGATTTAATGCCGTCAACGGCGCGATTGTGCTGTGGCTGTTGTCCAGGCGCCGCGCCGGTGTGGCGTACGCCTGAAGCCGGCTCAGCCGGATAGATCCTGATTGAACTGATGTGATCTGGCGACGAGCGCATCGAGGAAACTGCGCGCGCGCAGCGAAATCCAGCGTGTCTCTGGATAGACGGCGTGAAGGGTGGAAGCCGGGACCGCGTAATCGGGCAGAACGTTTCGCAGGCGGCCGTCCGTGATCGCGTCGGCCACGCACCACGCCGGCAGAATGGCCACTCCCAGATGCTGCAACACGGCTTCGTGCATCGCGTCGATGTCGTCGACGGTCACGGCGGCTGTAATATCGACAACGTGGCGGCCCGATTCGGATTCAAATTCCCATTCGGTGTGTCGCGGCGATCGCGAATAGCCGATGCACAGATGGTGACGCAGATGGTCGGGGTTATCGAGAGGCGGGCAGTGGCGAAGATATTCCGGAGTTCCCACAAGATAGCGCCGCACCGTGCAGATGCGTCGCGCGACGAAGGAGCTCGCCGCGAGTGATCCCAAGTGCAGCGCCAGCTCCACGCCTTGCTCGATGAAATCGATCAAGTGGTCGTTGAAGCGAATATCGACGCGCACCTGCGGGTACTTGCGCAGATAATCGGCGACCATCGGCATGATGTAGCGGCGACCGAAGGATGACGGCACGCTGAGGCGCAAGGTGCCGGAGGGTTGCGGCGCCGCATCGGTGATGCTGCGCGCTTGCTCGAAGTGATGCAACAGCTGGCGGGCGAGGTCATAGACGCGATGTGCTTCCGCCGTCGGCTTGAGTTTGCGGGTGGAGCGCAAAAACAGTTGAGTTGCGAACTCGCCTTCCAGCAGCGCGACGCGCTTCGAGATGGCCGGTTGGCCGACGCCAAGCTCGTGGGCCGCGGCGGAGAAACTGCCGCTTTCCATGACACGCACGAAGGCGCGCAGACAATCGATGCGGTCCATCGATAAATTCCAGACAAGAATAAATTATATTCTGTCCATTCCGTAGCGCGGGGTCAAACCGCTGGCTAACCTGCCGAAAAGCATGGGGAGGAGCGGAATGAAGCGCGAAATCGGAATTATCGGGGCGGGCGTTGGCGGCCTGCATCTGGGACTTTACCTGCGCAAGCACGGCGTTGACGCGACCATCATCACCGACCGCACTCCGGAGGATTATGTCGGCGCCAAGCTCTTCAACACCGTCGCGCATCATTTCACCACGGTCGAGCGGGAGGATCATTTGGGGGTCAATCACTGGCCCGATCCCAACAGCTATTACTATTATCACGACCATTATTTTAACTTTCCCGAGCCGCTGCATTTCCGTGGCGATTTCGCCAAGCAAGGCCGTGCGGTCGATTATCGCGTCTATCTGCCGCTTTTGATGAAGGATTTTCTCGACCGCGGCGGCAAGATCGAGTTCCGCCGCATCAAGGATGACGACATCGGTCGTCTCGCCGCCCGCTTCGATCTGCTGGTGGTGTCGAGCGGCCGCGATGCGCTCGGTCAAATGTTCGCCTACCGGCCCGAGCACACGCCGTTCACGCAGCCGCAACGGAAGCTGTTTGTCGGCCTTTACTCCGGTGTGCGGCATCCGGAGCCGATGAATGTGACGCTTTCGGTGTCACCGGGCCACGGTGAAATGATCGTTATTCCAACGATGAGCTTCGGTGGGCTCAAGACGGCGCTGCTACTGGAAAATATTCCTGGCGGCGATCTCGAAGACTTGTCCACGCTCAGCTACGAAAAGGGCCGCACGCATTTTCTTCAAACCGTGCTGGCCAAGCTCGAAAAGCATCACCCCACCACATACGACCGCATCGATACGCAGCAATTCGATTTGGCGCAGCCGCAGGATCTCCTCCAGGGCGGCGTGGTGCCGACGGTTCGCACTACTATCGCCGAGCTCGATGGCGGCAAATGCGCCATCGCGCTTGGGGACGTTCATTCCGTCGTCGATCCGATGATGGGACAAGGCGCAAACGTCGCCTCTTACGCGGCGTTCGTGCTTGGCGAGGAAATTGTCAAAGCCGATGCTCTTGACGTGCGGTTTGCCGAGAAAGTCGATCTGCGCCGCCAGGACCGGGTGCTCGGCGCATCGCGCTGGACCAATCTGATGCTGCAACCGCCATCAGAAGCGCTCGGATCGCTGATTGGAGCGATGAGTCAGAACAAGAAATTGTGTGACGAATTCACCGAGAACTTCAACTATCCCGAAGTCCAATGGGATCGCGTCGCGACGCCGGCGCGAATCCAATCCTGGATCGCGCGAACGCCTGCCTGATGCGTCCTCGCCTGTCCGCAGTTGCCGCATGGCGGCAATGGGCGGCGAGCGATAGAATGACGTTGTTAAAACCGGCGGCTTCGCGTTGCTCGCGTCGTTCGAACGCGCATTCGCGCCGTCGGTAGGAATGAGCTCATGGATTAAAAATGAATCGAAAACGCGCGTCTGATTTCCCGCAGGACCTGCTCAATCTGTTCGACCGGTATGTGCACGGCGAGATCAGCCGCCGCGATTTCTTCGAGCGCGCGCAGAACTTCGCCGTCGGCGGCGTGACCGCGGCGGCGCTGTTCGAAATGCTCAAGCCGAACTACGCCTGGGCCATTCAAGTCCCGAAAGACGATGGGCGGATCAAGGCGGAGTGGGCTACGGTGCCCTCGCCGCAGGGTAACGGCACCATCAAAGCTTACCTGGTGCGGCCGGCGAACCCGCCGGGAAAGCTGCCCGGCGTGCTCGTGGTCCATGAGAACCGCGGGCTCAATCCCTACATCGAAGATGTCGCCCGCCGCGTTGCGGTCGCGGGTTTCATGGCATTGGCGCCTGACGGATTAACGTCCGTGGGCGGTTATCCGGGCGACGACGAAAAGGGCGGCGCCCTTTTCAAGGAAGTCGACCGCGGCAGGATGATGGAGGACTTTCTTGCCGCCGCGACGTGGCTGAAGTCGCGGCCCGATTGCACCGGTAAAATCGCCGCCATTGGTTTTTGCTTCGGCGGCGGCGTTGCCAACCAGCTCGCCGTCCGCATGGGCGCCGATTTGGCGGCGGCGGTCCCGTTCTACGGAGTGCAGCCGAACGCCGAGGAAACCGCGAAGATCAAAGCGCCGGTGCTGGCGCATTACGCCGAGCTCGACACCCGCATCACATCGGGGTGGCCGGCTTACGATGCGGCGCTTTCCGCGGCGCGCGTCACGCACGAGGGCTACGTGTATGCCGGGGCCAATCACGGCTTCCACAACGATACGACCCCGCGCTACGACGAAGCCGCCGCCAAACTCGCCTGGCAGCGCACGCTCGACTGGCTCAATAAATATTTGAGGTAGAGCGGCTAGGCGGCTGCGGCGCGCTTCTTGGCGACTTGCTTCTTGAGATCCAGCGCCCGCGGCGACAGATCGGCGTCCTTGGCCGCGGCGAGGAAGGCGTCGAGCCCGCCACGGTGATCGACGCTCTTCAGCGCGTTTGCGGAAATGCGCAAGCGAACCGATCTCCCGAGCGAGTCGGACATCAGGGTGACGTTAAGCAAATTCGGCAGAAAGCGCCGCTTGGTTTTGCGGTTCGAGTGGCTCACGCGGTGGCCAATCTGCCGTGTTTTGCCGGTGAGCTCGCAGCGCCACGCCATGGCAATCCTCGTTTTGAAAAATTTGCCGCCCAGGCGCCAGATGGCGCACGATGGGAGGCGGCGGACCTATAGTCGGCGCTTGGAAACGCGTCAAGCGACGTGCGCCGGCGAGTCCCCGCAAATGCCGGAAAAATCATAGAAACGACGCATTCTCCGACAAGACACGGCGGACTTGGCACCTATCTCTTGGCCGCCTGTGGCGGCTTTTGGGCCGATCTCTACTTGCAAGCTACCAAGGCGATTGCAGCGCCAGAGCAGAAATTGTCACCGACTTTGGTCAGCCCGTTAACAAAGCTCCGGCGCGTTTGCCCCGCCTGGGGCATCGCCGCCGTTCTGGCGGCCGTCGTTTTGGCCGGTGCGCATCACCCCGCGAAAGCGCAGGGACGACTCGAGGCCGAATATGTGACGACCCTTACCGGCATTCCTATCGGGCGGGGCACCTGGATCATCGACGTTTCCGAAGATGAAGTTACGGCGGCGGCTAACGGTGCAACGGCGGGGCTGCTGCGCATCTTTGCCTCCGGTACCGGCATGGGCGCCACGCGCGGCACCATCGCCGGCGGGCGTATAATGCCCCTGACGTATGCCGCCACCGTAACCACCAAAGACCGGATCGATGACGTGCGCATCGCATTTGCGGGCGGCAACGTGAAGGATTTCACCGTCGAGCCGCCGGTCGGGCCAAACCCCGACCGCATTCCGGTCACCGAAGCCGATCGCCGCAATGTGGTCGATCCGATGATATCGACCATGAATTATGTCGCCGGCAGCGCCGATCCGCTGTCGCCGCAATCATGCACTCGCAGAGTCTCGGTATTCGACGGCCGCTTGCGCTACGACCTCAACAGCGATTTCAAGCGCGTTGAAACTGTCAAAGCTTCGAAGGGCTATCAGGGGCCGGTGCTAGTTTGCGCGGTGTATTTCACGCCCGTGTCCGGCTACCTGCCGAATTCCACCGCCATCAAGTATCTCGCGTCCATCCGCGACGCCGAGGCTTGGATGGCCCCGATCGCGGGTACGCGGATACTGGTGCCCTTTCGCTTCTCGCTGCCCACACCGATCGGAGTGGGCGTGATCGAGGCGACGCAATTCCTTACGGTTGCAAAGCCGCCGCGTGCCGCAGCGAACACCAAGGGGCAATGAAGCGGGGGGCATGAGCGGCCACCCCGCGCTTCTGGGCGACCCTCCCATTTGGATGTCATAGGCGCGCAAGCATGGCGTGCGAGGCTTCGTTCCGGAAACCCCTTCCCCGCTATTCACAGGAGGGTGGTGCTTGACTCCGCGAAAAACTCTCTTCGATCCGACACGTTAAGATTTTGGACGAATTCTCGATGAATGGAACAACGCCCACCACTCGATCTGGTATTGTAGGAGCCGAAGGATGCCAGATGTCGCGGTGAACGAAGTCGAACAAGGCAAGAGTCGCCGATTCGGCCGCGATTCGTTCGAGACTCGTTCCACATCTTAAACACAGGACTTTCCCAGCGTGTTGTTGTGATACAGATGCAGCCGCCTCGTTGAGCTCCTTGGCGTAATTCCTGGCGTAAATCAGGCCTCTGATGCCGATCTCCTTTTCTCCTGCCATCAATCACGATCTGCGCGCTCGCGGCGCCGGGGTCACCGCCGTGCTCGGTCCGACCAACACCGGCAAGACCCATCTCGCGCTCGAGAGGATGCTTGCGCATTCTTCTGGGCTGATCGGCCTGCCGCTGCGCCTCCTCGCGCGCGAAGTCTATAATCGTGCCGTCGAACGTGTCGGCGTCGACGCGGTGGCGCTCATTACCGGCGAGGAGAAGATCAAACCGGCGAATCCGCGGTTTTGGGTCGCCACCGTCGAGGCGATGCCATCCGATCTCGACGTTGCTTTTCTTGCGGTCGATGAAATTCAGCTTGCCGCCGATTTCGACCGCGGCCACGTCTTTACTGACCGCATTCTGCACCGGCGCGGCCGTGAAGAAACCCTGGTTCTCGGCGCCGCGACCATGCGGCCGATCATTGAACGGCTCTTGCCCGGCGTCAGCATTGTCAGCCGCCCTCGGCTTTCGCAGCTGACCTTCGCCGGGGAGAAGAAGCTGACGCGGTTGCCCCGGCGTTCGGCCATTGTCGCATTCTCGGCAGAGGAAGTTTACGCAATCGCCGAGCTCATTCGGCGACAGCGCGGCGGCGCTGCTGTGGTCCTCGGCGCGCTGTCGCCGCGCACGCGCAATGCGCAGGTCGCGCTCTATCAGGCCGGCGAGGTCGACTACATGGTGGCGACCGACGCCATCGGCATGGGTCTCAATCTCGACGTCGATCATGTTGCTTTCGCTGCCGATCGCAAGTTCGATGGGTATCAGCTCCGCAAGCTTAATCCGGCCGAGCTCGCGCAGATCGCCGGCCGTGCCGGCCGCGCCACGCGCGACGGCACCTTCGGCAGTACCGGACGATGTCCGCCATTTGAGAACGAGGTCGTGCAGGCGCTGGAGTCGCACACCTTCGAGCCCGTCAGGATCGTGCAATGGCGCAACACCGATCTGGATTTTTCCTCGATCGGCGCGCTGCAAGCGGCGCTCGCCACGGCGCCGACCGAGCCGACGCTGACGCGCGCGCCCGTCGCGGACGATGTTCTCGTTCTCGATCACGCGGCGCGCGACGACGACGTCCGTTCGGTCACCGGCACGCAAGCCGACGTCGAACGCCTGTGGGAAGTGTGCCAGGTCCCCGATTACCGAAAAATCGCGCCGGCGACACATGCCGAACTCGTCGTCACGCTGTACTCGCATCTGCAGCGCGAGGGCGCGATACCGACCGACTGGTTCGCCCAGCAAGTGGCATTCGCCGATCGCGACGACGGCGACATCGACACGCTGTCCAACCGTATCGCCCATATCAGGACCTGGACGTTTGTCGCCAACCGGGCAGATTGGTTGCGCGATCCCGAACACTGGCAGGGCGTCGCGCGCGGCATCGAAGACAAACTGTCCGACGCCCTGCATGAGCGGCTCACCGAACGCTTCGTGGATCGGCGCACCAGCGCGCTGATGCGCCGGCTGCGCGAAAACGCCGTGCTCGAGCCGGAGATGAGCAAGACCGGAGAGGTGGTGGTGGAGGGCCACGCCATCGGGCGTCTCGATGGCTTCATCTTCCTGCCGGATGCTTCATCGGGCGGCTCGGAGGCGAAAGCGCTGCAAAACGCAGCGCAGAAGGCCCTTGCCGGCGAAATCGCGAACCGCGCCGCCAAGCTTGCGGAAGTGCCCGATAAGCAAATCGTGCTGGCCGCCGACGGCGCTATCCGCTGGAACGGCGCTGCGGTCGGCAAACTCATTGCCGGCGAGGAGCCGCTGCGCCCTCGCGTACGGATCATCGCCGACGAACATCTAACGGGCGCGCCGCGCGAAGCGGTCGAGGTGCGGCTCGACAAATGGGTCAAGGCGCACATTGAAAAGCTGCTCGGGCCGCTGTTCGGGCTCGCCGCCGCAGGTGACATCAGTGGTATCGCCCGAGGCATCGCATTCCAGGTCGTCGAAGCCCTCGGCGTGCTCGATCGAACCAAGGTTGCGGAGGAAGTCAAAGGATTGCCCCAGCCGGATCGTGCGAGCTTGCGCGAGTACGGCGTCCGCTTCGGCGCATATAACATCTACCTGCCGCTCCTTTTGAAGCCCGCCCCGCGCGCGCTCGCGGCGCAACTCTGGGCGCTCAGGCACGAGGGCCCAGAGAGTGCGGGCCTCGACGATCTGCTGCATCTCGCCGGTTCCGGACGCACCTCCGCGCCAGTCAATCGGCAAATCGACAACGGCCTCTACTGCGTCGCCGGTTATCGCGTGTGCGGCGAGCGCGCGGTGCGTGTCGATATCCTGGAGCGACTTGCGGATTTGATCCGCCCGGCGTTGGCGTGGCGCGAAGGCGTCAGCGGACATAAACCGCCGGGTGCGATTGCCGGCGGCGGCTTCACGGTGGTCAGCACCATGACGTCGCTTATTGGCGCGTCGGGCGAAGATTTTGCCTCGGTCCTGCGCTCGCTCGGCTATCGGGCGGAGCGGCGGCGAAAGCCGCTGGAGCCGGCGGCTGTTCCTCCGCCCGTTGCGCCGGACGGCGAGGTGACGCGCGAAGCGGCAAGTGTTCCGGCCGAGCCGTTGGCTATCAATGCTGAGGTTGCTCCAGAGATTGTTTCGTCTGTTGAAGCAACATCCAGCAATGTTGAAGCGGTAAGCAGCCAAGAGGCCGAAGCGGCCGAAAGTGCCAATGCGTCAGGTGACTTGAGCAGTGCAGATGCTCTTGAGACATTTGAAGCACCCGCAGAGCCGATTGCGCCTTCTGTATCACCTGAGCCGTTGATGATCGACGAGGCTCCGGCAAGTGTGACTGAGCAGCAATCCACGGCGGCGCCAGCGGAGACAGAAGGCGCCGCTCTGTCCAGCCACGCAGAAACAGATGCAGCCGCCGCTGCGCCAAATGCCGAACCGGAGATGATCGACGTGTGGCGACCGGGCCGCCCTGAAGGCCGCCGTCGGCCGCGGGGTGAGCAGCGCCATGCGCGGCACGGCTCGGGAAGAAGTGAAAGCACCCACCGGCACGCGCATGCGGCGCAAGCCTCAGGCGGCGAAAGCGCCGCCGCGCCCTCTGCGACCACTCCCGAAGGCGAACGACCGCAGGGCGCCGAACAGACAGCCGAGACCACGCGCCGGCCTCATCGCAGAGATCGGCGGCGGCACGGCGCTGAACCGCAGCGCCACGAGCGTCATGAACGGCAGAGTAATCTCGCGTCCCGCCCTGAGCGCTACCGCCCAGAACGGCGGGAGGCGCGCGAGAAAGCGCCGGACCCGAATTCGCCGTTTGCCAAATTGGCGGCACTCAAAGCGCAGCTCGAAGCCGACGCCAAGGAGCGCCGCTAACGGTGGCATTGGTAAATATCAATCTGGTGGAGCTTTGGATTTGACATTCGCTTCACGAGGCTGCGGTCCGGTGGGTAGCGAGTGTCAAATCCGCTCCACAAGGGACGGCCAACGCATTGACAAGTGGTTATGGCATGCGCGAGTCGTGCGTACGCGCGGCGCGGCTGCCTCGCTTGCCGATTCCGGCTATGTGCGGGTGAACGGACAGCGCGTCCGGGCGGCGAGCCGGGTCGTGCACACCGGTGACGTCATCACCGTCGCGCTTACGCAGACCGTGCGCGTTCTCAAAGTGCGCGGATTTGCCGAGCGACGGGGTCCAGGTGGAAGCGGCGCCACCCTATATGAGGACTTGACGCAATCGAGCAATGAAGCGGCGCGCTCGGCTCAACTTGCGCGCCAATAAGCCCTGCGTTAGGAGCAAGGGCCCCGAAAAACAGGGTCCAGAGTGAGCGGATGACTTATATCGTCAACGATAATTGCATCAAATGCAAATACATGGACTGCGTCGAGGTGTGCCCCGTGGATTGCTTTTACGAGGGCGAAAACATGCTGGTCATTCACCCCGACGAGTGCATCGATTGCGGTGTTTGCGAGCCGGAATGCCCGGTTGACGCCATCAAGCCGGACACCGAGCCGGGCGTGGAGAAGTGGCTGAGCGTGAACGCGGAATTTGCAAAGTCGTGGCCTAATATCACGGCCAAGAAAGAACCGCCCGCGGACGCCAAGGAATTTGAAGGCGTGACCGGCAAATTCGAGCAATATTTCTCGCCGAATCCGGGAACCGGGGACTGATTCAACTTTTAGTTATCGGCCTTAACTTTCCCGGTAATGCGACGTTTTCGCAACGCCGCAACGCTTTGATTTTGGCCGAAAATGTGTTATAAACACGCCGTGCAATGAAATAACGCCCCTAAAAGGCTCCCGCGTGACGGGAGCATATTTTTAAGGGGTGTTTTCGAGGAACCGTCAAAAGAGGCGTGCGACCCACGCGAGAGCAGTGGCAGAGAAAACTCGTCATCGTGCGAAGAAAGGCCCGGCCAGCATGCGCCGGAAGATAAAAAAACCGGCTTCCGGCGCGAGCCGTAGGCCTGCGCAGTCCACGCGGCGCCCCGTCCGGGCCAGGGCCAGTGTGGCGAAAACCGTCAACCGGCGAAAGCCCGAGGCGGAAGGAGCAACTTTGGGAATGAATGCAAAGAAGACGACTCAGCGGCAAGGCTTCAAGACCACCGAGTTCATCGTCTATCCGGCTCACGGCGTGGGCCAGATCATGGCGATCGAGGAGCAGGAAGTCGCGGGGGCGCGGCTTGAGCTTTTCGTCATCAACTTCGTCAAGGATAAGATGACGCTGAGGGTGCCAACTTCAAAAATCGCTTCCGTGGGAATGCGGAAGCTCGCCGAGACGCCTATGGTCAAGCGGGCGCTCGAGACGCTCAAGGGCCGTGCCCGCATCAAACGGACAATGTGGTCGCGCCGGGCGCAGGAATACGAAGCCAAGATCAATTCTGGCGACATCGTGGCAATCGCCGAGGTGGTGCGCGACCTTTATCGGTCGGAGTCGCAGCCGGAGCAGTCTTATTCCGAGCGGCAACTTTACGAGGCGGCGATCGACCGGCTCGCGCGCGAAGTTTCGGCGGTGCAGCGCATCACCGAGACGGAAGCGATCAAGGAAATTGAATCCATGCTGGCCAAGGGTCCGCATCGCGGTCCGAAGCCTGAGGCTGCAGAGCCGGAGGAAGAGACCGTCGTCGAAGACGAGGCGGCCTGACTTCGCTCGCGCTAGAGAGCTAACGCAAAATCGGCCCGGCGGCGACGCCGGGCCTTTTTAGTTCATCGCTCCAGTTTAGTTCCGGTCCCAAGCCCCTGCTGCCAATCTGCCGAGAAAAATCCCTGAGGTAGTCATAAATTAAGCCTCATTTGGAAAGGAAATGCCCACGTGAATTCGCGGGGGGAGGGGCGTTGGCATGTGGCGCGTGCGTGCGACGAGACCCGGCATTTGGCTGGGCGTTGTGTTTGCGATTTTTGCCGGTTTCCTGCTGGGTAACTGGCAATCCTTGAAATCCCGGGCCGCTGACCTTTCGCCGTCTTCGAAAGTGGCGCTCCGGTTCCCCGAAGCCGATCTCGAACGGCCCGTTGCGGTGAAAGCGGCCGTCCCCGCCCCGATGATTCTGGGCGACAAGGATCTCGCGCTTTTCAGCCCCGAGCCGATGCTGCCGGAGACGCGGCGGCATCCCTCACCCCCGCTGCAACCGCAACCCGCCGAGGTTACCGCCTCGCTGCAAGCGGACGAGGCTGCGCCTCGCCGTGTCGTGCCGGTCGCGCTTCCGGCCGCGGCAAGGCGGGAAGCAAAGGTGGTCACGGCCAGCGCAGTGCGTCCCGCGCTGAGGGCTGAGGCCACCAAGGCCGAAGCCGACGGCATTTCCCGGCGCGGTAGCCGCCCGGGCTTCCTTCTCAACGACGCGCAGATCGCCAGCATCAGGTCGCGGCTCCGTCTGACACCGGATCAGGAACAGATGTGGCCCGCGGTCGAGGCGGCGCTTCGCAACATCGCCTATGCCAAGGCGCAATCGGCGCGGCGGCACAGTGACGACCGCGGTACGGAGGTGGCTTCGCTGGATCCGGACAGCGCCGCCGTGCAGGGGCTCAAATCCGCGGCGGTACCGCTGATCATGAGCTTCTCCGAAGAGCAACGGAGCGAAGTACGCAATCTCGCCCACGTCATGGGGCTGGATAAGCTCGCCTCGGAGTTCTAATACTGCGCCGGCATTTGCCGGCGCTCCGGCAATGCATCGCCCGGTTTTTTAATCTCAGCGGCGATCGCTGCCGTAGCTCAGTGGTAGAGCACTCCCTTGGTAAGGGAGAGGTCGTCAGTTCAATCCTGACCGGCAGCACCAGAACGCCGTGAAACGTTGTTCGGCCTGCTCATGCCAACCACGCCGACACCATCTTTATTCGAGCAGCGCCGGGATCAAATGGTCCCGAAGCTCGATTCCTTGCAGATCGAGCGCATCCGGCGGTTCGGCGAAGTGCGCGCCTTTGCCGACGGCGACCGGATCATGACGGCGGGCGAAGTCGCTGCCGGCCTCGTGGTGGTCCTTGCCGGCAAGATCGCCGTTACCGAACAGATCACGCTCGGTGAATCCCAGCCTGTGATCACGCACGAGCGCGGTGCTTTCCTCGGCGAGCTCGCGCAGCTTGCCGGCCGTCCTGCGCTGGTGGCTGCGTCGGCGGATGGCCCGGTCGAGGCGCTGATCATTCCGCCGGAGCGATTGCGGGCGTTGCTGATCGCCGAAGCCGAACTTGGCGAGATCATCATGCGCGCCTTGATCCTGCGGCGCATGCGTCTCCTTCACGAAGGAGGAGGTGGTCCGATCATTGTCGGCCGCGCCGACAACGGGGACGTCTTGCGGCTGGAAGAATTTCTGCGCCGCAACGCGCATCCGCATCAGTTTCTCAATTCGGAAACCGATGCGCCCGCCAAAGCGCTGATCGAACGCTTCCACCTCGATCCCGGACAGTTGCCGATCGTGGTCTGTCCGCGCGGAACATTCATGCGCAATCCGAGTGTGAATGAACTGGCGCGCTGCCTCGGTCTGGTGCGGCCGATTGCTCCGGATCGTGTCTACGATGTCGTTGTCGTCGGCGCCGGCCCGGCCGGACTTGCAACCGCCGTCTACGCGGCCTCGGAAGGCCTGTCCTCGCTGGTGCTCGATTGCCGCGCGTTCGGCGGTCAGGCCGGCGCGTCCGCGAGAATCGAAAACTACCTGGGGTTTCCGACCGGCATCACCGGAATGGCGCTGATGGCGCGGGCTTACAATCAGGCGCAAAAGTTCGGAGCCGAGATGGCGATCCCCGACGAGGCGAAGAGCATCGCCGCGCAAGAGGATGCCGACGGTCTCTTCAGCCTAGACTTGCAGACCGGCGAACAGGTGCGCGCCCGCACGGTGGTTGTCGCGACCGGCGCGCGTTATCGCCGGCTCAATGTCGCGAACCTCGAAAGCTTCGAATCCTCGAGCGTGCACTATTGGGCGTCGCCGGTGGAAGCGAAGCTGTGCTCGAGCCAGGAAGTGGCGCTGGTCGGCGCCGGAAACTCGGCTGGTCAGGCAGTTGTTTATCTGGCTGGGCAGGGAGTCAAAGTCTCGGTGCTGGCGCGACGCGACCTCGGCGAAACAATGTCGCGTTACCTGGTCGACCGCGTTCGCGGATTAAGCAACGTGGACGTTTTGACCGGCGTCGCAGTCAGCGGTCTCGAAGGGCGTGATGGCATTCTGGAAGCCGTGCGATGGCGGTCGGGCGCCAACGGCCAGGAAGTGCGGCGGCCAATCCGGCACTTGTTCCTTTTTATCGGCGCGGACCCCAACACCGATTGGCTGAGCGGATCGGGAATAGCTCTCGACGCCAAGGGATTCGTTCGCACCGGGGAGGATGCCGGCCCCGGCCGTCATCCGTTGGAAACCACGCGCCGCGGAATATTTTCCATCGGCGATGTGCGGGCGATGTCGGTCAAACGCGTCGCCTCGGCGGTCGGCGAGGGCGCGCAAGTCGTCGCGGCAATCCATGCATACCTGGCTGGCACTTCCGCCCGCCCGCCGATCAGGGCTGCTGTTCCCATTCAAGCGCATTGAAGCCGAGTTCGTCTGACCGGCAGGGGTCGCGCAGGGACGATTAACGCGGTACGACTGCAGGCATTATTGAAGCGGCGGCAGAGGGCTTGAATGTTGCAGTCTTGGATCGACAGCACGATCACTTTTTGCATCCGTCATTTTCGCACTGTGATATTGGCGGGACTCATTGTCGCCGCTGTTTCGGCCGTTTACGCCGCACGCCATTTTGCCATCAACACCGACATCAACGATCTGATTTCGGCGCAACTCCAGTGGCGTCAGCACGAGATAAACTTTCAGCGGGCATTCCCGCAGACCGTCGAACTCATTCTTGTCGATGTGCACGCACCGACGCCCGAAGCGGCGAAGGCGGCGGCACGCGAACTGGAAAATGCTCTAGCCGACAAACCGGCTCTGTTTCACTCGGTCATCGATCAGTTCGACAGCCCGTTTTTCCGAAGGAACGGGCTGCTCTATCTGCCGCCCGACCGGATTGAGAAATTCACCGAGCCGCTTGCCAAGGCAAAGCCGCTCATTGGCGGGCTGGTGACCGATCCAAGTCTCCGGGGGCTGTTGCGGGTGCTTGGCCAACTCTTGTTGTCGACGCAGCAAGGCCTGCTGTCATTCGACGATTTGGAGCGGCCATTGAATGCCGCCGCCGGGACTCTCGAGGATCTGGCGAAAGGTCAGCCCGCCGAGTTTTCCTGGCGAACTTTGTCCCAGGGCGATCCAAAGCCGCTCGATTTGCACCGGTTCGTTCAGGTTTGGCCGGTGCTCGATCACGAAGCGCTGGAGCCGGGCGGCCGGGCGACGGCCGCCATTCGCGAAATCGTCACGCAATCCGGCATCGAGCAGAAGTTCGGCGCCGACGTCAGCCTGACCGGCCCAACCATCATCTCGGACAACGAATTCTCCGGCGTGCACGAAGGCATCGTGCTCAACAGTGTCATAACCGGCGTAATCGTGCTGGCGATCTTGTGGTTTGCGCTGCGATCGCTGCGGCTCGTTGCTGCCGCCGTTGTCAATTTGGCGGTCGGGCTCCTGATTACTTCGGCCGGCGGAATTTTGATGGTCGGTGCGTTGAACCCGATCTCGCTTGCGTTCGCGGTCCTGTTCGTCGGTCTCGGCGCTGATTTTGCCATTCAGTACACCATCCGCTATCGCGCCGAGCGGCATGAAAAGAACGACATCGACCGCGCGCTGGTCGGTTCCGCCGACTGGGTCGGTATTCCGCTGACGCTCGCGGCCGCTGCCGCGGCAGCCGGCTTCCTGTCCTTTACGCCCACGGCTTACACGGGCTTGGCGCAGCTTGGCATTATCGCCGGTTTCGGCATGGCGGTTGCCTATGCGACGAGCCTGACGTTGCTTCCGGCGCTCATTCGCGCTGTCAATCCGCCGCCCGAGCCGAAGCCGCTTCACCTGCCGGCTTTGGCGCCCGCGGACGCGTTCCTGACACGGCACCGGATTGCGGTGATTGTTACCACCGTTGCCATTGTGGTCGCCGGATCGCCGTCGTTGTTGTGGCTGAAATTTAATTTCAATCCGTTGGCTTTGGAAAAGCAGACTTCTCCGGCTCTCGTTTCGCTTTACCGGCTCGGCCAGGCGATCCCGTTAAGCACGGCGAGGATTTTGGTCCCGGCCGCCGACGTGAAAGAGGAGGTGGCGAAACTCGGAGCGCTCCCTGAGGTGGCACGAACCTTCACCCTCGCGAGCTTCGTTCCATCCGGACAGGAACAGAAGCTGCCGATCATCAAAAAGGCGCACGACACACTCGCCCCGGCTCTGGCAAATCCGGCCCGCGCGGCTCCGAGCGACGCTGAAAACGTCACGGCGCTGGAACAGAGCGTCACCGCGCTGCAAGACTCCGCCGAGCAGAACACGGGTCCTGCAGCCGATGCGGCCCGGCGCCTGGCCGGCGACCTCGACAAACTAGCGCATAGCGATGCAAGGGAGCGCGCTCGCGCCACGGAGGCCTTTATTCTTCCGCTTCAGGTCGATCTCGGCGATATCGGACACAGTCTCTCGGCCGCGCCGGTCGACCGAGATCAACTGCCTGCGGAACTCGTACGCGACTGGACTACGCCGGACGGCCGGGCACGGATCGAAATCTGGCCCAAGGGCAATGCCAGCGACAACGCGGTCATCGATCACTTTGCGCAGGCGGTCCTGGCCGTGAACCCCACCGCAACCGGCGAGGCCGTCGGCAGCACCGAGTGGGGCAAGACTATTGTCGCGGCTTTTGCCGAAGCCGCGGGCCTTGCGCTGTTGTCCATTGCGATCCTGCTTTGGCTTGTGCTCCGGCGCCTGACCGACGTGCTGGTCACGCTCATTCCGCTGATTGTCGCCGGCCTTGTCACGCTGGAAATCTGCGCTTTGACGCGGTTCGAGTTGAACTACGCCAACATCATCGCGCTGCCGGTGCTGCTCGGCGTCGGCGTGGCGTTCAAGATCTACTACGTGACGGCGTGGCGGCGCGGCGAAAGCAACTTCCTTGAGTCGGTCCTGACGCGCGCTGTTTTCTACAGCACGCTTCTGACGGCGACGGCTTTCGGCAGCTTGTGGTTCTCCAATCAGCCCGGCATTTCGAGCATGGGCAAACTTCTGGCGCTGTCGCTTTTCTGCACGCTGGCTTCGGCGGCGCTGTTCCAGCCGGCACTGATGGGCGGGCTGCACCGGCCGGGGCGGTGAGACTGCCGGCAGGTCAGCTCTCGCCCCAGGTCTCGCGCGCAAATTCGACAATCAGGCGTAGCTTCTGCTCTTGCGCTTCCGCCGAGATCGGATTGCCGGTGTCGACGCTGGCGAAGCCGCATTGCGGGCTGATGGCGAGCTGATCGAGGCTGAGATATTTGGTGGCCTCGTCGATGCGACGCGAGAGGTCGGCTTTGCTCTCCACCTGCGAGGTCTTGGTCGTCACGATCCCGAGCACGACGCTCTTATTCGGGGGCACCGATCGCAGCGGACTGAAGTTTCCCGCGCGCGGCGAGTCGTATTCCAGGAAATAGAACTTGATATCCAGCGCGTTGAACAACCGCTCGGCGACCACATCGTAACTGCCTTCGGCGTGCCACCGGCCGCCGCGATTGCCCCGACACAAGTGCATGCCGATCCGCAATTCCGCCGGCGCTTCGCGCAGGATCCGGTTGGTCACGCCGATGTATCTGTCGATCAGCGTATTCCAGTCGTCGCCCCGCGCCTTGAGCGCGGCTTGCACCTCCGGATCGCCGAACTTCGCAAACGCGGTTTCGTCGATCTGGACATAGCGGCAGCCGGCACGCGACAGCGCGGTCAATTCCTTGCCGAAGGCCACGACGGTGTCGTCCCAGAACTGATCGAGATCCTTGTAGGCGCTTGCCAGCACGGCGGCGTCGCCGCCGCGATAATGCAACGCGCACGGGCCGGGGATGGTGATCTTCGGCAGAAGCTCGGTGTTGGCTTCGATGAATTCGAAGTCTGCGACGTTGATCGGCCGGGTCCACATCACCCGGCTGTTGATCAGCGATACCGGTTGATTGGCACGGGTGCCGGCTTGCCCGGATGCTGCGCCGGCGACATCGATGGTGATGTCGCCAAGCTGCCCGTAGAAGAAGCTGTGATAGGAACGCCGCCGGAACTCGCCGTCGGTTGCAACCTTCAGACCGACACGTTCCTGAAGCGCAAGAGCTTCCTTGATCGCCCGATCCTCCGCCGCCGTCAATTCATCGCGGCTCGCTTCGCCGCGCGCAAAGCGTGCGCGTAGCTCGAGGAGGTCGGGAGGGCGCAACAGGCTGCCGATGTGCTCCGCCCGAAACGGCGGACTAAGTCTGGAAAGCATCGCGTCCTCCGCCGGGTGCCCGGGTGAAATGCGCGCTCCTACTTAACGCCAGATCCTGAAACGTAGCCGCTGCGGTTCGTCCAGTATTCCCATATCCGGTCGGAGGCCAGCGACGATGCCGACATCTCCGCGGTTTTGACGATTTCGCCCTCGGAAACAAAGGTGACATCGCCGAGCCGCATGGCCTCCGTCTGCAAGCGGGCATTGACCATGAGATAAACCGAGACGCGCACCGCGTCGCGGACGGATGCGCCGACGACCGAAACTCCGTGACCGCGCATCAGGATCGCGGCATTTCCGCCGAGCGCTTTCGCAAGGCTGCGGCCTTGCTGCAGGTTGCGCACCAGCATGTCGGTATCGCCAAAATCGTCGCGGATATCCCAGACCGGAATGTGCGCACCCATGCCGCCGGCCGTGTGGATCACCTGCCGCATGGGCGTTTTGGTCACCGAGTACGGAATGACTTCATGGGCGTGGTTGTGAACGACCGAATTGACATCGGCGCGCGCCTGAAAGATGGCGCCGTGTATGGCGCGTTCGCCGTACATTACCCGTCCGCGCTGATCGATCGGATTGCAGTCGAGATCGAATTCCATAATGTCGTCGAGCGTCACGAGTTCCGGGCTTCTTGACCGCGACATGAAGAACCGGTCGGGCCGTTCGGGGTGCCGAAGGCTGACGTGGCCAAATCCGTCGACAACGCCTTCGTGGGCCAAAATACGGTTGGCAATAACGAGGTCTTCAAGCTGCGCGTGCAATCCAGTCATGTGGTTTCCATCCCGATTATTCTGCGCGTATTCTTGAGAGGATAATTGCCTCGAAAGGCGGGGAACGCCCTCTTTGCATAACGGTGGGGATACCGTCGAATCAAGTCTGTGACGCAGACCAGGCGGCCGGCGATCGGACGTCATGAGAAACTAGTCGGGAGGACGTCGTGAATACCATGGCTAAAGTCGAGATGACCAAGCGGGCGACGAGCCCGCTCTACAACAATCGCAAGATGAAGCTTGCGACGTTCTGCACGAATTTGAGCGGCGGCTGTGCGATTACCACCGTCGATGGGGTGCTCGAAGCCGATTGGCCGAGCACCTTGGCGCTGGCGCAGCTCGGCGACGCGATGGAGTTCGAGGCTCTCGTTCCCGTCGGCCGCTGGCAGGGGTTCGGAGGCAAGACGAATTTCAACGGCGCGGGGTTCGAATGCTTCTCGTGGGCCGCGGGCATCGGCGCCTCGACCAAATATCCGGCGATTTTCGCCACCTCACACGTCCCGACCATCCATCCGATCATGGCGGCCAAACAGGGCCAGACGGTCGATCACATCACCGGCGGACGTTTCGCACTGAATATCGTCACCGGCTGGCACAAGCCGGAGATCGAGATGTTCGGTGCGCCGCTGATGGATCACGACAAACGCTATGAGATGGCGGAGGAATGGCTTCAGATCATCAAGCGGCTCTGGACCGAGGACGAGGATTTCGATTTTTCCGGCAATTTCTACAACATCAAGCGCGGGCATCTGCAACCTAAACCCATTCAGCAGCCGTATCCGGTTTTGATGAACGCCGGCGGCTCGGAACGGGGCCGGCATTTCGCGGCGAAGAATTGCGACGTGGCGTTCGTTCTGTTCAATCCCGACGACCACGAGCACGCCAAATCGCTGGTCACTGCTTACAAGAAGCTTGCGCGCGAGGAATACGGCCGCGACGTCCAGGTCTGGGCCGCGAGTTACATGGTACAGGGCGAGACCGAGCAAGAAGCCCGTGATTTCTACCGATACTACGTTCACGAGAAGGGCGACTGGGAAGCGGTGACCAATCTGGTCAACACCATGGGTTTGACGACGCAAATCCTGAACCCGGACATGATCAAGGCGATGAAGGAGCACTTCATCGCCGGGTGGGGCGGTTACCCGCTGATCGGAACGCCCGAGCAAATTGTCGACAGCTTCGCCAGGCTGGTCGACATCGGCCTCGACGGAACGCTGTTGTCCTGGGCGCAATACGAAGCCGGCATGCGGGCCTTCCAGAAAGACGTTCTGCCGCTGATGAAGCAGGCCGGCTTGCGCTAGTCCGGCAGTTTCGGACTCACCACGGAATGACTTTGCGCTCGCGCACGAATTTCCCCGTGAGCTGTTGCGGCGCGTCGAGCGCGAGCCAAACCGCCGTGTCGGCGCCGTCGGCCACATCAAGCGGGGCGTGCCGCTCGCCCATGTCGGTTCTGACCCAGCCGGGGCAAACGGAATTGACCGCCACTTTGCCGCGGAGTTCGGCCGCGAGTGTCGCGCTAACACCGTTGAGCGCCGTTTTGGAGAGGCGATAGGCGGCGTGACCGCCGCTGTTGTCGGACAGCTCGCCCATTCCACTCGACATATTGATGATGCGGCCGGATTTGCTGCGCTTGAGCAGCGGCGCCAGCTCCTGCGCGAGATGCAACGGACCGAGCGTGTTGGTTTCGAGCGTAGTGCGAACCGTCGCCAAATCGACTTTCAGCGCGGCGTCTTCGCCGTCGGCGATGATGCCGGCGTTGTTGATCAGTACATCGAGATGGCCGAAGCGGTCTTTGAGAAAGTCACGCAGCGCGGCAATACTTTTGCCGTCGGTCACGTCGAGGACGTGAAAATCAGCCGCAAGCTTTTCATTCGCAAGCTTCTCAATCGCCGCTTTGCCCGCGGCCGGCGTTCGCGCGGCAAGCACCACGCGGGCGCCGCGGGCGGCAAGCTGCCGGCAAATTTCAAAGCCAATGCCGCGATTGCCGCCAGTCACGGCGACGATCGGACCGTTGCCGGACGCGGCCACGGCGGTTATCCGCGATGCAGGAGCTTGAAAGCGTGGGACCATTCGTTGCGAATAAAGCCCGGAATGCACCACAGCATGCATAGCGGCTCTATGGCGCGGGCGGCTTCCGCTTTGCCCATATCGGCGACCTCCCAACCAAACTGCTCGCAAATGCCGCGCACCGTTGCCTTGGCTTTATCGTCGTTGCCGCAAATGAACATCGTTGGCTTGCCATCGGGAAATTGCGGATTGACCATCGCCGCGTTGCCGACCGAATTGAACGCTTTGACCAGATGCGCATCCGGAAATGCGCCTTGTAGTTGCTCGAGCAGCGATTGGTCGAGATTGGTGAAAAACTTCAGGACGCCGTTCTGCGGCGGTGCATCCGCGATCGGATTGGTGGTGTCGATCACCGGCTTGCCGGCGAGGTTTTTCGCGCCGGCTGCCTTGAGGGCATCGAGCGCGGCGCTGCCCTTCACGGCAAGCGCCGCGACTTCGCCAAACGCCGCAGCCTCGGCGAAACTGGCGGCGCGCGCGCCCTGATGGCTCGCGACAAAATCCTTGAGCTTGCCCGGATCGCGTGTGCCCAGCACGACCTGGTGGCCGTGCTTGATGAAACCGGTCGCCAGCGATTTAGCGACATCGCCCGATCCCAAAACTCCGATTTTCATGATCGCTCCCCCGCGCTTCATTGTTCGCTTGAAAGCGCTGGGGATTCAGGTGGGCGCGGGCGAGGGAGGAATCAAGGACGGCGAGGGCTACGCCGCATTTCCTCCGGGAGGGCATGTGCGGTCGGCTGCGGCGGCAAAGTACTCGCCGGCCGTACCGGCCGTGAGCGGATTTCGCCTTTCTGGGCCGCAATGCCCAACTCCAGACTATCGGCGATGCGGTGGGCCCGCTCGATGAACAACGCGGCCGCCGCCGGCGGACAAATCTCTTGCGCCGCCGCTGCAAACATTTCGAGCCAGCGATTAAAATGCGGCGTGTCGATGGGCAAAGGAAAATGGGCAGCCATGGGTTGCCCGTGATAGCTCCCGCTCATCAAGGCGACCGACGACCAGAACTCGCGCATTCGGGCGAAATGCGCTTCCCAGTCGCCGACATGCTGCTCGAAGATTGGGCCGAGCAGAGGATCGAGGCGGGCGCGGGCATAAAAGCCGCGCACCAGCCTGTCGATCATGTCGTGGTCGATTCCGGTGCGCTCCACGATATCGGCGATGATCAGATTGCGGTGGGTGCTCCCACCGGGAACTTGGGCGGCCATGTTCGTCCTTTAGTCGGCGCTGAAATACCAGACAACGTATAGTAAGGCGGTGTGTCCGATGCCAATAAGTTGGACGCTGGCGCGACGATTTTACGCCCCGAACCGTCTCGACAATCAGGCTGGAACCACTCTAAAAAGGAGCCGGCCGCTGCAAAGGCGGCCACCGTTTCGCACGGGGCGCTATGGATTACCGTAAATTTTTCACTGACGCGCTCGGGCGATTGCACGACGAGCGGCGCTACCGTGTATTTGCCGATCTCGAGCGCATTGCCGGACGCTTCCCGCATGCGGTCTGGCATTCGCCCGAGGGCGCGAAGGAAGTCGTGATCTGGTGTTCCAACGATTACCTCGGCATGGGACAGCATCCGAAAGTCATTGGCGCCATGGTCGAGACGGCAACCCGGATGGGGACCGGCGCTGGGGGCACCCGCAACATCGCCGGCACCACGCATCCGTTGGTCGGGCTTGAGCACGAGCTCGCCGATCTGCACGGCAAGGAGGCTGCGCTCGTTTTCAGTTCGGGTTACGTCTCCAACGAGACCGGCATTTCCACCATCGCTAGGATGATGCCGAACTGCCTCATCCTGTCGGATGCGCTCAACCACAATTCGATGATCGAGGGCGTGCGGCAGGCCCGCGCCGAGAAGATCATTTTCCGCCATAACGACACGGCGCATCTCGAGACGCTGTTGGCTGCGGCCGATCCGGCTCGGCCAAAGCTGATTGTGTTCGAGAGTCTCTATTCGATGGATGGCGACGTGGCGCCGCTCCAGCGCATTTGCGATCTCGCCGAGCGTTACGGCGCCATGACCTATGTCGACGAAGTTCATGCCGTCGGTATGTACGGCCGACGCGGCGGCGGCATTTCCGAGCGCGACGGCGTGGCCGGCCGCATTGACGTGATCGAAGGTACGCTCGCCAAAGCGTTTGGTTGCCTCGGCGGCTACATTAGCGGTTCGCGCGCGCTGATCGACGCGGTGCGTTCCTATGCGCCGGGATTTATCTTCACCACCGCGCTGCCGCCAGCGGTATGCGCGGCGGCGACCGCCGCGATCCGGCATCTGAAAACCTCGCAATGGGAACGCGACCGCCATCAGGATCGCGCCGCCCGCACCAAGGCGGTGCTCAGCGCGGCGGCACTCCCGGTGATGTCGAGCCCCACGCATATTGTGCCGGTCTTTGTCGGCGATCCCGAGCGCTGCAAGGAAGCGAGCGATCTTCTGCTCGCCGAACATGGCATCTACATCCAGCCGATCAATTATCCGACCGTGCCGAAAGGCTCCGAGCGCTTGCGGCTGACGCCGAGCCCTTATCACGACGACGGCTTGATCGACGATCTCGCCGAGGCGCTCGTCGACGTCTGGCAAAAGCTCGGCCTGCCGCTGAAGCAACGCGCGCTCGCCGCGGAGTAGCCGTCACTTCTGTTTCTTCGCCAGCCGGCGCGCTGCGATCGCCACCGTGATGGTGACGACGAGAAAGCGCGCGACGTGATGGGCGCCGACAAACACCGGATCGAGATGCAGCGCCAGCGCCAGCACCATCATGGTGTCTTGCGCGCCGGGCGAGAAGGCGACGACCACGTTCGCCACCGGGAACGGAAAAAAGTACGTGACCAGCAGCACGAACAAGCCGGCAATGGTCACCGACACCGCGAATGAACCGAATGCAGCGCCGAGATAGCCGAGCAGGATACGCGGGCTCGCGCCGGCGAACCGCGAGCCGACGACGGCGCCGAGAACAATGACCGCGGCGCCGCCGGCCCACCACGGCAGCACGGCGGTAACGACACCGGTGCCGTGCATGACCGCCGACCCGGCCATGGCGCCGAAAATGAGTCCGCCCGGAAACCGCACGCGCATCAACACGAGCGCGGACGCGGTCGAAACCGCGACGACGAGCGCCATTTCGGGCAGCGACGAGAGACCGGCCGGCCCGCGCGCGCTCGGCAGCGCCGGAGCCACCAATCCGAACAGGGCGAGCCCTGTGGGGATCCCGATGGTCAACAGCAATACGCGCATGGTCTGCACGATGGCGATTGCGCGCAGGTCGGCGCCAAGCTCGGTCGAAAGTGCAATTACCTGCACCATGGAGCCCGGGCTCGCACCCATCAGCGCCGAAAGCGGGTCCCAGCGGTGCACGGTGCGCAGATAGGTTGCGGTCGCGACGATCATGGCGATGGACGCCACGACCAAAAGCGCGATGCTCGCCGGCCAGGTGAGGAAGCCTTTGACAGTCTCCGGCGTCACCACGGCGCCGAGCTGAATGCCGACAACGACGTAGCCGACACGGGCCACTGTGATCGGCACCTTGACCGGCATGCCGAACAAAGCAGCGGCGCTGACCGCAAGCACCGAGCCGGAAACGAGCCCAGCCGGGAATCCCAGTAGTGCGAACACAATCCCGCCCGCAGCCGCAATCGCAAGCGTCTCGGCGGCTTCGATCGCGTCGCGCTTTGTGGGAACAACAAGCCTCATTTGTCGGCCGATCAATGCAGTGCGTATTGTCAGCCGTCAAACAAGGAGTCCGCGGGATGTAACGTCGGTGGCGGTTTGGCGCCGCCGATGGACAGGCGTAGCACGATGATTTAACAACAAAACAGCACGCCGAAGAGCGTGTCCGTCATTGGGAAAACGTCATGCTGCAAGGCTGGGTGGCCATTGTCATCGCCTTGGCCTACATCGGCTTTTTGTTCCTGGTCGCGAGCTACGGCGATCGCCGGAAGGGGCTCGTTCGTAGCAGCCGCGCGCGTTTGTTGATCTATCCGCTTTCTCTGGCGGTCTATTGCACGTCGTGGACGTTCTTCGGTTCAGTCGGCGTCGCGGCGCGGACCGGCTTCGATTTTCTCACGATTTATATCGGGCCGGTGCTGATGGTCGGCCTGGGCTGGCCGTTGATCGTCCGCATTGCCCGGCTGGCCAAGGCGCAAAACATCACCTCGGTCGCCGACTTTATCGCCGCGCGTTACGGCAAGAGCCAGGCCGTGGCGGCGACGGTGGCGCTGATCGCCATTGTCGGAATGATTCCCTACATTGCGCTGCAGCTCAAAGCCGTCTCGGCGTCGGTGGAAACCATTCTCGCCGCCGGCTCGGCCGGCAATGCCGCGGCGTCGCCGCTTGTCGGCGATGTCGCGCTTTTTGTCGCGTTGTTGATGGCCGCCTTCGCGGTCTTGTTCGGGACGCGTCACACCGACGCCACCGAGCATCAGGACGGGCTGATGCTGGCGATTGCCGCCGAGTCCGTTATCAAGTTGGTCGCGTTCCTCGCGGTAGGCGCCTTTGTCACCTTCGTGATGTTTCCAGGACCGGCGCGTCTATTGGCCGACGCGTGGGGAAATCCGCAGGCGACGGCGGCGCTGACGCGCCTGCCGCAGGCGGCCGGGTTCGCCGCCATGACCGTATTGTCGCTGTTCGCCATCGTGCTGCTGCCGCGGCAGTTCCATGTCGCCATTGTCGAAAATCACAGTGAGGCGGAAATCCGCCGGGCGGCGTGGCTGTTTCCGCTTTATCTGGTCTTGATCAATTTGTTCGTGATGCCGATTGCGGTTGCGGGTTTGCTCACATTCTCGCCCGGCGGCCCCGATGCGGACATGTTCGTGCTGGCGCTGCCGCTCAAGGCGCATTCGCAATTGTTCGCCGCCATCGCTTTCATCGGCGGCTTATCGGCCGCGACCGCGATGGTGATTGTCGAAACCGTAGCGCTCGCCATCATGGTATCGAACGACATTGTGATACCGCTCGCGCTGGCGCGGCGCGGTAGCGAGGCGGCCGAGGCGGGTGATGTTGGTGCGCAGCTCCTTACCGTGCGCCGCATCGCCATCTTCGCCATCCTGCTTCTCGCCTACGTCTATTATCGCTCTGCCGGCGCGGCCCAGCTTTCGGCCATCGGACTGTTGTCGTTTGCCGCCATCGCCCAGCTGACGCCGGCGGTATTTGCGGGTCTGGCGTGGCGGCGCGGGACGGCGTCCGGCGCGATAGCCGGCATGACCGCGGGTATTGTCGTTTGGGCCTATACGCTCCTGCTGCCCAGCATCTCGGACGCCGGCAGTGTCGGCGCATACATTCTCTCCAATGGACCGTTTGGTATCGGCTGGCTGCGCCCGCAAGGTCTGTTCGGTTTGCATTTGCCGCCGCTTGTTCACGGCGTCGCGCTTAGCCTGGCCGCCAATATCGCCTTTTATCTCGTTTGCTCGCTGTTAAGCCGGCCCACGGCGATCGAACGGTTGCAAGCCGACGTATTCGTGCCGACATCGCTTACGCCGATGGCGCCGAGTTTCCGGTTGCGGCGGGCATCCGTGAGCATCGACGAACTGATTGCGACCATCGCCCGCTATCTTGGCGAAGAACGCACGCGCGAATCGTTCGCGAGTTTCGCCGCGTCACGCCGTCTCAGCCTCGATCCGCAAGCCGAGGCGGATTTTCAGCTTCTGCAATACGGCGAATATCTGTTGGCGTCCGCGATCGGCGCCGCGTCCTCGCGGCTTGTGCTGTCGCTGTTGCTGCGGAAACGGACCGTTTCGACCGAAGCGGCGCTGAAGCTTCTCGACGATGCGAATACCGCGATCCACTACAATCGCGAGATCTTGCAAACGGCGCTCGATCATGTGCGCCAGGGCATTGCCGTTTTCGACAAGGATTTGGCCCTGGTTTGCTGGAACCGGCAGTTCGGAGAGATTTTCGACCTGCCGCACGCGCTAACCCGTATCGGCATCACGCTAGGCGAAATTCTTCGCCACATCGCCAAGGAGGGCGGGCACGAGGCGGACCTGGATCAGCAGGTCGCCCAAGGGATTATCCGATACACTTCTGAAGCCGAGCCGTTTCTCGAGCGCATTGCCGCGCGCGGGCTGGTGATTGAAGTGCGGGCCGACGCCATGCCCGGCGGAGGCCTGGTGACGACTTTTACCGATATTACCCCGAGCGTGAAGTCGGCCGAGGCGCTGGAGCGCGCCAACGCGACACTCGAGCGGCGCGTGCGCGAGCGTACCGGCGAGTTGACGCGATTAAACTCCGAGCTAGAACGCGCCAAGGGCGAGGCCGATGAAGCCAATGTTTCCAAAACGCGTTTCCTCGCCGCGGCAAGTCACGACATCCTGCAGCCGCTGAACGCAGCTCGTCTCTATATCACCAGCCTCAGCGAGCGGGAGCGCGCCGGTGACAATGGCGATCTCGTGCAAAATATCGACGCTTCGCTTGAAGCGGTGGAAGAGATATTCGCCGCGCTTCTCGACATCTCGCGGCTCGATACCGGCGCCATGAAGGCGGAACTGACCGATTTCCGCATCGACGAACTGCTGCACCGGCTTGAAGTCGAATTTGCTCCGCTGGCGCGCGAAAAGGGGCTGACTTTGCGGTTCGCGCCGAGCACGCAATCGGTCCGTTCCGATCGCCGCCTGCTCCGGCGGCTTCTGCAAAATCTGATTTCGAACGCGATCAAGTATACGCCGCGCGGCGGCGTGCTGATCGGCTGTCGCCGCCGCGGATCACGACTGCGCATCGAGGTTTACGACACCGGTATTGGCATTCCGCATGCCAAACGGCGCGCCGTCTTCAAGGAATTCCACCGGCTCGACCACGGCGCGCGCGTGGCGCGCGGCGTCGGCCTTGGCCTCTCCATTGTCGAGCGGATCGCGCGCGTTCTCGACTGCGAGGTCATTCTGAAATCGAAGTTCGGACGCGGCTCGCGGTTTTCCGTCGCAATACCCGTGGCTACGGCGGCGGTCGATAAACCGGCCTTGGCGGTCGTTCCAGGAAGATCCGCCGCGGGAAGCCTTATCGGCACTTCCGTGCTCTGCATCGACAACGAGCCGAGCATCCTTGACGGCATGCGCGTTCTGCTGAGCGGATGGGGGTGCCGCGTTCTTACCGCTACCGATCTCACCACGGCGCTTGCGACGCTGGCCGGAAGCGGTGTCGAACCGGACGGGCTTCTGGTTGACTACCATCTCGACGGCGGCAACGGCGTTGGCGTCATCACCGAACTGCGCCGACGTTACGGCCGCGATTTGCCGGCCATCCTCGTGACCGCGGATCGTTCGGTCCAGGTCCGCGAGGAGGCCCGCGCCGCAGGCGTGCAGTTGCTCAACAAGCCGGTGAAGCCCGCTGCGCTGCGAGCGCTACTGGCGCAATGGCGCGTGCAACGCGTTGCCGCCGAGTAGCACCTGCTGCCTGTCCCGTCGCGCCGCTGTCGGGCGCGAATTAACCGATCAATAACGATGATCGCGCAAGGTGCTGTTTTAATTTGCGCCGACGCCCAGTTGCGCGCGTAACCGTCGATCGGTGCGACGGAAGGGCCACGTGTCACAATCGATCGCCGAAATCTCCGACGTCGAAGCTCGCCTTCGCATATTCGGAATCACTGCCGGGACACGAAGAATTCTGCAGGACACCTGGCCGATCATTCGGGCGCACATGCCCGCCGCGATCGACGACTATCTCGACCATTGCCGTGCGATGTCATGGGTTTCAGATAAGCTTTTGCCGCATCGCGACGCCATCATGGAATTCTACCTCAGCCATTTTGAAATCATTTTCCAGGGCTGGTTTGATGAGCGCTACGCCGCCTCATTCACACGCAAGCGTCACCTGGACGTCGAGATCGGCTTCCACGACTCGCGCCCGCACATGAGTTTCGGCCATTATGCGCTTCGCGCCGCGATAGATGTTATTTCGCGCCGGCAAAAATTTTCGGCGATTGCGGCGGCAAAGCGCATTACCGCGCTGACCCAAGCGCTTGCTTTCGACAATGCCACAACGCTTGCGGTGATCATCGACACATTGACCTACTCCACGGAAGCGCGACGTGATTCACTCGACACCGCCATCCAAAGCTTCGATTTGACCGTCAACGGCGTGCTGCGGGCGGTGAAGGATGCGTCGAGTTCGTTGGTGAGCGCGTCGGGCACGATGCAGTCGGTCACCGAAAGCACCGAGAAGTGCATGTCGGAAGTCTCCGATGTCGCGTTACAAACCACAAAGAGCGTGTCTTTGACCGCGGGCGCGAGCGAGGCGATCGGGTTTCAGATCGACGAGATACGGCAGCAAGCGGTTTTAGGCGCGCAACGGGCCAACCATGCTGCGGAGGACGCCACACGCGCCGATGGCTCCATTCGCGCGCTTGCGCAAGCCGTAACCCAGATCGGCTCGGTTGCCGAAGTCATTTCGGCTATTGCCGCACAGACCAACTTGCTCGCGCTTAACGCCGCCATTGAAGCGGCTCGCGCCGGCCACAGCGGCAAAGGCTTTGCCGTGGTGGCGGCGGAGGTCAAGGCGCTGGCCAATCAGACTTCGCGCGCGACCGAGGAGATTGTGCGGCAGATTCCCGAAATCCAGACGCTCACGCAAAATACTGTCGGTGAGATCGATTCCGTAGCCGCGCGCATAACTGAACTTACCCAAGTCGCGTCGGAGATCGCTGCTGCGGTCGACGAGCAGAGCGACGCGACAAAGGAAATCGGACGTGGGATGCAACTTGCGTCCGAGCACACCGCCTCGGCCGAAAGGTCAATCGCAAAGGCGGAGCAGGCGGTCAAGCAAGGGGCCATGGCCGCCGCCGAAGTTTTGAAGTGGAGCGAGACTCTGTCCCGTCACGCCGACCAACTCGGCGAGCGCGTGCAGGAATTTTTCCTCAACGTCCGTTCGGCTTGACGGTGCCGCGTCCGGAACTGCGACCAAGCGCCCGCTTGGCCTTTCCCAAAAGGCGTCTTGTCCTCAGCCACAGCGGGTGAGGGACGGCCATTCTGCGCTCGCCCCTGCTGCCGGATCGGCGCAATTCGTCGGTCCGCCAAGCATGATAGATTGAGCGATAGCCGACCTCGGTCCACGCGGCGTCCACTTTGGCGAAGCCGCACTGCTTTAACAACGCCACCATGCATGCCGGGTTGGGGCCCCACCAATTGCTGTCGTCCCCGTCAAGCTCCGCGCCTGGATACATGATCATCGCTGGTCGTCGGGTTTCGAGAGCATCGGTGTGGGTCTCGACAATGAGCACTTCGCGCGCCAGCGCGGCGATCTGCGTCAAGGCGGCGATCGGGTCGAGCAAGTGATAGAAAACTCCGAGAAACAACACGACGTCGAAGGTGCCGACCCGTTCCGGGGTCAACTCAGGAATGTCGAGTTCGCCGACTTCCAGGTCGATATCGAGGGCAGATCGGGCGAGATCGAAGGCTTCGCGCCCTCGCAGTACGGGATGCCGCCACGCAAAATGATCAGTCGCCAGAACGCGGGCCGCCCCACGGCGCTTTGCCTCAAAGCTGTAAGCGCCGTTCCAGGCGCCGATATCGATCACCGACCGCCCGCGCACGTCGACCGGATCGAAGATGGCCGCGTATTCCTTTCGGTGAACCGCCGGATGCTTTGCTCCCGGGGTGACAACGCCGTAGCCGAGATCAATGGAGTGAAACCACGGTGTTCGGCGCACATGCTCCTGCAGCGTGCCCGCGTCGAATTTCATCTTTGGCGCATTGGGGTTGGGATCGCTCAAACGGCTCAGCTTTCCCGTGCCGGCTGTTGCGGCCATTGGCCGGCTTCAATCTTGCCCGCGGCGATCACGGCTTGGGTCCGGCTCTCGACCCCGAGTTTCTGCAGAATCGCCGAGACGTGCGCTTTGACCGTCGCCTCCGACACGCCGAGTTCGTAGGCGATCTGCTTGTTGAGCAAGCCGCTCGACAGCATCATCAGCACACGGACCTGTTGCGGCGTGAGCGTGGAAAGCCGCGCGATGGTGGCCGCGGTATCGGCATCGGGGTCCCGGGCGAGATCGATGTCCGGCGGCGTCCACACTTCACCCTGCAACACGCGTCCGATCGCCTGGCGCATCACATCGATGCCCAGCGTTTTAGGAATAAAACCGGACGCGCCGAACTCCATGCAGCGGCGGATCACGGCCGGATCGTCATTGGCCGAGACCACAACGATCGGCAGGCTCGGATATTGTGCGCGTAAATACATCAAGCCGGAGAATCCACGCACGCCGGGCATGCTGAGATCGAGCAAGATCAAATCGACGTCCCGGTGGCCGCCGTCGAGGACCTCACTGACATCTTCGAAGCTGCCGGCTTCGGCGACGTCTACCTGTTCGAACAGCCCAATGACCGCCTGGCGCAGCGCGCCGCGGAACAGCGGGTGGTCGTCGGCGATCAATAAAAAGTAGGAGTGAGCCTCGCTCAACGGATGATGACTCAAAAGCGCGACCGCGGGCGCGACATGCAAAATATGACTTGTGCATTTTACTTCCGGGGCAGGGGCGCGGTCTACAGCAGGTATGGAAGCGGCCCACGCGTTCGACCGGGACGACCTTGAGATTAAGCGCGCAATAAAGCTATAAATGGTGGCTCGAACGAAATCGCCGGGAATAGCGAGTTTGCCGAGATGCATTCCATCATGAAGCGTCATTGGATTTTCGGCCTGGCTGTCATGCTCCTTGGTGCGGCCGGTTTAGCAAGCGCACACGCGGACCCGCGCGGGTTGTGGCTGGCGGAGGATGGCGCGAAAGTACGCGTCGGCACCTGCGGCGGCGGCTATATCTGCGCAACAATCGCCGAACCCAAATCGCGTCTCGATCCGCAAACCGGCCAGCCGTGGACCGACAAGAACAATTCCGACCCTGCACTACGCAATCGCCCACTCATCGGCGTGGCAGTGCTTCGGTCGCTTCAGCCGAGTGGCCCGGGCAAGTGGTCAGGCACTCTCTACAATAACGAGAATGGCAACACCTATGAGGGCCATCTTCTGGAACTGGGCCCCCGGACGATCCGAATTGAAGGCTGCGCGATCGGCATTTGCGGCGGCCGGAACCTGAGCCGTATCCAGTAATCCGACGGGTGCAAAACGCCGCCGCCAAAGCCGGCGAATAATTTCGCCAACAAAGGGTAAGGGCGCCGGCCTTACCCTCTGTTGCTTCCGATAAATTGTAGAATTACTTCGCGCCGGTGCGGCCGCGCGCGATGCTCGGCGACGTAGATGCCCTGCCAGGTGCCGAGCGCCAGTTTTCCGGCAATGACCGGCACATGGAGTGAGATGCCGGCGATCATGGATCTGATATGTGCCGGCATGTCGTCAGGTCCCTCAACGATGTGAACCCAGCCGGCATCCGCCGGCGCGAGCCGGCGCAAGGCGGTGACGAGGTCGGTGCGCACGTCGGGATCGGCATTCTCCTGAATGACGAGCGAGGCCGAGGTGTGGCGAATGAACAGCAAGAGGGCGCCGTCACCGGCGTCGATCTCTTTGATGAAGCGCGCTGCCACGTCGGTGATTTCAAAAAAGCCTTCGGCGCTCGTCTCGATGGCAAGCGTCGCGGTCCCAACTATGGGCGCGGATACGCTGCCGCGAACGGAAAGCTCGGCACGCACGTCAGATGAGCCGCTCAGGTCTTGTCCTTTAGCTGCTTTTCCGCGCGCGCAATGGCCTCGACAAGGCGGTGCCACATGCGCTCGGCGAAGGCGAGGACGCGATCGAGGTCCGGATTGTCGTTCAGTCGCGGTATGTGCAAATCCCGGCTTGCGGCTGGCGGCTCCGCCGTGGCGCCCGCCGGCAACGGCAGGCCGCGCGCGAGAATGTCCTTTTTCAGCGCGGCGTTTTCGCGGCGCAGCCTGGCAATCTCGTTTTCAAGGACGGTCCGGTCATCGGGCGCCGCCTGACACGCCCAGCCAACCGTGCGCTGGCTGCAGAGCGAAACATCGCCGGTCTGCTTATCGAGCCGCAAAACGCCGTCGGCCTGTTTACTGAACGCGTAGCGGCCGCCCTCGCTGTCGGGGGTCAGATCATCTGCGAGCGCCGGACCAAGCAAAAACCAACCGATCAGAGCGCCGGCAACCGTCTTTGTAATCATGATGGCTCTTTCGTCCGGCCCTGCCGGCGAGCTTGCGCGGCACGGCTTTGGTCCCGGCATTCTAGGGAAGCGCTTTGCGGCGCACAATCGCGGCTCGATTGGCGTTGGACGGAGCTTATATCTCCATTTGTTTCAAACGCTTAGGCCCAATAACGGTTTCACTACCCGACGTTGACTTGGCGAAACTCAATCAGTATGGTCCGCGCGGCTTTAAGGGGCGGGCCCGTTTCGATTTCCGCGCGAGCGCGAGTGTCGAGGTCATGAGCGACAACGCGCGCGAAAACGGAGATCGCAACAAGGCGCACACCGATGAGGCCGCCCTCTCCGCGAGACTCCAGCGTCTCGGCGAAGGTCTCGGCCAGGCGCACGGGCGCCACGGGCCACCTTCCGGCGACGACGCTGGTGGAGATCGGGCCGCGACTGCATCCGGTTACGCTCGGGGCTTTCGCCTCTCGAGCGAACTCGTTGCGGGCGTGCTGGTCGGCGCCGGCCTCGGCTGGCTCATCGACCGCTTGCTTGGTATCTCGCCTTGGGGGTTCATCGTATTTCTTTTGCTTGGCTTCGTCGCGGGTGTGCTCAATGTGATGCGCTCCGCCGGCGTGGTCCCCGGTCCGAGATTAGACGGCGACGCGCGCAGTCGGAAATAGTTTGAACCATGACTGTCGATCCTATCCATCAGTTTATGATCCACAACTGGGCGCCGATGTTCACTATCGGTCGTCATCAGTTCGCCTTCACCAATTCCGCGCTGTTCATGTTCATTATCGTCATCCTGGTTTCGGCGTTGCTGATCGCCGGGACCGCGCCGCGGGCGGTGATCCCCGGGCGCCTGCAGTCGATGGCGGAAATGTCCTACGAGTTCGTGGCCAACACGGTCCGGTCGTCGGCCGGCAATGAGGGGATGAAGTTCTTTCCCTTCGTGTTCACCCTGTTCATGTTTGTCCTGTTCGCCAACATGATCGGGCTCATTCCTTATTCGTTCACCGTCACAAGCCAGCTGATCGTGACCGCCGCCCTTGCTTTGAGCGTGTTCTTCATCGTCGTGATCTACGGCTTTTGGCGAAACGGGCTCGGCTTCCTCAAGCTGTTTGTCCCCAAAGGAGTGCCGATCTATATTTTGCCGGCGATCGTGGTCATCGAGATCTTGTCGTTCATTTCGCGCCCGATCTCGCACAGCGTGCGTTTGTTCGCGAACATGCTGGCCGGCCACATCACCCTTCAGGTTTTTGCCGGCTTCATCATCATGCTTGCAGGCTTCGGTGTGGTCGGCTGGTTCGGTGCGGCGATACCGCTGCTGCTGGTGATCATGCTCACGGCGCTCGAATTCCTGGTGGCCTTCCTGCAGGCCTACGTCTTTGCCATTCTCACCTGCATCTATCTCAACGATGCGATTCACCCCGGCCATTGACAGCGCGACTGCTGCAAACTCGAAAAGGAGCTTTCTCATGGATCCGACCGCCGCAAAATACATTGGAGCCGGCATTGCCTGCATCGGCATGGGCGGCGCCGGCGTCGGCGTTGGCATCATCTTCGGCAATTATTTGGCCGCGGCGCTGCGCAACCCTTCCGCCGCTCAAGGCCAATTCGGCAACCTGATTTTCGGCTTCGCCATCACCGAAGCGCTCGGCATCTTCTCACTGCTGATCGCGTTGCTGTTGCTGTTCGGGCTCTAAAGCTTCGCCGTCATGGCCGAGCCGACCGCTCATACCGAAGCGCCCGCGGGCCATCGCCCCGGTTTTCCGCCGTTCGAGGCGGAGCACTTTCCGTCGCAGCTGCTCTGGCTGGTCGTCACGTTCGTTCTGCTTTACGTCCTGATGTCGAGGATCGCGCTGCCGCGGATCGGTGCGATTTTTGCCGACCGCAGCAAACGGATTGCCGACGATCTCGCCGCGGCACAGCGCTTTAAGGAGCAGTCGGAGGCGGCCGGCGCCGCTTACCAGAGAGCGCTTGCCGACGCGCGCAACCGCGCACAGGCGATCGCCGCCGGGACCCGCGAAAAACAGGCGGCCGAGGCCGAAGCGACCAACAAGCGGCTCGAAGATCAGTTGCACGAGAAACTCGCGGCCGCGGACCGGTCGATCGCGGCCACGCGGGCAACCGCGATGGGCAACGTGGGAAGCATCGCCGCAGATACCGCAGCGGCCATCGTCGAACGCCTCATCGGAACCGCCCCGAGCCAGCAGGATGTCGCCGCAGCGCTGCGCGACGCCGGCAAGCGTTGAGGAAGCCTCATGTTTGAAGCGGAAAATTTTGTCGCGCTCGGCTTCGTTATATTCCTCGGGCTGCTGGTCTACCTTGGTGCCCATCGCAAGGTGCTCGACGGGATTGATAATCGCCAGGCGCGCATCAAGTCGGAACTCGACGAGGCGGTGCGGCTCCGGCAAGAGGCGCAGGCGGTATTGGCGGAATTCGAACGCAAGGCGCGCGAGGCTGAGGGCGAGGCCGCCTCAATCGTCGCTAACGCCAAGGCCGAAGCCGAACGGCTTGCGGTTGAGGCCAAGGCGCGAATGGAGGATTTTGTGGTCCGCCGCACCAAGATGGCCGAGACCAAAATCGCACAGGCGGAAGCCCAGGCGCTGGCGGATGTACGCGCCGCCGCTGCCGATACTGCGGTGGCCGCGGCCGAGCGCATCCTTGGCGCTGCGGCCAAGGGCAAAGTCGCAGAGGATCTGCTCTCCCGCGGCATCGAAGACATCAAGAAAAGATTCAATTAGGCGGTCACCGCCGCGGCGTCGGGCGGCTCTCGGCGTCGCCCTTGGGCAGCTAGTTGGCGCTTGCTGCCGGCCTGGCTTTCGCTCTCGGCCGTGGCTTTGGCTTTTCTGCGGGTTGGGCCGACAGCGGATCGAAGCCGATATACGCGACGTAGTCGTCGAGCTGCGAAGTCGGGCTGGGCACCGGGAAGCTCAAGCCTTCTTCGACGTGGGCAAAGAGCTTGTTGCCATCACCCGGTCCAAGCGTAACCGGGATGCGTATGAATTTGGTGGTGACCGGCCTGGTGCCGCCCGGGGTCTCCTGCACGACGGCAATGCGGAGCGGCACAACAACTTCGCCGGGACCGCCTGTGGGCCCGACAATAACCCGTCCCTCGACTCCGATCCGCATCGTCATGTTGCCGTCAGCGACGGTGCAGTTCCGCGCCATACGCACAAACTCACCCTGATACCTTACCGACATCGCTGAGTTGTCGCCGGCTGGCGAGATGGTCAACGTCGAGGCGCCTTGGCGCACTTCTACCGGCGGACAAGTGACGTCGCCTTGGGCGGTGGCTGCCGTTTGCGCTCCCTTGGCCGAAGAGCCGGCAAAAAAGTCGGTAAACGAGCCGGTTCCGGAATAGCCGTGCTGCGCGCCCGCGGGCGCCGACGCGCTGCCGCCGCTCTGGCTCGCGCACCCGCAGGTAAGAAGGGCAAGCGCAAGCGCCGCCCCAACAAGGGAGCGCCCGCAAAGGTTCACTGAAAGATCGGTTTCCGGCATGCCCCAGCGAGTCTTCTCTATCCCGTCGGCGCTCGTTCTAGCAAGGAAACCGTGGCCATCCCAAGGCGTCCGGCCGTGGCATCCGGTTGCAGGTTTCAGGCCTTGGAGCCCTTCAGGCGGCCATACAGCAGGTGATCCTGCCAGATGCCATTGATACAAAGATATTCGCGCGCGTAGCCTTCACGCACGAAACCGGTTTTCTCCAATAGCCGGATCGAGCCGGCATTGGTCGGAATGCAGGCGGCTTCGAGACGATGCAGCCGCAAGGATGCGAAGGCAAAAGGAATGATGGCCTGCACCGCCGCGGTCATATAACCCCGGCGCACGAACGGCTGGCCCATCCAGTAACCGATGCTACCGGCCTGCGCCACGCCGCGACGGATATTCGCCAGTGTCAATCCGCCCACCAGCGTGTTGTCGGAAGCGCGGCTGATGAGGAATGCGTAGCCTTGATCCGTTCGAGAGTCTTCAGCGTATCGCCTGACGCGGCGGCGGAACGCGCTGCGGCTTAAATCATCGGCGGGCCACGTGGGCTCCCAAGGCATCAGGAAATCACGGCTTGTTTCGCGCAACGCCGTCCAGTCTGCGAAATCGGTCGCCTGCGGTATCCGCAGCACGACTCCATCGCCGGCCACTGAAGGCAGCGGGTCGGCAAAGTTGATGGTGCGAAAGAACGCCATCCCCGTCCACGGTCATGCCGCTTGGCGGGTCAGACTCTCGACAATGGCGGCGGCACTTTCAAGCCCGGAGCCCAATCCCAGCACGGCAATCGCGGGCTTGCCGCGGGCGATCAAGGCTTTCCCGGCGGCGCGAGCGCTCTCGACCGTTACCGCTTCGACCTTTTCGACCAGCTCATGGAGCGGAATCGGCCGCCCCCACACCATCATCTGCCGCGCCAACTGTCCGATCCGATCGCCGGAGCTCTCCAGCGCCATGAGCAAGCCGGCCTTCATTTGCGCCTTGGCGCGCGCAATCTCCGCCTCGGAAATGGTCGCGGTGGCATTGGCGATCTCGTCGACGACCAGGCGCATCAGCTCGGAGGCGTCGCCGGCGTCGGTGCCGGCGTAAAGACCGAACATTCCGACATCCGAATACGACGCATGAAAGCAATGGATCGAATAGCACAAGCCACGCTTTTCGCGTGCCTCCTGGAACAAACGGGACGACATGCCGCCGCCAAGCACGTTGCTGAACATCTGCAGCGAATAGAGCTGCGGATCGTTCTGCGCCAGGCCGGGCAGCGCCAGCGCGATATGGACCTGCTCGAGTTTGCGCTTTTCGATATGCGCGCCGCCCGCGAACCGCGCCGGCTCCGGCACCGGACTGGCTGGCCCGTTGAAACTTGCGAAGCGCTTTTCGACTTCGGCGACCACCGCCTCGTGATTGATTGCGCCGGCGGCGGCGATGACCATGTCCGGTCCGCGGTAGTGCCTGGCCAGATAGTCGCGCAACTTCGCGCCGTCGAACGAGCGCACCGTCTCCGGCGTGCCAAGAATGGAACGGCCGAACGGTTGCTGGGGAAAGGCGGTGGCCTGCAGATATTCGAAGATCAGGTCATCCGGCGTGTCGGCGACAGCGCCGATCTCCTGCACGATTACGTTCTGCTCCAGCAATAGATCATCCCGCGCGAAGGCCGGCTCGGAGAGAATGTCGGCAAGGACGTCAATTGCAAGCGGCACGTCGGCCTTGAGTACGCGGGCAAAATAAGCCGTGCTTTCGACGCTGGTTGCAGCGTTGAGATCACCACCGACGGCTTCGATTTCCTCGGCGATCTGCCGAGCGGTGCGCCGCCGGGTTCCCTTGAACGCCATGTGTTCGAGGAAGTGCGAGATGCCGTGCTCGTCATGAAGCTCGTCGCGGCTGCCGGAATTGACCCAAATCCCGAGCGACGCCGTCTCCAGGTGCGGCATGGTGTCGGTCACGACACTTATGCCGGATTTCAGTTTGGTCACCGCAACGCTCATGCCGCCGCTCCTTCTTGCGCGGCACGGCTTGTCGTCAGCACGAAACGCTCGACCGCAGATTGATCCGCCGGCAGCACCGTGAGGCGCTCCGGCCGTTGATTGAGATCGGAAAGCCAGTCCGGCAATTTCGGCCGCTCGCCGCAGGCCGCCGCGACCGCATCGGGAAATTTTGCCGGATGCGCGGTCGAAAGCACCACCATCGGCACCGCCGGATCGCGCAACCCCTTTTCGGCCGCGGCAATGCCGACGGCGGTATGCGGGTCGACGAACATTCCGGTCTCGCGCTTCACTGTGCGGATAGTGGCGGCAACTTCCTCCTCGTCCGCTCGCGCGGCGGTGAACGAAGCGCGAATTTGCGAAAGCGCGGGTGCCGACAGCGTGAAGCGGCGCGTTCGCGCCAGTGAGTCCATTACGGCACGAACCGCGCCGCCGTCCCGCCCGTAGGCTTCAAACAACAAGCGCTCGAAGTTCGACGCCACCTGGATATCCATCGACGGCGAGGACGTCGCGACCACGTCGTGTAATTCATAGTCGCCGGTGGCCAGCACGCGGGCCAGAATGTCATTGACGTTGGTGGCGATGGTCAGCCGTTCGACCGGCAACCCTAAAAGCTGCGCGACATAGCCGGCGTAGATATCGCCGAAATTCCCCGTCGGCACCGTGAAGGCGACCGCGCGACCCGGCGCGCCGAGCTCCACCGCGGCGGTGAAGTAGTACGCCGCCTGCGCGATGATGCGCGCCCAATTGATCGAATTGACGCCGGACAGATTCACCCGGTCACGGAAGGCGGCGTGATTGAACATGCCCTTTACGATCGCCTGACAATCGTCAAAGGTGCCTTCGATCGCGACCGCGTGGATATTGGCCGACTTTTCCGTGGTCATCATCCGCCGCTGCACGTCCGAAATGCGGCCTTGCGGGAAAAGCACGACGACGTCGACGCGGTCCTTGCCGGCGAAAGCTTCGATTGCCGCACCGCCGGTGTCGCCGGACGTAGCGACGGCCACCGTCCGCCGTTCGCCGCGTGCGGCGAGAGCATGATCCATGAGCCGCGCCAAAAGTTGCAATGCCACGTCTTTGAAAGCGAGCGTCGGGCCGTGGAACAGTTCGAGCAGAAAAGTATTTGCGCCGATCTGGATCAGCGGCGCCACGGCGGGATCGCGGAAACTGGCATAGGCTTCACGCGCCATGCGGGCGAGATCGGAATCGCTGATAGAGCCAGCCGTGAACGGCCGCATAACCTCCACGGCAACTTCGGCGTAGGGCCGGCCGGCGAAGCCTGCGATCGCCTCGCGATCAAGGCGCGGCCAGGCGGTCGGCACGTAAAGGCCGCCATCCGGCGCCAGTCCCGCAAGCATGGCTTCGGTGAAGCCGAGCGGGGCGGCGTTGCCACGGGTCGATACGTAGTCCAACCGACATTCTCCCAGCCGGCCGGGCTCTCGACTCGGCCGCTAAGATATTGATTTTCCGAGAGTTTCGTTCATGCGCCCGATTGGCACGCCCGTCCCCGGACAATGCCACAAGTATAGAAGGGCAGTCCGTTTCACAAGGAAGGGAAGGCTCCTCCTTGCGAAGCTTGGCGAAAGGCCGAGTTCCGCAATCGAGGGCCTTGGCAGGTTGATTGGGGCCGCCGAGCGAAGCGCTGTTTAGCCGTCGGACACGGTGATCTGCGCTTACCTCTTGGGATACGCCGTGAAGATGTAATCTTGGTCAGCCACCGCGGTGTGGCAGGCGTATCCGCAATTTGGTTCGGTCCCGTCAGCCTTGAATGTGTCGGTGGCGTCGTCGTAACTGAAATTGGCGTACGCCCAGCCGTGAGTGTCGGGGAATCTCCTGGTGTCCTTTTCGATGGCCGCTACCGCCACCAACTTGTCCGGCACGTTCACGAAGTAGGGCGCCACCGGGTTCTTTTTGAACGACCACTCGATCTTCACGATCTTGACGCCGTCGGGAAAAATCCTTCCTTTGGCGGGAAGCCCCTGCTTGTACGCATCCATCATCACGTCGTTTGCCAGGACCACTTTCATTAATTTTTCGGTTTGACTGACGGCGACGTCTTTCCAGTCTTCATATCCTCTGAAATCGGCGAACTCCAACTTGCCCAGCTTGAGCGTATATCTGTCCTGCGCTGCAATCGCCACGCTACCGAACACAACGAGGATCGCCGCGCCGCGCAACAGTGCCGGCGACCAAAAGATTTTGAGAATGGGGATGATCGAGGTGCGTGACATGAAAAACCTCCACATTGAACAATTGAGAAGATCGCTCACGTAGTCGTGGGGCCGGCAGAACGCACCGAGTTGTTCGAACGGCGCGGCAACGAAGTCGAGAGAGCGAAGTACGTTTTTCGTGTGGATTTAGCGACACGATGCCGAAACAAATTCGGCGCGAAATGTCGTCGAACAAGAGACGCGGCTTTTGAACGGCCGACCGGCTTCTGCGGTTCAAGTTGCGCAATTAGACAGCCGCGGTCTCGCACCGTCAACAGCGGCGGGCGTTACAACATCAGGCCGGTCGCTACAAAGAAATTTGATTTTTATTTTTTAGCAATGCCGCACCGTCGTCTGACGGGCCGATGCCCATCCGTTATGTACGCTTAGGCACAACGTCGCGGCGCGATTTGAAGACATATGCCGCAAATATCACGGCCAAAACCAGGGCCAGCCCATACCAGGTCACTACATACTGCAAATGATTGTTCGGCAGGCGCGGCACGAGTTTGCCGGGCCGCGGCCAGCCGTTCGGCGGCATCGGCGATTCCTGTTCGATATAGAATGGGGCGACCGCGCCCCAGCCTTTGGCCGCCGCGACTACCGCCGGATCGCGAACAAAGAAGACGTCCGCCTTGTCCTGCGGAGTGAACCACGAACGATGCTCCGGCCAGCGCATGGCGCCGGTGATAACGACGTCGGCGGAGGGTGGTGGGCTTATCGCTACGTTCGGCTTCCAGTTCGTATCGGACGGCACGAAGCCGCGGTTGACGACGACGACGCCGCCGTCGGGCAGCCTCGCGGGCGTGAATACCCAGACTCCAAGACCCGATACGTCGGGGCGAAACGCCAACGCCGATGCATAAACCAGCGCGTCGCCGGCCTTTTCGAATTTCGCATTGAAGGTGACGCGGCGATACTCGTCGTCCGCGGCATTAAGCGTTCGCCATGTCAGGGACGAAGGGAGCGCCGCTGGCGCGGCCGCTGATCTTTCATCGAGCGCTGCGATCAATCCTTCCTTCCAGGCCTTACGCTGCAATTGCCACGTGCCGAGCGCAATGAGCGCAGCAAATACCAGAAGCGCGGGGATGAGCAGGCCGGTCCACGACCGGCGGCGAATTGTTTTCGCCAAAGGCGTTTTCGGCGAAACGTTCAAGGCTCGCTTTCGCCGAAGCGCCCTTCCGCCGCGCGGTGATGATACTGCAGCGCAATCAAAAGTCCCTTCATCGGCCGCAGCGGACCGAGCGTGACAATGAGAATGAACGGCAACCACAACGCCGCGTGCACCCATAGCGGCGGCCGGTAGATGACTTCGGTGAGCAGCGCAGCGAACACCACGATGAAGCCGGCGAGAAAAATAATGAACACGGCGGGCCCGTCGCCTGAGTCGGCGAAACTATAATCGAGCCCGCAAACGTCACAGCGCGGTCGCAACGAAACAAAGCCCCGGAATAGCTTGCCGCGGCCGCAGCGCGGGCAGGCGCACATAAGGCCAGCGGCGATTGCGCCGGGAAGCGTGGCGATGGGTTTATTCATGACAATGACGTTCGGTCACTCGTCCCCGCGCCAGCGGGGACTTGGTCCTTTTCGCATAGGCGCGCTGGATCCGCTTCCGCGGGGATGAGCGGATCGCAATGGCGGCGCCGGACGTTACTCCGGCAGCGGCGTGCCGGCGCCCCAGACGTAGATGCACGCGAACAGGAACAGCCACACCACGTCGACGAAGTGCCAATACCAGGCGGCAAATTCGAAGCCGAGATGCTGCGTTGGCGTGAATTGGCCGCGGAGCGCGCGGACCAGACACACAATCAGGAAGATCGAGCCGATGATGACGTGGGCGCCGTGAAATCCGGTCGCCATGAAAAACGTGGCGCCATAGATGTTGCCGGAATAATGGAACGCGGCATGGCCGTATTCGTAAGCCTGCACGCAGGTGAACGAGATCCCGAGCACGATGGTGCAGGCGAGTCCACGGATCAAGCCTTTGCGATCGTTGTTGAGAAGCGCGTGATGTGCCCAGGTGATCGTCGTGCCCGAGGTTAGCAGGATCAGCGTGTTCAACAGCGGCAAGTGCCAGGGATCGAATGTATGGATGTTCTTCGGGGGCCATACGCCGCCGAGAAATGCGGTGCGCGCCACGTCCCTGACCTCTGCGGGAAAAAGCGCAGTGTTGAAGTACGCCCAGAACCAGGCGACGAAGAACATCACCTCCGAAGCGATGAACAAGATCATGCCGTAGCGGTGCGAGATCTGCACGACGCGGGTATGATCGTGCTCGACTTCGGCTTCGAAAATGACGTCCCGCCACCAGCCGATCATGGTGTAGATGACGCCGATGGCGCCGATGCCGAAAATGATCGGCGCGTACGCGACGAAGTGGTGCATCCACAGAATAAGCCCGAACGCGATGATAAAGGCCGAGACAGCGCCGACGGCCGGCCACGGACTGGGATTGACCAGGTGATAATCGTGATGCGGTTTGGCGTGTGCAGCATCGGCCATTGCTATCGTCTCCGCTTGGCGCCCGGTGTCGGCGCGCTGCTATAGTTGCTCATAAGCACGGTCAAGATTTTCCCGGCAGCGGATTCGCCGCCGCCTGATCCGGCACGGGCACCGGATAGAAGGTGTAGGAAAGGGTTATCAGGTCGACTTTGTCCTGTTCGGTATCTTCCGCCAGCTTCGGATCGACGTAGAACACCACCGCCATATCACGCCGCTCGCCCGGCTTCATGGTCTGTTCGGTGAAACAGAAGCAGTTGATCTTCTCGAAATAGATGCCGACAGTCGGGGGGCTGACATTATAACCCGCCTGGCCCGCCGTCACGCGGGCGGCTTCGTTGGTCACGCTATAGTAGACGGTCACGACTTGTCCGAGCTTGACGTCGATGGTGCGTTGTTCGGGCACGAACCGCCACGGCAGCCCGGCGGCGACATTGGAGTCAAATCGCACCGTGATGCTGCGATCGGACACATAGCCTGGCGGCGCTTTCGCCACTTGCGTGGTGCCGCCGTAGCCGGTGGTGCGGCAAAACCAGGAATAAAGCGGCACGGCGGCAAACGACAGGCCGATCATCACGGCGACCAGGCCGCCGCAACAAAACCCGACCAGAAGATCGCGGCGCAATGCAGGTCCCGGCGATTTCGGCGTGACGGTCATGAACTGCGGAAACTCCGTGTGTTCACAGCGGCCGCACCAGTACCGCCGGGCCCTTCACTAGCGTCACGATGTAGAACAGGATCACCAGCACTCCGAGCGCCACAGCAATGGCGATCGAGCGCGCCCGGCGGGCGCGAGCCTGCTGTTCGGTTAGCCTGATGCCACGATCCGGTTTTTGCTCGCTCACGCGCGCCCTCCATGTTCATGCGGCGAGGTGACCGAACAGCACTGCAGACATGTGATCGACCAGGAGCGCGGCGAACACGACGAAGAGATAGAGAATCGAGAAGCCGAAGAGCTGTTTGCAGGCGGTAAAACCGTGCTGCTCGCCACGCAGACGGAGCGCAAGCGCCAGGAAGGCGGCGCCGGCCACCGCCGCGACTACACCGTAGATCGGTCCGGCATAGCCGATGATCCACGGCAGAACCCCGAGCGGCGCCAGGATCAGCGTGTAGACCAGAATCTGGAGTTTGGTTTCTGTTGGGCCAGCGACGACCGAGAGCATCGGTATGCCGGCATGCGCATAATCTTCCGAGCGATACAGCGACAGCGCCCAAAAATGCGGCGGCGTCCAGAAAAAGATGATGAGGAAGAGAATGATGGGCTCGAGGCTTAGTCCGCCGGTCGCGGCCGCCCAACCGATCATCGGCGGCAACGCTCCCGCGGCGCCACCAATCACGATGTTCTGCGGCGTCCGCCGCTTAAGCCACATCGTATAGATAATCGCATAGAACGCGATTGTTGCCGCGAGCAATACCGCGGCCAGGATATTGACGAGAAGGCCGAGGATGACGACGGAGAATACAGCGAGCGTCAATCCGAAAGCGAGCGCTTCGCCGGGCGCGATCCGGCCGGCCGGTATCGGCCGCGCGGCGGTGCGCGCCATGCGTCCGTCGGTGTCGGCGTCGTACCACATATTGAGCGCGCCGGCGGCGCCCGCGCCGACCGCGATGCAAAGTATTGCGGCGAAGCCGATCACCGGATGCAGCTGGCCGGGCGCTACCATAAGACCGACGAACGCGGTGAACACCACGAGTGACATCACCCGCGGCTTCATCAGGGCGATGTAGTCGCAGACGCCCGCGATGCTGGGCTCGGCGTGTGCGGTCGTGAGGCTCATCGGATCAAGGGCAGCGTGTCGAACTGGTGGAACGGCGGCGGCGAAGACAGCGTCCATTCCAGCGTCGTTGCGCCGGCCCCCCAGGGATTGGCGCCGGCCGGCACTTTGCGCAGGAACGCATGTGCCACGCCGAAGAAGAACACCAGTGTGCCGAAGCCGGAGATATACGACCCGATCGACGAGATGAAATTCCAATCGGAAAACGCGTCGGGGTAATCGGCGATGCGCCGCGGCATGCCGGCAAGCCCGAGGAAGTGCTGCGGGAAGAACACCAGATTGACGCCGACGAACGTCAGCCAGAAGTGCAGCTTGCCGATGGTTTCCGAGTACATGTAGCCGGTCATTTTCGGGAACCAGTAGTACCAGCCGCCGAAAATGGCGAACACCGCGCCGAGCGACAGCACGTAGTGGAAATGCGCGACGACGTAATAGGTGTCCTGAAGAACACGATCCACGCCGGCATTGGCGAGCACCACGCCGGTGACGCCGCCGAGCGTGAACAGAAAGATGAAGCCGAGCGCCCAAAGCATCGGCGTCTTGAACTCGATCGAGCCGCCCCACATGGTCGCGATCCACGAAAAGATCTTCACGCCGGTGGGCACGGCAATAACCATGGTGGCGGCGATGAAATAAGCCTGCACGCTCGCCGACATGCCGACCGTGTACATGTGGTGGGCCCAGACGACGAAGCCGATGCCGCCGATGGCAACCATGGCGTAGGCCATGCCGAGATAGCCGAACACCGGCTTGCGCGAAAACGTGGCGACGATCTGGCTGACCATGCCGAAGCCGGGCAGGATCAGAATGTAAACTTCGGGATGACCGAAGAACCAGAACAGATGCTGGAACAACAGCGGATCGCCGCCGCCGTGCGGATCGAAGAAAGTGGTGCCGAAATTCCGATCGGTCAGCAGCATCGTGATGGCGCCCGCCAGCACCGGCAATGCCAGCAGCAGCAGGAATACCGTCACCAGCTGCGACCAGACAAACAGCGGCATCTTGTGCAAGGTCATGCCCGGCGCGCGCATGTTGAAGATGGTGGTGATGAAGTTGATGGCGCCGAGGATCGACGAAGCGCCGGCGAGATGGAGCGCAAGAATGACGAAATCCATCGCCGGGCCGGGATGCCCGTAGGTCGATAGCGGGGCGTAGATCGTCCATCCGGTGCCTGCGCCGTTGACGCCGGGCTCGCCTTCGAAAAACATTGAGGCGACGAACAGCGCAAACGAAGCCGGCAACAGCCAGAACGAAATGTTGTTCATGCGCGGGAAAGCCATGTCCGGCGCGCCGATCATCAGCGGCACCATCCAGTTGCCGAAACCGCCGATCATTGCCGGCATGATCATGAAGAAGATCATGATCAGGCCGTGTGCTGTCACGATCACGTCGTAATAGTGAGTCTCGTGGAAGATCTGCAGGCCGGGAAACATCAGCTCGGCGCGGATCAGGATGGAGAATACGCCGCCGATCAAGCCGGCACACAGCGCAAACACCAGGTACATGGTGCCGATGTCTTTATGATTGGTCGAGTAAACATAACGGCGCCAGCCGTGCGGAATAGCGTGGCCGTGATCGTCGCCGTGCGCCGTTTGTACCATCGTATCCATAGTCGGTTCCTGCGTTAGTGCGTCTTCTTCAGGCGTCGTGCCGGCTTCAGTGCGCTGCGGCCGTCAACGTCGCCGGCGGACCGTCGAGGCCCGCATTCTTCTTCTCCGCCGCGATCCAGTTTTCGAAGTCGGCATCACTTACCACGCGTACGGTGATCGGCATGAACGCGTGGTCCTTGCCGCACAACTCCGAGCATTGGCCGTGAAAGGTCCCTTCGCTTGTCGCCTTGAACCAGGTGTCGTTGAGTCGGCCCGGAACGGCGTCGATCTTGATGCCGAATGACGGCACGGCGAAGGAATGAATGACGTCGGCGCCCGTGACCAGGACATGCACGACCTTGTTCACCGGCACGACCAATTCATGGTCGACCGTCAGCAGCCGCGGCTGTCCGGGCTTAAGGTCTTTATCTTCGACAATCAGCGAGTCGAATTCGAAGTCGCCGTTATCGGGATAATTGTAGCTCCAATACCACTGTTTTCCGGTTGCCTTGATGGTGAGATCGGCTTTTGGCGCATCGAGTTCCAGAAACAACAGGCGGAAGGACGGCACCGCGATCGCGACCAGGATGATAACCGGTACGATGGTCCAAATCAGCTCGATGAGGGTGTTGTGTGTGGTGCGCGAAGGCGTCGGATGCGCCTTGGCGTTAAAGCGCACCATGACAATGATCAAGAGGATCAGGACGAACAGCGTAATCGCGGCGGTAATCCACAACAGAAAGTCGTGAAACCGGGTGATATCGACCATGACCGGTGAAGCCGCTTCCTGCAGGCCAAGCTGCCACGGCGTGGGTTGGCCAAGGCCGGCGAACGCCGTGCCCGCGGTGGCAATAAGGACGGCTCCGGCCAGCGCGTAGCGTGCTAAGCGGAAGAGCGCATGCATCGGGTATTGGCTCCTTGCGTCTCGCTCGTTTTCCGCCGCGGTCGGTTCGGTCCGTAGCGCGTCGCGACCGGGATGATATGCAAACCGCATGTCTCCGGGGCGACGCCGGCCCGACGCTGCCGGCTGCCGACGAGTTTGTGCCAGGGGTCTGGCCCTTGCCGGGCATCGGCGGATGGGGGTCGACCCGTCAAACCACAAATCGTGCCCTACCGCAATGCACTCTTGAGCCTGAAGTGACGCAGAAAGAATGACATATCGCGGCTGTTGCAAACTGCCCGGCTTCGCGGCCGGCAACGCCGCATTGTTCGTCTCTTGACAGTGCGGTCTTACGATGTACGGGAGGCTCGCTGGGCGCCCGGTCAGCGTGATTCGCGGCGCGCTTGGTAGTAGTCTCCGTGTCGAGCGCGGCGGCTGGTCAGGGAACGGGATCATGGCCTCTTTCGCGATAGGGCGTGTGCTGCGGCCAATTGCCCCTGCGCTGGCCCTTATGGCCGCCATCGCGGCGTTCGCTGGACCGGCGGCCGCTCAGGGCGCGGTGCGGTCGGTCCATGGCGACTGGCAGATTCGCTGCGACACGCCCCCCGGGGCGCAGAGCGAGCAGTGTGCGCTCATGCAAAGCGTGACCGCGGAGGACAGGCCGAACGTCGGTCTCACCGTGATCGTGCTGAAAACCACCGATCAAAAGAGCCGCCTCATGCGGGTCGTCGCCCCGCTCGGCGTCCTGTTGCCTTCCGGGCTTGGACTGAAGATCGATAACGCCGACGTCGGCCGCGCGGGTTTTGTGCGGTGCTTGCCCAACGGCTGCGTCGCCGAGGTCACGATGGACGACAAGCTCATCGAGCAAATGCGCAATGGGCAGACCTCGACGTTCATCATTTTTCAGACGCCTGAAGAGGGGATCGGGTTTCCCATGAGCCTTAAGGGCTTTGGCGAAGGCTTCGACAAACTGCCGTAGTCCAGCGCTCGACCTTTAGCTTCTGTCCAGCCGCGCCGGCCGCCGGCGCGATTGTGCTGCGCTGTTAAGCGATTACATTATCTAACGTCTATCGGCGAGATGATGTCGCGGAGGCGGTCGGTCATGGATGCGAAACAATATCCAGTCACACACACTGAAGCGGAGTGGCACAAAATCCTCACGCCGGAGCAGTTCCGCGTGATGCGCACGCACGGCACCGAGCCGGCCGGCAGTTGCGCGCTTAATTACGAGAAACGCGCAGGTACGTTCTTCTGCGCCGGATGCGGGCAGCCGCTGTTCGCCTCGAAGAAGAAATTTGAAAGTGGGACTGGCTGGCCGAGTTTCAATGATCCGGAGCCCGGTGCCGTCGAGACCTCGGTTGATCGCGCCTACGGCATGACGCGGACCGAAGTGCATTGCAGCCGGTGCGGCAGCCATCTCGGTCACGTGTTCGAAGACGGGCCGCCCCCGACGCACTTGCGTTACTGCATCAACGGCGTGGCAATGGACTTCAAGCCCGAGTGATCGCCGACGCGGCGGCCGGGTGAGAAAATGCGGCCGATTTCGGGCCTGGTCGTGGCGTTTGCAATCACGAAATTGCAATGCCGCGCGGTAAAATTACGCGTGTGCGTCGGCGCGAAAACGTGGAAAAGTCCGACCGCTGAATCGCCGGACTGAAGCGCTTACCTGTTTGAGCGTTTGGATGTGTGGTTGCGGGATCTTGTTTCGGCCATGAACGGCCGGCTGGGGTCGCGCTCAAGATCAAAATCCGGATGTAGCGGTGAATGAGCAGCGCACGGGAATCGGCCACTCGCCTGCTGCAACTTATGATGATCGCCGCGGTGGTTCTGCCGGCGGCGCTGTTCGTCTATGCCGCTTGGGTCAGCTATCGCGAGTTTCATGAGGCGGCTGACGAGCGCATCGCGCGCTCGCTCGACGTCATGCAGGAGCAGGCGCTCAAGGTCTTCGAAACGATCAACAGCACTTTTGCGGAAGTCAATGAGGTCGTACGCGGCATGTCGGATGCGCAAATGCGCGCCGAAGCACCGCAACTCCACGAGCGTCTGGCCGACATCGTCGCGACCATGCCGCAACTGAGCGGGATCGTAATTGTCGGCCGCGATGGAACGCCGCTGGTCAGGAGCTTGTCTCCAATCGTTCCCGACGGGGCGAACTTCAGCGATCGGGACTATTTTGAAGCGCAGAAATCGGGCGGTGCCGGAACCTACGTGAGCAGCATGCGCTTGCCGCAATTGCCGGGAGCGGGTGGCGGCGAGTTCTTCGATCTTTCCCGGCGGCTGAAATCGTCCGACGGCTCGTTCGCCGGCGTCATCGCTATCGCCGTGCGGCCGCGCTACTTCGAGGACTTCTATGGGTTGATCGGACGCAATCCGGGCAGTTTCTTTGCGCTCGTGCGCTCCGACGGCTCGTATCTCGCCCGCTACCCGACACCTGATGACCGCGCGCAGCGCTTAAGCGAAAACAGCATGCTGCGAACCGCCATCGACCGAGGCATCGATCACGGCTTCTACACGGTGCGTTCGGAGATCGACGGCGTCGTGCGCCGCATCAACTTTCGCAAGGTCCCGGGCTTCTCGGTGTACGCGCTGGCTGGGGTGAGCGATGAGGCGATCCGGGCGGAATGGTTGTCGAGCATGGCGACGCATTTACTGTACGGCTTGCCAGCGGTCATTTTGATCCTTGCCGTGCTGTATTTGACGCTGCGCCGCACTCAACGGCTCTATGAGGAGGCCGATCGCCGCCAGGCCGCAGAGATCGCACTGCGGCAGTCGCAGCGGCTTGAGGCCATCGGTCAATTGACCGGCGGCGTCGCCCACGATTTCAACAATCTCTTGATGATCGTCAGCGGCAGCGTGCACCGGCTCCGCCGCGATGTCGCCGACGGGAAGCAATTGCGGCTTCTCGACGCCATCGTCAACGCGATCGGGCGCGGCGAAAGCCTGACCCGGCAACTGCTGTCGTTTTCCCGGCGGCAAATGCTGCAACCGACGGTCATCGATCTATCGGCATGGCTGCCCGAGCTGAAAGATATGCTCAGCCGCTCGTTGCGCGGCGATATCGAAGTCCGCCTGACGATTCCGCGGCGGCCCTGCTTCGTGAAAGTTGACGCCAGCGAGCTCGAGCTCGCGCTCCTCAACCTCGCCTTCAATGCCCGCGACGCCATGGCCACGGGTGGGGTTCTATCGATCACCGCGAAGCCGATCACGCTACGCGGCCAGCTCAGCGAGGAGGGTGTGAGCGGCCCGTTTGTCGCCATCCGCGTCGCCGACAACGGACATGGAATTCCCGCTGAGATTCTGCCGCGTGTTTTTGAACCGTTTTTCACCACCAAAGAGATCGGCAAGGGGACCGGCCTTGGACTTTCCCAGGTGTACGGCTTTGCCAAGCAATCCGGCGGGGCCGCTAACGTCACCAGCAATCCCCGCCGCGGCACCGCTATCACGCTGTTCTTGCCGCGCAGCTTCGAAGAGCAGGCACGGCCGAGTGGGCTTCCCAAAACTTCCGGCCCTGCGCTGCCGGGCGGGACCGTGCTGGTGGTGGAAGACAACCCCGACGTTGTCGAAATCGCGCGTGGCTATTTTGCCGATCTCGGCTTCAACGCCAGGGTAGCGGCCAGTGCGCAAGAAGGCCTTGCGTCGGTGGAGCAGGACGACGGCATCGCGCTCGTGTTCTCCGATATTTTGATGCCCGGTGGCTTGAACGGACTGGCCCTGGCGAAACAGCTGCGCCGGCGCTTTCCGGGCATCGCCGTACTATTGACGACTGGGTATAGCTCAAGCGCGCAAGACGCGGTGCGCGAGGGTTTTGAGGTCCTGCAAAAGCCTTACGATCTTGCCGCGCTGGAACGTGCCCTTGTTTCCGTTTTCAAACGGCACGACCGTCCGGCTGCGGCGCCGGCATCGTGGTCATCAAATACGGTCGAGCAGCAGGCCGCAGGGTAAACGAAGCGTTGTTTTCCGCGACCGGCGGCGGCAAGCGGACTGGATCAAGCTCGTGGTAGCTACGTCGCTTTTACGCATCCGCGCGCAGGTGCCGGAGCGTGACAATTAATTGTTTAGTATGAACAGCAACAATCAAAATCGGCCGGCGGTATTAAATCTACGTAAAATTTGAACGACGATAGTCGCGCCGAGGGCCGACGGTAGTAGCGCCGTCAAATGGAGGCGGTGTTGCAAGCGGATTCCGTTGTCGCGGTATCGGAAAATTCGGCCTCCCCGCGTGGGCGGCATGTCGGCAGCGTGCTCTCGGTTCGCGGCTCCGAGGCGAGATTCGGTATCTTGCGCCGCAGCGGGGCCTCGCCTGAAAACGAAGGCACGACGGTCGGAAAACTTCTCGCCGTTGCCAGCAAAGATTCCCTGTTGATCGGTTTCATAACCGAAGTCTCGGTTGAAGTGCCCGAGATCGTCCGCGAGCAAGGTTATGCCGGCTCAGCTCGCCTCGAGCTCATGGGCGAGATCAGAAAAGAAGAGAGCGGCATCCGGTTTCGGCGCGGCGTGACTGAATATCCGCTGATCGGGGATCCGGTAGTCGCGGTCAGCGCCGACGCGCTGCAACTTATTTTCGGCCGGACCGGCGCACAAAATATCGTCATCGGCCGCCTGCAGCAGGAGCCGACACTCGGCGCTTGTGTCCAGGTCGACGAGATGTTGAGCCGGCATTTTGCCGTGTTCGGCACGACGGGCGTTGGAAAATCCAGCGGCGTCGCCGTACTGATCCAGCAAGTCCTCAAGGCGCGGCCTAATCTGCGCATTTTCCTGCTCGACGCTCACAACGAATACGGACGCTGCTTTGGCGACCAAGCTCACGTCGTCAATCCGGGAAATTTGAAGCTGCCATTTTGGCTGTTCAATTTTGAAGAGCTTGTCGATGTCATATTCGGCGGGCGCAGTCCGGGCGTCGAAGATGAATTCCAGATTCTCGCCGAGCTCATTCCAATCGCGAAGTCGATGTACGTCCAGTATCAGACGGCCGGCAGCCGCGCGACCGCCAAGAAGCTGGATTCAAAGAATACCGGCTTCACGGTCGATACTCCGGTACCCTATCGGCTTGCCGATCTGGTTTCGTTGATCGACGACCGCTTGGGCAAGCTCGAAAATCGCTCGTCGCGCATGAAGTATTTCAAGCTGATCATGCGCATCGAAGCGGTCAGCAATGACCCGCGCTATAACTTCATGTTCGAGAACGCCAATGTCGGCGGTGACACGATGGCGGAGGTGATTTGTCATCTGTTCCGCATCGCGCCGGGCGCCAAGCCGATGACGGTGATGCAGCTTGCCGGATTGCCGGTCGAGGTGGTCGATTCGGTTGTCTCGGTTGTCGGCCGGATGGCGTTCGAGTTCGGTCTCTGGAGCGACGGTGCTTTCCCGATCCTCTTCTTCTGCGAAGAGGCGCACCGCTACGCCTCCGCGGACCGCTCGCTCGGCTTTGGTCCGACGCGCCGCGCTTTGTCGAGAATTGCGAAGGAAGGCCGCAAATGCGGCGTCTTCCTTGGGCTTGCGAGCCAGCGCCCTGCTGAGCTCGACGCGACCATTATTTCCCAGTGCAGCACGCTGTTCGTGATGCGCATGGCAAACGATCGCGACCAGGAAATCATTCGGTCTGCGGTTTCCGACGCCGCCGCAAGCCTGGTTAACCTGGTGCCGTCGCTCGGCACCCGCGAGGTGCTCGCGCTTGGCGAGGGCGTTTCCCTGCCGGTGCGCATGGTGTTCGCCGATTTGCCCCAACATCTGATCCCGAGCAGCGAAGCGGTACGCAACACTTACGCCGGCGGGACGCGAGAAGCCTCTCACGATCTGGTCGATATGATTGTGGCCCGGTGGCGTGGCGCCACCATCAACAACAAGCACTTGCAATTCGAAGAAGCGGCGAGCGCGCCGGCGCAGCCGCAGCCGCCGAAGAACCCGCCGCCCGCGGCAAGGAGCGCCCCGCCGTCGGAGCCGGCGTTTCGTCCGCCACCCCTGGAGCAATTAAGTAACGCAGCTTCGCAGCAATCGCTTCGCACTTCCGTGCTTGAGCGTTCCAGCATTCTAAAGAAGAACGCGGGTTTGGGTCAGCAACCCTCTGGCCCGCAGGCACCCGATCGAACATCGGCGTCGAAGTCGCAGCTGCCCGACGCTCAAGACGGCCGCTGGCCTCTCTAGCCGCAAAGTGTTGTTCGTGCCCGGCGAGCCGGAAAACGCTATGCGCGCTGTCGCGCGAAGTTTGTAGAATCCCGTTTCAAGCGACGCATCGCCGGTTGCGTTGTTTATTCCAGCACGTGACTGGTCATGCCGTCGGCAAGCTTCGGCTCGAACCAGGTTGATTTCGGCGGCATGATCGCGCCGGCATCGGCGACCGCCATCAGGTCGCGCATCCGCGTCGGATAAAGCACGAAGCCGACGGCCATCTTGCCTGACGAAACTAGGCGCTCGATCTCCTCCGCGCCCCGTCCGCCACCGACAAAGTCGATGCGCGGATCGGTACGAGGCGCAGTGACGCCGAAAATCGGCTCGATGACGTGGCGATGAAGAAGCGTGACGGGCAGGTGCTCAATCGGATTTGCTTCCGCTGCCGCTAAAAATTCTTTCCTCAGAACGAGATGGTACCACCGGCCGCCGAGATACATACCAGCCTCGTGCGCTTGCGTCGGCCGTACCGCCCGCTCGCTCGGCTGGACATCATAGTGCTCGCGCAAGCGCACCAGCACTTCGGCCGTACTTTGTCCATTTAGATCGCGCATCACGCGGTTGTATTCGAGAATGGTCATCTCGCTTTCCGGAAACAGCACGGCGAGGAAATAGTCGTGACTACGCGGGCTTTTGCCATTGCGGGCGGCGGCGATACGTTGCGCCGCCGCCGAGCGGTGATGACCGTCGGCAATATAAAGCGCCGGCAGCGCGTCGACGGCGCGCGTGAGTGCGATGACAACGGAGTCGTTATCGATGACCCACAGCTGATGCCGCACGCCATCGTCGGCGTTGACGTCAACCGCCGGCTCGCCGGCCGCGGCGCGCGCCAGCAGGGTGTCGATCTCAGGCGAATTTGGATAAGCCAGCATGACCGGGCCGGTCTGCGCGTTGACCGCTTCGATCTGGCGCACGCGATCGTCTTCCTTGGCCGGCGTCGTGAGTTCGTGCTTACGGATGCGATTATCGGCATAGGCGGCAACGGCGCCGACCGCCGCCAGGCCGGTTTGTACTCCGCCGCGCCAAGTGAGCCGATAGACATAATAACAATCCGTGGCATCGCGTATCAGCACGCCGCCGGCGATCATGCGCCGCAAATTGTCAGCGGCCTTGGCGTAGACGGCGGGATCGTATGGATTGACGGAGGGGTCGAGATCGATCTCGGCCTTGGAGACGTGAAGAAAGCTGAACGGCTTGCCCTCGGCGCGCCGCCGCGCCTCCGCGCTCGACAATATATCGTATGGCGGCGCCAAAATTTCGGCGGCGCGTCCGGGCGCTGGCCGCAATGCGCGGAACGGCTTGATCAGGGACAACTCTCTGCTCCGTCGGCTGTTGGGTTTTAATTCGCGCGAATTGGCATTAGGTCAACGCCCGTGGACAAATTCGCAGTGATACTTCTCGCCGGACCGACGGCGAGCGGAAAATCGGCGGTGGCGCTTGAGCTGGCAGAAAAGCTTGGCGGCACCATCATCAACGCCGATTCCATGCAGGTCTATCGCGATCTGCGCCTTATCACCGCGCGGCCCACTGTGGAAGAGGAGCGGCGCTCGCCTCATCGGCTCTATGGGCATGTCGACGCCGCCGAGAATTATTCGGTCGGCGCCTGGCGCGGCGAAGCCGTTCGTCAACTCGCCGCGGCGGAACGCGAATCGCGCGCCGCGATCGTCGTCGGCGGCACCGGGCTTTACTTCAACGCGCTGACGCGCGGCCTTGCCGCCATGCCGCCGGTTCCAAAACACGTCCGCGACGAAGTCCGCGCGCGGCTCAAGGCTGAGGGAGCAGCGGCTTTGCACGACGAGCTTGCGCGGCTTGATGTCGCCGCGGCGTCACGGCTCAATCGCGGGGATGGCACCCGCGTTTCGCGGGCGCTTGAAGTCATGCTCGCGACCGGCCGTTCGATCCTCGATTGGCAAGAGGGAACGAAACCTTCGGGCACCGATTCCCTTTCTGCAGTGAAGATTTTTCTAAGCGTTGACCGCGACCAACTCGCCCGCCGCATTGACGCACGCTTCGATGCCATGATGGAGGCCGGCGCGATGGAGGAGGTCCGGGCCCTGATGGCGCGTAATCTCGACCCCAGTCTGCCGGCGATGAAGGCGCATGGCGTGCCTTGGCTTGTGCGTCAGCTCAAAGGAGAAGTCACGCTCGCCGATGCGGTCGAAGGCGCCAAACGCGACACCCGCCAATATACCAAGCGCCAGGCGACCTGGTTTCGCAATCAGCTTCCCGAGTTCGCCTGGGCCGAGCCGGAGACGGCGTTGGATGCTATTGAAGCCCAATTGCTGGTGTTGGCGAAACAGCGATCGCCTTGACCGGCCGCGGCCGTCTCTATAAGTTAAGGAAGCTGAAAAAGGGCAGAGCTGTGTCTCGCTTTATTAGTTCGCTGGTACTCGTAGGAAGGCGCATCGCCGGGGGTGGATGATCCACCCGCGACCGCGGCGGTGCGCTTCAGGGGGCTCTCGGAGGCCCCTTTTTTATTTTCTAAACCCGACCATGCGAGAATGCCGAAGATTTGGAGTTGGCCATGACGGAAATGACCGGAGCGGAAATGGTGATCGCGGCGCTTGCCGATCAGGGCGTCGAGCATCTGTTCGGTTATCCCGGAGGGGCGGTGCTGCCGATCTACGACGCGTTGTTTCAGCAGGACAAGGTCAATCACATCCTGGTGCGGCATGAGCAGGGCGCCGTGCACGCCGCTGAAGGTTATGCGCGATCGACAGGCAAGGTCGGCGCCGTTCTCGTCACCTCAGGGCCAGGCGCAACCAATGCAGTGACCGGCCTCACCGACGCCTTGTGCGACTCCATTCCTATCGTCGTTCTCACCGGCCAGGTGCCAACGCACTTGATTGGGAACGACGCGTTTCAGGAATGCGATACCGTCGGCATCACCCGTCCGTGCACCAAATATAATTATCTGGTCAAAAGCGTCGAAGATTTGCCGCGTGCGCTCCACGAGGCGTTTCACATCGCCGCCAGCGGCCGGCCGGGGCCGGTCGTGGTCGACATTCCCAAGGACGTTCAGTTCGCCAAGGGGACTTATTCCAAGCCCAAGGATTTCAGCCATCGCGGCTACCGGCCCAAGGTCAAGGGCGATCTCGACAAGATCAAACAAGCGATCGACATGATGGCCGCCGCCAAGCGGCCGCTGTTTTACACCGGCGGCGGCGTCGTCAATTCCGGCCGTGCCGCGAGCGATCTATTGCGCGAGCTGGTGAAGGTCACCGGCTATCCCATCACCTCGACGCTGATGGGACTGGGCGCTTTCCCCGGCGCCGATCGCCAATGGCTCGGCATGCTTGGCATGCATGGCACCTGGGAGGCCAACTGGGCGATGCACGATTGCGATCTGATGATCGCCGTCGGCTCGCGCTTCGACGATCGTATCACCGGCCGCCTCGATGCCTTTGCGCCGCATTCGAAGAAAATCCACATCGACATCGACCCGTCCTCGATCAACAAAAACGTTAAAGTCGATCTCGCCATCATCGGCGATTGCGCGCACGTCCTCGAGGACATGGTCCGGTTGTGGCGGGCGAACGCCATTGTTCCCGACAAGAAGGCGCTGGCGGCTTGGTGGGAGCAGATCGGCAAATGGCGGTCGAAAAACTCGCTCGCGTACCGCAACTCGAACGAAATCATCAAGCCGCAATACGCTATTCAGCGGCTCTACGAGCAGACCAAAGACCGCGACGCCTACGTGACGACCGAGGTCGGGCAGCACCAGATGTGGGCGGCGCAGTTCTATCCGTTTCAGGAGCCGAACCGCTGGATGACGTCTGGCGGTCTTGGCACCATGGGTTACGGTTTGCCCGCCGCGGTCGGCGTGCAGGTCGCGCATCCGAACTCGCTGGTCGTCGACATCGCCGGTGAGGCGTCGGTGCTGATGACCATGCAAGAGATGTCGACGGCGGTGCAGTACGATCTGCCGATCAAGATCTTCATCCTCAACAACCAGTACATGGGCATGGTGCGGCAGTGGCAGGAACTGCTGCATGGCGGGCGCTACGCCCACTCCTACACCGAGGCGCTGCCGGATTTCGTCAAGCTTGCCGAGGCGTATCACGCTCACGGCATCCGTTGCACGCATCCGGGCGAGCTCGACGAGAAGATCCAGGAGATGCTCGACGTAAAGAAGCCGGTGCTGTTCGACTGCGTGGTCGATCCGGCGGAGAACTGCTTCCCGATGATTCCGTCGGGCCGCGCCCATAACGAAATGTTGCTCGGCGACGCTGCGACCCGCATCGAGGACGCGATCACCGAGGAAGGCAAGGTGATGGTGTAGCCATGAACGCTCCAACCGCTACAACGCACTATCCGGCCCAGACCAAGACGGAAGTGGTCGAAAGCCGCACGCTTTGCGTACTGGTCGATAATGAGCCGGGCGTGCTGGCGCGTGTTATCGGCCTGTTCGCCGGCCGCGGCTACAACATCGATTCGCTGACGGTCTCGGAGACCGAGCACGAGGGCCACCTCTCGCGCATCACCGTCGTCACCCGCGGCACGCCCATGGTGATTGAGCAGATCAAGAATCAGCTCGACCGCCTGGTGCCGGTCCATCGGGTCATTGATCTCACCAGCGGCGGTCCGGCGTTGCAACGCGAGCTCGCCATGGTCAAGGTGCGGGGCACCGGCGACAAGCGCATGGAGATGCTGCGGCTCGCGGACGCCTTCCGCGCCCGCGTCATCGACGCCACCAGTGAGAGCTTCGTGTTCGAGATCACCGGCGCCTCCGACAAGATCGAAGGCTTCATCAATCTGATGCTGCCGCTCGGCCTTGTTGAAGTATCGCGCTCGGGCGTGGTGGCGATCGGCCGTGGGGCCGAGGGGATGTGAGCTTTGCCGCTCATCCGGCCACAACATTCGGCCCCTAGTTAACTTCGGTAACTGACGCTAGATAGGTGCCTCAGATGCGAGTCCGCTAAAAGGCACTTTCATGAAACCCGGTCAGATCCATTTACCCGGCGATTGCCGCGCAGTCGGCGATGTCCTGGCCCGTGTCGGCGACAAGTGGTCGATCCTGGTCGTATCCCGGCTGGGCGAGGGCGCGCTGCGCTTCAACGAGTTGCGGCGCTCAATCGGCGGCATTTCCCAGCGCATGCTGACATTGACGCTTCGCGGGCTGGAGCGGGATGGCCTCGTCACGCGCACGGCATTCCCGACCATTCCGCCGCGGGTGGACTATGAACTTACATCCCTTGGACGCGACCTGCTCAACCCAATGGCGGCGCTCGGCGCTTGGGCCATCCGTAATCAGGCAAAGATCGCCCGGGCCCGCGAACAGTTCGACGGCAATTGCGCCGCGAGGGGCAAGCCGCAGTTAAAACGCCGGACGGCGCGGTCCGGGCTTGTCCAAGCCGCGTCCAGAAACTAGTGGAGCGGATTTGACATTCGCTACCCACCGGGCCACGAACTCGCGAAGCGAATGTCTAATCCGAAGCTCCACTAGCATTTATATTTGCTAGTGGTCCTTTTGATTCTAACGTTCGCATGACGGGCTGCCGAAACGGGATGCGAACGTTAGAATCGGACCGCTAGAAGCACCGGACAAGAAACAGCCCAGCAACAGAGCAGGGCCTAGCTAGTTAGGCAGGGGTACAAAGACCATGCGTGTTTATTACGACCGTGACGCCGATCTGAACCTGATCAAGGGCAAGAAGGTCGCCATCGTCGGCTACGGCAGCCAGGGCCATGCTCACGCGCTCAATCTGCGCGATTCCGGCGTGAAGAACGTCGCGGTGGCGTTGCGCAAGGGATCGCAGGGCGTGAATAAGGCCGAAGGCGAAAAGCTCAAGGTCATGGAAGTGGCCGAAGCGGCCAAATGGGCGGACGTGATGATGATGCTGACGCCCGACGAGTTGCAGGCCGATATCTATAACGGCCAGCTGCACGGCAACATGAAAGACGGTGCGGCCCTGATGTTCGCCCACGGGCTCAACATCCACTTCAACCTGATTGAGCCGCGCGCCGATCTCGACGTCATGATGATCGCGCCGAAGGGGCCCGGCCATACCGTGCGCTCCGAATATCAGCGCGGCGCCGGCGTGCCTTGTCTGCTCGCGGTCCACAAGGACGCGTCGGGCAACGCTCACGATCTCGGGCTTTCGTACGGCGCCGCCATCGGCGGCGGCCGCGCCGGCATCATCGAGACGACGTTCCGCGAGGAGTGCGAGACCGATCTGTTCGGCGAGCAATCGGTTCTGTGCGGCGGTTTGGTCGAGCTCATGAAGGCCGGCTACGAAACTCTTGTCGCGGCTGGCTATGCGCCGGAGATGGCTTATTTCGAGTGCGTGCACGAGGTGAAGCTGATCGTCGATCTCATTTACGAGGGCGGCATCGCCAACATGAACTATTCAGTCTCAAACACCGCCGAATACGGCGAATACGTCTCCGGCCCACGCGTGGTCGACGACAAGACCCGGGCGGAAATGAAGCGCATCCTCGCCGACATTCAATCCGGCAAGTTTGTGCGGGACTGGATGCTGGAGAACAAAGTCAACCAGACCTCGTTCAAGGCGATGCGCGCCGATTCGGCCGCCCATCCGATCGAGCAGGTCGGCGCCAAATTGCGGGCGATGATGCCGTGGATCAAAGAGAGAGCGCTGGTCGACAAGAGCAAGAACTGATCCGCGGCGCGCGCCGCGGCAAGGTGGCGCGTTCGGCGGCGCGAAGGCTCGTCGCATGTTGATCGTGCGCTTCGCCAAGATTCTGCTGGTCGGTGCGTTGGCCTCGTACGCGTTTATCGTCGCTTACGACAACATCGTCGATTACGGCTCGAATTACGAGTTCGTGCGCCATGTGCTGAGCATGGACACGACCTTTCCTCACAACGCATTGATGCACCGCGCGATCACCAACGAAAGCGTATGGGCGGCGGCCTACGCGCTGATCATCGCCTGCGAATGGCTCACGTGCGTGCTGCTGGTCATCGGGACGCTGGCGATGCTCAGCCGCCTTCGCGCACCGGCCGCACTTTTCAACCGCGCCAAGGTCTGGGCTGTGGCCGGATTGATCGTGGGCTTCGGTCTCTGGTTCTTCGGTTTTCTGGTGGTGGCCGGCGAATACTTCGCGATGTGGCAGTCCCAAACCTGGAACGGGCAGGAGGCGGCGTTTCGGTTGACCACGGTAATCCTGGGCGTGCTGATCTTTGTCGGCTTGCCCGACGGCGAGAGAACTGTCAGCGCGGCCGAATGATCGGCTGATCACTCTAGCCCGACATCAATCAAAAATCTGTGAGTCGTTTTTCCGCCAAATCGACGAGTTTTGGCCGGCTGAAAACAAAAGCGGGGTCGCGAAGGCGGCGAAAGTTATCGTTTTTTGCAACTCTCATCGGTTTGCGAAAGTCGATTGAGCTTTCGTGGGCGTAAGCAGCCACCTTTGCTGCGGCGCACTTTAGAATTGGTCTTGCTAAGAATTGCGCGCCCACTAGCATGACAATCTGACGCAGGCGCCGCGTCATCTTTTTCAATGTGAACAAAGGCGCCGATCAACTCGCAGCATCAAAAACGGCTGATCGAAGCGACCGCATCATGGTGGTCAGCGGCGGCAGCCGCCGAGTCCGGCAACGTCGTGAGCTGAGGGCGGCAGCGCGCGACCTAAAACTACCGCCACCGGAGGGAATGATGGTCAATGTTCGTGTGAACGGACAAGAGCACACGTTCGACGGCGATCCGTCGATGCCGCTCTTGTGGTACCTGCGCGACGAGCTCGGCCTGACTGGAACGAAATTCGGTTGCGGCGTCGCGCTCTGCGGAGCCTGCACGGTTCATCTCGATGGCGACGCCATCCGCTCTTGCGGAATTGCCATGTCGGACGTGACCGGCAAATCGGTGGTCACCATCGAAGGCCTCGACCCCAAAGGTGAACACCCGGTCCAAGTCGCTTGGCGAAACGTCAGTGTGCCGCAGTGCGGCTATTGCCAGGCCGGCCAGATCATGCAGGCGGCTGCCTTGTTGTCGAAAACTCCTGCCCCGACCGACAAGCAGATTGACGACGCCATGTACGGCAATATCTGCCGCTGCGGTTGCTATCAGCGCATTCACACGGCCGTTCGCGCCGCTTCGAAGGGGGCCTGACATGACCTATCAGCGTAATCAGCAAAACGTCGCTATCGCCAATGTCAGCCGCCGCGGCATTCTCAAAAGCGTCGCCGGCGCTGGCGTGTTCGTGTTGGCAGCCCAGTTTCCGGCGGTCCGCTCCGCCATGGCTTATGCCACCGGCGCCGACAAGATGCCGCACGGTGTGGTGACCAACCCGCACATTTTTGTTTCGATCGACAAGGACGGCATCGTGACCATTGTGGCGAGCCGCGCCGAGATGGGAAATGGCGCTGCGCGTACCTCGCTACCGATGATCGTGGCCGACGAACTGGACGCTGATTGGTCGCGCGTGCGCGTCGTCCAATCTCCTGGCGACGAGGAAACCTACGGCAACCAGGACACCGACGGATCGCGCAGCGTGCGCCACTTCATCCAGCCGATGCGTCAAGTCGGTGCCGGAGCACGCAAGATGCTGGAAAACGCCGCGGCGAAACGCTGGGGCGTGAATGCCAACGAAGTCGTGGCGAAATTCCACGAGGTCGTGCACACGCCGACCGGCAAGAAGCTTGGCTATGGCGAACTCGCTGCTGATGCGGCCGCCGAACCGGTGCCCGCGCCCGAGACCTTGCACCTCAAGGACCCAAGCGCCTTCCGCTATATCGGCAAGGGCAACATAACAATCGTTGATCTGTTCGACATCACGACAGGCAGGGCGATCTACGGCCAAGATGTGCGATTGCCCGGGACGCTCTATGCCGTCGTCGCCCGGCCGCCGGTGTTCCTAGGCAAGGTTGCGTCGTATGACGCCAGCGCCACGATGAAGGTTCCAGGCGTGGTCAAGGTTGTCGCTATAGACGGCTCACCGCCGCCGGCGGCGTTTGCGCCGCTTGGCGGGATTGCGGTGATCGCCAAAAACACTTGGGCGGCAATGAAGGGCCGCGAGGCGCTGAAGATCACATGGGACGATGGACCGAACGCATCGTTCGATTCGGTCGCCTATAAGGCGTTGCTCGAAGAAAACGTCCGTAAGCCCGGACGCATGGAACGCAACGAAGGCGACGTTGACGCGGCGCTCAAATCGGCCGCCAAGGTGATCACGGCCGAGTATTATTCGCCGCACATCGCGCACGCGACCATGGAGCCGCCGGTGGCCACCGCGCGGATGGCGGACGGCAAGCTGGAAGTCTGGACTTCGACCCAGAGCCCCGGGGGTGCCCGTGACGACATTGCCAAGCGACTCGGTCTCGACCCCAAAAACGTGGTTTTGCATGAGATGTTGCTCGGCGGCGGCTTCGGCCGCAAGTCGAAATGGGACTTCGCGCTGGAGGCGGCGGTGCTGTCGAAAGCGACCGACGGCGCGCCGGTCAAGGTGGTGTGGACCCGCGAGGACGACATCCAGCACGGTTTCTATCACACCGTGACCGCGGAGCGTCTCGAAGCCGGCCTCGACAAGGACAACAAGGTCGTGGCCTGGCGGCATCGCAGCGCAGCTCCGAGCCTGTTCGCGAACTTCGTGCCCGACAACAAATTGCCGGGCTTCATTGAGCTCGGAATGGGCTTTGTCGACACGCCGTTCAACGTGCCGAACATCCGTCTGGAAAGCGGCGAGGCCCAATCGCACGTGCGGGTGGGGTGGTTCCGCTCGGTCAACAATGTGGCGCACGCCTGGGCGATCCAATCGTTCGTCGCCGAGATCGCGCACCAACTCGGCCGCGATCCCAAGGACATGCTGCTGGAACTGATCGGTCCGGCACGCATCGTCGATGCGCCGAAGAAGGCGACCACCGAATGGTGGGACTACGGCGAACCGTATGACACTTATCCCGTCGACACCGGACGGTTGCGGAAGATCACCGAGCTCGTCGCCGAGAAGGCGGGTTGGGGGCGCAAACTGCCGACCGGCCACGGTCTCGGCATTGCCGCGCACCGGAGCTTCGTCAGCTACATCGCCACCGTCGTCGAGGTCGCGGTGGATAACAAGGGCAACCTCTCGGTGCCGCGCGTGGATACCGCGATCGATTGCGGTTTCCACGTCAATCCCGAACGCATCCGCTCGCAGATCGAAGGCGCTGCGGTTATGGGGCTGTCGCTCGCCAAGTACGGTGAGATCACTCTCAAGAACGGGCGGGTCGAGCAGAGCAACTTCAACGACTATCAAGTCGTTAGGCACGACGAATCGCCAACGGTGACGAACACGCACATCGCCGAGAACGGCATCGACGTTCCGGCGAGTGGTGTTGGCGAGCCAGGCGTGCCGCCGTTCACTCCGGCGCTGTGCAACGCCATCTTCGCTGCGACCGGCAAGCGCATCCGCCGCCTGCCGATTGGGAATCAGCTGGCGTAGTTCGAAAAGCCTCGACGAGGGGCGCGTATGTTACCCGGAACTCGGCGATGCCGGGTTCCGGTTTTTCTTTTTCCGGCGCGGGCAATTGCCGTTTTGTTCGCCGGGTCCTCTTGTTGCTGGGGACAGCAAACGACCCGGCACATAAAGACCGTCCCATGTCAGGCGCCGAGTTCTTGGAGATCGTTTCCGTCGAACGCGGGAGATCGGGGTTGCGCCGTGGCAAAAGGATTTGCGGTGGAGCGTCGGGCTGATGAAGGGCCGCTGTGCTTCAGCTTGATCGCAAGCCGCCCGTGGCCGGGACTTGCGGTGAACATGAGGAGATTTCAATGACGGCCAGGCGCTACTTTTTCACCGCAGCCATCGCGCTGTTGACGCTGCCGTGCGCTGCGGGGGCGGTCAGCGCTGCGGGCATCTTCACCCTGAGTTCGACGACTTTCGAAGACGGCAAACTGATGCCGAAGAACGTTGCCAACAATGCCGCTAACAGCAAAAACAATCCGAATTGCGTTGGCGAGAACGTGTCCCCGCAATTTTCCTGGACCAACGTGCCCGACGGCGCCAAGAGCCTTGTATTTCTGATGACCGATCCGGAGGGTCGCGCCGGCACCGGCGTGTTTCACTGGGTTGCTTACGGCATTCCGGTATCCGTGACCGGCTTCGCCGAGGGCGAGGTCTCCAAGCCGTCCGACAAGTACGTTGGCGGCAAAAGCACGCAGGGTGTCGGGTTCTATTCCGGGCCGTGCACGCCACCGAATACCATGCCGCATCACTACACGTTCGTGCTCGTTGCGACTGATTTTGAACCGAAAGAATTGCCGCCGGGCCTGACGCACGATGAAGTCGTCGCGCAATTGGCGCCCAACGGCGGACAGCCAGTGCATGCCAAGGGGCTTGCGGCCGGCCTTGTCGGCCTGTTCGTCAATCCGTGGAAGAACTGAGCAGGCGGCCGATTATCGGTTCGTTCGCCTCGTCTTCTCATCGCTGGTGACAGCAAACGGTCTGACGCCTAAGACCGTGCCATGTCGGCCGCCCCGCTTGTCGAGATTGTTCCGGTCGAACGCGCCGAGATCACGGTTGCGCCGTGGCAATGGGAATTCGCCGTCGAACGGCGCGCAGAGATCGACGCCCACTTTGCCGGCCGGCAAGCGCGGCAGCCGGCGCTATGGAATGGCCGGGTGATCCTGCTCAAGGACTATCGGATCGAACACGGCACGCTAAGCGGCGCAGCCTTCGAAACCGATTTCGCCAGCTTTGTGGCCTGGCGCGACTGGAACTTTCCGGACCGCGACGTTTTCAACGTGTTCGCGATGGCGGCGGTGCGGGCCGCCGATGGCGGCTATCTGCTTGGACAGATGGGAGCGCATACCGCCTCCGCCGGGCTTCTCTATTTCCCCTGCGGCACACCGGATCCCGGAGACGTGACCGATGGCGGCCTCGACCTTGAGGGTAGCGCCGCCCGCGAGCTTTTCGAAGAAACCGGCATCGACGTCGCGACACTTTCGGCACAGTCGGGCTGGAGCCTGGTGCGCGAGGAAAATTTCATTGCGCTCATCAAAACATTCACCTCGACCGAGAGTGCGAACGAACTTCGCGCCCGCGTCCTGCGCTATCTCGCCTCGGGCACGCGTCCGGAATTATCCGATGTCCGCATGGTGAATCGCCATAGCGATCTTACGGCGCAGGTACCTGCGTTCGTCGCGGCCTTTTTGGATGGTATTTGGCAGGATGAATCTCGCGTCGTCGTCGTCTCTGGTTCCGGAGGAGAACAATGAAGATCGATAAAATTCTCCAGCACTGCCGCATCGACAAGCCGCAACATTTCAAGCTTGCGCGGCACGACCCTGCCGAGAGCTTCGGACTGCAAACGGATGCCGACAAATTAAAAGACACGCTCGCCGACGGTATTGGCCGGCTGGAGAAGCTGCAGCAGCGGCTCTATGCCGACGGGCGGTGGAGCGTGCTCATCGTTTTCCAGGGCATGGACGCGGCCGGCAAGGACAGCGCCGTCAACCACGTCATGTCGGGAGTAAATCCGCAGGGCTGCGAGGTCCATTCCTTCAAGCAACCGAGCACCGAGGAGCTTGCGCATGACTTTTTGTGGCGGGCGGCGCAACGCCTGCCGGCCCGCGGCGACATCGGCATCTTCAATCGCTCATATTACGAGGAAGTACTGGTGGTGCGCGTGCACCCCGAGTTGCTGCAGCGGCAAAAATTGCCGCCGGGCACGACCGGCCCGGACATCTGGAAGCACCGCTTCAAGGAGCTTCGAGCGTTCGAGCGGCATCTCGTGCGTAACGGCACGCTGGTGCTGAAATTCCACCTGCGCATTTCCGAAGAAGAGCAACGCAAGCGGTTTCTGGCGCGGATCGACGAGCCGGCGAAGCGCTGGAAGTTCTCAATGAACGATATCAAGGAGCGCGGGCGGTGGGACCGCTATATGGCGGCGTATGAGGAGATGATTAGCGGGACCTCGACTGAATACGCGCCGTGGTACGTCGTCCCGGCCGACCACAAACATGTGGCGTGGCTGCTCGTCGCCGAGGCAATCGTCGAGGCGCTTCAAGGTCTCAAGCTCGAATACCCAAAGGTTCAGGGCGAAGCGCTCAAGGAACTTAAAGCCGTGGAGAAGGAGTTACGAGCACAGGCGCCACGAAAGGGCAAGCAAAGCAAAGACGCGTAGCGGCTATGCGCTTGGTCTCGGTTTGTGGAGTGGAAACTCCGGACGCGGCGAGTTGTCGAGCCGATCAATATCGGTATCATGCCTCATGGGCGACGTATTGGGGCGATCGGCACCGCAGCCGAAATCCACTGCGGGATGGGTCTTTGGCGGGCTTTCTTTTATCCCCCTGTTCGGCGTCTTGTTCGGCATAGTCGCGATCATCATCGGGGCCATCAGGGGAACAAGAGGGCAGATATTTCTCGGGATTGGCGGGATCCTGTTTTCGGTCCTCCTGTACGGAGGGATCTTCTATTTTGGCTTTATCGCCAAGACGGGACCCTTTGCCGCGCTGAAGGTGAGAGAGGTGCCGCAGCTTATCAAAATCAATGCCGGGCAGATCGCTCTGTACAAAACCCAGCACGGCAAACTCCCCGAAGCGCTGAGTGATTTGGGCAAACCGTCGGAAAAGAATATGGTCCACACAACCGATCCCTGGGGAACGAAGTTCAAATATACCAAACTTGGGGATGACCACTTCGAACTGACCAGCGCTGGGCCGGACGGCGAATTTGGGACACCGGACGACATCACTGAATCGTTCTGATTACCGGCTCGCTGCGGCGCGCAGGTCCGCGGCTGCCGTGAGCACCGGTCGGACTGCGAACAGGCGGGCAGCGGGCGGTCCATTTTGATCGATCATCTCAAACCTGTCCTGCCGGGCTTTGTGGTTTGCATTGCCATCACGATCGCTGCGATCTTGCTGCAGCAGGCCGAAATACATTTTGCCGGACAGCCTTATCTCGAAGCCATTGTGGTCGCGATTCTCCTCGGCGTGGCGATCCGGACCGTGTGGAGTCCCGGACCGCGGTGGATTCCCGGCATCAATTTCAGCGCAAAATTTGTACTCGAACTCGCCATCGTCATGCTTGGCGCCTCGGTGAGCATTGCCACCATTTTGTCGCTCGGACCGGTGTTGATCGTAGGTATCGCCTGCATCGTCGCGGTGAGCATCGGCGCCAGCTTCCTGATTTGCCAAGCCGTTCGCTTGCCAAAACGCATGTCCATTCTAATCGCCTGCGGCAACTCGATATGCGGAAACTCGGCGATTGCGGCTCTGGCGCCCGTCATCGGCGCGGACAGTGACGACGTCGCGTCGTCGATTTCCTTTACCGCCGTTCTTGGCGTCGTGGTCGTGCTTGGACTGCCGCTTCTCGTTCCTGTCTTGCAGCTATCCTTGACACAATACGGCGTGCTTGCCGGATTGACCGTTTACGCCGTGCCGCAGGTTCTCGCCGCGACGCTGCCAATCGGAGAACTGAGCAACCAGGTCGGAACGGTCATTAAACTCGTGCGCGTACTTATGCTCGGACCGGTGGTGCTCGGTTTTTCACTATTCCCAGGCAGCCTGCGCCCTGTCTCCAAGCAAGCACCGTCCGAAAGGCACGGCCCCCGACTGGGTGAACTCGTTCCCTGGTTCATCATTGGTTTCTTGATCGCGCTGATCGCCCGCTCACTGGGCGTGATTCCGCAAAGCCTTGTGTCGCCGACTACGCGTACCGCCGGCTTCCTGACGACCGTGGCCATGGCGGCGCTCGGCCTGGGCGTCGATGTGCGGGTCGTCGCGCGGACTGGCGTGCGGGTGACGCTGGCGGTAACGGCGTCGCTGATCGTGCTTGGCGCAATGAGCTACGGGCTCATTCGCTTCGTGGGAATACTTTGAGGCGAAGGTGGTCGCGGGACCGCCCTCATGCTCAAGTGCTCAGGCGCACCGGATACGAATTAAAGCCGCGGAAGCGCGCGCGGCCACCACGCACCGGTGCGGCCGCGGGCTCGATCCGGCTGAAGCGTCGCAGCAGCCTGCCGATGGCAACTTGCGCCTCCATGCGCGCCAGCGTCATCCCGGCGCAGGCATGAATGCCGGTGCCGAACGCGAGATGCCGGTTCGGCTGGCGGCGGATATCGAGGCGATCGGGATCGGTGAATTGCTCCGGGTCGCGATTGGCGGCGCCGATGCAAATGTGCACATAACTTCCGGCCGGAACAGCGACGCCGCCAAATGCGGTGTCTTTCAAGGCTCGACGATTACCGAGCTGGTTTGAGCTTTCCATCCGCAAAAATTCTTCCACCGCCGTCTCGATGACGTCCGGGTGCTCGCGCAAATCGCGCATCGCATCAGGATGCCGGACAAGAAGATCCATGGCGTTGCCGATGAGGTTGGTCGTCGTCTCATGACCGGCATTGAGAAGAAAAATGCAATTGTGGATCAGTTCGAGCTTGGCGAGGCGCTCGCTGTCATGACGTTGCGCCGCGCAATCGCTGGCCTCTACCAGCTTGCTCAGAATTTCCGCCGGATCGGAGTGCGCCGTTCTCAGCCGCTCGGAAATAATCTGGTCCAAATAATCCTTGAATTCCACTACCGCGTTGACGCCGGTTTCAAATTGCTGGCGGCTGAGGACCGGCTCGAGCGCGCCGAGGATCGCCAGCGACCAGGCGCGGAGCGGACCACGCTCGTCCTGCGGGATGCCGAGCATGTCGCCAATGAGCTGCACCGGAATAGCTGAGGCGAAATCCGCAATCACGTCGATTTCGCCTTTTTCGGCCGCCGCATCGAGCAGCCGATCGACGAGGTTCTCGACTCGGCTTTGCAACACCCGCAACGCGCGTGGCGTGAACGCCGGCGCCAGCAGCCTGCGCACGCGCGTGTGATACGGTGGGTCGTTGAAAACAAGGCTGGTGGTGTGATGCTCGTAAAGAGGACTCGCGGCGAAGTTCGGCCGAAAATCGATTTTCTTGTCCGAGCTCCAGATCTCGGTCTCGCGATAGACGGACAGACAATCCTCATAGCGCGTCAAAAAATAGGATCCGTCCGGCATGCGGTGTACCGGATCGAATTGACGCAGCGCGCGGTAGGTAGGGTAGGGGTCGGCGAGAAATTCGGCGGACAATTTCTTTAAGTCAAAGTCGCTCGCGAGCCCTTGCGAGGCGGGAACCTCCGCCTCGACCCGAGTCTGGCTTTGCGTCCGCACAGCCACAACGTCTTGAGAAATTATTCGGCCGCTTCGGCAGAAACGCTCGCCGGAAACTCTGTCGTCGTGCCGGCTTCGTTGTCGACGATCATCAGCAGATCGAAGTAGGTGATGACGGGCGTCGAGCCGGTGCGTTTTTCGATATTGGCGCGCCAGGCGGCGTCGTGCCCGCGCTGCGCCGCCTCTTTCGATGGCCAGATGTAAAAGGCGCCCCCGTTGCCGTTTTCGCCGGCGATATAGTGCTTGCGGACTAGTTCCTCGTTGGCCCGCCACTTGACCGCGGTGGGGCGGGCATCATCCAGTATTTGCTCGCGGCTCCAGCCGGCCGGATATTTGAACTGCACGTACTCGACAATCATAGGTCAGCCTCCCTGTCGTTTCCTCGATTGTAGCACTATCTCGACAATCGGGGTCTTGCGCCGCGGCTGGCCGATCCGATACAAGAGCCGCGGTCCCTGGATTAACGCGGAATTCATCGCATTCCGCGATCTTGACCGAGGAATTTGGGCCGAGGGCAGATGATGGCGAAAAGCCACCAGATCAGCGCTACCGGGTGGACGGCCGACGCGGCCGACGGCGGCGCTTCCCTCATTCTCGGCGGGCTTCTGCTCCTTATCGCCCCCTGAGGGCCGGCTGGGCGTTCTCGCCTGGGCACTCAGGGGTCGGCTTGAGCCACGAAACCCAGAGCGCCCGAGGGCTGGATATTTGCCCGGCGGCGCTGACGAAAAAGGAAGCAGATATCATGACCGCTAATGCTCAGTCCGAAAAGGACCGCGTCGTTATTTTCGATACCACGTTGCGCGACGGCGAACAGTGTCCGGGCGCCACGATGACCCATGAGGAAAAGCTTCAGGTCGCCGAGCTGCTCGACGAAATGGGGGTCGACATCATCGAGGCCGGATTCCCCATCGCCTCGGAAGGCGACTTCGCCGCCGTCAACGAAATCGCCAAGCGCAGCAAGAACGCCGTGATTTGCGGCCTGGCCCGGGCCGCGTTCGCCGACATCGACCGCTGCGCCGAGGCCATCAAGCCGGCGAAGCGGCGGCGGATTCATACCTTCCTGTCTACCTCGCCGGTCCACATGAAGTACAAGCTCCAAAAGGAGCCGCACCAGGTCTACGAGATGGTGATCGCGCAGGTGACGCGGGCGCGTGGCCATACTGACGACGTCGAATGGTCGAGCGAGGATGGCACCCGTACCGAGCACGATTTCCTCTGCCGCTGCGTCGAAGCGGCGATCAAGGCCGGCGCTACCACCATCAACATTCCCGACACCGTCGGCTATTCGACGCCGGAGGAATATTGCGCGCTGTTCAAGATGGTGCGCGAGCGCGTGCCCAATTCCGATCAAGCGCGTTTCTCCGTGCACTGCCATGACGATCTCGGCATGGCGGTGGCGAATTCGCTCGCCGGCGTGAGCGCCGGCGCCCGCCAGATCGAATGCACCATCAACGGCATCGGCGAGCGCGCCGGCAACGCTTCGCTGGAAGAAGTCGTGATGGCGATGCGAGTGCGCAACGATGTCATGCCGTACTGGACCGGCATCAACACCAAAATGCTGACGCGGGCGTCCAAGCTCGTGTCCGCAGTGACCTCGTTCCCGGTGCAATACAACAAGGCGATCGTCGGCCGGAACGCGTTCGCTCATGAGAGCGGCATCCACCAGGATGGCATGCTCAAGCACACGCAGACCTACGAAATCATGTTGCCCGAGGATGTCGGCGTGAAGCAGACCTCGCTGGTGATGGGCAAGCATTCGGGACGGCATGCCTTCGTGCACAAGCTCGAAGAGCTTGGCTATAGGCTCGCCGGGAATCAACTCGAAGACGCCTTCGTGCGCTTCAAGGCGCTCGCCGACAGGAAGAAGCACGTCTACGACGAGGACCTCGAAGCATTGGTCGACGAGGAGATCGCGACTGCGCAGGATCACATCAAACTCGTCTGGCTCTCTGTCATGGCCGGCACGCGCGGCCCGCAGCGCGCCACCATGAAGCTCGACATCGACGGCCGCTCGCTGATCGAGGAGTGCGACGGCAATGGTCCAGTCGACGCCACGTTTAACTGCATCAAAGTGATGGTGCCGCACGAGGCGAAGCTCGAGCTCTATCAGGTGCACGCGGTGACTGAAGGCACCGACGCGCAGGCCGAAGTCTCGGTGCGCCTGTCGGAAAACGGCCGCAGCGTCACCGCCAAGGGCGCCGATCCCGACACGCTCGTCGCCTCGGCCAAGGCGTACCTTGCCGCGCTCAACAAGCTGGTCGCACGTCGGCTGCGCGGCCAGCGCGAAGAGCGGCGCATCCACTCGACGGATGTGGGGTAATGCGGACGAGCCCCCGGCCGTTTCGACGACTTTAAAGCGGCGGAACTACTTCTTTACCAGCGGACACCCGCCGTCCTCGAGTGAGCGGAAGGCTTGTTCGGCGGGAATGGCGCCAAGGATCTTGTAATAGTCCCACAGCTCTTTCGATTCTTCGGGCGCTTTGACTTGCGCGAAATACATCTCGTGGAGGAGGCGGCCGTCTTCGCGCAGGCGGCCGTTCCTGGCGAAGAAGTCGTTGACCGGCGTCTCGCGCATCTTCGCCATCACCGCCTTGGCTTCATCGGTACCGGCGGCGGCGACCGCGCCGAGATAATGGCGGACGGCGGAATAGACAGCTGCTTGCGCTTGCGTCGGCATGGCGTCGTGGCGGGCAAAAAAACGTTTCGACCAGGCGCGGGTCTCCGCGTTGCGGTCCCAGTAGAAACCAGTGACGAATTTCAGACCCTGAGCGTTTTTCAGCCCGATGCTGTGGATGTCGGTAATGAAGACAAGAAGCGAAACAATGCTCTGGCCGCCGCGCGTCAAGCCGAATTCGTTGGCTTGTTTGGTGGCGTTGATCATGTCGCCGCCGCCGTTGGCGAGGGCGACCACCTTGGCGCCGGAGGTTTGCGCCCGCAGGAGATAAGAACTGAAATCGGGTGTGTTGAGCGGATGGCGGACGCTGCCGAGCACCTTGCCGCCGGCAGCGTGCACCGCGCTGGTGGCGTCGGCTTCCAGCGAATGACCGAACGCATAATCGACGGTAAGGAAGAACCAGCTATCGCGGCCTTCGGCCACGACCGAGCGGGCAAGACTGGTGGTCAGCGCGTAGCTGTCATAGATCCACGACGCTTCGGTGGGCGTGCAGGACTTGCCGGTAAAGGCCGTCGAGCCGACCGCGCCGGCGATGGCGATACGGTTATGCTCGGCGGCAAGCTGTGCGACCGCAAGCGCCACCGCGGAATTGTCGAAGCCGATGGCGAGGTCGACTTTTTCAGCGTCAAACCATTGCCGCGCAATTGCGGCGCCGATATCGGCCTTGTTTTGGTGGTCGGCGAAAATGACATCCACCGGCTTGCCGAGCACCGAGCCGCCCGCGTCCTCGACCGCCATTTTGGCGGCGATCACCGAGCCGGCGCCGCCTAAATCCGCGTAAAGCCCGGACTGATCGTTGAGCACGCCTATTCTGACAATGCCGTCGGAGACTTGAGCCCTGACGCGATCGGCGTCAGCGCTGGCGACGATGGAGGCCAACATGAGCGCAAGGGCAAATCGCACATTATCCCCCGGACCGATCCTCCGAGGTTAAGCACCGCCTTCATCGACGACAAGATGGGAGGAGGGCGCGGCGCGCCGCAAACGGACGGCCTACTGCTCGCGATTGACCAACAGCGCGTTGCCCAAGCCGGTGCCGATGGTGAACGCCGCCCAGGTCTCGACGTCGCGCATGAACGGCGCTTCGCTCAGACCCTGCACCACGGCGTCGTTGTGCATGACAATCGCGGTCTCGTGGTCGCCAATGCGCGGGATCGCTTCAAACAATATCTTCGGCAGATTGAAGCGGCTGCTTTCCCAGTTGCCTGGAAGGTTCTGGGCGCCAGCTTCGATCGAGCCGTCGGGATCGATCTTGCCGGGACAGCCGATGCCAATGAAGGGCGCGAGCCGCAAATCTTCCTTCTTCGCCCGGTTGATGAGGCGTTGCAGCATGCTGATCAAGCCGTCGACCGCTTCCTCGCGGTTGAGTTTCTCGTCGCCGTGGCGCCAGAGTTCGAACTTCCACACCTTGGCCTTCGACAAATCCGGCGCGTTGCGCAGGTTGAGCTGCACGACGCCGGCGCGGATATTGGTGCCGCCGATGTCGACGGCGAGGATGGCGTCGTGGGCCTCGAACATCCACGCCGGGACAAGCTGCGTCGCGCCGAGCAGGCCGGCCTCGTCCGGATCGTTGCGGATAATGCAGATCTCTGCGGTGATCTTGTCGAGTTTGAGCAGCACGCTGGCGCGGCCGATTGCAAGCTCGCCGACGCGGCTGCCGGTAAAACCGCCGCCGATGACAATGCGCGAGGCATCCTTCCAGCCTTTGAGCTTCAGAAAACGCCGCAACACTATCGCAAGTTCTTGCGCGAAGGATTCGATGGCGCTTTGGATGACTCCGGCGGTCTCGGGGTCGCCGCTGGCAAGCAGCTGGTCGAGCTTTTTCTTTGCAATTTTGCTTGAGGGCTCGTCGCCGAACGGGTCGTGGTCAATGTCCCGCATCGGCTTTCGCCAATTGTCGATGAATTTGCGAAAGGCACCCTTGCTGGCGCGATCGCCGACGAACCCCTCATCGTCTTTTAACTCAACGTTGTAGCTTGCGACTTCCACCGCCGGAAGGCGCGCAACGCCGTGCGCTAACACTGGCGCCGCCACATTTGCCGAAGGTTGTTTGCCCATCCGCCCTATAACACGCAGGCGGGCAAAAGGTTCGTTCCGGCCACCGCTCAGGGGGAGGGCAGGCCCGTACTTTGCGAAATGGTCACTGAAGTACCGAGAAGCCGAATGATCTCGTCGGCGACCTGAGCGGGCGACGCACCGACATCAACCGTCAGCGCATCCTCGCTCGGGTCCGGTTCTTCCAGGGTGTCGATCTGGCTCCGCAGCAACTCCGGCGGCATGAAATGGCCGTGGCGCCCCGCCAGGTGTTCGGCCATCACATCCTTGCCCCCACGCAAATAAACCAGCCGCACCTGCGGCCGGTTACCAATGACGATCTGACGATAAGACCGTTTGAGTGCGGAGCAGGTGATGATGCCCGGCTCTTTCTTGGCGCGCTGCCCGTCAATCCACGCCGCCACGCGTTCGAGCCACGGCAGCCGGTCGGCGTCCGTCAACGGCATGCCGGCGTGCATCTTGGCGATATTGGTCTCCGGATGGAGCGAGTCGCCTTCCTGAAACGGCCATCCGAGCCGCGCCGAAAGTTCTTCGGCAATGGTTGATTTGCCGGACCCGGATACGCCCATCATCACCAGGATCGGCGGACTGCCACGGTGGCGCCCGGCGCTATTGAGGCGACGCACGCCGGAGGCGTCGGCGACAAAAACCGGATCGGCGCGGCCGACGAACAGCCCGCTTTCGACGGCGCCGACAATGCGTCGGATACGCTGTTCCAGCCGCGCCGGCTCGTCGATGCGGCCGAAGTCGCAGTCGAGAATGTAGTTGCTGCCGTCGGTGACGAACGGCGTGCCCGACACAAGCCGCGTGCGAGCACTGGCGCCGAGCACTTCGAGCGACTCGCGCGTCGCCTCCAGGCCGAAGGCAACCACTTCTACCGGCAGCGGCATTCGCGTGCCGAGCCGGTCCACCATTTTGCCGCCGTCGACAACAATCGCGAGGCGATGGCTCGCAGCGGCAACGATCTTTTCGCGCAACAGTGCACCACCGCCGCCCTTGATGAGATTGAGCGTGCCGCGCTCGACCTCGTCGGCCCCGTCGATCGTCAAGTCGATCTGCCGTTGTTCGCGAAATGAGGTCAGAGGGATTCCCGCGGCGCGCGCATGCGTTGCCGTGCGCTCCGAGGTTGGGATGCCAACAAAACGCAAGCCTTCGCGATGCCGCCGGGCGAGCGCTTCTACCGCGAATGCCGCCGTCGAGCCGCTGCCAAGTCCGACGACCATGTCATTTTCGACCGTTTGCGCCGCGGCTTCGGCGGCGGCGCGCTTGAGCGCGTTTACGTCGGCAGGAGGTGTCGAAGCGTCGTGGCTCATGAGATTACGGCGGCGGATGCGGCTTTGGCGCGAAGCTCGGCGATGGCCCTTGCATAATCCTTTGATTCAAAAATCGCCGAACCGGCGACGATCGCATTAGCGCCCGCAGCAGCCGCCTGCGCCGCAGTTGTCGCGTTCTCGCCGCCATCGACTTCGATGACCGGGTGCAGGTTGCGCTCGGCGCACATGGCGCGCAGGCGCCGAATTTTTGGCAGCATCTCCGGAATGAATTTTTGCCCGCCGAAGCCGGGATTGACGGTCATGACCAGAATAACGTCGCACAGCTGCAGGACATATTCGACCAACTCCGGCGGCGTTGCCGGATCGAGCACAACGCCTGCTTTCTTGCCCAGTGCGCGAACGCGCGACAGCACCCGATGCAGGTGCGTCGTTGAGCCAGGCTCGGCCTGCACCAGCAAGTGATCCGCGCCGGCTTCGGCAAACGCGTCGAGATAACGCTCCGGCTCGACAATCATCAAATGAACGTTGAGGGGCTTTGTTGTCGCGCGGCGGATCGCCTGTACCACGCCCGGGCCGATGGTGATGTTGGGGACGAAATGTCCGTCCATGACGTCGACGTGAATCCAGTCAGCGCCGGCCGCGTCGATGGCGCGGACTTCTTCTCCCAATCGCGCGAAGTCGGCCGATAGAATTGAAGGTGCGATGATGATCGATGGCGCCGCGCGGCGCGCGCTCACATGCGTGGACGCTCTTCCTGACGTCATGGCGTCTGCGTCTGCGCGAGGGAAGAGGCATTGTCCTCGCTTGCGGCGGCATGATCGACGAACCAGATCAACTCGCCGACGGGGCGAACGCGTGCCGCCGGAAGGTCGCTATTGCCTCGACGTATCTTGCTGAAAATAGGGGCTTTGTCCTTGCCTGCCACAAGAAAGGCGACCCGCCGGCTGCTGTCGATCGGGGGATAAGTCAGAGTGATCCGTACTTCGGGCCGGCCGTGCGATACCGCCGCTACCCAGCGGGTCCGCTCTTGCAACACAGGCTCGCCTGGCAGCAGTGATGCGGTGTGGCCGTCCGGGCCAAGGCCAAGCAGCGTGATATCGAACAACGGGCGCTGCGGGTCCAGCGTCGCTGCCCCATAGGCCTCCTGCAAAGTGTGCTCGTAGCGCCGCGCGGCGTCGTCGGGATCGCCGTCGGTCGGGATTGGAAAAATGTTTTCCGGCGGCACCGGCGCTTTGGACAGCATGGCTTCGCGGGTCATTCGATAGTTGCTGTCCGGATGATCGTAAGGAACGAAGCGCTCATCGCCCCAGTACCAGAAGACGCGCTGCCAGGGGAAACGGGTTTTGAATTTATCCGAGGCGAGGAGGGCATAGAGCGCCTTCGGTGTCGAACCACCGGACAGCGAGACACGAAACGATCCACGTGTCGCCAGTGCCGCCTGCGTCATCCACTCCGCAACGTGATGCGCGAGCGCCGGCGGGTCGGGGAATACTTCGACGCGTCCAATTGCCGGGGCCATGTGCTCTACTTCGCCGCAGCAAGGATAAAGGCTTCCATCGCCTTGGCAAAACCCTCATCATTGTAAGAGGCGGTGACGGCCGAGGCCTGCGCCTTGACCTCGTCGGAAGCATTACCCATGGCGATGCTGAAGCCTGAGCGCTTGAACATCAGCACATCGTTCGGTTGATCGCCGATGGTCGCGATTTCAGCCGCGGGTACGCCGAGATGCTGCGAGAGATAATCCAGCACGGCGCCTTTGTTCGCATTCTTGTTGGTTACATCGAGATAGTACGGCTGCGACCGGCTGGCGGTCGCACGATCGCCGAACGCGGATTGCGCCGCGGTTTCGCAATCCCGCACCTTGTCGAGATCGTCGCTGATGCCGACGATCTTGGCGACGTCCTTTAGATGTTCGCGAACGTCTGCCACGACCTTGGCCTCGAACTTGACGGTCCAGGCCTCGCGGGCAACGTGCGGCGCATCCTTTTTGGTGATCAGCCAATCATTGCCGCTATAGACCCAGGTATCGAGGCCGCGCGCCCGCATCAGATCGATGGCCTCGCGCGCGACGTCCGGCGGCACCGTCTTTTCTTCCAGAATGGCGAGGTCGCGTTTGACAAAAAGCCCGCCGTTGAAACCGGCGATCGGGGTGTTCAGGTCGAGCGGGTCGAACAGCATCGCCATGCCACGCGGCGGCCGCCCGCTGGTGATGGCGAACCGGATTCCGGCGTCGTGCAACGCCCGGACGGCGCTGCGCGCCCGTTCGGTCAAAATCTTGTCCTCGGTGACGAGCGTGCCGTCCACATCGGCGAGGACCAACCCGATCTTGCGCTTGCTCGCCATTGCTCTCTTCAGCCTGCGTGATTGAGCGGACGCCACGCCCGGCCGTCGCGGGCCAGCAATTCATCCGCCGCGGCCGGGCCATCGCTGCCGGCGGCATAGTTCGGAAAGTCGCGCGGGGGAGTGGCCGCCCACGCATCGAGAACGGGCTGCACGACCTGCCAGGCGGCTTCGACGGTGTCGGCCCGCTGGAACAAGGTCGGGTCGCCGATCATGCAGTCATAGAGCAGTGTCTCATAACCGGTGTTGGCGGCGACCTTGAAGTAAGTCTTGTAGGCAAAATCCATGCTGACGGTGCTTAGCTTGACGACGGGGCCGGGGCGCTTGGCGGCGAATTCCAGCGCGATGCCTTCGTCAGGCTGGATGCGCAGGATCATCCAGTTGGGATGCATTCGCTCCACACAAGTGCCGCGAAACAACGCGTATGGCGCCTGATGAAAACGAATCGCAATTTCAGTTGATCGGCGACGCAGGCGCTTGCCGGTGCGCAAATAGAACGGCACGCCCGCCCAGCGCCAATTATCGATGCTGAGTTTCAAAGCGACGTAAGTCTCGATCGGCGAATCCGGCGCAACCAGTTCTTCCTGGCGATACGGCGGCACGCTTTCGCCCATCACGGTGCCGCCGCCATATTGTCCGCGCACCGCGACGCGCAACGCTTGTTCCGGAGTGATTGGCTTAATCGCCTGTATGACTTCCGTCTTTTTGCTGCGCACGGCATCGGCATCGAAGGAGATCGGCGGCTCCATCGCTGTCATCGCCAAAAGCTGAAAGACGTGGTTGGGCACCATGTCGCGCAGTGCGCCGGTCTTTTCGTAGAAATTGCCGCGGTGCTCGACGCCAAGCGTTTCGGCAACGGTGATCTGGACGTGATCGATCTGCTGGCGATTCCACAGCGGCTCGAACAGGCCGTTGGCGAAGCGCAACGCCATGATGTTCTGAACCGTTTCCTTGCCGAGAAAATGATCGATCCGGTAGATCTGATGTTCTTTGAGCGTTTTCAGAATGTCGGCGTTCAGCGCCTTCGCCGATTGCAGATCGTGGCCGAACGGCTTTTCGACCACGACCCGTCGCCACTTGCCATCCTTTTCGGTTGTGAGACCCGCGGCGCCAAGGTGCGCGATCGCGGGCGCGAAGAAACGATCGCCGACCGCAAGGTAGAACAGGTAGTTTCCGCCGGTCGCGGCTTTCTTGTCCAATGCGGCCAGATGGTCGCGGAGCTTAACGTAAGCGCCGGCGTCGTTCAGGTCGCCCTGAAGATAGCTCATCCGGTCGCTGAGCCATTGCCACGCCTTTTGATCGATGGCGTCGACTTCAAACTCGCCGCCACGGCCGACGAACTCCGCCATCGCATCGGCAAGGTTTTTGCGCCATTGCTCGATGCTGCGGGCATTGTGATCGACGCCGACAAGCTGGAATTTGTCCGAGAGTTGTCCGGCTTGCGCCAGATTGTAGAGGGCAGGGACCACCAGTCGTTTGGTCAGATCACCTGCCGCGCCGAAGATCACCATCGCGCACGGCGGCGCGGGCGGCGCGCTTTCCGGCTGCTGCAGCGGCCGGGTGTCCGTCGTGTCGGCTTTGGTAACTTTGGCTTTCGTATCCAGCATATCCCGGTCCTTCGTCTCGCTCAGCTTTATGAGGGCCGCCTTCGCGGCGTCACCCGCTAACTGCGGCCGAGTAGCTCCATGGCGACTGAAACGACGCGGTCCGGCTCGAAACCGAATTTCTGCTGCAACGCTTTGAGCGGCGCCGACGCGCCGAAAGTGTGCATGCCGATGATGCGGCCGGTGGGCCCGATATAGCGGTCCCAGCCGAGAGTCGATCCTTGCTCGACCGCAAGGCGTGCCTTCACTGCCGGCGGCAGGACCTCGTCGCGATACGATTGCGATTGATGCTCGAAAATGTCCCAAGACGGCATGGAAACGACCCGCGACCGGATGCCTTTCGCCGCCAGCGTTTCATGTGCCTCGATGACCAGAACGACTTCGCTTCCCGAAGCAATGAGAATAATTTCGGGCGCACCGCCCGACGTCTCTGCCATGATGTAGGCGCCGCGCGATACGCCTGCCGCCGATGCATATTTGGAGCGGTCGAATGTCGGCAGCGGTTGCCGCGACAATGCAAGCAAAGCCGGCTCGTGGCGGAGCTGCAGGATGTACCGGTATGCTTCGACGACCTCGTTCGCATCCGCAGGGCGAATGACGGTCAGACCGGGGATGGCGCGCAGCGCAATGAGCTGCTCGACCGGCTGATGGGTCGGTCCGTCTTCGCCGTCGCCCATGGCGTCATGCGTGCAGACAAAAATGGTCGGCAGCTCCATGATGGCCGAGAGCCTGATGGCCGGCCGGGCGTAGTCGGTGAAAACGAGGAATGTCGAGCCGTAGGCGCGGATCTTCGACAACGACAGTCCGTTCACGATCGCCGTCATGGCGTGCTCGCGGATGCCGAAATGCAGGTTGCGGCCGCCCGGCGATCCGGGTTCAAAGTCGCCTGCACCGGTGAACGTCAGTGCCGTGCGATTTGACGAAGCGAGATCGGCGGAACCGCCCATGAACCACGGAATGTTCTGGGCGAGAACGTTGAGAACCTTGCTCGATGCATCGCGCCCAGCGATCCCTTTCGCATCTGCGGGGAAACCCGGGAGGTTGCGGTCCCACCCGGCCGGCAACTCCCGCCGCTGCATCAGGTCGACTTCCGCCGCGAGATCGGAGAAACGCTCACGATATTTGCCGAACATCGCCTCCCAGTCGCGCCGCGCCTTGCCGCCGCGCTGCCCGATGCCGTCGGCAAAATGCTCCTTGACGCCGTCAGGCACGAGAAACTTGGCGTCCTCCGGCCAATGATAGGCGCGCTTGACGAGCTTCACTTCCTCTTCGCCTAAAGGCTCGCCGTGTGCGGCGGAGGTATCGACTTTGTGCGGCGAGCCGTAGCCGATGTGGCTATTGAGAATAATTAAGGTCGGCCGCTCTTTCGTCTTGCGGAATGTCGCGAGCGCGTCGCCGATGGCTTCAAGATCGTTGGCATCGGTGACGTGCAGCACATTCCACTGGTAGGCGGCGAAGCGCGCGGCGACGTCTTCGGTGAACGTGATCTTGGTCTTGCCATCGATGGTGATGTGATTGTTGTCGTAGATCCAGCACAGATCGCCGAGCGCGAGATGGCCGGCAAGCGAGGCCGCTTCCGAGCTTACTCCTTCCATCAAGTCACCGTCGCCGCAAACGGTGTAGATATTGTAGTCGAACAGATCGAAGCCCGGCTTGTTGTAGCGGCTGCCAAGCCATTTGCGCGCGATGGCCATGCCGACGCTCATGGAGACGCCCTGCCCGAGGGGGCCGGTCGTCGCCTCGACGCCAGACGTCAAATGATATTCCGGATGTCCTGGCGCTTTACTGCCGAGCTGGCGAAAATGCTTGATGTCGTCGAGCGTAACCGCGGGAGCGCCCAACTGCTCGTATTCGGCGTTCACCGCGCGCGTGCCGGTCAGAAACAATACCGACCACAGCAGCATGGAGGCATGGCCATTGGATAGGACGAAGCGATCGCGGTTTGGCCAGATCGGATCCTGCGGATCGAAGCGCATGACCTCGTTCCAGATCACGTAGACGAGCGGAGCCAGCGCCATCGGCGTGCCGGGATGGCCGGAATTCGCCTGCTGGACCGCGTCGATCGACAGGGTGCGAATGGTGTTGATCGCGAGCTCGTCGAGTTCGGGACCGGTCAAGCTTTTCGGTCTTGCCTGTTGCACGGGGCTTAACTCCACCTGTTAGCCGGCGCGCTTGGCGCCCGGCTTTTCGATATGTCCCCCGAACTGATAACGCATGGCGGAAAGCACCTTGTCGGCGAAATCCGCCTCTCCGCGCGAGCTGAATCGCTCGTAAAGCGCCGACGAAAGCACGAAAGCCGGTACGCCTTCGTCGATCGCCGCCTTGATGGTCCAGCGGCCTTCGCCGGAATCCGATACGCGCCCGGCAAATTTGCTCAGCGCGGGATCCTGGACGAGCGACGCGGCAGTGAGATCGAGTAGCCATGATGCAATCACGCTGCCGCGCCGCCAGACTTCGGTAACGTCGGCAAGATTGAAATCGTATTGATAGTGCTCGGGGTCGCGCAGCGGCGTGGTTTCCGCGTCAACCGTCGCGGTTTTCTTTCCGACGTTGGCGGCGTTGAGCACGTTAAGCCCTTCGGCATAAGCGGCCATCACGCCGTACTCGATGCCGTTATGCACCATTTTGACGAAATGACCGGCGCCATTGGGCCCGCAATGCAGATAGCCCTGTTCGGCCGTGCCGTTGGCTTTTTCGCGGCCGGGCGTGCGCGCGATGTCGCCGCGCCCCGGCGCCAGCGTCACAAAAATCGGATCGAGGCGTTTTACGATTTCGGCCTCGCCGCCGATCATCATGCAATACCCGCGCTCCAGCCCCCACACGCCGCCACTGGTGCCGACATCGACAAAATGAAGGCCCTTCGATTTGAGCTCCTTGGCGCGGCGAATATCGTCAATGTAATACGAGTTGCCGCCGTCAATCAGAATGTCGCCGCCTTCAAGATGCGGCAGCAAATCGGCAATCACGTTATCTACCACGCCAGTCGGCACCATCAGCCAGACAGCGCGCGGCGTGGTCAGTTTCTTGACGAAATCCGCAAGTTTTGTGGTGCCGATGGCTTTTTCTTTCACGAGCTCGGCGACCGCATTTGCCGATCCATCGTAAACGACGCACTCGTGGCCGCCCTTCAACAGGCGACGCACCATATTTCCACCCATGCGGCCGAGGCCGATCATTCCGAGCTGCATCAGTTGGCATCCTTGAGCTTGCGGTATCGGCGGATAAGCGTGTTGGTGGAGCTGTCGTGCTCGAGCTTAGGCTCGGTTTTGCTTTCGAGCTCAGGGATGATCCGCTGCGCGAGCGCCTTGCCAAGCTCCACGCCCCACTGGTCGAAGGAATCGATTTGCCAGATCGTGCCCTGGGTGAAGACGATGTGCTCGTAGAGCGCTACCAGCTTCCCCAAATTGGCCGGGGTCAAAACGTCGAGCAGTAACGTGTTCGACGGCCGATTGCCCTCGAATGACCGGTGCGGAATGAGCCAGTCGGGCGTGCCCTCCGCTTTAAGCTGATCGGCGGTCTTGCCGAAAGCCAACGCCTCGGTTTGCGCAAATACGTTGGCGAGCAGCAGGTCGTGGTGCCGGCCCAGCCGATTGAGCGGGCGCGCAAACGCGATGAAGTCGCAAGGAATGAGGCGCGTGCCCTGATGGATCAGCTGATAAAATGAGTGCTGCCCGTTGGTTCCAGGCTCGCCCCAGTAGATCGGGCCGGTGTCGTAATCAACCCCCACACCATTGACGGTGACGTGCTTGCCGTTGCTCTCCATGGTGAGCTGCTGAAGATAAGCGGGAAATCGTTTGAGATACTGCTCGTAGGGCAGTACGGCGACGGTCTGCGCGCCGAAGAAGTCCGTGTACCACACGCCGAGCAAGCCCATCAGCACAGGCAGGTTTTGTTCGAACGGCGCATGGCGGAAATGCTCGTCCATCTCGTGAAAGCCGCCGAGCATGGCGCGAAAATTCTCGGGTCCGATCGCCAGCATGGTCGAAAGGCCGATGGCCGAATCCATCGAATAACGACCGCCGACCCAATCCCAGAAGCCGAACATGTTGGCGGTGTCGATGCCGAATTTCGCGACTTCTTTCGCGTTGGTCGACACGGCGACGAAATGTTTGGCGATGGCTCCCTGTTCGCCCTTCATGCCCTCCAACAGCCAGTCGCGAGCAGTACGCGCGTTGGTCATGGTCTCCAGCGTGGTGAAGGTTTTTGATGAGATAATGAACAGCGTTTCGGCCGGATCGAGATCGCCCACCGCTTCGGCGAAATCAGTGCCGTCAACGTTGGAGATGAAGCGAAACGTCATCGCGCGGTCGCTGTAATGTTTGAGCGCCTCATAGGCCATGACCGGGCCGAGATCCGATCCGCCGATGCCGACATTGATGACGTTGCGGATGCGTTTGCCGGTTGGGCCCTTCCAGTCGCCCGACCGTACGCGCCTGGAAAATTCGGCCATCCGATCAAGGACGTCGTGAACGTCGGGCACGACGTTGCGGCCGTCGTGGACAATACTGGCGCCCCGCGGCGCGCGTAGCGCGACATGCAGGACCGCGCGGTTCTCCGAGACGTTGATGTTCTCGCCGCGGAACATCGCCTCGATCTGATCGCGTAGCGCCGACTCTCCGGCTAGCCGCAACAGCAGCGACAGTGTCTCGTCGGTGATCCGGTTCTTGGAGTAATCGAGGTAGAGTCCCGCCGCTTCGCTCGCTAGTCTCTCGCCGCGCTTTGGATCGTCAGCGAAAAGTTGACGCAGCTGCACGTCTTTTAGAGCTTGATAGTGCTTTTCGAGCAGTGCCCAAGCAGGCCGTTTCCGTAACGGCGGGACGGCCGCGGACGGAACCCCGGCTGCTGCGGGTGCAGGCTTTCGTTGCCCGGACGCGGTGGCCATGTCGGTCAGCTCGCTTTGCGCATGGCCGCGCTCTTCGATTTGATGACCGCCATCAGGTCGTTCCACGATTTCTCGAACGACGCGGCGCCATCGTCCTGAAGTTTTTTCGCTAGCGCATCGGTGTCGATGCCCGCCTTGGCAAACGCGGCGAGTACTTTCGCGCTGTCGTCCCCATCGGCTGCCATCGTCCCGCCGATTTCGCCATGGTCCGCGAAGGCCTTGAGCGTGCCTTCCGGCATGGTGTTGATGGTAAAAGGAGCGGCGAGTGCCTTCACATAGAGGATGTCGGACGCTTTGGGGTCTTTGGTGCCGGTGCTGGCCCACAGCAGGCGTTGCATGCGGGCGCCGGCATTGGCGGCACGCTGAAAACGCGACGAGGTCAGGAGTTCGACATAAGCCTTATAGGTCTGCTGGGCGACCGCGATGCCGAGCCGATTGGTGATCTCCGCAGGAACTTTCCCGGCGGTGGCGACGTCCCAGCGGCTGATAAAGAGAGATGCCACCGAAGCGACGGCAGGGTTGAGACCGGCGTCGATGCGGCGCTCGACCCCGCGCAGATAGGCTTCCGCCGCGGCAGTATATTGCGCATGCGAGAACAGCAGCGTGACGTTCACCGGAATCCCGGCAAATGTCGCCGCTTCGATCGCGGGCAAGCCTTCTTTGGTGCCCGGAATTTTGATGAACAGGTTCGGTTTGCCGGCGCGCTGGTGAAGATCGCGCGCGGCGGCAATCGACCGTTCGGTGTCGAAAGCCAGTGTCGGCGCGAGTTCGAGGGACACCCAGCCATCAACTCCGTCGGTGCGCTTGAATACTTGCAAAAATAGATCCGCCGCCCGCTTCAAATCAGCCAGGGCGAGGTCGAAAAACAAATCCTCGTGGGATTTCGCACCGGAGGCGCCTTGCGCGATGTCGCTGTCATAGTCGGCGCTTTTGCTGAGCGCCTGATCGAAGATTGTCGGATTGGAAGTAAGACCCGTTACGGCGAATTCATCGACGTAGCGTTGCAGCGTTCCGCTGTTGAGAAGACCGCGGGTGATGTTGTCGAGCCAAAGGCTTTGGCCGAGGTCGTGGAGCGCTTTTGTAGGGTTCATTGGGCTGCCTCTAACTTGGACGAAGTTGGTGTCGCCGTGTTCAACCGGCGAGGATCGAAGCCGAGAAGATCGCCGATACGCTCGATGGTGATATCGGCCGGTGAAAACGTGGCGAGCGCTTTCGCATCGTGCGCATAGCTGCCCTGCCGCACAAATACGGTCGTTACGCGATCTCCCCAGGAGCGTTTGATCGCCTGCAGGATGCGAAGCTTGTCATCGACGACGACATAATGTTCGACCGGAAAACGCCGCGCCACGTCGTCGAGGGCGTGCTCCTTGTGGATATAGATAAGAACGCGGCCGTCTACGGCCTCCGCAAGACCCGCCCGCTCGACCTTGCGCGGCTGAAAAACCACGTCGCCATCGGAGAGAATAACCGTTGGGCCGAATTGCCGCATGTGTTTCAAGACGGGCATGACAGAGGGAAACAGCCGATCGGCAAACGGATAGTCGATCAGGAAAGACGACATCGCCAAAAGCTCGACTTCGGTAGGATGCTCGATACGAAAGCGCTGCAACGCTCCGAGATAGTCACGGTACCCAAGCTCCGTGAACAGATCCTCCAGGATTCTCCAATAGCGGTCGCGCGCATCGCGCCCGTAGACCTCCTGCAGGTGGTCTTTCAAATCCTGCTGGATGGCATCGTTGTCGAGCAGGGTGTTATCGACGTCGAGCAAAAAGACAACCGGAAAAGACGGCGTCATTCGAAACTCCGGCTACCTTCGATCTTGGGTGCTGGAGACACCTTTACCCCCCAAATATAAGCCACAGGCCTGCCAAAAGGTTCTAGTGAAATAAGAAAACTCCCATTGATTTGATTTCGCCCCGGTTAAGCGAATTGCCGAGGGCAGGCAGCGCAGAAGAAGCCCCAAGGCCCCCGTTCGGGCGTCTGCCTACGGTGACGCGTCAGAGGCGTAAATTGTGAGGTCGGTCGCAGGATCAATAGGACCGTTCCACGGTTGCCGGGAAATCATCCTGGAGGCATCGGTGTAACCGGCCCGCCAGCGTTTCTGAACGGTCGCCCGGGAAAAATCGAAATCCCGGGAATTGCTGTCGCCCTCGAGCGGTTGGGCATTGATTTCCACAAGGTGCATGGTGGTGGTGCAGCCCCACCCGCGAAGCTCCTTAACCCTTGAGGAATTCTTTTGCTCTTCGGGCAGCATGTCTGCCAGTTCGCGAATGATACGTCGCATACGATGAAGTTCACTTTGCCGCTTGATGTGGCCTCTCGAGCGGCTGCCGAACAGGATGTCCTTTACGCGCATGAAAGCGTGAGACAGCGATGCGGGTTGCGGTCCGCGCGTCGGCCATATCTGGACGGCGAAAACGACGGAGTTCTGCCGGGGATATTCATCGAACACAACCTCGACCGGCGAATTCGAGTAGACGCCGCCGTCCCAATAGTACTGACCGTCGACCAGTACCGCTGGAAAACATGGCGGAACGGCACTCGAGCCAAGGATGTGCTCGATCGCGATTCTTTCTTGTTTGCTGTCGAAGTAGCGCATGTGGCCGGTCTCGACTGCGGTGAGTCCGACCGTGAAGCGTGGATTGCCGGAATTGATGAGCTCGAAGTCGATCAGCGTCGGCAGCATTTTTTTGAGCGGCTCAACAAGGTACATCGCGGCCTGCTCGATGCCCACGGGTGTGTCGATACCCCAAAGCAGTGCCGGGTTCGGATAAAAGAAGCTCGGCACGCCGTTCACCAGCGGCGAGATCTGATTCCACGGTTCGGGCAAACGGGGATCGAGACTCTCCCAAAACTCCTTCAATTTCTCGAGTCGGTCGGAAGCTTTGTTGCCGGCAATAATCGCGCCGTTGATGGCTCCGATTGAGGTGCCGATAATCCAATCGGGTTCAATGCCAGCCTCATGCAGCGCCTGGTAGGCGCCGGCTTGATACGATCCCGGCGCCCCGCCGCCTTGCATGACCAGCACGATGCGGCCCGGCAGATTAGGGCGCTCTTTCGCACTCGCATTGACCGTACGCAGGTCGACATTCGAACCCACGATGCACCTGTCCCGTCGCTAAACGCGACACTTATGTGACCAAGCCACTTATGTGACCAAGCTTTATCGTATCGTCTTCGTGCGTCGATTGAATCGACTTAGAATCGGCAATATTGACGAAAAACGAAGCAGCCCGCGGAACGGCCAAAAACGACATGTTGCCGCACACACTGCGTGATGTTGTCTTTTTCGAGTGACTCTTTCAATATGCCGTCGGGGCGTTGAACGCGAAGCTTACGAAAACATTCGGTTTAGAAGACGCGCCGCCCAGTCATTGCCGTTCGGTCCACTCTGAATTCTCCTCGGCGACGTGTTCGAAACTTTTGACGCACTTGTTGCGTTGTTGCCAAAGGATCATTGCCATGGACGAACCGGCCCGCTCGGGATTCCGTAGGCGCGACTTGCTTGCCGGAACGGCTGTCCTGCTTCTGAGCGTGAGTTCGGGCCGGGCTTCCACAATTTTCGGTCAAATGCCGTGGGCGCCGAACGCCGGCGATCCTCCGGTGCGTGTTAAACCCGGACCCTGGATGTTCTTCTCGGGCGCTGAAGGTCGAGCCATGGAAGCGATGGCTGATCGCGTCATCCCGCCCGATCCGGAAACGCCGGGCGGTACGGATTCCGGCTGCGCCGTTTTCATCGACCGTCAGCTTGCCGGGCCTTATGGCGAGCAGGACGGTCTTTATGTTCGGCCGCCTTTCCAGACGGGCATGAAGAATCAAGGGGACCAGTCCGAAGGCGGCCCGAGGCATAAATATCGCTCAGGCCTCGCCGCACTGGACAAGGCCTGCAAGGCCACGCACGCGGGCAAGGAGTTCGCCGATCTGTCCGATAGCGACAAGGACAAGGTGCTGAGCCAGCTTGAAAGCGGCGAACTGAAACTCGACGGTGTCGATGGAAAAGCATTCTTCGCCGACGCCATCAAAGATATTCAGATGGGCTTTTTCGCCGATCCGATCTACGGCGGTAACCGCGGCATGGTCGCGTGGAAAATGATCGGCTACCCGGGGACGAGATATAATTATCTGGACTGGGTCGATCGCCACAACGAACGCTTTCCGCTGCCGGCGGTCAGCATGACGGGTCGCGCAGAGTGGGCGCCGAAAGCGCGGTGAGATGGCCATGGCTCGCAGATTGCCAAAGAAAGACGTCGTGATCATCGGGCTGGGTTGGACCGGCTCGATCATGGCCCATGAGTTGACCGACGAAGGCCTCGACGTCGTCGCAATCGAACGCGGCCCGTGGCGCGACTCGCCAACGGATTTCCCGACCAACTACATGCAGGACGAGCTGCGCTACCGGATTCGCCACGAGCTTTTCTTGCGACCCGATCAGCTCACATTCACCTTCCGTAACAAGCTCGATCAGACTGCGCTGCCGATCCGAAGCTGGGGCGCATTTATGCCGCCAAACGGCGTCGGCGGCGGCGGCGTGCATTGGAACGCGGAGACGTGGCGTTTTCTGCCATCGGATTTCGTGCTGCGAACGCATCTCACGCAACGTTACGGTGCGGCATTCCTTCCGGACGATATGACGATTCAGGATTGGGGCGTCACCTATGACGACCTGGAGCCGCACTACGATCAGTTTGAGTATCTTTGCGGTACTTCCGGCACCGCGGGAAATCTAAAGGGCCAAATACAGGACGGCGGCAATCCTTTCGAGGGCCCGCGTTCGCGGCCATATCCGACTCCAGCCCAGGCGCAGCCGTTTGGCGCGACCCTGTTCGCCAAAGCCGCTCGCGAACTGGGATATAAACCTTTCCCGCAGCCGTCGGGCAATCTGTCGAAGCCCTATGTCAATCCGCTGGGCCTGCGGATGGGCCAATGCACTTACTGCGGCTTTTGCGAATGGTTCGGTTGCGGCAACTATTCCAAAGCGAGCCCGCAAACGACCATCCTGCCGGTTTTGATCCGCAAATCGAATTTCTCGCTGCGCGATAATTCCGAAGTCATCAAAATCAATACCGACGCCTCCGGCAAGATGGCGACGGGCGTCACCTTCGTCGACACGAGTTTGCAGGAATGGGAGCAGCCGGCCGACCTTGTCATCTTGTCGGCGTACTCGATGTTCAATACCCAGCTCCTGCTCCATTCGAAAATCAGCCAGCCCTACGATCCCGCCGCCAATACCGGTGTTGTCGGCCGCAATTTCACGCACCAGACGATTTCCAGCGTGAACGGCTTTTTCGACAACAAAAAATTCAACTTCAATCCGTTCATCGCCTCGGGCTCGATCGGCATGTGCGTCGACGAATTCAATGGCGACAACTTCGATCACGGTCCGCATGGCTTTGTCGGCGGTGCCTATATGGGCCAGGTGCAGACTGGCGGCCGGCCGATCCAAACAACGCCCGTGCCGCCTGGCACGCCAAAATGGGGCGCGGAGTGGAAGAAAGCGGCGCGCGACAATTACCTGTCCACGGTAAAACCCGGCACCGGCGTGCACGGCAGCTTCTATTCCTATCGTGACATTTACCTGGACCTCGATCCTGCCTACACGGACCGGTTCAATCGCCCGCTGATGCGGATGACCATCGATTTCCATGACAATGAAATCAAACAAAACCGCTTCATGACCGACAAGTTCGCCGAAATCATCAAGGCAATGGGCGCGAATGTGGTCGAGAAGGAATACCGCAAGGCGCCATACGACGTTACGACCTACCAGACCACGCATCTCAACGGCGGCGCCATCATCGGCGCCGATCCGAAAACCAGCGTCATCAACCGGTATTTGCAGAACTGGGACGTGTCGAATTTATTCGTGCTTGGCGCCAGCGCGTTCCCGCAGAACGCCGGATACAATCCGACCGGCACGGTTGGTGCGCTCGCGTTCTGGGCAGCCGAGGCGATCCGCAGTCAATATTTGAAGCACCCAGGGCCGCTGGTAGATGCATAGCGCAAGCGCCAATACGTGGCTCCTTCGCGCATTCGCGTGCGCGGCAGCCCTTTTGTTGACATCCGCGCCGACGATCGCCGGGCAGTCTGATCCGCAGGATTTCACGCAAATCAGCAAAGGCCGCTATCTCGCCATCCTGGCGGATTGCGGCAGCTGCCACACTGTTCCGGGCCATTGGCGATTTGCCGGCGGCCTGCCGATCGAAACGCCGTTTGGCGATATTGTCGCGCCGAACATCACGCCGGACCGCGAAACCGGAATTGGCGCCTGGACCGACGACGAATTCGACGCGGCGGTGCGCAGGGGAATTCGCAAGGACGGTTCGCCGCTTTATCCGGCGATGCCGTACAACGCCTACACCAAGATGACTCGCGAGGAAGTGTTGGCGATCCGCGCTTACCTGAACACGGTCGAGCCAGCGCACCACGCCGTTGTGGCCAACACTCTGCCGTTTCCGTTCAACATCCGCACCGCTATGCGCGTCTGGAACGCGCTCTATTTCACTGCGGGAACCTATCGACCCGATCCGGCAAAGTCAGCGGAGTGGAACCGGGGCGCGTATCTTGTCACCGGGCCTGCGCATTGCGGCGCGTGCCATACGCCAAAAACACTGCTGGGCGGGGATAAAACGAGCCGGTATCTGCAAGGCTCCAAAATTCAAGGCTGGTTCGCTCCGGACATTACCGACGACAAGGCGCGCGGCATCGGCAATTGGTCCGTCGACGAAATCGCCGCGTACTTGAAGGCGGGCCACAACAAAGCTTCCGCCGCCACGGGGCCGATGGCGGAAGCTGTGTCATTGTCGACTTCACATTTTGACGACGGCGATCTCCACGCCATTGCCGTTTATCTGAAATCGGTTCCCGGCCGGCAAGACACCGCGAAGTCCCTGCCGGCGGATGATCCGGCGATGACGGCGGGCGCCGCGATCTATCGTGACGAATGTTCGGCATGTCATATGCTTGATGGCCGGGGCACGCCGAAGCTGTTTCCGTCGCTTGCCGATTCCTCAAACGTGCGCTCCGACGACCCGGCGAGTTTGATCCGTGTCGTCCTTCGCGGGGCACGTAGCGTTGCGACGGCGACCGAGCCCACTTCTCCCGGCATGCCTGCCTACGGATGGCAGCTCGATGACGCTCAGGTGGCGGCTGTCCTCACCTACATCCGCAATGCCTGGGGTGCGGCGGCTCCGGCGGTTTCGGCGGAAGATGTGACGCGGGAACGGTCGCGCCTGGCATCCCGGCCGGACTAAGGACGACGGCCCCGCCGCTCTCTCTCTCGCGAGTTGCGGCGAGAGGCGGGCGGCATAACCGCAAAAAGCCAACAATCACCGCTGTTAGGTAACCAACGGTTACCGTTAAAGCGCGTTCGGCTTATTCCTTTGCTATTGGGTCGGTATTTAGACGTATGGTGCCGGCATGTTTCATGGAACCGAAAGTTTCCTGAGCTCGCCAGATTGCGCGCGCTATTTCATTTTCGCCGGCTACCTCGCCTTCATGTGGGGCATTGTCGGCGTCGCGAATCTCTTCGACGCGGCGAGTGCCGACTAGCGATCAGCGCCCGCGCTTAAAAAGATTGCGGCATTACCTCACTGGGCTGACCGCTCACTCATCAGCGCGACGAGACAATTCTGCGGCGGCGCTGCGCGGTCTGCTCGTGCGCGATGACCTTGCGCAACGCGGTGCCAGCGCGGTGCGCCACTTTGAGAATCGGATTGACGTTCCGGCAGCCGCGCAAAGTATATTCCTCGGCCAGTCCAAATCTGCCGCGCAGCGCCCGCGCCCGCTTTGAACAGGCGCAGCCGGTGCGGTGGACCTCCCTAAATCGCGGTGATATACAGCCTCCGCGGGCGCCATCGGGCGCCCTTTTCGCCGGTAAAACAGACGCGTATTGGCGGATCGAAGACGTGGTGGTGCCAGGCGAAGACCCGTACTGTGCGGGTGTTTCGCATCAGGGCGCATAGCTCAGTTGGTAGAGCAGCTGACTCTTAATCAGCGGGTCCAAGGTTCGAGTCCTTGTGCGCCCACCATAAAATCAATGACTTAGGTGATCTTGCGGCAGACCATTCCGACAGGGACTGGCCGCTCATTCCGACAAATGAGCCGCTTTCGTTCTTTCTGCGCGACGCTTGGTGGCCACTGAAACAAGCTGCTTCCGCGTGCGCTTGGCGTAGGTCGGTAGCTGGCGCGCAGAGCGATGCCGGCCAGCGGCGCGGAGTTCGGCATCGGTCAGATCCGCATCCGCGCCTTCGGTGAATCCGCCGTGACGAAATGAACTAAACGACAGTTCGTCACGAAGTTTCGCCGCGCGCACGATCTTTTTGACGGTCGATCTGAGGTAGTCTAGTTCCCCGCGTGCCGTAATCCATGGGAGTGGCGTTATGTTGCGGCGATGTTTGTGGTCGCGCCGGAATATGGGACCGGCAATGGCGCTCTCTTTGATCGTGTCTAATTCATCCATGAGTTCTGGAAACAGTGCCCGGCCAGCTGCATCAAATAGAGGCCACCACGCCTCCTCCGCTGTTTTAGGATGAACCACGTGAACGCTGTCAGGACGCTCCGGCGGCCTGTAGTGCCTAATCTCGAATGCGCCGAATAGGTGCTCCTCACGCTGAAGCCACTCCCAGGCGGCAAGCGCTGCCGTAGCGATCGATGTGAATCCAAGCTCCTTCGCTTTATTGCGAAATGCAACAAGTTCATCCCAAGTCGCGGTCGGGGTCTGACGATGTGCTTGGCCAGCTGCGCGTGTCTTGAGGCCCATCTTCGCAAATGGATTGACTGAGGGCACGACCCTTTCTTGCGCACGGATACCAACGAACCAAGCGCGGCGGCATGCAGTCATGGCCGCATTGGCGAAACGACGACGTGTTCGATAAATAGTATTGCCGCCACTGTCGTGCTCTTCAACGACGAGCAGCTTGTCGTACAGCGCGTCGACAAAGCCTCGTGTGAATGAGGTCAGCTGTTTGGCGCCTACTCTGCAACCGTCCTTTAGTACATGATCGGCGACCAGATTGAGGCCCTGTTCGTACACGCGTTGCGTCGCTTTATCGATTTCATTCCAACTGCGGTGCTGCTTGAAGATTTTCGCAAGCCAATCGAATGTGCCGGGTAGTGCCCTTTGCGGCACAAGATCAGACAGGCCGCCCGTTCGCCATGAGTCAAATAGCGGGAGCAAAACCGACTCAGCTTTGTCACGGGCGCCTTCATAGCTTTGGCCTAAAGCCTCAGCTTGCACTGGGCAGCCGGCCTTACGGGCCCAAGTCGGTGGTTCAAAGAAATACGCCCAACTCTGTCCTCTGAGCCATTTACGGCGCACGTAGCGCGGCAGAGGCTGGACTGTTCGCAACTGCTTCATATCAGAGCCTCAAGGCTTTCGAGTGTGGCCGTTTCGTCGCCGGGAGAAAGACAAGGTGCGGAAAAGCGTTCCATGTGAAGGCGTGACCAGACCGGCTCGGCTGTTTTTCCCCTTTTTCGACGTGCTGATGGCGGCGGTGCCTCGCCTCGCTTTACCGCCGACACAAGTTCAGCTGTGTTATCAAAATCCAAAAACGCTGCCGCCATATCTGCCCGCATTTGCCCGGGCCACGGGCCGGGCGGATATCGAGCGGGTAGTGAGTGCGACACTAACGTTACCTCACGCGGAGTGCAGTGGGCACGATACGAAATGTTCGAAAGCGCTCAACGAACGTGAACAACCCTAAGATTGATCCGTGACTCGACGGTCTTAGCCGAATCGAACTAAGCCTTTGCCCGGATGAACGATTTGGCGGCCGGATCAGGTCATGGGACGATCGTCGCAACGAGTTCAACGTGGAAAACAGGGCCGGTCGCGACCAGGGCTCGCGTTAGCCCCATCCCGTGAACGCAAAAGCAGGCCGCCGCTGCCGCCGGATTTTGCTTTTCTTCCGAACGCGCGTGACCAGCTCGCGATCGATCAATTACGTTCGGCGCCGATCGGCGAACTCACTGTATATGTTCTCCTTGGCAACGAGCCGCAGTTGGCAGCCCGGCTCAGAGAAGCTGGTCGAGGTTTACTTCAACGCGGCTCACTTCCGTGAATTTCGCAAAGCGACCAAACGTCAGATCAATCATGCGAAAAGCGCAGACAAGTGCTTGGGGGAAGCTATAGCAAATCTCGAAGCCGCAGGTACCGATATGAGAGACGGTTTGACCCGACTCGTGGTGGGGTCCTCCTTGGGGGACGCAAAAGGGGAAGCAGAAGAAAATCGGTTTGGTGCGATAGTCCGAGGAATCCGATTGAATGTCGTTCGCCTCAAGTTGGCGCTAGAGTCGGTTATTGATGCTGAGGTGACGAAACCCACCAAAAGCGGCGAGCGCGCCAAACGACTGCGAGTCCTCGTCGAGGCTCTTGTGAATTGGTGGTTATTGGGAGGTGGAAGATCAATCGCTCCGTATGTCAGAGCCAATCGACGAGATCTTGCGCCAAGCGTTGTTCACGGCCGTTCTGGGAAGTTTCTGACGCTTGCTATTGCAGTTTTGTGCGGCGTGGATGTTTTCAAAAGGTCTGAGGTCGAATCAGCAGTAACGAATGTATACGAGGCGCGACTGAAAAAACCGAAACGGCCCTCGTCAAACGGTGTTCAGTGATCTCTCTGTCGAGAGGCGGCAAGAAAGACCGCAACGCTTCTGCAGTACATGCGGGCGAATTTCCGCCCGCAGCGATTTAACCTTTTAACCGAACAGCGCTCCGCGTCAGACGGCAGACCTGCCGCGGACATGTCGCTGATAACTTTGACCCTTCCCCTGGCGCGCTGCCGCACGCAAATGCGTGCCAGGCAAGAAGCATCGAGCCGCTCGTTATCGCTGCGCAACTCAGCCGGCATCTGTGACGGGGCAAAGAAATCCGTCTCGTTGAAGGCTAACTCTTGCGGGTACCTGGTTCTCGCCGATCAGCATTCGCGGGACGCCGAATGTCCTCTTCTGGCGGAGAGCAGACATCAACTACTTAGCGGCGTATGTCCGCTAATGGACCCTTAGCCGACATCGCCGACTCGTGGATTGTGTGGGATGGTCGGATATGAGGAACACTAAGTCCCGTAGTTTTTGGTCAGATAGTCGGCGATGACCTTCGCATCGGCGTCGCTAATCGGGGCGCCCATGGCTTTGATCATCTTGGTAACCTCGGCGCTCCAGGCGGCGGCGTTGAGAAAGGGCGAATTCATCGGGATATAGGAAAGTGAATGACATGCCGCGCAGTTGTCCCTGACCTGCTCGAGTCCGGGGCCGGGTTTCAGGTTGATCTCTTGCTCCTGCGCGACAGCCGGGGCCGCGGTCGACAGTATGAGCAGGGTCCAGGGAACGATGAATGTACGGATGGTCCCCTCCTCAGATCGCGTTCAACGTGATCTTTTGCATCACGTTGTTGTGGTAGCCAGCCGGATTGAAGATCAATGCCGATGTCTGAGTTTGGCCTGCGGTATTGATGGCGTTTGCCATCACCGTGTTCTTGCCACGCTTGGCGTCAAGCTCGAAGCTCCAAAAGCGGAACGCATAGCGGCCGAGGTCCTCGCCCAAGCGAGCGCTTGACCAGGTCACTCCATCGTCCGTCGAGATTTGGACGGCGCGAACACCGTAGCCACCGTCCCAGGCCAGTCCGCTCACGGTAACTTTGCCGGTTTTCACTTCGCCGCCGTCGCGGTTACTGGTGATCAACGAATTGACCACCATTTCGGTGATCGGTATCGACGTCGCGTCCTCCTGGGATGCAAACCGCGTCACCACGGGAAACTTGCCGGCGGGAATGCGATAGCCTGGCTTCATCCAAAAGCCGCCTTGAGGCTTAGTTAGCGCACTGATCGAGATAAGATGCTTCATCCAATAGGTGCCGGTCCATCCCGGCACCACGAGCCGCGCAGGGAATCCATTGAAATGCGGCAGCGGTGCGCCGTTCATTTCATAAGCGATCAGTGTTGATTCATCGATCGCCTTCCATACCGGCAGACTTTTGATGAAATCCGGCGTCTTGTCGTAAGCGGGCCCGTCGGCACCGTTGAACGCGATCTCAATTGCTTCGGGCTTGAGTTTAACGAGATCAAGTACGTCTTTCAGCCGGGCGCCCTTCCATCGCGCGCATCCCATGGCGCCGTAGCCCCATTGGGCGCCGGCGACGTGCGGGATGGAGAGGCCGCGCCGGTTGCCGGAGCACTGATTTATAGCCACGATTTCAAACACCGGCATTTTCTTGAGGTCGTCGAGTGTAAGTTCGGCGTGGCCGCTCGCGCCCTCACCGCCGACCTCGATCCTATAAGTCTTTGGGTCCACCTCTGGGATATCGGAAAGGTGGTACCGGATGAAGAACTGATCGTTCTGAGTTATTGCCGTACGGAAATATTCCAATGGTGCTTCATAATTCGGCGGACGGTCGGAAAGCTGGATCAGAGGTTTCTTGCCCGGCAACGTTCCCATGATTGCGTAGCTATCGACCCCCGATGGCACACCGGGCGACAGCTCACTGTCGGCAGGTTGTGCTTTTGAAGATTCCGGCCAGGCGAAGCCCGTGCCAGCGAGCGCCAAGCCTGCGCCGGTAGCACCTAAGGCACCGCGTCGGGTAAGCATGGTGTGTATCCTTTCCGCATTTCCGCCCCTCAGCCGTCGGTCGCGAAGACCAATTTAGAATGAAACAAAGTGGCACAGAACGGCCTTAGCGGCATGTCCGCTCTCCGGTGGGTTTCGAGGGCAAAGCCGAAGTCAGCCTATTTGAACAAAACGGCCGTTCGTGAGACCCGAAGGAGACTTCAGCCAAGCGGCCGAGGCGGGTTACCAGTAATGCGCTGTTTTAGCGAACCTGCGGGTGGTCCCAGATTGCCATATGTCAGTTTCAGCCTGCAGATTGTCAGTTTCGCCAATCATAATCGTCGCATAAGAC
>DASXDP010000081.1:0-54829 GCA_036490575.1 Xanthobacteraceae bacterium
AAAGCCGACGTGTTCGATTACATCGAATGCTTCTACAACGCGAAGCGTAGACACTCGACCATCGGCTACCTGAGCCCAATGGAGTTCGAAAATCGAATGAAATTAGCTTAGGATGCTGTCAACCAAACCGGGTGCAGGCCACATGTCCCCCATTGCGTCTTGCTCAAAATTCTCCTCGCTGAGCAGGTCATAAAATCTTTTTCCGAGATATTTGCTGGCCTCGCTCCACTTATCAAAATTTTGGCTGGCGAAATCGTTGGCTTTTTCCCCAAAATATCTTGCATAGGCGTCGGCACGTCTTTTCTGGCCAATCGAGAGTTTGCACTTGTGTTCGGTGTCCTGCTTCTTTTGCAGAGCGCCTAAATCTGCCCACTCGGTCTTTGAAAAATCGGCATCCGATGCGCTTGCCACGCCAGCCAACCGGCGAGAATAATTTTCACTTCGCTCTCGTTCCGCGTCGGAAAGGACGCGGCATTTATCTTTTGTCCATTCGTAGATGTAGGGCAAATCGCCCCAGAAATAGGTTTTTATTGTCGTTTCATCGAGCACGAGAGCGCGATCTGACGCCGTACCGAGCAAGTCGTCTTGTACATGGGCCGGAACTCCCATTTCAGTCATGTATTCCTGCGCGCTCTGCTGCAAGCGCGCTAATGCACTCTTAGCCTCCAAGAGCGAGAGTTGACCAAGTGCTCCCTTTTCAAAATATGGGCGATGAACGGCTAAGAACGTTCCACCCCGATGAATTCCCCCGATGTGAATGAAAAATCCCGCGCTTGCGCAGGTGCAATTTCGCTGGTCATAAGGCTTTGGGCCAAAATCCCCTGAACAAGAAGGATGACCCGCTTGGTCGCGCATTGGAGCTTGTGAACTCAATTCAAGCTTCCTCATCGCCCTGCCGATTTTCATTGCTTCGTAGAAATTGCCGCCGGGAGAAAAGCAAAATACCCCGCTGACCTGTCCCTCGTTCTCGCGAACGATCCGCACGAAGGTATCAAAATCTCCCGATACTATCGGTCCCTCAATCACAATCGCCCTATAGGAACCTGTGCCGGGGATGAAAGGTCGAATGTCTGCCGCCATCGCTTCCGGTGTCCGACCCGCAACGACGAGTATCAAGATTGATAGCGCGTAACTACCAGCCCCGAGGAAGTTCATCTAATGCTGCTTCCCATGATTGTGCATGGTAAACGAGCCAAGGGTTGTTGCTCGCACAATATAATCTTGGCTACTCAATTGGCGCAATTCCCTTTCGTGGAAACCATCTGACCACGGGATAATCAAAGCGAGCGACAAGTCATAGAGCCGCTCTGACATCGGTGGATTAATATCGACGCGGTGCGTCTCGTTCCAGCTCGTAGGATGGGTTGAGCATGGCGAAACCCATCGCATTTTTGTTGTGCTAGGCTTCGGCGGTGACAAATTATCGGCGCAACTTCGTCTCTGGCGGCAGCTACTTTTTTACTGTCAATCTGCTTGAACGCCGATTGCGCCTCCTTGTCGATCACGTCGATCTCTTGCGCGAAGTCTTCCGTTACGTACGGCGGCGTCATCCATTCGACATCGAAGCGATTGTTGTGCTGCCCGATCACTTGCACGCGATTTGGACGTTGCCGGAAAACGACAGCGACTATGCACTGCGCTGGCGGCTCATCAAATCGGCTTTCTCCCGAGGGTTGTCGAAAGGCGAACGGATTTCACCGAGCCGCGCAGGCAAGGGCGAGCGGGGCATCTGGCAACGCCGCTATTGGGAGCACACCTTGCGCGACGAACAGGACTTCGCGCGGCACGCCGATTACATCCACTACAATCCAGTGAGGCACGGCTATGTGAGCCGCGTCCGCGACTCGCGCCATTCATCATTTCGGCGGATGGTCCGGCTCGGTGTGTATCCGCCGGATTGGGCGGGAGACGCGGCCGACATTGGTTCGGGTTTCGGAGAACGATGATGGGTTTCGCAAGCGCTCAACCCATCCTACAGGCTTCGGCGAGCGATGATGGGTTTCGCAAAAGCTCAACCCATCCTACAGGCTTTGATTCTAATATTCGCGTAAGGGCGTGCCGAAACGGAATGCGAATGCTAGAATCGGACCACTAGATATGCCCCTACCCGCCCCCACCGCGGAAGTCGGCCGGCTCGCAACAGGCATCCGCGCTGGCGATCGCAGCGTGCTTTCGCGCGCCATCACGCTGACCGAGAGCAAGCGCGCCGATCACCGCCGCACCGCGACCGCGCTGACGCAGGCGCTGCTCGGCGCTACCGGCAAGGCTATTCGCGTCGGCATCACCGGCGCGCCGGGTGTCGGCAAATCGACGACCATCGATACGCTCGGCACCATGCTGACAGCCAAAGGCCACAAGGTGGCGGTGCTTGCCGTCGATCCGTCGTCGCGGCGGACCGGCGGGTCGATCCTCGCCGACAAGACCCGCATGGCGCACCTCGCCAACGACGCCAACGCTTTCATCCGCCCCTCCCCGGCTTCCGGCACGCTCGGCGGTGTCGCCGCCAAAACCCGCGAGACCATGCTGCTGTGCGAAGCCGCCGGCTACGACGTCATCCTGGTCGAGACCGTCGGCGTCGGCCAGTCGGAGATCGCGGTCGCCGACATGACTGATTTTTTTCTGGTGCTGATGTTGCCGGGCGCCGGCGACGAATTGCAGGGACTGAAAAAAGGCGTCGTCGAACTTGCCGACATGATCGCCGTCAACAAGGCCGACGGCGACAACATCGTGCGCGCCAAAGCCGCGGCGGCGGAGTATCGCGCCGCGCTGCATATCCTTTCGCCACGCTCGCCGCACTGGTCGCCGCCGGTCGTCACCTATTCGGCCTTGACCAAAGACGGCATCGACAAGATGTGGGCGCGTGTTCTGGAGCATAAGGAAAAACTCTCCGCGGCGGGCGAGCTCGCGTCGCGGCGCGGCGAGCAGCAGGTCAAATGGATGTGGGAGATGCTCGAAGAGCGGCTGCTGGCGCCGCTCCGTTCCGAGCGCGCGTTGAAAAACGCGCTGCCGCGCATCGAAGCGGAAGTCGCCGCAAGCCGGCTCGCGCCGAACGCCGCGGTTGAGGAAATCGCCGACATGCTCGAGCGGAAGCGATGATTCCTCGCGCATGATCTTTTCCGAAAACCGGCAACCACTTTTCGGGATCATGCGCTAACCCGTAGGATGGGTTGAGTGAAACGAAAAGCCACAATCGTGGTTCGATGATGGATTTCGCAAGCGCTCAACCCATCCTACAAGCTACAAGCTCCGCGAACCCATGGCATTTGTTGTGCTATCCTCCTCCGGTGACGAATTATCGACGCAACTTCGTCTCTGGCGGAAGCTACTTTTTTACCGTCAATCTGGCTGAACGCCGATTGCGTCTTCTTGTCGACCGCGTTGATCTTTTGCGCCAAGGGTTTCGTTACGTCCGGCGGCGTCACCCATTTGATATCGAAGCGATTGTTGTGCTGCCTGATCACCTGCACACGATTTGGACGTTGCCGGAAAACGACAGTGACTATGCGCTACGCTGGCGGCTCATCAAATCTGCTTTCTCTCGAAGCCTGGCGAAAGGCGAACGGATTTCGCCGAGCCGCGCAGACAAGGGTGAGCGCGGCACTTGGCAGCGACGCTATTGGGAGCACACCCTGCGCGACGAAGGCGACTTTGCGCGGCATGCCGATTACATCCACTACAATCCGGTGAAGCACGGGTACGCAAGCCGCGTCCGCGACTGGCGCCATTCCTCATTTCGAAGGATGGTCCGCCTCGGCGTGTATCCGCTAGATTGGGCCGGGGACGCGGCCGACATTACTATGGGCTTCGGCGAGCGTCGATGGGTTTCGCAAACGCTCAACCCATCCTACGAGCTACGAGCTAATCGGTATCGGTGTCGCGGCGGTCGTACCAGGTCGCAGCTTTGAAACCGACCGCTTCGCCGATGCTCTTGGCCTGGTCGCCGAACAACTCCAATTGCGTCTGCACGAATTCGGTTTGAATTCGAACGATGTCACTGAAATCCCTGGCGTGGCTCAGTTTCTGAACGAATTCGTACGTGTTGGCGAGGTTCTTCTGCGCCGAACTTTTGAATTTTTCGCCCCATTCCGTGCCGCCCGACGGATAGGATGAAATGATCTTCTGAACGAAGGTGAAATAATTATCCACCGCCGAACGGGCTTGCTCCATGGTCTGCTCGACGACGCGCTGCGCCTCCGCACTCACGTCGGCCAAGGGTGGTTTCACCTCCCGCACCATCACGGTCTCCAGGGTTTATGCTTTGAGCGCAGCGGGCGCCACGCAACGCGGCAATTATCGTCCTTTAAACATCGCGCCGGGTGATGAGATCGCATGACGGGCGCGGCGCACACCCCCAATCGACATATAGACACTCCCTTTCCGGGCAGGGAGTATCTCCTTCGCAAAAATCCGGCTGTCGGCGATGGTTCAATAACGAATATCCGGTGCGCCGAAAACGACCAGCAACGCAGGTTTTGCTCGCGCCGGCGTGCTACATCTGCAAAACTGAAGGCCCGCCGGAGACATCATTATGCCGCTCACGCTCTATCACAACGACATGTCCGTCTGCGCACAGAAGGTTCGGCTTTGCCTCGCCGAGAAGCAACTCGCTTACGAGGACAAACATCTCAATCTCCGCGCCGGCGACCAGAAGCGGCCGGAATACCTTGCGTTCAATCCGAACGGTTACGTGCCGACACTCGTGCATGATGACTTCGTGGTCGTCGAATCCACGGTGATCTGCGAATATATCGATGACGCTTTCACCGCTCCGCCGCTGAAGCCCGCTGACGCCAAAGCGCGGGCCCGCATGCGCGGCTTTACCAAATTCATCGATGCGGCAATTTTTCCGGCAACCGCGGTCGTGTCGCAGTCCATCGCCTTCCATCATCAATATAAGCCCGAGGTTTACGAGACGATGGAAAAGGCCCGCCCCGGATGGCTCGCCAACTTCCGGCAACTGCAAAAGGGCACGGAGAATCCGGCCTTTCCCGCCGCAATTTTGCGGCTGGATAAGATGATCGCGGATATGGAAAAGTCGCTCGCCGGCCACGGCGGTCCCTGGCTCGTGGGCGAGACCTATTCGCTGGCCGACGTCGGCTACGCGCCCTACGTCACGCGGCTCGATCACCTGAAGTTCCTCGACGGGATGGTCGAGAAACGCCCCCGGGTTGCCGCGTGGTACGACCGCATGCGCGCGCGGCCGTCGTATCAGGAGGCGCTGGCGAAGTGGTTCAATCAAAAGTACCTGCCGCTGATGGACGAGAAGGGCAGCGAAGCCTGGCCGCGGGTGCGTGAACTCCTCGCCGCGTGATGCGCGCGAGCTCGTCGGCGTTGGGCGACTTCCGAAAATGTCCCATGCGCTGATGCGCGTCCTTATTCTCGGCTTCGGCCCGTTTCCCGGCGCACCGCGCAATCCGAGCGCGATCCTGGCTGAGCGGCTCGCCCGCCGGCGGCGCCCGGCGCTCGCCGGCGAAATCCGAACCGCGCATGTGTTCGCCACGACCTATGCGGCCGTCGATGCCGATCTCCCGGCATTGCTGAAACAAAAGCCGGATATTGTTCTCATGTTCGGGCTCGCCGCCCGCCGGCGGCATCTTTGTATTGAGACTCAAGCGCGCAACGCGCGCTCGATACTGTTTCCGGATGTGCGCGGCTACCGGCCCGAGCGCGGCGTGATTGTGCCGGGAGGACCGGCCGCGCTCCGGGGGGCTTCTGCGTTCGCACGCTTGCTCGCGGCGGCGCGAGCAAGCCGAATGCCGGCGCGCCTGTCACGCGATGCCGGGCGATATGTCTGCAACTACTCCTATTGGCGGGCGCTCGAGCTCGCCGGCCGCGGCAACCGTCCGCTGGTCCAGTTCGTTCACATTCCGCGCGTCAGCTTTGGGTCGCATCGCAAGCGGAAGCAGAAGCACCGCGCGCCACCGTTTCACATGACGCTCGCGGCTGCCGAAAATTTGCTCGTCGCGCTGATGGCCGCGCGCCGCCAGCAGCTCGCTTTTTATGGCGCATGATCTTTTCCGAAAACCGGTGTCCACTTTTCGGGATCATGCTTTAGCGGCCGCTAACCAAGCCACCACAGGCGACTTCGACGACAACAAAAGGAGGCGCGCGGACGGTTACAGCCGCACCCGCAAAAGCTGCGCCAGCTCGCCGACGATGCCGCGGCGGAACAGCAGCACACAGACCACGAAAATTGCGCCCTGGATCACCAGCACCCACTGGCCGAACGGCGCCAGGTAATTCTGCATGGCGACGACGGCAAAGGCGCCGACCACCGGCCCGAGCATGGTGCCGAGCCCGCCAAGCAGCGTCATCAGCAGCACGTCGCCGGACATGGTCCAGTGCACGTCGGTGAGCGAAGCGAGCTGAAACACCAGGGCCTTCATCGAGCCCGCGAGCCCGGCGAGCGTCGCCGACAGGATAAAGGCGAGCAGCTTGTAGCGCTCGGTGCGAAATCCGAGCGAGATACAGCGTTGCTCGTTTTCGCGTATCGCCTTGAGGACTTCGCCGAACGGCGAGTTGACGACGCGGTAGATGAAAAGAATGCCGGCGACCACGACCACCAGCACGAACGCGTACATCGTCATCTCGTGCGACAAATCGAAAAATCCGAACAACCGCCCGCGCGGCACGCCCTGGATGCCGTCTTCACCGCCGGTGAACTTGGCTTCGAGCGCGAAGAAATACATCATCTGCGCCAGCGCCAGCGTGATCATGGCGAAATAGATGCCCTGCCGGCGGATGGCGAGTGCGCCGACAATGACGCCAAGTCCTCCCGCGGCGAGCGCGCCCAAGATGACCGCAAGCTCCGGCGGCCAGCCCCAGGTTTTGGCGGCGTAAGCGGTGACGTAGCTCGCCCAGCCGAAGAACAGCGCATGACCGAACGACGCCAGGCCGACATAGCCGATCAACAGATTGAAGGCGCAGGCGAACAGCGCGAAGCACAACGCCTTCATCACAAAGATCGGATAGAAGAAAAACGGCGCCACCGTGAAAAACACGATCATCAGCACAATCGCGACGCTGAGGCTTGCATCGCTGTCGCGGCGGCGCACCAGCGCAGGCGGATCGAGAACGCGCTCGGTCATGCGGTCCGACCAAACAGACCGGCCGGGCGGACCAGGAGCACAATCGCCATGATGACAAAGATTACGGTGTTCGAAGCTTCCGGATAAAAGACTTTGGTCAGGCCCTCGACAATGCCGAGCGCAAAGCCGGTGACGATGGCGCCCATGATCGAGCCCATGCCGCCGATCACGACCACGGCAAACACCACAATAATGAGATCCGAACCCATTTGCGGCGAGACGTTATAAATCGGCGCCGCCATCACGCCGGCGAGCGCCGCCAGGCCGACGCCAAACCCATAAGTGAGCGTCACCATGCGCGGCACATTGATGCCGAAGGCGCGTACCAGGACGGGATTTTCCGTGGCCGCGCGCAAGTACGAACCGAGCCGGGTCCTCTCAATCGCAAACCAGGTGGCGAGACACACCGCCAGCGAGAGCACAATCACCCAGCCGCGATAATTGGGAAGGAACATAAAGCCGAGATTGCGGCCGCCGCTCAGCGCGTTCGGCACCTGGTACGGCAGGCCGGACGAGCCATAGTAATTGCGGAACAAACCTTCGATCACAAGCGCCAGTCCGAAAGTGAGAAGGAGTCCGTACAGCGGATCGAGCTTGCGCAGGTGCTGAAGAAACAGCCGCTCAATGACAATGCCGGTCAAGCCGATCAGGATCGGCGCCACGACGAGCGCCGCCCAATAGTTGATGCCGGCATGCTGCAGCAGCAGATAAGCGGCAAACGCGCCCATCATGTACTGGGCGCCGTGGGTGAAATTGATGATGTTGAGCATGCCGAAAATGACGGCGAGCCCCAGGCTCAACAGCGCGTAGAACGAGCCGTTGATCAGTCCCAGCAGCAATTGCCCGAACAGCGCCTGGGAAGGGATGCCGAAAATCTCAAACATGCCGACTCCGGAGTCATTCCTCCCCCTAAAAAAGGGAGAGGTCGGCGAGCGAAGCGAAGCCGGGTGGGGGTTTTCTGATGTCGAGCGATCCCCACCTGCCGCTTGCCACGGCAAGCGGCTCCCTCCCCCCTTTCAGGGGGAGGGAAAAGTGCGCTAGCCGCTCACCAGCGGGCAATTGCCATCCTTGAGCGGCCGAAATGCTTCGGCCGCCGGGATAGTGGCACGTAATTTGTAATCGTCGCCGGGGTACTTCGATTCTTCCGGCTTCTTCACTTCGAACAGATACGCGTCGTGCAGCTTGCGGCCGTCGGCCCGAATGGTCCCTTTGCCGAACAACGGGTCGTCGGTCGGCATTTCTTTCATCTTGGCGACCACGGCCTTGCCGTCGGCGGCGCTTTTGAGCGCGGCGACCGCCTTCAGGTAATGCAGCACCGAGGAATAAACCCCGGCCGGCACCATGCTGGGAAATTTGCCGGCTCGGCCGGACGCCACCTGCCAGCGTTTGGTGAAGGCGCGGCTGGCATCGTTCATGTCCCAGTAGAAGGTTTCGGTCAGCACCAGGCCTTGTGCGGTTTTCAGGCCGAGCGCCTCGACGTCATTGATGAACACCAGAAGCCCGGCGAAGTGCTGGCCGCCGGCGGTGATGCCGAATTCAGCGCCCTGCTTGATCGAATTCACCGTATCGCCGCCGGCATTGGCCAGTCCGACAATCTTTGCCTTCGAGGCCTGCGCCTGCAGCAGGAATGAAGAGAAGTCCGGCGTGTTGAGCGGCACCAGCACCTGGCCGAGAACCTTGCCGCCGTTCTTCTCGACGACCGCAGCAGTGTCGCGTTCGAGCGCGTGACCGAATGCGTAGTCGGCGGTCAGGAAGAACCAGGTATCGCCGCCGGTTTTGACCACGGCCTTGCCGGTGCCGTTGGCGAGCATCCAGGTGTCGTAGGTCCACTGCACGGAATTGGGCGAACATTTCGGGCCGGTGAGATCGGAGCTGGCAGGACCCGAGCCCAAAAACACCTTGTTCTTCTCGCGCGTGATTTCGTTAATCGCCAGCGCGACGCTTGAGGTCGGCACGTCGGCGATGACGTCAACATGATCGACGTCGTACCACTGCCGGGCGATATTGGCGCCGATGTCCGGCTTGTTCTGATGATCACCAACAACAACCTCTACCTTCATGCCGTGGGCTGACGGATTGAAATCCTCGACCGCCAATTTGGCGGCCGCGACCGAACCGGCACCGCCAATGTCGGAATAGAGACTCGACATATCGGTCAGCACGCCGATTTTGACCGGAATCTCGCTTTGAGCGCGCGCGGCAACGGTTGCGCTGGCAAAAAAGGCGGCCGCGAGGGTCAATGTAGATGTGAGCCTCATTTGGACAGTCTCCCTAACTTGCGAGCAGCGCCCGCATTGTTTTCCTTGATATCAAACTCCGAGATATTCGTGCAGCTTTTCCGTGTTGTTCTTTAGTTCATCAGCAGCAAAATGATCGACGATGCGCCCGTGTTCCATGACGTAGTAGCGATCGGCGAGCGTGGCGGCAAAGTGGAAGTTTTGTTCCACTAACAGAATCGTAAAGCCCTGCGCCTTCAGGCTGCCGATAGTGTCGCCGATTTGCTTGATAATGACCGGCGCCAGGCCTTCCGTGGGCTCGTCGAGCAAAAGGAGCCGCGCTCCGGTTCGTAAAATTCGGGCAATTGCCAGCATTTGCTGCTCGCCGCCGGAAAGTTTCGTGCCCTGACTAGAGAGCCGTTCGCGCAGATTGGGAAATAGCGCGAAAATTCGTTCCAGATCGAGGCCGCCGGGGCGCACCTGCGGCGGCAGCAGCAAATTTTCCTTGACATCGAGACTGGAAAAGATGCCGCGCTCCTCCGGGCAAAATGCAATGCCCGCTCTGGCGATGACATCGGACGGGCGGTCGATCAATTCCGCGCCTTCGTAGCGCACCGAACCGGTACGGTTGTCGATGATGCCCATGATCGCCTTGAGCGTCGTCGTTTTGCCGACGCCGTTGCGGCCGAGCAAGGTCACGACTTCGCCGGGGCGAACCTCGAAGCTGACGCCATGCAGGACGTGCGACTCGCCGTACCAGGCTTGCAAATCTTTCACGGTAAGGAGCGCGGCCGCTTCAGGCATGACCGGTCCCGAGATAGGCCTCGCGCACCGCAGGATCCGCGGACACGGTCTGGTAATCGCCCTCCGCCAGCACCCGGCCGCGCGTGAGTACGGTGATGCAGTCGCAGAGGTCGGCAACGACGCTCAGATTGTGCTCGACCATAAGCACTGTGCAGTTGGCGGCTGCCGCGCGGATCAGCGCGCTGATGCGCGCGATATCCTCCCGGCCCATTCCCGCGGTCGGTTCGTCGAGCAGCAACAATTCCGGCCCAAGCGCCAGCGTCGTTGCAAACTCGAGCGCACGTTTGCGGCCGTACGGCAGCTCGGCTGCGAGCAACCGCAAATAAGGTGAGAGCCCGACGTCGGCGATCAGCGCCTCCGCCTGATCGTCAAGCGCGCGCAGCGTCCGCTTTGAGCGCCAGAAATCGAACGAGGTGCCGCGCTGCCGCTGTAACGCTATCCGCACGTTTTCCAGCACCGTGAGGTGCGGGAATACCGCGGAGATCTGGAACGAGCGCCCGAGGCCCAGCCGCGCCACGTCCGCTGGCCGCAGCGCCGTGATGTCTTTACCGGCGAAAAGAATGCGTCCCCGGGTCGGCGATAAGAACTTGGTAAGGAGATTAAAGCACGTCGTTTTGCCCGCCCCGTTGGGACCGATCAACGCGTGGATACTGCCGCGCCGGATGCTCAAATTGACCGAGCGCACGGCCAGAAAACCGGCAAATTCCTTGGTTAAATCCTCGGTTACCAGAATAGGTTCTTCCGCCACCAGTTCCTCCCGGCGGGATTTTCGGCGGCTTCCGCACGGGCGTAAAGAGAACAAATGCAAATTAACTGCGGGCGCGGCATTTTGCGCCCGGGGGGCGCTCCCTATATTTTACCCGCCGATACGTCGGCAGCGCCGGCCATTGCCCATATTGACCCATTCAAACCGCGCGATTGCCGCGCGGCCTACCACGGAGCAACCTCGTGAAAATCAGCGCACGCAATCAGATCAAGGGAAAGATTTTGGAAGTGAAAAAGGGCGCGACCACCGCCCATATCCGCCTCGAGATCGGCCCCAACCAGGTCATCACCTCGTCAATCACCAACGAGGCGGTCGATGAACTCGGACTGAAAGTCGGCATGACGGCATTTGCCGTGATCAAGGCTTCCGAAGTGATGATCGCGGTCGATTAAGCCGCAGCTTGACCGGGTCGCACCATGAAAGCCGCTATCGTTCTTTTGACTTGCTGCGTCTTCGCCGTGCCCGCGTTCGCCGAGGAGCCGGTCGGCTGCGATAAGTTTACCTGGCCGCTCGACAAGGAACGCGCGCTGCTCAGCCGCGCCGACACCATCGCCGTGGCCTCGGGCATGAAGCTCGCGCTGCCCCTTCCCGTCGCCGTGACAGTCAATCTGGCGCCGTTCGCGGACGCCAAGTTGCCGATGGCGCCCGAACGCGCGCCGAAGCTTGCGAACTCGTTTGCCGGCTTTCTTTCCGTTCCGGCTCCGCGACAGAGCGGCTACAAGGTCACGTTATCGTCAGAGGCGTGGATCGACGTCGTGCAAGACGGGCATTTCTTGAAATCGAGCGCGCACACCGGAGCGTCGGGCTGCACCGGCATCCGCAAGAGCGTCAAGTTCAATCTCGACGCCGCACCGTTTATCGTCCAGCTCAGCAACGTGCCCGCCAACAAAATCGGCGTCGTGATCACCGGCGATTAGGGCGTGTACTCACCTAACGCACTGTTCCGAGGTCCGGTTCAAGGAATAACCGTGCATCGCAAAGCTACGTTGAATCGGTCGCAAATGACCCGAAGCGGACATGTCGGCGTTTGTTTTGCTGGCAAGGCTTTTCGCCCCCAGCTAGCCTCGCCGCCGCCAGTTTGAGGGCGCAACGCCGATCATCTTCTTGAAAGCTCGGCTGAAAGCTGCCTCGGACTGGTAACCGACCCGGGCTGCGATGTTGGCAACATTGGCATTGCCGCCGGTCAATAATTCAGCCGCGATTTGCATCCGCCATCTGGCGAGATACTGCATCGGCGGAATTCCAACGAGCTGCGAGAACCGCTCGGCCAGGACCGAACGCGAAAGACCGGCTTGTTTTGCCAGTTCGTCCAGCGTCCAATCGTGCGCGGGCTTCGCGTGCATCATCGACAGCGCCTTGCCGACGAGGGGATCGCGCAGGCCCCCGAGCCAGCCGGTCTGTTCGGCAGGAAGCTTCTCGAGGTAGCGGCGCACGACATCGATGAACATCAGCTCACTCAATTTGGTGAGGACGCTTTCGCTGCCGGCATGCTTGTCCGCTGCTTCCGCGACAGCCAAGCGGACGAATTGCGCGATCAACCCTTCGCCGTTGTCGCGTGAATTGCCCGCCGTTATTACGGGGGGAAGATTCTCAAGCAGAGGATTATAGGGTCGCGCGTCGCAGGCGAGATATCCGCAGACCAGCCTGACCGATGCCGCCCCGCTTCCGAAATTGATGCAAAAAGGCTTTTCGCCGGAAGTCGCGACGTCGAGCACATCCGGCATGGGTGGATCGGCCGGCATATTTGGGCCGCTCGACATAATATGCGGCTGGCCGCTCGTGAACATAACCACCTGTCCGGCTTCGAGCGGGATAGCTTCACCGCCGACCGCGGTCGCGAAGCATCGGCCGGTCGTGACGACGTGATAAGCGATCAGATGATCGGCATCCGGCAGGATCTTCGGCAGGATATATTCGCGCGCCGGCGAACCGACCGCCCACGGATCCTCGGCCGCGATCTCGAAGAAGACCGCGCCAGTCAGACGCACAGTTTTTAACAGATCGGATAACGGGTCGGCAGCCATTGCTTGAGGTCCAGCGTATTCCGGCTAGGACGGAAGTCGCCGAAATCTGCCGAATTCCGGACGCTCTGCCAAGCGGTGCGGACGGGCGATCATTCCACCGGCCGGGGCCATCCTTTATAGGCAACGCGGCACGTCTCAGGCTGCCACAACGAACCAATAAGGCGGAAAGAACATGGCTACACATCAAGGACGTTGCTTCTGCGGATCGGTTGAAATCGAAGTCAACGGTTCACCTGAGGCGATGGGATTTTGCCACTGCAATTCGTGCCGGTCGTGGTCCGCTGCACCAGTGAACGCGTTCACGTTGTGGAAGCCCGAAAACGTCAAGGTCACCAAAGGCGCAGATCTGGTCGGCCACTTCATGAAGACCAAAATGAGTGACCGGCAGTATTGCACCAAATGCGGCGGTCATCTCATGACTGGTCACCCGCCGCTCGGGCTGATCGACGTCTATGCGGCGACCATCCCAAGTGTGAAGTTCGTTCCCGCCGTCCACGTCAACTATGCCGAGACGGTGCTGCCCCTTAAGGATGGGCTTCCCAAGCTCAAGGACTTCCCTGCCGAAATGGGAGGGTCAGGCGTAGCCTTGCCTGAATAGCGCCTTTTAAAGAGCGAGGACGAGCGGGGAACAACGGCGACGTCAATGCCGTCGTTCCTCAATCCGTCAACAACAACAGAAGAACAATACCATGCCGATCTTCATGGATCGCCACGACATGCGCGACGCCACGGCTGAACGCGTCGCCGAAGCTCACCGGCGGGACCTGGAAATCCAGGACAAGTACGGCGTCAAGTACATGACGTACTGGTACGACGAGTCTCGCGGCAGCGGCTTTTGCCTCGTGGACGCGCCCGACGCCGCCACCGCCGAGCACGTTCACCGCGAGGCTCACGGCGAGATTCCCTCCGAGATCATCCCGGTCGATCTGTCGGCAGTGGAAGCTTTCCTCGGTCGCATTGGCGATCCGCGGGCGGCACCGCGCCGTATCGCACCGGGCATGAACGCCGGATTGCGCGCGATACTGGTGACAGACATCGTCGGCTCGACCGAGATGACGGTGCGGCTCGGGGACGCCGCGGCGCTCGACTTGGTGCGGGTCCACGACGCGCTGGTCAGACGCGCGCTGGCTCTCCACTGCGGTCGCGAAGTGAAACACACCGGCGACGGCATCATGGCCGCATTCGACGAAGTTCCCAACGCGGTAAGCGCTGCGGCCTCTATTCAGGAACGCTTTCGCCGCCACACCGCCGAAGCGTCCGAAAACTTGAGAGTGCGAATCGGTATCCACGCCGGCGAACCGGTCGCTGAGCACAACGACCTGTTCGGCGCGACGGTTCAGATGGCGTTTCGTTTGTGCAGCGAAGCCGATCCCGGCGGCATCGTGGTCTCCGCGCTCATACGCGAATTGTCCAGCGAAGGGTCATCGCGCTTCGTCGCCCTCGGTGGCCGGCGATTGAAGGGTTTTTCGGCCAAGACGCCGATATTTCGTTTTGAATGGCGCAACCAGCGCCTCGCCGGCCCTGCCGTCTAGGCAGACATTTCCGACGTCCGCCTTCTGAAAGCGAGCGAACGTTACCTATTGGCACGAAGCCGACAACCGTAGCTAAACGCGATGTCGGCTAATGGGCCCGGAACGGGCGTCTGCAGCAACGCCGGCGACGGCACCGCGTTCATCCGTCAGCCCCCGGGGCCGTCCGTCATGATGTAGCCCATCAGGTCGCCGACGTTGTGCTCCAAATTTCGGATGATGTCCTTGACGACGTCTCCAATCGAGATCACGCCCACGACCTTGCCAGCGTCCAGCACTGGTAGATGGCGAAAGCCGCGCGCAGCCATCATTGCCATGCAGCCTTCCAGTTGGTCGTCCGGCTTGACCGTCACCGGGTCGCCCGTCATCACCTGGCCCACCGGAACCTGCTTCGCATCGAGCCCGGGCAGCAGCACTTTTATGGCGCAGTCCCCCTGCGTCACGATACCGACCAGCACGTCGTCGTCGATGACCAGCACCGAGCGGACCCGGTTGTCGCGCATCTGGCGCAAGGCTTCGACGACCATATCGCCAGAACGAACATGGATCAGGGCGCCACTCTTCTGGGCCAGAGAGTCTTTGACTGTGTTCATCGCGTCTCCTCTCGCGGGCCCTGTCCCAGCCCGCCTAGGTGGTACGCATTGAAGGTTAGAGCCGGCTTGTTCAGCATCGACCATAATCTAGCGCACTACGCGGCTATCAATCGAGGGGTTAGGCTCGTTCGCGTCGCACCTCTGCCGACGAGGTCATCGAGTAGTGGACTTTCTAGCCGCGACTGCTCAGATCGCGACCAGTCGCGGTTCAGGACGAGCTCACGCGGCAGATCATCTCGCCGCCCTCACCCGACGATGTCGCCTTTGGGGGCAAAAAAGGACAAGGCGGATGAATAAGTACACGCCCCAGACTGTCTGCATCGGAGACTCACGCGCGAGCGTGACACCGTATCGATCCACCGGGCAACATTAACTGCCGTTCTTTGGACCGACGCTCGGCGGCGACTTTTGCGCCGCGCTATTGCTCGAAGCGTCAGCCTGGACGACATCAAGCCCAAGACCGAAGCGCTCGGCCGTGACCGCAATAGTCGGAGCGGTCGGCGCCCTGGGCGGTGGTTCTTGTTTATTGGTTCTCGGCGGGCGGGCAGTGTGCGCCGGTGTCGGCCCAAGCGCGCATCAACGCGCCGAACGCCGCTTGCGTACCGGGCGCAGGCGGGCGCTTTCCTCCCGGCGACCAGGCCCAGCCTACCAGGCTGTCTTTGGACACGTGGTCGAGCAATGCGGCCATATCCTTGCCGCCGTTGCGCGCCGGATCCTTGATCTGCACGCAGATCGCGCCGAGCGAGCGTCCCTGCCATCCCATGGCGGCCGGGGCGAGGCGCCATCCGGGATTCCCGGGCACCCCGGCCGCGTCGAAGTTCGCCGCGTGATGACATGTGTCGCAGTGAAGGCCCGGCGCACCGTGTCCGTCGACGCCGCGCACGACCCATGGCTGGTGCGGCACCATGCGGTCGGTTTGGGTCGGCCGGTCGCCCACGGGATGACAGTTCAGACAGCGCGGATTTTGCAAAACCTTGCCGGCTTCCCGGAACAGGGCGATCGATCGCGCCTTCGTCTCATCGGAAATTTGAGTTTGACGAAGCATCCGCTGCCCGACGACGCCTGCCGCGAGGAGAACCACGGCGAAACCAATGACCCCGAGGATGCGCCGCCGCGTCATGTCAGTCTTCGAGCGCCCGCGCGGCGTCGTGGATCGCGGCACGGATGCGCACGTATGTCGCACAGCGACAGAGATTGCCGTTGAGCGCGAGATCGATGTCACGGTCCGTCGGCTTTCTGATCTCCTTGAGCAGCGCAACCGCGCTCATAATCTGGCCGGACTGGCAGTAGCCGCATTGCGGGACGTCGCGCGCTACCCAGGCGTCCTGCACTGCTACGGCTTCGGTCCCGGACACGCCCTCTATTGTCGTTACCTTGCCCGACCCGAGCGCCGAGATTGGAAGCGAACAAGCGCGCAGCGGCCGGCCATCGACAAACACCGTGCACGCGCCGCAGAGCGCGATCCCGCAGCCGAACTTCGTGCCGGTGAGCCCGAGATTGTCGCGCAGAACCCAGAGCAACGGGGTATCCCCGTCGACATCTACGCTGCGTGATGTGCCGTTAACGTCGATAATGAAGGTACCCACGGTTAGCTCGCAAATGCAGCATCAGGAAACGGCATGACATCGAGCCGCCGCCCTGTCGCTTGCAGCACGGCTTGCGCGATGGCCGGCGCCAGCGGTGCCAACACGACCTCGCCAAATCCCTGTGGCGCACGATCGCTAGGCAGCACGACGGGAACGACCTCCGGCATCTTGTCGATGGTGAGCAGCGGATAGTCGAAAAAATTACTCTGATCGGCACCACCGTTCGAGAATGTGATCCGGCTGTACAGCGCGGTTGTCATGGCAAAGCCAATACCGCCTTCGATCTGCGCCACCAAAGTATTCGGATTAACGACGAGGCCAGGATCGACGGCGCAGAACACGCGCTTCACTCTAAATCTTCCGTCGACGCGCTCGAGCTCCACCACCTCCGCAACATAGGTTTTGAAGCGGCCGCCGCGGCCCACGTAACAATTGTACGCGATGCCGCGAAACAGATGCGACGCCCATGTCGTCGCCCAACCTGACGCCTGCGCCACAGCGTCAAGCACGCGCAACGCGAGCGGATCGGCGTTCAACAAATTGCGGCGGTAGAGGTACTGATCGACGCCAGCGTGACTCGCGAGTTCCGAGATGAAGCTTTCCCAGAAGAAAACCGCCGCCGTCGAACCAACAGAGCGCATGAAATAGACGGGAATCGGCAGCGGCGTGTCGACTGTTTCGACCAGGAAATTCGGCAGCCGGTAGCTCTGATTGTAAATGCCGTCCACCATGCTTTCGTCCCAGGCACCCTCCGGCGTCTGGTCGAGCCAACTCTTGCGCGTGGCGCCAAACAGCGATTGGCCCGCGACCCGCGCGTGCACCGCAAGCGGGTAGCCCTGCTCGTCAAGGACGGCGCGCAAACGCCCCGCGGCGTTGGGCCGAAAGACGTCATGCTGCGTGTCCTGTTCGCGGGTACGGATGAGCTTGACCGGACGCCCAACCGCCTTCGAAGCCTGCACGGCCTGCACGACATAGTCGGGAACGATCTTTCGGCCGAAGCTGCCACCGAGGAATGTGACGTGCACGGTCACCGCGTCGGCTGCAACGCCAACGGCCTTCGCAATCGCCTCCTGGCAAGCTGTGACAGCCTGGATGGAGCCCCAGACCTCGACGGTGCCATCTTCCTTGTAGCTCGCGGTCGCATTGACCGGCTCAAGCGGTGCATGGGCAATGTGCGGCAGCACGAACCGCCGCTCGATCACCGAGCCGGCCTTATCGCGCAAGATTTCCTTCGGCGTCCCTATGTTAACCGCCGCGACCGCCGTTTCACCGTCCAAGGCTGATTGCAGCAAAACGTCGATCTTGGCGGTCGAGAGGTCGCCCTGCGTGCCGCTGTCGAATTCCACGAGCAGCGCATCGAGCGCGCGCTTGGCCTGCCAGAAATGGTCGGCGACGACGCAGACTCCGTTGTGCCGCGGCAGGCTGGTGATCTTCGGGTGCTGAGAGCCCGGCTCCTCGTTGGCGACAGCGACAGCCGCAATCCTCACGACGGCATGCACGCCGGGCCTTTTCAGGATTTCGGCTTCGTTACGAATCGCTACGATCGCGCCGGTGAACGAAGGCGCCATTCTGATCGCGGCGTTCAACATCCCTGGAATAGCGACGTCGATACCGAAGACGGCACGTCCGGTCGACTTCGCTCGTGAATCGAGGCGGGGGACGGGTTTGCCGATCAACGCGAACTGGCTTTGCTCCTTGAGACGCGGCTTGGTGCTGAGCGGAAGCCTGGCCGCCGCTGGCGCGAGTTCACCGTAAGATAACCGCTCGCCACTGGCGCCGATCACAAAGCCTTTCTCGGTGCGGCATTGCGAGACGGCGACATCCCACCTCTCCGCCGCCGCCCGGACCAGCGCCTCACGGGCGGCTGCGGCAGCAACGCGCAGGCGCTTGTAGAACACGGTGGTCGACATCGAGGCGCCCTCTTTCTGCGCCGGGGCCTCATTCTTGAAGGCAATCTTGTAGGCGTCTTTGCCGGTCACAAACCGCACTTTGACGCGTTGCCAATCGGCATCGAGCTCATCGGCGAGAATCTGGGGCAGCACGGTGTACGACCCCTGTCCCACCTCCGGCTGCGAAAGACTGAGAGTCACCTCTTCACTCGTTGCTATGACGATCCAGTCGGTGATTTCGTAGCCGGCCGCGCCGCCGGGCGGCGCGGTCGGACTGGAGCGAACGATGACCGGCACAAGAAAGGACGCTGCCCCCGCCGCGCTTCCCGCCAGCACGAGGCGGCGTGATATCGGCTGCATCCGGAGGATTCCTTCATCCGTCGCGAACCGTCGCAGCGAATCACGACGGCCCCGGTATCCTATTCATCGCTCGCCGGGTAACAAATCCAGTCCAGAGCGCGGAGCACCCCTCGGGCCTGTCCTCCGCCTTACGGAAAGCCGGTGCCGTTGCGGCGTTTTCCAGGTCTTGATTTTCGTCCCGCTTGTGCGCCAACCGGCGATGCGGTAACCGGATTCGTCAAACGCCAATCGCCATGATCAGCGAATGCGACCGTCGGATTCTGGAGACGTTGCCGACTTGGAATCCGACCGGCGATATTTCCGCGCAGCGCGTGGCCTGGGAAAAACTGGCGGCTGTTTACAATCTCAACCTCCCGACAATCGGCGCTCTCGAAGAAAATATCGACCTGCGTCAAGGCCTCCGCGCTGACGTTGCGGTGCCCAAGGGCATCGGACCACATCCGGTGGTGATTTATCTGCACGGCGGCGGCTGGTCGTTGGGCAGCCCGGCTTCGTTTCGAGAGCTCGGCATGCAGTTTGCCGCAGCCGGATATCTGACAATCAACCTCGATTACCGGCTCGCGCCGGAGCATCCGTTTCCGGCGGCTTTGGAAGATACCGCCTTCGCAATCGGATGGGCGGCCGTCAACGCTCGCCGATGGAACGGCGATGGCCGGCGGATTGCGATCGGCGGCGATTCCTCGGGAGCAAACCTCGCAGTCGGCGCTCTGGTCTCGATCGCGACGGAGCTGCGCTCGGTTGTGCGAGCCGCATTGCTGTTTTACGGAGTCTACGATCTGCGGGCGACCGCTGCGCGCACGCGAGCAATTCCCGGGCTGCAACAGCAGTTGAGCAGCTACCTGTCAGGCAGCGAAGATTCGTTTGATGATCCTCGCGCAAGTCCACTCAAAGCCGTGGCGCCGGGACTGCTTCCGCCGTGCTTCATCATCGGCGCCGGCACCGATACGTGGTGTCTGCCCGACTCGCTGACGCTCGCACAGGCGCTGTCAGCCGCCGAAAGCTCTTACGAGCTCCACGTGATGGAAGGCATGCCGCACGGATTCATGCAGATGGGCGCGCTCGACGGACGCCGCGCGGCCATGCGCCTGATGCGAGAGTTTTTGGCGCGCAATGTCTGAAACAATATCCCGTTAGTTTGGATCTTCCGAGTTCTCGATGACGAGTTGTTGGCCGTTAAACTTACTGCCGGCCTGGTCTTCTGTTAGACGCCAAAAATAGCCGCCATCGACCTCCACATGGCGCGGCGCTTGCTTGCCGCCGATTCCCGGGCGGCCCTTGCGCAGGTCACGGAAAGATGGCGTCTCGGGCGGGACTGCCGGCGTTGATTGCAGCGTTCATTTTGGCGCAGGCTCGAAAATCACAACGCGTACGCTGTCGCTGCCATCGGCAACATTGCCGAGCACGACCGGCTTGCCCGCGGTTTTCTCGTCCATGCCGCAAAAAGTCACAACCGCCCGAGGGCCAGGATTACGCACCGTGACCGAGAAAATAGGGCTGTCGATCCAGTGCACCGGCGCGGGCGCGGCGAGCGATATGTCGGTCGTTTTCCAGGAGCCGTTGTTCTTCAGGAGCGCCTTGAGCGTATTCAATGCCTGGGAACTCAAGCAGATACCGTCCTGCATGTTGTCGAGGTCGCCCTCGTCCCCTTTTGCTTCGGTGTATCGCGCTACTATCGGGGTGAACTTCACGACAACCGCCGTCGTCTTGTGCGGCGGTAAGGAGAGACTCCAGTTTCGTATGACATCGAGCGACCAATCGGCCGTCATCGGTTCTCGAGGATGCTCCGGATTTCTGACCGAAACGATCCCTAACGACGCCAGGCGATCGGCGGCATCCGCCGAAAGTTCACCGAGTGCCTTGTCGATTTCCGGGCCGAACGGGATGAGAGGCAAGTGTGCTGCGTTGATCTCGGACAGGCGATCCACTCCGAGCGCGGAGGCATGGACTTCAGAGCCCGTCGTCACCGGTGTTCCGGCGACGGTAATCGCCAAGTCGACCGGGTTCGCCGGGTCATTGGTAGCAAGCTTCCAAATTTGACTGCGGTCGGCGCTGGCTTGCAGTTCCGGCATCGAAACTGCCGCGGCTACCGTGATCGTTTGCGAGCCGATATTTTTCAGAAAGTAGGAGTATGCGACGCTGTCAGTTCCGACATTGATGTCGATACCCTGGACTTGCAGATCGTTAGCGGAGCCGATCTGTAATGCGCCGACAGTAAGCGACTTTTGTTCCGGTTCGTCTGCACTGGTCGTTGCCGGCGTCGTACTCTGAGCAAGAGCGGGCCACGCTGCCAGCGCAGTGGCGATCCAGCTTAAACAAATGACAGTGCTTGTTTTGGACATAGCGATCTCCTTGGCGGTGCTGAGCGAGAACACCGTGCCCAAGCTCGTTGCCCGGCACGGTGTCCTCTAGGGTCATATGGAGCGCGGAGGTGCCTACCTCCGGACCGCCATCCTCAGTGCAATGTTGCTGAACCGGCCGGGATTTTTGCGCCGGATGCCAGCCATTGCTCCCACGTCTGCATGCGCAGGCCCAGCCGGTCATAACGGACAAGCAAGTATCCGTCCTTGTCGCGTGTGACCGCATCCGGAATGACGGCTTCAACTTCCTGCGCCATCACGCCGACATAGGCCTGATCGCTGCCGTTGTAGCTGAAACGATAGAAGCCGAGGCCGCTATCGAGCCGACCCAACAAAGCGACATCGTGTTTGAGCCGGATGTCGGAGTGAAACTGGCCGCCGCCATTGCCGAAGCCGCCATGGCCGCCATTACCGAAGCCGCCATTGCCGAAGCCGCTATGGCCGCCGTTACCGAAGCCACCATTGCCAAAGCCGCCATTACCGAAGCCGCCATGACCGCCATTGTTGAAGCCGCCATGACCGCCATTGTTGAAGCCGCTATGGCCGCCGTTACCGAAGCCGCCATGGCCGCCGTGACCTTGGCCGCTGTGGCTACCCTGATGACCTCCCTTGTTCTCTCCTCCCTTGTTTCCTCCTCCCTTGTTCTCTCCTCCCTTGTTCTCTCCTCCCTTGTTCTCTCCTCCCTTGTTCTCTCCTCCTTTGTTCTCTCCTCCCTTATTCCCTGCTCCCTTGTTCTCTCCTCCCTTGTCGCCGCCCTTGTCCTTGCCTCCTCCCTTGTCGCCTCCCTTGTCGCCTCCCTTGTCCTTGTCGCCTCCCTTGTCCTTACCCCCCTTGGGATCGTGATCCCCTTTGGGATGGTGATGTTCGCCATTGGGGTGATCGCCGTGAATGTGGTGAGGGTGATCTCCGTGGCGGATCACACGCCGCCAGTGGTTCCAACCCTCGATGCCGCCGAAGCCAAAGCCGCGGCGAAATTCATAGCCGACGATGTACCAGCCCGCGCCGTTCCAGCCGTCGTCATACCAGCTGTATGATTGACCGTTATGGGCGTAGGTGTCGGGCGCACCGCTGTCTGCCGCCGGACTCGAACCGACCGAACATTTAGCCTGCAGTCGCGACCAACCGTCCTCGTCGGGGACGAGCCGCCATAACTGTCCATCGCCGGCGTCTCCGGACGCTTGATCGTCCAACGAGATGTCGTCGCAGTTTTTCGCGGTCAGATATTGCTGGTTAGTCTTGATTTGCAGCCGCGACCAGCCATCGGAATCGGGAACGAGTTTCCACAATTGACATGCTCCGCCCTCCTCTTTGCTCCCCGGATTGAGGAACAAATCCCCCTTGCACTCCTCGTCATCGACATATTTCTTGTTGTATTTCAGCTGTAACCGCGACCAGCCGTCGGAATCGGGAATGAGCTGCCACAGTTGACATGCCCCGCCCTCGTCGGTGCTGTTGGAGTTGAGCTGTAGATTGTCTTCGCAAGATTTGGCGTCAAGAAACTTTCCATCGGCTTCGGCGAAGCCTGGATTCATGGAAAGCACGAGAAGGCTGACACCGCCAAGAAGAACGGTGGCCACACGCCTGAGCGCAGGTCTACCGCCGTTGAACGCAGATAGTTTTCGCTTGTAAGACATTAGTTCTCTCCCGAACAAAAATAAACATTGCGAGTCCGGTCGCCCCGGAGATTTTCGCATTCGCAAAATGAGCCTAGGCGAAACCATGCGCCCAAGGAAATTGAATCTGAAACTTCGTGCTGCCACCACTGGTGAGAGCGCCGCTGTTTCACAATTCCTGATAAAGAGTGGAAGGGTGTCTTTAGTTGCTGAGGGCTTCTTTGATTGCGCGTGCGCCAACTTGCCCGATATGATTGCAGTACAACGTCCGGCAATCACAAAAAATCCAAGTGAAATAAACCTTGCACTCGCGTTGCCAAGCTAAAGAGTTGTGCGGCAGGTCGCGCTAAATCCATTTCCTGCGAGCATGGCGTACAACGCTCGCGCTCAGATTGCCGCCGACGAAACGATCAGCGAACGGCGTGAGGCATAGAATGCTTCGCTTTTGCGACATCGCGGCCTGGCATCCGGAGGTCGGGGAGGTCGGGACGACACCGGCGATCGGGTAAAGACCGACATAGCGGATTTATAAGTACACGCCCCCGACCGCCTGCATCGGAGATCGCGCGCGAGCGTGAGACCGTACCGATCCACCGGGCAACATTAAATCTGCAGCCGTTGTTCTTTGACCGAGGCCCGGCGGCGGCGCGGCGCTGCGTTATTGCTTGACCGTGTTGGCGACCTTGTAGCTCGCCTCGGTTTTCGACTTGATGTCGTCAAGCGTTACGTCCGGCGCCAGCTCGATCAGCGTCATACCCCCGCCCTTGCGGTCGACGGTGAAGACGCCGAGATCGGTGATCACCATGTCGACCACGCCGGCGCCGGTGAGCGGCAGATTGCAGCGGTGCAAGAGCTTCGGCTCGTTCTTGGCCGAGTGCTCCATGACGACGACAACTTTTTTGACGCCGCCGACGAGATCCATGGCGCCGCCCATGCCCTTGACCATCTTGCCCGGAATCATCCAGTTGGCGAGATCGCCGTTTTCCGCGACCTGCATGGCGCCGAGGATGGCGATGTCGATATGACCGCCACGGATCATGGCAAAGGAGTCGGCGGAACTGAAAAAACTGGTGGTCGGCAATTCGGTCACGGTCTGCTTGCCGGCGTTGATCAGATCGGCGTCCTCATCTCCCTCGAACGGGAATGGGCCGAAGCCGAGCATGCCGTTCTCGGATTGCAGCTGAACGCTGATACCGGCCGGAATGTAGTTCGAAACCAGCGTCGGAATGCCGATGCCGAGATTGACGTAAAAGCCGTCGTGCAGCTCCCGGGCGGCGCGCGCCGCCATTTGTTCGCGGGTCCAAGGCATCAAGTTTTCTCCGTTGCTCCGACGCGCGCCAGCCTACTTGCGCGGACGCACGGTGCGTTGCTCGATGTATTTCAGGGCATTTGGGACGTGAATGATACGCTGCACGTAAATGCCGGGCGTAATGATGCGATCGGGGTCGATTTCGCCGGGCTGCACCAGATGCTCGACCTCGGCGATCGTCACCTTGCCGGCGGTCGCCATCACCGGGTTGAAGTTGCGCGCGGTCTTCCGATAAACCAGATTGCCTTCAGTGTCGGCGGTGTGGGCATGCACAATCGACAGGTCGGCAACCAGCCCGCGTTCTCTGACGTAACGCTGGCCGTCGAATTCGTGCTCCTCTTTGCCTTTCGCAATCTCCGTCCCGACACCGGTCCTGGTATAAAATGCCGGGATTCCGGCGCCTCCGGCGCGGATGCGCTCGGCGAGCGTTCCCTGAGGATTGAACTCGATCTCGATTTCGTTGGCGAGAAACTGCTGCGCGAACGTCTTGTTTTCCCCGACATAGGACGCAATCATTTTCTTGATCTGCCTGGTGTCGAGCAACACGCCGAGACCCTTACCGTCGACGCCGCAATTATTGGAGACGACGGTGAGGTTCTTAACTCCGGAATCGCGGATGGCGACAATCAGGGTTTCGGGGATGCCGCAAAGGCCAAACCCGCCCGCCATGATCATCATGCCGTCTTTGAGCAAACCGGCCAACGCGGAATGCGCGTCCGCATAGACCTTATTCATGAACGCTCCCTTTCCTGCCCTGAAATGTGGGCGTAGGGATAACTACCGCGACGGAAAGGTCAACTAGTGGAGATTCAATGCTGCTAGATGGAGGTGCCGTCCAGTCCGATGGTTTTGATGATGGGAAGGCCGAAGTTGTGCGGATAATAATTCCAGGCGACAAAACCGATGGCGAATAGGATCGCAGCGAGGATAGCGCCTAGAAACCGGCTTCTGAACGCGATAAGGCTGCCCAGCAATGCGGCGACGAAAGCCAAGACCGCCATCAAAGCCACGAAGGTCCAATTAACAGTCGCCAAATCGATAGGCATTATCCGCTCCTGTCTCGCCAGCCCCAAACCTAGTGTAGTCGAGCTTTGGCCGAAGCGCGACTGCTCCCTGCACTAAACGCGATCCGCGCGCTCGCCTCCTCGAAGTTCAAAAAGAGAGAACAATGGAACAGCTTTCGCCCCGCCTGCAGACGCCGATCTCGACCGCCGAACTCGAACGGCGCTGGGCTGCCGTGCGCGCCGCCATGGAGCGGGAAAAGATCGACGTGCTGCTGATGCAGAACAACAACGACTACATGGGCGGCTACGTCAAATATTTCACCGATCTGCCGGGGACCAATGGTTACCCGCTGACCGTCGCATTCTCGCGCGACGATCTTATGACGCTGGTCAGCATGGGACCGTTCGACGGCGGCGGCGCGCCGACCGCGAACGGCGACGGCGCCGCGCGCGGCGTCAAGCAGTGGCTGACCACGCCGAGCTTCGCCTCCTGTGTCTATACCGCGACCTACGACGCCGAACTTGCCGCCAAAGGGCTCGCGCCTTACGCCGGCGGCACCATCGGGCTGGTCGGCACCTCTCAAATGTCATTCGCGACCGTCGATCACCTGCAAAAAGGCCGGTTCTCCAACTCGCGCTTTGTCGACGCCTCCGACCTGGTCGACCGCATCAAGGTGATCAAAAGCGCCGAAGAGCGTGAACTCGTCCGTCGCGCAGCGCGGATGCAGGACGGCGCCATGCGCGCCGCATTTGCCGCGGTCGAGCCCGGCATGCGCGACCGCGACATTGCCGCCATCGCCCAATGCTACAGCCAGCGCCACGGCAGCGAGAACGGCATTTATCTGTGCGCTTCCATGCCAGCGAAGGAGGCGACGCAGTTCAGCCAGCGCCATTTTCAGAACCGCGTCATCGAGGAAGGAGACACAGTGGCCTTGCTGGTCGAGGATTCCGGTCCCGGCGGCATGTACACCGAGCTTGGCCGCACCTGCGTCGTCGGCAAAGCCTCGGCCGAAATGAAGGACGAGTTCGCCTTTACGCTGGAGGCGCGCAAATTCAATCTCAACCTGCTCAAGCCCGGCACACCCGCCAAGGAGATTTTCGCCGCCTACAACGAGTTCATGCGCAAAAACGGCCGGCCCGAGGAAAGGCGGCTGCATTGCCACGGCCAGGGCTACGATTTGGTCGAGCGGCCCCTGATCCGCAACGACGAGCCGATGTCGATCGCCAAGGATATGAACATTGTCGTCCACCCGACCTACATCCGCGGCGGCGTGCTGTCGTGGGTCTGCGACAATTATCTGATCGAGGCCAACGGTCCGAGCGAACGGCTCCACGCCTTTCCCGAGATCATCACCGAACTCGGCTAACGCGGCTGTGGCGTGAAGGAAAGCCGGCGCGTCGACTACACGGCTCAACCGGGTGCGAACTCTCCCGATATTTACGCCTGATCGGTGAGAGACCTTTTTAGGAGCTTGATCCGGCCGCTCGCCGGCGCCGGTGGGACGGCGGCGTATTGGCCAGGCGACTTGGCCTCTTCGGGAGTTATTTCGACAGTAGCTCTTGGTTTTGCTACCCGACCGCGCCAACGCTCAATTATCGAGACGAGAGAGTTGGCGTCGGTGGCCCCATGCGCGCCCCGATCGTTATTTCCCGCCGCATCGCCCCGCGGGAGCAAATTGGCCGGCAATTGTTTGAAACGGAGCCTGGTTGGCAACGGAACGCCTTCACCGAACGCGAACGCCTCAGCGGTTCCCAAGGAAGGCAAAAACGACAGCAAATTTGTCGCGGCGTCGGCAACCGCCGACCGAAGCAACGCTTGATCTCGCTCATTTGTCATGCGCATGGCGAAGAGCGTACTGCACTGGGACAGGATTGTTGGGTCGAGTTCGGCTGGCCGCTGCGTGACCAGGCCGAGAAAGACGCCGTACTTTCGACCTTCCTTGGCGATGCGAGAGATGGCCCGCCTTGTCGGCGCAAACCCGATGGTATGATCGACCGACATATACCGGTGCGCTTCTTCGCACACGATCAAGAGCGGGTTTTTGCCGTCGCTCCAAAGACCCAGGTCGAAAGCCATGCGGCAGGTGACGGAAACTAATGCGTCGACGACCTCTGAGGGAAAGCCCGCCAATTGCATGATCGTGATCGGCTTGCCGTCGGGAGGCATGCGAAACAAAGTTGCGAGAACTTCGGCCATCGTATCGCCGCCGACGTTGGCGTTCTCGAACATGAAGGCGTACCGCGCGTCATTGGAAACAGTCTCGATGCGCGTAATCAGCTTATGATAAATCATGCGCGACGCACGGTTCTCGAGTTTGCCCATTCTCGAATCGAGCAAAGAGAGAAGGTCGTTGATGCGATATGGCACGGGAAGATCCAGCATGTAGCGCGCCGGACCGTGCTCCCGAATGCTAAGCCTGCTCCCGCTTCCCAGCTGTTGCGCGTATGATGATTTTGCGAGCGGTATGACTTCCGAAAGAAAGTCGACCTCGTCCTCCAAGCCCGGGCGGCCGCCGAAGAATACGTCGACGATCTCATCGAAATTGAACAGCCAGAAGGGCAGCTTGACGTTGTTGGGATTGAGGATCACGGCTTGTTCGCCGAAGCAGTGATTGTACTCGTTATGCACATCGAGAAGCACGACACGCAGATCAGGCCGTGCCTGAAGAATCTGATGCAAGAGCAACGTGACCGCGCTTGACTTGCCGACACCGGTTGTTCCGAGTACGGCAAAATGCTTGCTCAGCATTTCGTCAACGTTTACGCGCGCCGGAATGCTATTGTCCTGCTGAAGGTCGCCAACCTCGATCATGCGCGCACTGGCGCCTTGAAAAATCAGCCCGAGCTCGCGCGACTGGATCAGAACCACCGCCGCACCTATTGCAGGGTAGTTTGTCACTCCGCGCCGGAATCGCGCCGAGTCACCACCAGTTTTGCCAATCTCACCGATCAGGTCGAGTTGCGCCACCGCGGATCCAGCCTGATCGGGCAACCCGTTTTCGACAATCGCAACATCGGTAATCACCCCCACGATCAACGAATCGTGTGCGGCGACGCCAAGAAATTTGCCGACGGTCACATTGTCGGAATCCGGAAGGTGTGCAGGCGCCGCCGCTAATCCAACACTCGCTTGCGACCCGCGCACGCTCGAAACGCGGCCGACGAGTTTGACGGACGGAGGAACGGCCTGACTCCGAGAACTCTCATCGCCTAACACGGCAGCGGTCCCGTTATTGTTTGTGCTATTTTTTCCATAGTCAGAAGGGTTGGACATTTAGTTAAAGCGTGCACGTAAAGTGCACCTTTTAGTTCCGCTGCCGGACCGGGACCAACAAGCTATCGCTTGCTGGCCGACATCTTGCGGGTCGGCGACATGTCCCTCGCCGGCCTGTTGCCGCGCATGACCCCGGCGGCTCGGCGACTTGGCTTTAGTTCCTCCAGAAAAATCGGCTTGGAGAAATAAAATCCCTGAGCGAATCTGATCATTGTGGCGCTCTGCAGGTAAAATACCTCCTCGGGTTTTTCTACGCCCTCCGCTATGACCACCATATCAAGCGCTTCACTGAGTGCGTCGATGGCCTTCAGCACACTTTGGCTTCGCGGACGAAGGTGAATATCCTTAATGAATGTGCGATCGATCTTGATCTCATCGGCCGTAATATCGGCCAGCGTCGCCAGCGACGAATAACCAGTGCCAAAGTCGTCGACCGATACGCGCGCACCGATCTCCCGGAGCATCGGCAGAGTAATCTTCTGAAAATTGCTGGTCGCTAAAAACGCCTCTTCGGTGACCTCGATCACAAAGCGATCAGCATAGGTTGTGGCTCGCAATTCGTCGCAAAACCCGGACATGAAGCTGGAATCGCTCGCCTGCTTGGCCGAGATATTCACGCTGATCGGTATCGTCGGCCCGAAGGCATCATCGAGCAGTCCAATTGACTGGACGATTTCGCGCAATGCCAGGTATGACAAATCGTCTATTAGTCCCAGATCAATTGCCAGACCGATAAATTCGCTTGGCGCATGCAGGACGCCATCTTCATCGCGCAATCGAATCAATGCTTCAACGCCTACCACTTCCTGGGTGCAAATATCGACCTTGGGCTGAAAGGCGCAGCAAAATCTTCCGTCGCGAATTGCCAGCCGTAGCCGCTGCTCTTGCGCCATCCGGCTTGTCAGTGCACGCGCCATTTCCGTGTCGAACAGGGCTGCGCCGCCTTTCACACGCTCTTTCACGCGATACATCGCTGTATCGGCGCTTCGCCTGAGCGCTTCATAACTATTGCCATGATCGGGGTGGACACTCACCCCGACGGACGCAGAAGTAAGAATCTCGAACCCCTCTATAAGAAATGGCGCCTTAAGCTCTCCGAGAAGGCCTTCGATGACAAGCTTGAGGCTCTCTTCATCGGCGATCGGGTTTAGCACCAGCAGAAATTCGTCACCGCTGATGCGGGCGACGACGTCCGTCGGACGAAGATGAGCGCATATTCGTTCAGCGACCTTGACTAAAAGCGCATCGCCGGTCGCGTGCGTGTAATAATCATTGATGTGTTTGAAATTATCGATGTCGAGAAATGCCAACGCGAAACGGCTAGGTGGCCCTTTGATCAGATCATCGACGTGTTGTTGCACGAGGGCTCGGTTGGGCAACCCCGTGAGGATGTCATAATACGCGCGATTCAGCAGTTCCACCTCGAAGCGCTTACGCTCGGTGAAATCGAGCGATGCGGTAAGAAAAAACGGATGACCAAACATCTGGATCTGGCTTCGGCATTGAAGAAGCGTCCGGTCACCGCCGCCAACAAGTTTCTCCTCCATTTTAATGGGCGAGGAGCTACGAACCATACTTTGGTCGAGATCGTCAGCGTTGCCGGGGCCTTTAACATCGGCCGGCAAATCCCCCGCTAACAGGGTGGCCATCTCGTTAGTAAGGACGGTAGTTCCATCTTCGGCCTCGAGCGTAATTCCGACCGGCAGGAGGTTAATGACCGAATTCAGAAGCCGAACTGCCTGATCCACAGCCCGCTCTTCCGGGCGACCCGGCGCCGTAGCAGGCTTACGCGCTGAATCCCCATCAACCACTGTTTCCAATAACTTCCGCTCCGCGTCCCCGTCGGAGTGTGCTGGGTGGATTTGTGAAGGACGTCCGGCCATTGCCCGCTCAAAACTGTGGATGAGCGAACGTCTTTACCAGCGCCAGCAAAAACAAAGTTTTAAACGAAGCCTCCGTTGTCGACGACAACGCGCAGCGGCAAATTCTCTCTGCCTGGGCATCGACGCGCGTACTCAAATCAATGTAAACTTTTCCTCAAATTCGGTCGTTGTTTTTCGTTACATCGGCTTGTCGCTGACGCCTCAGGGGGCGACGGAATCAAAGAAGCGGACCAGCGAAAGCCAAACCAAAGTGAATAGCGCGCAGACCTTGACGGTGTTTCGCTCGATGCGAATGGTGCCGCGCAACTCCGCCGAGCGCGGCTAAGAGAATTCAGCGAGCGCGATATTGCCCGGCAAACCCTCCCGGTTGTCATGGCCGCAGGGCCTATCGGCTCAAGGCCATGGCGTATTGGCGATCAACATTGCTGCGGTGATATTCGGAACCGCGGCGCTGTACGGCAAGCTCGACATTTCTCCATTTTTGGATCGTCGCCATGCGGGCGGGGTTCGGTGCGCTGGCACTCGGACTGATCGGCGGTTACACGCGAAGCCTTTGGTCCTTCCCGGTTTCCTCCTGGGGCATCCTGGGGCTAAGCGGGTTCTTGCTTACCGCACACTGGCTGACGTTTTTCACGTCCGTGCAGCTGGCGGGCGTCGCCGTGGCTACGCTGACATTTGCGACGTTTCCTCTATTCACGGTTATCGTCGAGGCTGCCCAAGCGCGCCGGTTGCCACGCCCGACGGAATTCATGGTCGGCGTGGTCATCGTCGTCGCGGTTGCATTGTTGGTTGAACCAAGTGGTGGCGAGCGCAACATTGGCGGCGCCGTTGCAGGTTTGGTGTCCGCCCTCACCTACGCATTGTTTTGGCGCGTGACTCTGAGATTGGGTACGTCGGTATCTCCAGCGGCCATCTCTTTTTGCCGGAACGGCATCGTCTTCGCGCTGCTGACCCCGACATTGTTCTTTGCCAATCCAATGCCCGCGCGCCCTGTGGAGTGGCTCTCGCTGATGGCATTGGGGGTTTTCAACACCGCAATTATGCTGAGGCTTTACCTCTACGCGCTAAAGCGCATCTCAGCCAACACATGCAGTGGCTTCGTCGCATTGGAGCCGGTCTACGCCATCATTTTTGCTGCGTTGCTTTTCAACGAACCGGTGACACGATGGATCGTCGTTAGCATCGTTCTCATAGTTGGTGCGTCCCTGACCTTGCTGAAGATCGAAAACCAACCGGCGCCTCCTGCCGTGTAAGGGCGCGCAGCGAATATCTTTCCGTGCCGCCCATGTGTCCGCGTTTGGCGCCTCGCTTACCTCCGATCACGCTGGCGGTTTGCTCGCGCTCGGAGGGGAAGCCGATACGGCCTGCCCGCGCTTAGGCGCCGGTATTATAAGGTATCAACCTGCCACCGATCGGAACGTTTGGATCTTCCGAGTTCTCAATGACGAGTTGTTCGACGCCGAACTTACTGCCCGGCTTGGTCTTCTGATATTGCGTCCCGACGAAACGCGTTGTGGCGATGACGTGAGGCATGGGTCCGGAATTGAAGTCGATCTCGCCCACTGTGGTGATTGTCTTTAGCGTGCTGATCGATTTTGCCAGGGCGGACTTGTCGAGCGGATCGGCGGTTGATTTGAGCGCGGCGACGCCGGCATCGAAAACCGCCATGCTGCTGCCCAGCTGCATCGTCACCTGCCGGCCCGAGGTTTTCTCGTAGCCTTCGGCCAATTCATTCGAAGTCAGTCCGGTCACCGGCGACTTGTACGGAAATGCGCGATTCCACGGCGCGGCGACGCACAGGTTGAGGCCGATCGGACCGAGAGCATTGATTTCGGTCGGGGAGCCGCCGGCTTTTGCCGGCTGAGCAATCTTGACAATTTTTGTCAGGCCTTGCTGGGCAGCCTGCCGCCAGAACGTCGCGAAATCAGGCGGCAGCACCAACGCGCTGATGATTTCACACTGCTCTTTCTTGAAGAGCGCGATCTGCGTCGAATAGTCAGAGGTGCCGTCCTCAAACGGACCGGGATCGACGACCGTAAAGCCGGCCTTCCTCAGCGCATCGGGAAGAAACCGGCGAACCGCGTTGCCGTCGGCATCGTTCGGAAACATCGCGCCGACTTTCTTGTTCGTTGGAATTTGGTTCCATGCTGAGATGTACGATGCGGCAAACTGCGCGCCGCCGAAGCTAAAGTGGAATGTCCACTTGAAGGGTGACGGCTGCCCAGGCTTGCCGCCGCGACCGAAATACCAGGCCTCCCACGGCATTACCGTCGAAAGGCACGGAACGCCGGCCGCCTCACAAGCATCGGCGACCGGGTTCACGACCTCAGGCGTGGACGTGACCAGCATGAAATCGATCTTGCTTTCGCCGATCAGGCTCTTCGCCAGCTGCGCCGCGCGCGCCGGATCGGATTGGGAATCGCGATCGAGCAGATCGACTTTGTAAGTCTTGCCACCGATCTCGAGGCCCTTACTGAGTGACTTTCGGCACAGGTCCACGAGGTACCCGTCGCCCTGCCCAAAAAACCCGAGATTGCCGGTGCGGGGGCTGACGAATCCGACCCGAAGCGTGTTCTCGGAGTCGGCAGCCCACACTCCCCGGCCGCCGATCAGGGGCAACGCCGCACCGGCAGCGGATGCCGCAACAAAGCCACGCCGGGTAAGCCCGACTTTTCCACGCCGCGATATCTGACCAGAGTTTCGTGGGTTGTTACCCGTCATTGCTTCCTCCCGCTTTTCTTGGCGCCGATAATCCCGCGCCTTGGCCGACTATTGATCATTCGTAACATATTTTGTACACTTGTACAACATGAGCTGAGCTGCGGCAGCGAAGCTCAATTTCGCCGCACTGCCGGGAGGGACTGATTATGAAGCGCAACACCGATCGTATTCAGACGACGCACGTCGGCAGCCTCCCCCGGCCTGATGATCTTACGCGGCTGATGTACGACGTGATCGACGAGAAGCCGGTCGATAAATCGCTATTGTCCAAGCGCGTCGCCGAGGCCGTGCGCGAGGTTGTGAATCAACAACGGGCCGCCGGCGTGGACATCATCAGCGACGGCGAGATGAGCAAGACCGGTTTCAGCAACTATGTTGTGCAGAGATTTTCCGGCTTCGGCGAAAGAGGTCAAATGATGTTGACCGACATGGCCGACGTCCCGCTGCTGACGCAGAAAATGTTCAGTGACGAAGGCGGCCAGCACGTCGTGATGCCGGTTGTCACCGGGCCGATCGAATTGCGGGATGGCGAAGCTGTCAAAGTTGATATTGCCAACTTGAAGTCCGCGCTTGGATCTTTGAATCCGGATAACGCGTTTATTCCGGCGGTCACGCCCGGCCAAATGCTGTTCAATTTTGCCAACCGCCATTACCCGAGCCGCGAGGCGTATCTGGAAGCCGCAGGCAATGCGCTGCGGCCCGAGTATCAGGCAATTATCGACGCCGGCTTCAACCTCCAGCTCGATTCTCCGGATTTGGCGATGCACCATCACGGTTCGACGGACGGGCCGATCGAACTGAAGGACTACATTCCCCTTTCCATTGAGGCGCTGAATCATGCGACCCGGGGCCTACCGCCGGAAAAAATGCGCTTGCACCTATGCTGGGGTAACTACGCGGGGCCTCACCATTACGACGTAGCCTTAAGCGAAATTATCGAGCCCATCATCAAGACGACGACCGCCTCTTTCATCTCCTTCGTCGCCGCAAATCCGCGGCACGAGCATGAGTATGAGGTTTGGAACGACGTGAAGCTGCCGGACGACAAGGTCATAATGCCCGGTGCTATCGATACGATTACCAACACCGTCGAACATCCGATGCTCGTAGCCCAACGAATTGAACGGTTCGCCAACATTGTCGGCAAGGAAAATGTCATTGCCGGAACCGACTGTGGTTTCAGTACATTTGTAGGGTTTCAAAGCATGGATGCAAAGGTCACCTGGCTCAAGCTCGAAGCGTTGGCGGAGGGCGCCCGTATCGCATCAGAACGCTTGTGGTAAGCAGCATAAGCCGTCGATTGTTCGAGATATCCCGGGCGTGCAGTCAACAACGAGACTATTTTCTTAAGGGCAATGCGAGCCGGAACAGCGAGTTCGGAGCGATCCGAACTACCTTAGAGGTACTTGCGAATCTCCACCATGCGCAGAACGTTGACCAAGCCGAAGGCCCGCAAGTCCAAGGCAAGTGCTTCAAGAACAACAAAGCCGCGGATCCACCGCTCGGTCATTCCGCCCGGTCAAGTTGATTCGCCGCAGCGCCGGCGAGACATCCTGCGCGCCGCTGCCGAATTATTCTCCATCCATGGCTATAATAGTGTGTCGCTTCGGGATATCGCACGTCGCGCGAAGGTACCGGCGACCCTGTGCAGTTACTATTTCGGGCCAAAAGCCGAATTGTTCGCCAGCGTTTTTCTGCACAATCCCGCCGGCATAGCGGAGCGAAGGACCGCCCTCGAATCCTTCGGCAATGAAGGTACCCTTGAAGATCTCATAAGGCTGTGGATCAAGCCTGTCGGGGATATGCGATCGAATCCCGAGCAGGCTCCATTCGCAATTTTAACCGCACGCGCCGCTTGGGACTCCTCTGTGGAAGCGAAAGCGGCGGTCAACCGGTTCTTTGACCCGATCGCATTTGCCGTTCTTCGCAGTTTGACAAGGCTTCTTCCCGACCGCGATCCTGCCGATTTAGCCTGGGGCTACGAGTGGGCGCTGGGCGCGTTTTTGATGCACCTGGGCAACGACCGCATCGAAAGCGTTTCGCGGGGCCGCGCAGTTGTCGGCGACGTCGGTAGTCAAACCGAGGCCCTCATCCGGTTCGTCTGTGCGGGCCTGCGTTCGATTGCGTCGAAGAAGCTTCGCTAAGAAGCAGCAACCAAGGTCAGCCGGCACCAACCTCACCGCTCACAGACCTTCCGACGTCATATGAGTATCCATTACAGAGTTAAGCACAGCTATCTTCCTTAATGCGCCCGGCAGGAAGAGGTCGGGGCGACCTTCAAGGCAAGAAGAGCGGGCGCTATTTGTGGCCGACGGCGAAACGCCTTCGATAGTCGCCGGGCGCCAGACCCATCACTTTGTGAAAGACCTCCCCCTACGGTCAGTATCCACGCGCGGGACTGGCGGCATCAGGTATTGAGCGTCTGCCGGCAGTAGCCGCTGCCGCGCTACGCAGTTCTTGCCGGGCACGACGATCGAACACGGCTTGAACCGACACGAAGAAAACCGGCACCATCGCAAGGGCGAGGATCACCACCGCGATCATGCCTCCCAACACGCCTGTTCCGAGCGCCTGCTGGCTCTTTGCGCTGGCGCCGGCGGCGAAGATCATCGGTGCCACGCCGAAGACGAACGCCAATCCGGTCATCACGATCGGTCGGAAACGCATGCGGCACGCTGTGACGGTCGCCGCGTTGACCGACAAGCCCTGTTCGCGCAGCGCCTTGGCGAATTCGATGATCAAAATGCCGTCCTTGGCGGCTAGCCCGATGATGGTCACGATCCCGACGGTGAAATAGACATCGTTCGGCATGCCGCGAAGCATTGCTGCGACGACCGCACCGAGAATGCCGAGCGGCACAGTCAAGAGAACCGCGAGCGGTATCGCCCAACTTTCGTAGACGGCGGCAAGGACAAGAAATACCAGCAAGGCCGAAAGCATCAGCAGGAACGGCGCCTGCGAGCCGGACAGCTTTTCCTGCAGCGACTGTCCCGTCCACTCATATCCGAATCCGCGCGGAAGCTCCGCAGCAAGCCGCTCCATTTCCCGGATCGCGTCACCGCTGGTAAAGCCGGGTTTGGCGGACCCCGAGATGCGCACCGACGGGTAGTAGTTGAAGCCGACGATTTGCGAGGGACCCAGCGACCAGCGCACCGTGGCGAAGGACGACATCGGGACCAGCTGGCCGCGGTCGTTGCGCACGTTGTAGGTCAGTATCTCGTCAGCATCCATGCGCGCGGCGCGGTCGGCCTGGACGATCACGCGCTGCATGCGGCCGTGGTTCGGAAAGTCATTCACGTAGGCAGAACCGAGGTTGGTCGAGATGGTGTTGTTGACCGCCTCGAACGTTACCCCGAGCGCCGCGGCTTTCTCGCGGTCGATGGCGAGCTCGACCTGCGGCGCGGGCGCCAGACCCTCGACATATACGTCTTGAAGGACCGGGCTTGCAGTCGCGGCGGCGAGAAGCCGGTCCTTGGCCCGCATCAGATCACGGTAACCGCGTTGACCGCGGTCTTGCAAACGGAAGCTGAAGCCGCTCGAGTTGCCAAGATTGTCGATCGGCGGCGGCTGCAGCGCCGCGATTTTTCCGTCGCGAAGAGACGCAAAGCTCCGATTGATATCGGCGACGATGCGTGCGGCCGAATCGGCCTCGCCGCGTTTGGACCAGTCTTTGAGCGTAATGAAGGCCTGCGCCGTGTTCTGCCCCTGGCCGAGAAAACTGAACCCGGTCAAAAACGTCACCGTGTCGACGCCGGTGCGTTCCTTGAGGAAGTCCTCGAGGCGCCGGACGGATTCGAGCGTGCGCGGAAATGACACCTCCGGGGGCGTCAATACGTCGGCGGTGATGAATCCCTGGTCGTCGATGGGCAAAAATCCGGTCGGCAACCGCACGAACGCCGCGCCGACCGCGATCAGCAGCACCGCATAAATCGCCATGAGGCGGCCGCTTCGCAAAATCGACCAGCGAACCCAGCCCGCATAACGGTCCTTGGTCCGCTCGATGCGGCGATTGAACCAGCCGAACGGCCCGCTCGCAGAGTGGCGATGCGCGGCCACCGGCCTGAGCACGGTCGCGCACAGCGCCGGCGTCAGCGACAGTGCGAGGAGAGAGGACAGACCGATGGCCGCGATCATGGCGACGGAGAATTGCCGATAGATGATCCCGACCGATCCGGGAAAGAACGCCATCGGCACGAAGACCGACATCAGCACCAACGTGATGCCGATGATGGCGCCGGTGATCTGCTTCATCGCCTTGCGGGTGGCCTCTTTGGGCGGCAGTCCCTCCTCGGACATGATCCGCTCGACATTCTCGACGACGACGATCGCATCGTCGACGAGGATGCCGATAGCGAGCACCATGCCGAACAGCGTCAGCATGTTGACGGAAAGGCCGGATATCAGAAGCACTGCGCAGGTCCCGAGCAGCGCCACAGGCACGACGATGGTGGGGATCAGCGTATAGCGGATGCTTTGAAGGAACAGCAGCATCACCAGAAACACCAGCACCACGGCTTCGGCGAGCGTGGCCAGAACCTTCTCGATCGAAGCGACGACTACCGGAGTGATGTCGTAGGGAATGTCGTATTTGATGTTCTCCGGAAAGAACTTGGACAGCGCCTCCATCTTGGCCTTCACCGCGTTGGCGGTGGCGAGCGCGTTGGCGCTGGGTGCCAGCATCACCGACAGTCCCGCCGTCGGCCGCCCGCCCTGACGGGTGGTGAACTGATAGCTCAGTCCGCCGACTTCGATCCTTGCCACATCGCGCAGGCGCACCGCCGAGCCGTCGGCATTTGCCCTCAGAACGATGTCACCGAACTGGTCGGGCGACGCGAACTGTCCTTTGACCAGAACCATCGCGGAAATCTGCTGGCCGGAATTGCTCGGCTCGGCGCCGATGCTGCCGGAGGCGACCTGCGCGTTTTGCGCGCTAATCGCGCGCGTCACGTCGTCCGCTGTGACGTTGAAACCGAGCAACCGGCTTGGATCAATCCAGATACGCAGGGCGCGCTCGGTGGAGTACATCGTGGCGCGGCCGACTCCGGGAATGCGGCGGATTTCGCCGAGGACGTTTCGCACCAGAAAATCGCCCAATCCGATTTCGTCGAGACTGCCGTCCGTCGAGCGCAGCGTGATGATCTGCAGCACCGCGCTCGAGGCTTCCTCGATCAAAATGCCCTGCTGCATGACGGCGCGCGGCAGCCGCGCTTCCACCCGCTTGATACGGTTTTGCACCTCGATCGAGGCGGCGGCGGACTCCGTGCCTGGAACGAAATTGGCGGTGATTTCGACCTGACCAAGCGAGTCGCTGGTGGATTCGAAGTTGAGGATGCCGTTAGCGCCGTTAAGCTCCTCTTCGATCAACCGCGTGACACTGGTGTAAAGATTCTCCGGCGAGGCACCCGGATAACTCGTGCTGATCGAGATCGAGGGCGGCGCGATGAGGGGATATTGCGCCACCGCCAGGAACGGAAGGGAGAGCAGACCGGCGAGACAGATCAGCAGCGCGACGACCCAGGCGAAAACCGGACGGTCTATGAAGAATGCGGGCATCGCGCGCAATCCATCAGCGTTTTGAGGCGGTCTGGTCCGAGCCAGGTGGCGAACCGCCGCCCGAGAACCGGCCGTCACGCCAAGGCTGCGGGCTGATGACGTCGCCTGCCGCAAACTTCTGGAAGCCGTCGACGATGACACGGTCGCCCGGCTTTACGCCGTCCAGGACGAGCCAGCGGTCGTCGACCACGCGGCCGAGCCGGACCGCGACGGCGCTGGCCCGATTTTCGTCGCCGACGACGAACACTTCGCTGTCGCCGGCTTCGTTGCGGCGGACGGCCTGCTGCGGTATCGCCAGCGCGTCCGGGTCGATCCCCTGCTCGATCTGGACACGCACATACATGCCGGGCAGCAGCGCCAACTCGGGGTTGGGAAATTCGCTGCGTAGCGTCACCTGCCCGGTTCCGGGATCGACTGTGGTGTCCGAAAACAACAATTTTCCGTCGAATGGATAGATCTCGCCGTTGTCGAGGACGAGACGCGCGCGAGCCGAACCCCGTTCAAGCGCTCCGGTCTCGAATTCGCGTCTGAGCCGGCGGATCTCCGCGGCCGATTGGGTGAAGTCCGCGTAAATAGGATTGAGGCGCTGGATGGTGGCGACGTGCGTGTGTTCAGACTGCGCGACCAGAGCGCCTTCCGTCACCAGCGCCCGGCCGACGCGTCCGCTGATCGGCGCGCGAACGCGCGTGTATTCGAGATTCAACGCGGCCTTCGCAACGTCGGCCTTGCGCGCAGCAACGTCCGCCTCCGCTTGGTGAAAGGCCGCGATCGCCACATCCAGCTGCGCTTGCGATACGGCGCCAGAGGGAGCAAGCGCCTGTTTGCGCCTTGCGTTTGCAGTTTCCTGATCCAGCGCGGCGGTCGCCTTGCTCAAGGCGGCTTCCGCGGCTCTCAGTTCGATCGCGAAAGGCTTGTCATCGATCTCGTAAAGAACGGCGCCCTCGGCGACATCGCTGCCCTGCTCGAATTTGCGGCTCATGACGATGCCGGAGACGCGGGCACGAACCTCGGCGATGCGGGTCGGGCTGATGCGTCCCGGCAACTCGAGAACCATCGCTAACGGGGCCGGCTTTAGTTCGACCACGCTGACTTGTTGGACCGCGGTATTTTCCTCCCGCTTGGTGGCGGCCGGCCCTTCGCTGCAGCCAAACAGGACCAACGCAGCAATCGCGGGTCGGCAGATTGCGAAAAGCGAAGCGCGCAGCGCTGCTGCATGCGGACGACGCGGAAAATCGGTAGTCATGTCTTGCGTCATTTCCATTCTTATTCGCGCATTGGGGTTGAGAGAGGCGAACGGCTTTCGGGGAAAAGCCGTCCGCCAAGACCCTGGGCTGGGCGGGGTTGGGGGCTTAGCCCAAGGTCAGTCGCCTATGTTGTCGCCCGCTTCCGACTCCGAGACGGGTTTGCCGGCGGGCGCGCGAATACCGACGGCTGCATCGGCCGCGGACTCGCCGGCAGGGTCATCATGGTCTGCCGTAAGAGCTCGATGGCCTGCTGTTCGCCCGGATGAATCTTCCGGTCGGCGGCAGCCACTCGTTCGGCGGTGCGGATGATGATCGACGTCAGTGAGCGGCCGGCCAGCGGCCTTAGCGCATCGACGATTGTGTTGGGATCATATCGCTCGGTGAGGTCGCGAACACGATCATCGAATGCCGCAGCTACGTCTCCGGACGATGTGCCGGGGACAAAGTCCTGTCGAGCGATAAAGCTCGTCAGTTCGTCACGTTCGACCTGGTCGACGCGACCATCGGCGAGCGCCACGAGTGCGCCCGCGGTGACCAAAGCTTGCATGACCGCATGGTCGGGCAAACCACGGACGTCGGTGGCGCGTTTTGCCGGTCCAGAGTTTGAATTGACGTATGGTTGTGTCATGGCACTCCTCTTCGGTTTGCGCGACGTGCGCGCCGGAGGAGCTCAAGACCAGTTTTATATCGGGGAAACAAACGCCGCCGGCCCCGATGTCAACCGGTCCCAGCGCGCACCGGCGCGGGACAGTTGATCCGACATCACGAGGTTAGCTGATCGGCTCAGCGTCCTCGCCAGAGGGGCCCGGATTCGTTTATTAATATTCATTCAGCTTCGACACTATGGCGATTTTAAGACGGCTGGCTGATCCAGCGGAATGGGCCGAAGTGCGAAGGCCCAAGATTCAAAACGCGCGCCCCGCAGCCTTGCAGGCAAGTTCGTAAGACGACAACGCGGTTCCGTTGATCGTCACCGCCGACATCTTGCCCGTTACGCGGTCAATGTCGCCCGTCGCCCGACGCGGGACCTCTTCGCGTAGCACGTCATCGGTGCCGAATGAAATAATGGCCGCATCGGCACTGTCTATGCGGGCGACAGACCCCGCAAATGACACTGTGCCTTCGGCGAGGTTCACGACCACGCCAAGTTTGTTGAGGGCTGCGATCGGGTCTGATGTTCAACTGAGGTCATCGTCATCATTCCATCGCAAGCCAGGACGATGACGCTGGGCTCGGCCGCGCCCGCAATCTTTGCCGCAGCGATAAGCAACATCACCATGGCGGTGAAGACCATGCTGATCTTGATCATCGCCCCGGCTCTTATGGGTTCTGTCATCGTTCTTCTTGTCGCCCGGTCGTTCATTGACCGAGCTCGATCCGCAATGCCAAACGTCAGAAGTCGTACCGCGGTGAAAAGCCGGTCCGCGAATGATCGACTTTTAGCTCGTACCAACAAATAGATAGTTGCGGGTCGCCCGCGATTCAGATATGCGGCTGTTCAGCGTTTTTGTTCCCGCTATCTGCGGCTCCGTCGTAGCCTTGCCGCAGTCGCCGCGTCGGCGTCACAGTATCATCAAGTCGCGAAGTCTTGGCATTCCATTTGGACCCGTGCGTGTGCGCGGGTTCAATGATTCACGGCTGCTTCGGGGATGGCAATGCGGTTTGGCCTTTCAGGCGCGCTGCTCGGCCTCATGCTGGCGGGCTGTGTTGACCGGCCTCCGCCGCTTTATGCATCGGCTCAGCGGCCGACCAAATATTCAACCTGTGTCGACGACGATGCATGCGGCGTCGACCCCCGACCGGCAAAAATATCGCCCGTCGTGACGACGTCGGCTGCGACGGGCGGAGTTCCAGTTCTGGATGTAGACCCCGTCTGCGGCGGCATCGCCGAGCAAGGCGGCGCCACTTTGCACGATCCCTTAATGGCGCACACGCTTCCCCAACCCCAGATAGCGAACACCAAGGATGATCAGATAGCGGACACAAAGAAAGACTGCCTCAACAGCGAACATCGCATCCGCAATCAGCTAGTGAGCGCATGGGAAAGGTTCGATGCGGCCGACCGCGCGCATTGCACGCGTGAATCGGAGATGGGCGGGGAATCCAGCTATACCGAACTGATCACCTGCCTCGAAATGGCCCGCGACGTTCGAAAGCTGCACCAGCAGACAGTGGCTTCTCAGTCGGCGCACAGCATTGACACGGCGTCGAGCCCTAGTCTCCGCTGATTTTCCAATTCACGTACGACGAAAGCGACCGGCTTCAATGAGTTCGTGTCGCAGCGGTCCGGTGCCGGGTCTCCGGCTGTGCGGGCGTAAGACCAAAAAGCCGCGAGAAGATGTTTGGCCCGCCGCCCGATCCCCAAAACTGGTCGGGCACCGCCAGCGCCTCGCGGCGAACGGAATTTTCTTTGCGCTCGATCGCGATGTCCGCGATTTTGCGTTCGTCGCCTTTCAAGATCGCCAGCAAAGCTTTGTCTCGACCATACATGTCATCGCGCAATTGAAGCTTGCCTGCTTTGTCGACAAAGGCGGTCTGGTAGGTCACGTGGACCGGGATAACAGTCGGCAAGCGAACTTCAATTTCCGAGGTGCCGAACATGCTGCGAATGCGGTTCTCGGTGTAACCTTCGCGCGGGCGGGCGATCGCCAGCAACACTTCGGCGTATTTTACCGGATCCTCCACGCGCATGCAGCCGTGGCTGTTGTCGCGTACCGGTTTGGAGAACAGATATTTTTGGTTTGAGTCGTGCTGGTAGACGAAAAACTTGTTGGGAAAATTGAAGCGCAACTGCCCAAGCGCGTTCTCCGGGCCCGGCGGTTGCGAAATATGGATGGTGTTGTTGCGGTTGTAGGTGACGGTAAGGCCCATCCGTTCCAATATCGTGGAGTCCTGCCGCAGCAACGGGATGTACTCTTTGGCCGCGATCGTATCCGGAATGTTCCAGGTCGGATTGATGGTGATCGACCTCATTTCGGCGGTCATGATCGGCGTCGGCGTTTCCGGTTTGCCATCGACGATTTTCGTCGACCAAACCTGCCGGCCGTTTTGAATGACGTAGAGCATGAAATCGGGAAGATTGACGATGACGTAAGTATCGCCGAGGTCGTGCGGCATCCAGCGCCAACGTTCCATGTTGGCGATGATGACGTCGATAGGCCGGCGTGACGGGCGAGCGTCGAGCTGATCGACCGTTGCCGCCGTGAGCACGCCTGTCGGTTTTTGTTTGTTGTCGCGCTGGAACTTCTTGATCGCCTCGGCAATCGCATTGTCGAAAATCTGCCCTTCGCCAGTCATTCCGAAGCGTTCGCGCAGTTGCGGGACCCTCGCATCCTCCATGCCGACTGTGAGGACGGGTCCGTTTGCAATCGGGGCCGCACCACTATTCGCCCCTGTGCGAAGCTCGGCCAGCTTGGCCTTCAGTGACTGATAGCCGGACGCTTGCGGCTCATAGGCTGCGAGTGCTGCTTTGACCTCGTTGGCGCTGGCCAGGTTGGCCAGCACGTCGGCCGGGGCGGACGGCTTTAATTCGTAAAAAATATCGCCGCTGACGCGCGTCCAGTGGACCCGCCCCACTTGCGCGTGATGAGCGTAATTCGTGACCGCTACGCTGAGTTTGATCTCGGCGTCCGCTAAAGCCGCCGGGTCGGCGAGCGACGCAAAATTCGGCACCGGATAGTCGGCTGGATCGAGACCGTCGGCGTCGACGCCGGCAAGATAGGCCATCGCGGCGCGCGCGCGCTCGTTGACTTTGCCGTCGGTGATCCACAACGGCGCGTAGCAGCGGGCCGAATAGAACGGTTGGAGCGCGATCTTTGCGGTATCGCCCTGGAGCGCGTCACGCAATTGATCTGCGATCGGAGCATTGGCGTCAGCAACGACAGGGACCGGTGCTGCGGCAGGCGCTACCGCGGTCGGCGGGTTGGCGTTGACAGGCGTTTCTTCGCTTGCTGTTCCGGCGCCGGGCTTTGAAGCGCCGACCCCATCAGGAACCGCAACTGGTGCTTGACCTTCGGATGACGAAGCCGCCGACGGCCGCGCAGGGGATGAAGGCTCCGGATTTCCAGGAGCGGGTGCGGCCGGCACCTCATCGCCTTCGTTTGACGCGGCGAAATGCTGCGCAGCATCCGACACCACGTCGCTGCTTTTTGAGTCTCCCGGATCGGGCGCAGTTCGTGAATCCGCGGTTCTGACGAGGGTGGCCGAAGGCGGCGTAGCGGTTGGCAAGCCTGTTCGGTCCAGTCGAGGCTCGTACCACCCGAATGCGGCGGCAGACGCAACCAGAACCCCGACAACCAAAACCCAGGGAAATAAGCGGATGTTCGGCATTGCGGCCTCGCTCCCGAAGGCAGGCGACACAGTGGAGCGATACTACGGCTTTGTCGGATTTTCCGGAAGCCGCGCGTTAGCATACCCGGGGCAAAAAATCCGGAGGCGTGTTTTCACTCAGCCATTACGCGTTTACTGGCGCGCCGCTGCTGCGAGCGCCGAGTAACAATCCGGCGACAGCTTTGGCGCGTTTTCCGCGAGGCAGCCGATAAGCCTGCCACCGCCGAGCGGCGTACCGCTGCACAAAAGACGTGCCTCGGCCGCACAAACTCTCAAGATCGCGAGTGCCTCCCGTGGTCGCATCAGCGGCAGTGCGCCGAGCGGCGCAACAGCACCGGGCGCCGGGACGGCGATGGCGGACGGCGCCGGAGTGCCCGGTGCACTACCTTCGACGGCAGCTACCGCACGTTGACACGAAGCGGATAGCCTTTCGCCATTGCGTTTCAGGCATTGCAGGGCCTCAATCCCTCCAGGGTGTACGCCGGCGCAATTCGCCACGAAGTCGGAGCGGCACGCGGCGCGCAGGGCGCTGAGCTGTTGAGGACCAGGTCGTGATGACGGGTTCGCCGCCGCCGTGGATGAAGCTGGCGGCTTCCCCGATTCCTCAGCGCTTGCGGGGGCAGGCGGTTTCTTGGCGGGCGGTGCTGCGGCCGCAGGTGCAGCTTGGGCTCCGCCTGTCACGGCGCTCACTGCTGCACCGCACGGTGCCGACAGTTTGGCGCTGTTGCGAACCAAACACATGAGCGCATCCCGGCCACCGGGCTGGACACCGGCGCAATTCGCTATGAAGTCGGAGCGGCACGCGGCGCGTAGAGCGTCACGCTGAGCTTGCGTCGGCTGCTGCGCGATAGCGGCTTGGCAAGAGAGTGTCAGTAAAAAGACGAGAACAATGACTCTGAGCATAACGATCCTCGTGAAACCATTTACGCGGCTTAGGCTTTCTTGAACGTACTCGCGACGTAGTCGCGGATATAGCGCAGCGTCGGCTCCGCCGCCCATATCTCGGCAGCGACCTTGTCGGTCGCCGCGCCGTCGCGTTTGAGGCGCTCGCGCGCCTCGGCGCGTAACTGGGCTTTTGTCAGGGCGAACGCCGCCGGCGACAGCGAAGCCAACTGTCCCGCCGCCGCGAGCGCGCTCGGCATGAGTTCGTCCGGCGGGACGACCGCGTCGACCAGCCCGCGCTCCAGCGCGGCGTCAACGTCAAAGGTGGCGCCGGTGTAGAGAAGCTCCGGCAGATGCCGTGCCGGCACCGCCAACCGCATGGTCTCGAACGCAACAGCCGGAAACGGCACCCCCACCAAAAGCTCGGTGACGCCGATCCGGCCGGTGGCGCGCGCCACGATGCGGCGGTCGGCGCAGCAGGCGAGCACGCAGCCGCCGGCAATGGCGTGACCGTTGATGGCGGCAATGACCGGCTTCGGAAAAAAGAACACGGCGTTGAACGCCCGATCGAGCGCAGGCAGGAACTTGCGCACGTAGTCCGGTCCGCCGGCACTCAAGCGGATCAGGTCGACGCCGGCCGAAAATATTCGCCGCTGCCCCGTGACCACGACGGCGCGCGCCGGCGATTGGGCGATTTGCGCAAAGCACTTCTCCAGCTCTTCGCTGAGTTCCATGTCGAGGGCATTGGCCTTGCCGTGCGCAATGGTGACGATGGCGATGCCGTTGTCGGTTTTCACATTGATCATGAGGCTTTTCGTTCGCGCTTTAAGGCCGGCGGATGGCTGGGTTCCATCTACGATACCACGGCCCGGACCGCCTGCGAGCGCCGGCTTCGGGCTACGCATGGTTAAAGCTGGCCGATTTTGGTCAGCCCTTCGCGCCAAAAAATCCGCAATTGGGTCACGCTCAGGACATTCCGCCCTGCCCTCTATGCCGCTGGTGGATCAGCGACGGAGAATCAAATGCTGAGCTTGCGCGGGGTCACCACTGGCGCAGTCGTTTTGTTGATGTCCGGCGCCGCGATCACCGGCGCGGTCGCGCAGACCGCGACAACTGACGCGCCCGGAAAGCCGCTTCAGCTCCTGCGCATTATCGAGGCGCCCGCGAGGCCTAAGGCCGTGGTGCACAACAGAATCCACGCCGCCTTGCACCGGGCCGTCGCTACCAGAAACCTCAAGCGGCATACGGTCGTCGCCGAGGCCAAAGTCGAACAAAGCGAACCGACGGCGCAGGACGCGCCGCCGCCGGCCGTCAGCATGGACGACACTGATACCACCGCGCCGACCACCCTCGCCGCCGCCGAACCGTCGCCCGCGCCGGCGTTTGCGCCGAGCGCTCCGGCCATCGGCCCGCTCACCGTCGGTAATCAATTGGTCGACGTCGCCTCGCAGGCTGACGTCAATGCGCTCGATCTTGCCGCCAATAAAACCGGCAACGGTTTCATGACGACGGCATCGGCCAACACGACGCCGGCCAATGCGGCGCCGGTTGACGCCGTGCCAAGCGACCAAGTCGCCACCAAAGTAGCGGCGCTATCGGCACCCGCCGCTGCCGTCGTCAGCGAAGTGGCATCGAAGACTGATTTCTTCAAAGCCGCCGCCGCCACGCCTGCTCCGCAAGCCGCCAGATTGATGGTCGGTAGCCCCGGCTGGATCGCCCAGGTCATGGCGGCTTTGGGCGGTGCGGTTGCCGCGGGAGGGATCGCCTGGTTTTTGATCGGGTCTGCGCCGCGGCGCAGCTACAGCTAAAGCGGTTCAACCGCTCGCTTTGAGCGAGCTGAACAGCGCGTAGGCATCCTTCGGCTTTGCCTGCTGATGCACGACCGCGTTGATGGCGGCGATCATCGCTTTCGGCGCTTCCGATTGAAAAATATTGCGTCCCATGTCGACCCCGGCCGCGCCCTGCTGCACGGCGTTGTACGCCATAGTGAGCGCATCGAGTTCAGGAAGCTTCTTGCCGCCCGCCATGACGATCGGCACCGGGCATGAGGCGGTGACGGTGTCGAAGCCTTCCTCGACGTAATAAGTCTTTACGTACTGGGCGCCGAGCTCGGCGATGATGCGGCAGGCCAGCCGAAAATATTTGGCGTCGCGCACCATGTTCTTGCCGACGGCGGTAACGCCCATCACCGGCATCCCGACGCGTAACCCGGCATCGACCAGTTTGGTCATGTTGTGAATGGAACGGGTCTCGAATTCGCCGCCGATGAAAACCTGGATGCCGACGCCGGCGGCGTTCAATCGCACCGCATCGTCCATATCCATCGCAATCTGTTCATCGGACAGATCCTCGCGCAGAATGCTCGGGCCGCCGCTGGCGCGCAGCACCATGGGCTTTTGTGAATCCGCCGGGATCAGCGACCGCAACACACCGCGGGTGCAAAACAGCGCGTCGCAGTTCGGCAATAACGGCACAATGGAAAGATCGATGCGCTCGAGCCCGGTGGTCGGTCCCTGGAAGTAGCCGTGATCGATGGCAAGCATCACGGTGCGGCCGCTCGCAGGAGAAAAAACGCGCGCCATCCGGTTCTTCATTCCCCAATCGAGCTGGTGGCAGCCTTTAAGAAAAAACCCGGGCGCCTGCTGCGGCTGGTTGGCGGCGTAGCGTTCGCCTTCCTTGTCGACTTCCGGCATGGGCTCCTCGATGGCGGTTAATGCGATAGCGCGGGCGGCATCGGGGCAACCAATACCCGAACAATTGCTGATGCAATCGCAATGTTTCAGCGTCGGTAATTTCACCGACGAAATCCCCTCTTGCGGAATGTTCTTGCTTTGTTCTAGTATCGCTTTCCCCTTGAAGGACACGCGATATGCCGCTTGGGCCTGCTTTTTCCGTACTGCGTAACCGCACGGCCGTTGTGGAGGAATTACGCCGCCTGTTGCCGAAAATGGAGGGGGCGAGGAAGGCCGCCCCCATCCCCTTCGGCCTCCCCGCCATTGATCGGTATCTGCCTCAGGGCGGCCTTCCCGGCGGCGCTCTTCATGAGATCGTGCCCGAACAGGACACGCTCGCTGCCGCCTTTGGTTTCGTGGTGGCGCTGCTTGCCGGCTTTGCCTCCGTGCGCACGCTCTTCTTCGTGATCCCGGCCTATGGGCTGCGCCGTTACGGCAGACTGTACGGCCATGGCGTGAGCGCGCTGGGGCTTGATCCAAACCGTCTCCTCCTGGTCGAGACGGCGCAGCGCCAGGACACGCTGTGGGCCATCGAGGAAGCGTTGCACTCGCGCGCGCCCGCCGCCGTCGTCGGCGTGACCGACAAGCTCGACTTGCGCTTAAGTCAAAGATTGCAGCACGCCGCCACCGATGCGGGCTTGCCGCTTTTCCTGCTTCGCCCCGCAGAAATTTTGCAATCGAGCGCCGCAGCGACGCGCTGGCGTGTCGGCGAGCTTCCCGCCGCGCGCGACCGCTTCGGCCTGATCGCACGCGCGCGCTGGCGGCTGATGCTGGAACGCTGCCGCAACGGACGCGCCGGCGAATGGATGGTGGAGTACGATCATGTCGCGCATCGTTTCAGTCTGGCTGCCGCGCTGGCCGATCCTGCGCTTCCTCGCGACGCAAACCAAAAATCCATCCAGCAAGCCGGTTGATCCTGAGTGGCCGTTCGTCCTGATCGACGAGGGCGGCAAGGCGCCCCGCGTCGCCGCCTTGAACGAGGCGGCCGAGACCGCAGGGCTCGTGCCTGGCGTGCCGTTGGCCGATGCGCGCGCCAAAGCACTCGACTTGCAGGTGCGAGCTATTGATGCCGCCATCGACAATGCCGCGCTGCGCCGCCTGGCATTGTGGGCAACGCGCTATACGCCGACCGCGTCGCCCTGGAGCGCGGAAAACGGTGCCGACGGTTTTTTCCTCGACGTCGAGGGCGCCGCACATTTGTTTGGCGGCGAGGAGGCGCTGCTTGCCGACCTGTCGGCCCGGCTCCAGAAAAATTTCGGCCTGCCGGCGCGGATCGCCATCGCCTCGACGCCCGGCGCGGCCTGGGCGCTGTCGCGCTTTCACGCCGCGCGCAATTTTATCCTTCCCGGGGGGCACGAAGCCGAAGCGTTGTCGCCGCTGCGGATCGAAGCCCTGCGGCTTTCGCCCGGGACCTGCACGACGCTGCGCCGTCTCGGCTTCAAAACCATCGGCGCCCTGATCGACAAACCGCGTGCCCCTTTTGCCGCACGTTTTCCGGCCGAACTGCTTCGCCGTCTCGATCAGGCGCTCGGCCGCCTCGACGAGCCGCTCGTCCCAATCGTGGCGCCGCCGGTCTATCACTCGTTGCGCTATTTCCTCGAGCCGATCATCACCCAGGAGGCCGTCATCGCGCTGGCGCGGCGGCTGATGCAAACGCTGACGCGTGTGCTGATGCGCGACGGTGCCGGCGCGCGGGCGTTACGGCTTTCGCTCTATCGCCTCGATGGCGCGGTGGAAACGGTCGACGTCGCGCTGACGCTGCCGACGCGCAACGTCGCGCACGTCGCGCGCCTGCTCGATCTCAAGCTCGAAGCCCAATCCGCCATGGACGATGCGGGCTTCGGCTTCGAGGCCATCGGGCTTGCCATCACCCGAGCCGAGCCCATGCCGGCGAAGCAGGCTGAATTTGATATCCGCCATCGCCCCGAATTCGCCGGCACCTCGGCAACATTGTTCGGGGCAGACTTCCGACGCGCGACCCCGGATAACGAGAGCATCGAGCGCTGCGCGGCCTTGATCGATACGCTGCGTCAGCGGCTCGGACCGCACAGCGTGCGCTGGTTTACACCGGTCGCGAGCCACATTCCCGAGCGTGCCGAAGCGCTGCTGCCGGTCTCAACTTCAAACGCCGCAACGCTCAAAGCGACCGCAGCCGCAGAGCCTGAACAAAACCCGCGCCCGCTTCTCATGTTGCCGCGGGCTGAACCGACCGAAGTCATGGCGCTCATTCCCGACGGGCCGCCGCGGCGTTTTCGCTGGCGCGGCGAAACCTATGAGGTGACCGGCGCCCAGGGTCCGGAGCGCATCGCGAGCGAATGGTGGCGCAATTCCGACGGTCATCGGTCGATTGAGCCGACGCGCGATTATTACCTCGTCGAGGACGCCGGCGGGCACCGCTTCTGGCTTTACCGCGAAGGCCTTTACGAGCGCGAGACCGCGGCAGCACGCTGGTTCGTGCAAGGCTTATTTGCATGAGTTTTTTCGCGTGAGACCGCAGATGATCGCCTATGCCGAACTTCTTGTTGCAACTAACTTTTCCTTTCTGCGCGGAGCTTCCCATCCCCCGGAAATGGTGGCTGCCGCCGACGAGCTTGGCTGCTTTGCCGTCGGCATCGCCGACCGCACTTCATTTGCCGGCGTGGTGCGTGCCTATGACGAGGCGCGGAATCGAAAAATAAAACTCCTGGTCGGGACGCGGCTCGTCACCATTGATGGCTTCGAGGCCGTCGCCTACCCGACCGACCGCGCTGCTTATGGCCGGCTTTGCAAGCTCATCACCGCGGGAAATCTCAAAGCTGAAAAAGGCGAATGCCATCTGACCTTCGAGCAACTTCTCAGCGCCAGCGAAGGCCAGATTTATATCGCCATCCCGCCGCGGATGGAGTTTGCGGATTCAATTGCAGAAAACCAAACAAACACCTCCCCCTGGAGGGGGGAGGTCGTCGCGCCAACGGGTCCGGCCCGAAGTGGCCGGCCCGATGACAAGCTCCGCGCGACGGGAGGGGGTGATGTAGCTGCAACTCTTGCCACCCCACCCGGCTCGCATCTTCGATGCTCGTCACCCTCCCCCTCCAGGGGAGGGTTTGAAGAATTCACCGCGCGGCTTCGTGCCCTCGCCCGCGCGGCGCCGGGGCGGACGTTTCTCGCCGGCATTCACTATCATCGCGGCGACGAACCGCGCCGGCTCGGTTTATTGGCCGAACTCGGCGAACGCCTCGGCGCGCCGCTCGTCGCCGTCAACGATGTCACCTATCACGTTCCGGAGCGCCGGCCGTTGCTCGATGTGCTCACCTGCGTGCGGGAGAAGTGCACGATCGCCGAAGCCGGCTTACGTCTTGCCGTCAATGCCGAACGCCATCTTAAAGCTCCGGAAGAAATGGCGCGGCTGTTCAAGAGTTTTCCCGACGCCATCGCCCGCACTGTCGCCATTGCCAGCGCCTGCAACTTTTCGCTCGGCCAACTGAAATACGAATATCCCGACGAACCGGTGCCGGAAGGAAAAACCGCACAAGCCCATCTCGAAGACCTGACCTTCGCGGGTGCGCGGGACCGCTATCCCAGGGACCAATACCCCGACGGTGTCCCGCCCGATGTCGAAAAGCGCCTGCGCGACGAACTGGCGCTGATCGCCAAGCTCGACTACGCGCGCTACTTCCTCACCGTGCACGATGTCGTCGCTTTCGCCCGCCGGCATGAGAAGGAAATCCTGTGTCAGGGCCGCGGCTCGGCGGCCAACAGCGCCGTGTGCTACTGCCTCGGCATCACCTCGGTTAATCCGGACAAGAGCAACGGTCTGTTCGCCCGTTTTATTTCCGAGAACCGCGGCGAGCCGCCCGACATCGACGTCGATTTCGAGCACGAGCGCCGCGAAGAAGTCATCCAATACATCTACCGCCGCTACGGCCGCGACCGCGCGGCGATTTGCGCCACCGTCGTGCATTACCGCTCGCGCCGCGCCATTCGCGAAGTCGGCAAGGTGATGGGATTGACCGAAGACGTCACCGCGGCGTTGGCGAAGACCGTTTGGGGCTATGGCGACGGCCTGCCCGACGAGCACATCCGCCAGGCCGGCCTCGATCCCTTCAACCCGGTGCTTCGCCAGGCGGTCGAGCTCGCCGATGAGCTGATCGGTTTCCCGCGCCATCTCTCGCAGCATGTCGGCGGTTTCGTGCTCACCCGCGAGCCGCTCGACGAGACGGTGCCGATCGGCAATGCCGCCATGGAGGACCGCACCTTCATCGAATGGGACAAGGACGACATCGACACGCTCGGCCTGATGAAGGTCGATGTGCTCGCGCTCGGCATGCTGAGCTGCGTTCGCCGCGGCTTCGATCTGTTGAAGCAGCATTACGGCAGGGAGTACTCGCTGGCCACGCTGCCGCAGGACGATACCGCTATTTATGAAATGCTCTCGCGCGCCGATTCCGTCGGCGTGTTCCAGGTCGAGAGCCGCGCGCAAATGTCGATGCTGCCGCGGCTAAAACCGCAATGCTTTTACGACCTCGTCATCGAAGTGGCGATTGTACGCCCCGGGCCGATCCAGGGCGACATGGTGCATCCTTATCTGCGCCGGCGCGATGGTATCGAAAAAGAGCACTACCCCTCTCCTCATCCGGCGCACGGTCCGCGGGACGAATTGAAAGATGTGCTCAAGCGCACGCTCGGCGTGCCGCTGTTCCAGGAGCAGGCGATGCAGATCGCCATCACCGCGGCGAAGTTCACGCCTGACGAGGCCGACGGGCTGCGCCGCGCCATGGCGACCTTCCGGCACAACGGCACGGTGCATTTGTTTCGCGACAAATTCATCAACGGCATGGTCGCCCGCGGCTATGACCCGGATTTTGCCGAAAACTGTTTCGGCCAGATCGAGGGCTTCGGCGAATACGGATTTCCCGAAAGCCACGCCGCAAGTTTTGCGCTGCTGGTCTACGCTTCGGCGTGGATCAAATGCCGCTATCCTGACGTGTTCTGTGCGGCAATCCTCAACAGCCAGCCGATGGGTTTTTATCAGCCGGCGCAGCTGGTGCGCGATGCGCGTCAGCACGACGTGGAAATCCGCGCCGTCGACGTGAACTTCAGCGATTGGGATTGCACGCTGGAGCAGAGCGCGGAGGAGCGCCATGCCGTCCGCCTCGGCTTTCGCCTGATCTATGGGCTCGGCGAAGAAGAGGTAAAAAAAATCGTTGCCGCACGCGGTAACGGCTATTCCTCGATCGAGCGGCTCGCGGGTGTCGCCGGCGTTTCCCGCTTCACCATCGAGCGGCTGGCGGAAGCCGATGCATTCCGTTCGCTCAACCTCGATCGCCGCGCGGCACTGTGGGCGGCACGGCGGCTCGACATGATCGGCGCCCGCCCACCGCGCACGCTACGTCATAACCCTCCCCTGGAGGGGGAGGGTCGGAATGCCGAAGGCAGTCCGGGGTGGGGTGAAAACAAATCCGCATTTGTTGCACGGCTGCCACCCCCTCCCGTCCCGCTGACGCGGGCCGACCTCCCCCCTCCAGGGGGAGGTATAAAGGACAACGCGTTGCCGCTGCTGAAGCCGCATATGAGCGACGAGCTTTTTCCGGAGCCCCAAGTCGCGCTCCCGGCCATGCCGCTCTCCGAACACGTCGTGGAGGATTACGTGGCGACCGGGCTGTCGCTGAAGGAGCATCCGGTGCGCTTCTTCCGCGAGCGGCTGACCAAGCTCGGCGTCATCGAAAACACCAAACTGCGCGGCGAAAATTTGCGCCAGGATTCGCGCGTGACCGTGGCTGGCCTCGTGCTGGTGCGGCAGCGTCCGGGTACGGCCAAAGGCGTCATCTTCATGACGCTCGAAGACGAGACCGACATCGCCAATATCATCGTCTGGCCTAAGGCCTTCGAAAACAATCGCCGCACCGTGATGACGGCGCGCTTTCTCGCCGTGCGCGGCCGCCTGCAACGCGCCGGCCTCGTCATCCACGTCGTTGCCGAGAGATTTATCGACCTTTCCGGCGAACTGCCGTGGTTGCGCGAAGGCGGCGACCTGTTTTCGCCGAAATTCTCCGGCGGACCGCTGCCGCAGAACGCGCCCGCAGATAGTGGCAAATTATTTCCAAGTCCGCTGCCGACCGCACATCCGCTCGACACGAAGCTCCTCAAGAGCCGCGATTTTCATTGACGAGTCGTCAGACGCCCTTCCCCGCACTTCCCGCGAGCACGCGCGCGAGCCGCTCGGAAAAAAGTTTGGGGTCAGTTGGCCGGTCGCCTTCGAGCACGCGCGCCTCGTCGAGCAAAAGATGCGCGGCGTCCTCTTTCAGGGTTCGCCGGTCGTCACCAAGCGCCGCGAGCGCCACCACCAGATCGTGCCGCGGGTTGACTTCAAGGATCGGCTGCGAGGCGGCATTGAGCCGCCCTGCTCCGGCAAGCAGCTTTTCCAGCGCCCGATCGGGGCCTTTGTCGGAGGCAACGAGGCAGACGGCGCTGTCGGTGAGCCGATCCGAAGCACGCACTTCGGCCACCGCGTCGCCGAGCGTATTCTTCACAAACACCAGGAACTTTTTGACGTCGTCCTGCAATTCCGCCGCCGCCTCTTCCTTGGCGTCGACAAGAGGAATGAGCGCCAAATCCGCCGCACCCTGCGTCACCGACTTGAACGGCTTGCCGTCGTAGCCGGGCGACGACATCGTCCAGAACGTGTCGACCGGATCGGAAAGGAGCAGCACCTCAATGCCGCGGGCGCTGAAGCCTTCCAGATGCGGCGAGGATTTCAGCCGCTCGGTATCGTCGCCGGCGACGTAGTAGATCGCGGTCTGGTTGGTCTTGAGCGCACCGACATAGTCCTTCAGGCTGCGCCAGCCGTCGCCGCCCGTCGTCTTGAAACGCGCCAGCGCCAACAACGCGTCGCGGCGCTCGAAATCCTCGTAGAGGCCTTCCTTGAGCACGGCGCCGAACGTGTCCCAGATCTTCGTGTAGGTTTCCGGCTCTTTCTCGGCGGCGCGCTCCAGTTCGCTGAGTACGCGGCTGGTCGCGCCTTTTCTGATGGCGGCGAGCAGCGGGCTTTCCTGGATTTTCTCACGCGACACGTTGAGCGGCAGGTCGGCGCTGTC
>DASXDP010000082.1:0-23556 GCA_036490575.1 Xanthobacteraceae bacterium
GGCCGATCAAATAAAGCGGCGTTGGCAATCCGGCCCAGCACTTGTTGAAATGTAGAGCGCTCGTCGATCAGCGGCACAAACTGCTTGGGCATGCTTTCGCGCGACACGGGCCACAACCGCGTGCCCGCGCCGCCGCACATGATCACCGGTATCAGGAAGTCTCCGCTCATAAGTCCGTGCCCTCTCGCCCCCAACAATTTGGGCTGCATCTTACCTTACTGCGAAGCGCGTGGTCGTCGGTTGCGGGCAGCTCTACGAGTGTATTTTGAGCGCCTCTTTAACTCGGTCCCTTTGACAAGGGCTCTTATTGCGATGTGACTCAAAGCGGATCGCGACGCTCACAGGCTTTGCCCTGCCAACAGGCAAGCGCCCCCTATTCGGCAGGTTCTAAGACGCCCGCAAATTAAGGCTCCCTAGGTCAAAGTCCTTGACTCGATGGTCTGACTGCGGACGGCCTATAACGGCGAACGGTGCGCCGAAAACGAGAACCGGTACGCGGTCCATCTGACGCTCCCTTTGAGTGGAAACGCCGCGCAGCCGAATGCGGTTCCATGGGTACCGCTCTCACTGAAAGCGCTCCAGCTCTTTCGCCGACTAACGAGCGAGGACACGGCGAAACTGAGGATCGAAACCAAAATGCTAAAAGCCGGATCGCCTGGGCGATCGCGACTCGTGCAAGAGCGCGTCATGCCCTTCATCAATGCCGCAGCGACTCTCTCGCGGACCGAACCAACGCATTCGGCGTCACGTTTGAGATGCGCAATCAACTCGCGCTAGTGATCTATGATCTATGCGGACTTGTCGGCTCTCCTGAGTAGCTTTTCTCGCCCCTAACAGTTTTCGTTTGACCACAGTCAAATCTTCGCGCATCGCGACACAACCCGGCGCGACTGATTTTGCTCGCGACGTTTCCTTTGGTCGACAGCAGTGCTCCTGGCTGCACGACCCGGCCACCTGCATCGGTTGGGCCAAACCAAGCGGCTTGGGTCCCAAAAAGCCCCGAGCACCCGCCTCCGAGCTTGATTTCCGGCAAAAGGATAGAGCCGCCTTCAAAATTTACACGCAAAAGACCCGGTACTTCTTTCCGGCGATTAAAATGAAACGCGGCCTGAAGTAGTAAAATTCGGCCCTGCAACTAAATAGATGATTAAGCCCCGCTGGGGTATTAGGTTTGCCGCGGAGGCGACAGGCACATTGCCCAGGAGAAACCGTGACTGGAAGTCCCGACTACGCTCGCCGCGCCGATTTTGTTCTAATGATCGCCATGCTGGTAGTAGCTGGCGTGGCGTTGTTAGCGGTCTTTGGTTAGTCGCGCTGCAACATGCGCGGTACAGCTGATCGCGCGAGCGGGTGATAGGCGTCCTCTATCGCTCCGCTTCATACAGTGGATTGCCACGCCGGCTTGTTTTCAAATACGACGGAAGCCGCCGTCCGTTGTCGTACACCATAGGGCTCGGTAGTTTCCTCAGTCCGCGACGGCGAGGGATAGCGCGAGCGCACCGGCAAAGGCGTCCTTGAGGCAACGATGATGCGCGGCCGTATTGCCATGCAACTTTTTGTGGGCTCGCGGAACAGTGCAGAAGCGCGTGGCGTTACAGAGCCAGCGAGACCCAGCTGCCCATGTGGCGATCGTCCCTTAGCCGGCTGCGCCTATCTTGCCGCTTTCCTAGGTCACGCTGGCCAGCTCATTGGATAGTTTGCTCTAGTCTTGGAATAGAGAGTATTCCCGCCGACCATCTACTGGGGTAGTACAGTATGGTCAACCGCTGACCTTTCGAGCCTTGCCGCCTTGCTCAGCGCAAAAACACAAGCAGACAAACAAAGCTGATAGCGATGACGGCCGATGTCACGAGAATTACATCGGTACGCCGAGCACGTTGTCTTGATTGATACTCAATCATCAGGCCCCCCAAAGGCTGCGCTTAATCTACAATCTACCTTTGTTAAACTGACGGTGACAGCCTTTTGGGGGAGAGGCGGCGGCTCGGAAGAGACCGTTTGATCCCGGCCTTCTCGATTGTGGTGGCGTGTGATGGACGTAAAATTTGGTGGTGGACCCAACTCTGGCGTCGCGGGTTCGCATCACACGAAAGTAGCTTGCGCCTCAGGCGAGGTGCACCTCAAAAACCGTCGCGTGCTCACATTCGGCGAGCTTGCGGCGTCGGCGCCGTTGAGACGGCGGAATTACTCTCAAGACCGCGAGTTACATTGTTGGACGATCCTACCAAGCCCCACAGCCCTCACCGTGAGCGGGGCCGTCTAAAGCCCCGACCGCTCCAGCGGGGCTTTGGTTTTTGGATAAATCACGACGAGCGTCGCGGCTGCACCCGTTGCTCTCCACATCCCGTTCTTTATGAGTTTCGGCGGTCAACCAGGGTCCCGCCTGACGCGCCGCCGCGGCCACGCCCCGCTGCCTGTTTGCTCTAAGTGGGGCGTTGGCTGACAGGTCAACTCCGCGGATGGCCGTTAGCACCCGCTGCCAAAAATCATAACCAGCGCCGCGCCGATCAAGCCCACAACGGAAAGGATTGCGAGCAAATCCGAAAGCCGCGTTGGTTTGGCGATCATCGTTTGAATCGAAATCGAGCATTCAGCGGCTCAAAAAAGCTTCGAATAAAACGAGCCGTGGCTTGCATGGAGAATAGAATTTACAAGCGCGATATCCGCTAGGTCCGTGTCATGTTTTGAATTGGGCCATGGCAACGGATAATAGTCCTTGCCCATTCCGAGAAACCACCGAACGAGATGACGGCGTAGGTGACCTTTCCGCTGACCTTGTCGATCATGAAACGTTGAACGAACCCGATCTTGCGATCGTCCGCACCCTAGACAGCGGTGCCCTCGATCTTGTCGCGTGGATTGACGCTGGGCGTCAAGCGGTGAGCCAAAATGTAAGTTCGGCAAATTGGCTATCCAATTGACGGCATCACTCATCAGGCGCATCCTCTCTGCGTCCGGCGGCGTCGATTTTTGATGATGACAAAAAGTACAGATGCGATTGACCGGCACGTCGGTGCGCGGATACGCATGCAGCGAATGGTGCGCGGCTTCTCGCAGACCGAGCTAGGTAAAGCAGTCGGGGTTACCTTTCAGCAGGTCCAAAAATACGAGAAGGGCAAGAACCGCGTCAGTTCCAGCCGGCTGCAACGGATCGCCAACGCATTAAAGGTTACGCCAGATTTCTTCTTCGAGGAAACGCCTGCAAAAAAGGCCGGCACCTTCGGCGCTAATGAGAGGACTTTTATCGATGAGTTTATCTCATCGCGAGACGGCATCGCTCTGTCGCAAGCTTTCACCAAGATCCGCGATGCGAACATGCGCCGTAGCATCGTCTTATTGGTTCAGCGGATTACTCAAGCTTAGCCGGATCGGCCAATCGTCCGAAGCGCAAGAAGTGAGTCGATTGCGATTGGCTAGCTCGGCGCGTCGGTGACTGCACGGTTCGAGTGCGTGCGCCGCTCGGGTTCTAGGTCTTCCTGAAGTAGACTGCAGCCCACCTCGCGAACGAACGAAGGGCTCAAGCTCTGTTCACCGGAATGACGCGCGGTGGTGTTGGGCTATCCCATCACGCAGTGCGGTATCACGGTGTTCGATCGTGCTTCGCGTTAAGTGATGAGCTTGTCGAGGTTCGCTGCCTCAGCAGCTGTTCAAGGCACTGCGTTCCGCTGTGCGTGTGGGCCCGAAGAGGACGAATACCAAGTGGGGAATTGCGAAATCGTGTTGTTACCGATGATTGAAAGTACGACTTCGCCGGCCTCCACTGAGACAAAAAGAAAAAAGCTCGTTACGCGGAGATGAATGATCTCGGCGCCTGTGGTGTTTAATTTCAGATGCGTTAGTGTCAGAGCGTATCTACCGGCTTCATCCGGAGTCGGTCAAAGCCATCAGGAGCCTCTTTTGCTTGCACGCCGCCAGCTCGCGCCATCGCACGCGCTGCAAGCTTATCGTAGTCATTCGCCAACCTGAGCATGCTCGCCTTGATGCCGTCTTCCGGCGTGGAGGCGGCAATCTCCCGCATTTCGACGGCGCGGTTCAGCCAATGCTTCGACTTGCTGATATGGTTGTGGGACATCTGAAGCTCGTCTACCGAGGGCCAAAACGCCTATCAGAAAACCGACGATAGTGCTGCGCACAAAGTCATCCCAACGAACCACACTGCCCAATCGAAAGGCTTCAAGTTGAACAGCCTGCCTTCGCTCATGACACGCGCCAACATCGCAAGTGCTCTTGGTTAGGTCGGAGCCGACTGGAGATCGTCACTATAAAGCGCAATCGGCGCTGTGGCTGTAGCGCACGGGTTACAGAGCGGATCTATTTACCGGCGATGCGGCTCGTATGCGCCTATAGTTGCAGCGTGTGGCGTAATTGCAACAAGAGCCAGGTGGGGCTGCCGAGACGGCTGGCCTCAGACGAGAACCAATTATTAACTACAAAATTCGCGTTGTCCCCTGGACCCTCGATCGTTCTCGTTCGGTAACTACCTCGTGAGAACATGGCGTCATCTCAAGTGCACGGGAACCAAGTCATGGTGTTAGCTGGCGAACTGATAACTGCGCTTTTGCTTGGCTTTGTGGCTGGCCGCATCTGGCAAATCCGGCAACAGCTGCTCTTTGCTGAACAGGCGCGACAGCGTTCTTACACAGGCGATTTGGTGGGCGCAGAGCGGTCACCAGCAGCTGCTTCAGATCTTCACAGCAATGCGCGGCCAATCTTGCCAGCTGCGACTGTGCGTCAGACCAGTTTTCCACGGCGGTTACGGAAGGCCGCTTGATGCAGATTGTGGCGCGGCATCACCCTGCGGCGCCGCAAGCTGTTTAACTGAGAGTCCTTCCTCAAATGCAGCGCCCCCGTTAGGTGTGGCTTGGCTGGGGGCTTAGAGGTCCGACCCGGCCTGGCCATACCAGATCAGGCAGCGCGCCTTGGCACCAAAATGTGGTACCGGAAATCCGTATCGTCACGACCTTAAAAGGAAGCGCACCGAGACCGCAGCGCCAAAGAAACAATTGCTAGCGGCTTGGTAAGGACCGTGCGGTACGTAATGATCCTGCATCCGCAATCCACCGCGTCAAACCTTTGAGCGTCGCGAAGACAGTTTTCGTTCTCTTGGTAGTCGCGTTAGCATTCGTTGCCACGACTGTAATAGTGACGCCGATCCATTCAGGGCAGCGCCAAGCCGTCGCCGAACAGGCGCACCGCGAGGCGCCTTACGGCGGTCGATGATCTATCAGCCTTTACGTTGTTTCCGGAAGTTCCGCAGTGTCGGTGAGAGGCGGGCCGCCGTGGTTAGCCACATACGTTTCCGCCATCTCTTCTGAGAGAGCATAGCTTCGCGTTCGATTGCAAACGTGGCATACGAAAGTCGTTTTCCGCATGGTCGGCGATCTTGGGTGCGGCAAGGCGGCAACATAGGTCATTTGAGCGTGGCACTTTGGACACCGCACCGACAGGCATTCTTCAATCATGGACATGTCCCTCTGGGCCCGCCATACGGCTGGACGTAGTTCCAAGGCTCGTGATTTTCCGCCCTTGTTATGATCGGTCCGTTAAGGACCGCACGTTTCGCTGCACATGGACACTGTAAAAATGGCAGCTTCGCAGCATGGCGCATACGCCCCCTGATCGACGCTAATGAGCGACCTGTACCTGGCGAAGCGCAATCGGGGTGGAGGCACTGAACTCTATAGGCCTCAAAGGGAGTGTTTTCGTTGCTCCAAGTTGTCGCTAGGTTCTGCAAGGATCAGTCGGGCGCAGAGATGAAACAATTGCTGCACTATCCGCAGTCCCTACGGGCGCCGAAAAGATAACGGCACTTCTTTGTTTGTGCCGAAGGTCCTACGGTTAGCGGTACCAGCCCGGCCGGGGACTGCCCGGGCACCAACTACGTACGCCCGCAGTTATTTGAGCTGCGTAAACGTGCTGCCACAGGTAGTGTGCAGCTTGGTGCCGACGGCGTTCACAACAGTAATGATCACAACAGAGATTCCTGTGGCGATCAGGCCCTGTTCGATGGCCCGTCGCTACGGTCCCTCGTCGACTTTTCGACCTTGTAGATGTTGCGCTCGTCCGCGTGGAACGAATTATCTGTTTCCTTCTCAGACCAGAGCGATCGGAGACGCCGGCTCACAGAGGTCGCACGATCCTCGAGTTTAGCGCGGCAACATAATCGGGAGCACAGTGTTCCGCTACCGGCCCCATGAAGTCTGTCACGTCACATCCGCATCGTCGTCGAAATACTCGACGCGCCAAGGGACCGGCTCTTTGCGGTCCTGAAATACCCGGATTTTAAAACGTAGCTGGATGCGCCGTTCCCGGATCTAGAGCAGGAGCTTAATAGTCAAGCGCAACTCGCGGCAACTGACCGTGGGCGCGGTGCGTGGCAATCGCGCTACGCTCGGGAAAGCGGCGCGCGAACGGTCGGGAGGGACGCTCCGTCTTGCCAATATTTCAAATAAGAAAATCCAGCCTTGGCTTGGCCGGGACTCTGCCTCCTCACGCGCCAAACTTTGCCCCATCAGAATGGCAGCTCTGAGCTTAGTCCTAAACAGTAGCGCCGGAACGACCGGTAAGCCTAACGGGAGCTACAGTTGGTCGGCAGGCTGTATTTTTCTGGTCGCTCAGTTAACTTGCTACGATGAGCGGCTATGAGCAAAGACGGCGCCAGTTGCGACGATCCCAGGCTGGTTTTTGGTCAGACAGACTTCTAGTCGTGCTAGCGTTTGTCCTTCTCGGTGCCAGCGTCTTGCTTTTCCGTTGACGGCTACGCGTCGGCGGGGCTGACAGCCCAGATCAAACCAATCTTGACGCCGCAAAGGGCATACAGCTTTTTGGCCACCTAGCAAACAATGCGATTATGCATCACGCGCTAACCGCTGGGTGTGGCGGGGCCGCGCTTTAATTGCCGGCGGAGCAGTTCACGATTCGGTCGGCTAGCTAACGCGCGGCGTTACGGCTACCTTCGAAAAAGAAAGCTAAGGCAGTCTTCCCATCAGTGGTGGCTGTTTGCGTCGTCTCCCGTGCTTCGAAAAGGACCGTGCCGGCTGCGATGCCCGCGAGAAAGCCCGCCACCAAAATCAATACGCTCGACGCCTGTGCGCGCGGCGGCGGAGCAGAATTTCTCATTTGCAGATCCAAGAGTTTCCAGTCCCGGTCGTCCATGGCGTCCTCGCTTTTTAGCCGTGGAAGGGTACCGTCGATCAAAGTTAACTCATTTCGATAGGTCAGGTTCCTGACGTTTGTTGGGCGGATTTGCTTACAAATAAGCGGGACTGTGCTGCCTATAAAAGCGGTTCACGACCGCTTGAATAATTCGGGAAACCGGAACAGCCTTCGAGCTCCATCGCTTGTCATTTAGCTGACTTTGCTCATATTGAGTGCGTCACGCATTTGGGGGCGTATCCTTATCGCGCTAACTACTAACCGTCTGAGAGACGCCGAGAATCATGAGTTGGCCGCACTCGCCAACGACGTGAGAAATGCTATCGGGTATTCGCTTGCACAATCGTTGGCCGCGTACTTTCCTCTATCCAAAGACTGCCGCCTGAGCTACGCGCGCTGTTGAAACGTCTCGACATGACGGACCAAGAGGAGACGTCATGGCGATCGACGACCGTCATCGCGAGAAGCATGGGGAAATAAGTGAAAAGCACGCCAACACACTCGTTCGCACCTTAGGTCGGCATTATGGCTCAAACTTCGCCAAAGGTGTGGAGAGCGGGAAAGCTCAGCTACCTCCTGTTCAAGCTGGATGAGCAATCGCTGGCCAAGCGTTTCCGAGACCACGATTGCGAAAGACTTGAGCGGGTTTGCCGAGACAATGCCCGATCGGGGGTTTTGTCGAATGCCTAGCCGGCGCACAGCGCGCCGTAAGCCGCCGCCGACATCACATCAAAAATAAAAGCGTATTGCTTTAATAGGGCGTCATCACCGACATGCGATCGACCGACGCCGGATGTTGCGGGTGTCTCTCGAAACTCAAAGACTGCACGAAGAGCGTCTCTCGCGCATTAAAGCCGAGATCAAGCTGCGCGAGCAAATGGGACGAACTCCCCACCCGCTGCGCCCCGACACGCGGCACACACAAACAGTCGACGAGGAGCGCGGGAGAAGCAGGGGTATCGGCACCATCAACCCGCGTTTTCGTGCAAGGGCCGCCCCGGCAGCCGATGCGAGGCTAGATGTGGCGTGATGGAAATGCTCACACCAACGCCAAGACCTTTTCCAATTTCGAAGAGGAGTCGGCACATAAGGCGAGGTTCGCCAGCAAATAGACTCAACACGGGAAGATCATGGCATTAACGAGCCGCGGCGCCGCGATCTATGAGCAAGCCGTTTGTATACCGCGTGACTTCCTGAGGCCTGTCAGACACTCGGAGCTTAGTACACCCCTAGCACCTCATTTCGCATCTAGTCGCGCGAGCATATGGTCTGCGTCAGGTGAACCTAATTCGCTAGCCCGACGATACCAAAGTTGGGCCTTTTTTTCATCGCCGACGAGTTCAATAAGATTATGCTTGGCGAGATAACGAGCATCGTACGTATTCGCCAGTGCTAATGCTGCATCCGCACTACCGGCATCCGCGAGGCGCCGGAATGCAAGTTGCGCTAGCGCAACATCTCCGTTCTTTAGTAGCTCGCGCCCCCGGTCCATGAGGGCGGTGGCGTCATGCGGATCGCTCGGCCTAGTGGCAGCACTTCTTGCGCTTTGTGGACCGATCTCCTTGCTCCGCTGCGATGGATCCGCCCTGGCAATCCACTCGAGGTGCTCGGGACGCCGGTCAATGATCTTGTTACTGGGCGCGAGTAGATCAACAGCTGCGTTCATCACGCCGACAAAGTTCTGCGGTGCATAAACGCGGACGTCGCCGATACCGTCCAGCGGAAGTTCCCATCTGCCGCTGGTCAGAGGCGCCCCCGCGGATAGCCTTGTTCCGGGTGCTAGGCCCCCAATGAGGATAGATCCGAATTCGGTCGGAGGGGCAACAGAAACTCCGAGCGCTATAGGTTCGTTCGCAAAGGCCCGTTGGTCTCTGAGAACGAGCCTCGAAAACTGCGCGCGCTCACCTGCGGCCTCGCGTGGGCCCGCAGAGACGACGGCCGCGTTCGCCTCCTTTCGCGGGAGGCTGCCGGATTGTCGGAAAGCCGGGAACATCGTGATTGCCGCCGCCACGCTTGCAGCGAAGATAGCCATTAGCAAAAAGCGCAATAGCACAAGACCGGCGCCGCGGGGCGGCACGAATGACGGTGGGTCGGGAACGGTTTGCGGATCGAGGCTGGAAAGCACACGCGGTTGTGTCTCGCTGAAGTCGCTATCAACATTCGGTTGCCGGTCAGCAACTTTACTTTGTTGCAAATTGAAATATGCCGGGGTCCACAGACGCACTCCGAAGCCCACGAGCCCTGAATCACTGAGTGCACGAATGGCGGTGGCGGCCTGGTTGATACGCGCCTCAGCGATCCGCGCAGCTTCTGCCTCTCCCTCCTGGTTGTCGTCTCCTGCGGCTCGTAGATCAGGCTTAGATCGTGAGGTTTGACTCATCAACGGGAAATGCGGTTCTGTCCCCGACAGGCCCGCGCATTGTAAATTAGAGCTTTTAAGAGTTGGAGTACCCATACTCGCCTCCACGCTTAAACAGTCCTGATCATTTTTTTCGCCGCGGCGCCTTCGGTAAACCGGCCATTGTCAGTTTTTAATGCCGCGATTCCATTCTTGGAATTGAGCGTATAATTTTGCCAACTCCTCCTGTGATAGTTTGGCGTGTCCCCGCTGTGCCATAAACTCCTTGAAGCCGGCGAGTGAGGACGCCTTCTCCGCGCTAGCTTGCTGAGCATGCCAATTGTCAATCCAATCTTGCGCGGCTTTGAACCTTGTCCAACCGGGGATGACGGCGGATATGCTCGCTTCTTTCCACTTCGGGTGACGTGGCGGCTTTTGGAATTCACTGAATTTCGAGAAAAAAGCATTTACGAAATTCGCTACCCGTCGATAACGCTCGGATTTTTCGGGCCAATTGAAAGTGACGAGCAGATCGCTGGTCGCAATTGTGTCGACGGTCTCGCCGGATGTCAGGAGATTAGGATATTCGTCGCTCGAGAAGGTCGTAGGCAAATATAGATCCTGAAGCCGACGATCGTATGGGACCGTAACCAAGTGCAGTCTACGGTCTTCGTTTTTGACGTTGCGCAGCAGCCCAAACACCTTGCCGGTGCTGCCAATATACGCGTCCGCTTCTCCATCAACGATTTTTTGGATCGCGCTGGCATCGTCGGTCCAATAATCAAAGGAAGCATCCATGTTGAGCCGGTGGAAAATTACCTTGGCCGCGTAGTAGCCGACGTCCGTCGACGCGACGATTCGCTTCCCTGCCAGATCGAAAATCGATTTGACCGATGCTGGCGCGACGACGTGAATCTCGTTGTTGTAGAGCTTTACGATATAGCGGAGCTGAGAGGTGACGTCAGGGATCTTGTACTGCAGACGGTAGAATTCCGGCACGTCGGCAACCACGACGCCCATGTCGATCGCCTTGAGGGAAAGAATGTCCGTCACGTTATGGACCGGTCCCTTACCCAAGACCGTAAGCACGCGTACATTGGTGTCGTCTAGAACGCGCGCCATGTCTGAGCCGAAGACCGAAGTCGCGCCGCCGGCAGGTGCCGTGATCACCGTTACGGTGTTTTCGTTCATCGCGTCCCGATTAGGGATTTTCCACGTGTCGTTCGGCCCCGGTATTCCAGGAGCCGGAGTTTGCGCGACGGCAGCGTGCAAAGAACATAGGGCGCCAGCGGCGACAGCTAGCATGATCTTCAAAAGAGTTTTCATTCGGATGCCCAATTGCCAGGCTGCCTTGGGAGGAATGACACGGTTGCCAGTTGTCGACGTGCCCAGGACGCTCCGATCCTGGTGCTTCCTCGTTGGCGGCAACAGGAAAGCGAGAGCGCGCTGCGCTCGACCTTCAACGGTTCAAGTTGAAATGGCCGGCGCGATATAGGCTGGCTTTCGGTCATTTGCCCCCCCTCGTCCAAGGCAGGCGTAATCGCCCGCACGCTCGCATCGGAGCGACGTTTTTTGCGGTTTCAGTCGATAACAGACGTGATCTGCGTGTCCCCCGCACACCACAGTGCTTATGCTCGGCGAGTTTTCGGGCTGTTGTGTGGTGTCGACTTGATGCTTTGATGGCGGGCGAGCCACAATCTTGTCCCAAGTGGCAACCCCGGTAGCAGACTTTGGAGGCACGAACCTTTAGTTGCTTCTGTGGCGCTTATTTCAATCGTGAGGTGGACGCTCACTTTCCGAAATGGCTCGCTTTCGTAACCGTGGCGCTGGCGTTCGCCGCGTAGTTGGCTGCTCGTGCGGAGTCTCTGCCAAAGTTGAGCGAAGCTAAAGTTTGGAGCTGTATATGCTTTGTCAGTCGGCAGCCGTGTATTCAGATCAACCTATAATAGCCGCCGCGAATGCGTGCCTTTGGTATCTGTTGCCGCTTACGAAGGTTGAACGAGTAACTCTATGCCCGTCACGAAATGCAGCCCGAAGTACGTGGCTGTTTGTGTATAGCCGGTGCGATCGCCGCGATAAGCTTGATCCGCAGGAATGGAGTGATCGACACGGCTGAGCTCTAGATTGCCGTCTAGCGGGGGCGCAAAACTGCTCCTCACCCAGCGGCACCCGAAGGTTCGTTATCATTGCTCCATGCCGATGATAGCGGAATCCTACCCCGAGCACCCGTACGAACTTAGAACTGATGCGACCTGGCGACATTTGGGTATCAGACGGCTCCAACAGCGAAACACTCCAGCAGGGGGCGGGTATTGGTTACGTTCAGGCCAGATGTAACCAAGCAAGACATTCCATGTCGCTTTCATGGAATGGTCCTGCCGCCAATGACATAGGCTTTCTTGCGCTCAGTGGCCGTTCCGGCAACTTCGGCGTATCAGCGAGAAATATTCAGCGAGGTTGAGTTTGAATCGTCGCAATTAAAGCGCGTAAGAGCCGTCTTGATTTCATTGGCGGCTGTTTCGTGCTGAGTTTCGGGATGACTGCGAAGATAGTCGATCACGAGATGCGTTACTTGCTTACCAATGAAGCCTTTTGGGAGGCAGACATTGCGAGTGGCGGTAAGCGCATCTACAGCTCCAATGATAAAAGCTTCACAGGTCGCTTTCTCCCGTGTCGTTTCGGGCATGGTGCAAAAACGATACAGCTCGTTTCCGTGTAAGAATCCTTGCGAAAACGACGGAGTGCACCAAAAAAGAGCGGCCGCGACTAAGAGATATTTTGGGCGCATGACACAACACGACATCTGATGTGAAAGCGCAGTCGTCAGTTCATTGTACGCCCGCCGCCGGGCGATGCAAATATAAAGTCAAAGTTCGAGCGTCCACCCATCGGAGGCTGACCGTATTTCGAGCCAGGCCTTTCACGCTCGGCGCGCCGGCTATGGCGTTGCCGATATTGCGATTGTCTTTCAACTGCCGGGTCAGACGGAAGACGATTTGAGTGAAAAGCGCAACGAATGACGGCGCGGGCAAATCAACAATCGCTTCTTGGTCACGACCAAGTTTCATCCGCCGCGATACCGCGCGATCGCGGCGTTGCCGATGCGCTACGCGTCGCGGAACTTTCCGACACGCCATGTATTTTTGGTAATAAGGCTGACGTTAAATTGGCAGCGAACTGCCTCAGGAACGCGTCTGCAATTCAATCGCTTGGGCGCAAATCGGACGGCAGCCGGTTTGACTGGGACCCTGTTATGAACTTGACGGAACATGAAGCCGCAAATTGAAGTGCGATTATGTGACGTTCGCCGCGTTACGCTGGCAGTCTATCGTGGTGCTCTAACGATCGAAGAAGGAGCAGCACCGCAATCGCTCCGATCTCGAGAAAGCCAGCAAACGTTAAAGGTGCCCCGGCATTGCCGGTGAAGTCGCGGACCAATCCCGCCAACGGCGTCAAGAGCGCCATCCCGACATAATACCACGTATAAAAGATCCCCATCCCAGGACTGCGACTCTCGCAACTAAGCACCTCGGTCGGCAGCATCAGCATCGCGCCGCACGGAAGCCCGCCAACGGCGCCAATGAAAGCGATGAGCGCGAATGAGGAGCTGCTTGGCATCAGCATGATGCTGAGCGCGAGCGTAGCGAGGCTTATAACCATGAGCGACGTAGCGTGACCCAAGCGATCGACCAACATTCCTCCTAAGGCGATCGTCGGGATGACTGTCCATGAGGCAAGACTGGTAGCAACGCCTGCGGCTTTTACCGGTATCCCCTGAGCCATCAGCAAGGACGGACCAAAGCTTATTAGGACGATGTAACCGACGTTAAATAAGGCCCAGACGACGCCGGTCAGTGACACCAATCCAAACTCTCGCTGGGAGATGGCAAAGCCGAGCCGTGCTTTAGGTGGCGAGACGTTCTCGCTAGATATCGGTGCACGGTAGATGCCCACCATAAGCACCAAGACGATGGACGCTATCGCCGCCGTCAAGGCCAATGCCACTTCCGCCGAAGCGGCGCCCGCAAGTGGCGGCAAAATGATCAGGGCGGCACCAATACCAACGGGCCAACTGCTAACGAGCAACGCCAGTGCCGTGCCGAGTTCGCGACCGACGAACCAGTCGGTCACCATCTTAGTCAGCACTACGTTGAGTAGAACTGCGCCAGCGCCGCTAATTACGCGGCCGACCAAAAAGATCGCATAGCTATGGCCAAAGGCGGTCAAACCTCCGCCAACGACCATAAGTGTCATCCCCAGGATTGCTATGCGCTTGTCGCCGAAGCGCTGGCTGAGCAATCCGCTCGGGTAGGCGATCACCACACCCGGCAGCAGATAAAATCCGATGAGCAAGCCCAGCTGCGTGAAGTTGATGCCGAGCTCGGTTACCACGAACGAGGAGAGCGAGGCGACCGACTGGAACTGAAATCCCATTGCGGTCCTCGCCAGAAAAAGGACCGCGAGAACCGGCCATCTGTTAATCATGGGCAATGCGCCTCGCACGAGGCGTGAGTTCGAATTTAAGAGTACACGGTTTAACTAATAGGCGGCGTCACGCTGCCCGTGGCGGTGCCTCGCGCCGCACCGTTTCAGCAGTCGTCACTCACGATTAGAACGGGTTCCAGGTGGGGGCCGATGTGAATTTCAGATAGCCGACGTTATATCCCAGGCGTAGCCCAACCCCGGAACGAATCGGAACCACAATTATCCCTTCGTCGGCCGATGCGAGTGCCGTCAGGCCGAAGCCAGCAATGACATAAGCGGCGCCAGCGACACCGTTGAACTGATCAAATATAGCGTTGGCGCGAGGCAGGCTGTACACCAGCATCATTGTGCGCGCGCCGTCGCCGCCAGCATCAACTCCAATTGTGGGCCCCTGCCAGAACACCCGGACGTCCCCGGCATTGCGGGTGTACAGAGTACCATCGCCATAGCGTAGACCACCGATGAAGGCTCCCCCGGCCTCTTCGCCAAGAATGTATCCGTTGGGTTGGCCCCATTGAGCTGTTGCTTTCTCGACGACCAAGCCAATATCCTTGGACATGCCGCCAAAGAACTGATGGCTAGCATTGACGATCTCGCTGGAAGAATATTGATGCGGCGGGACCTGGGATGCTTCGCCTTGGAATTGAGGCGATCCTGCTGGCGGTTCCTGAGCTCGAGCTGATAGACCCCACAAACAGGCAAGCAGAACGCCTGCCCTTGCGATCTGCAATGCAAATATGCGGTGCGAAGTCGAAAGTCCCATGCGGCGCCTTTGCACCCGCACTAATGGAAACCAGTCTTTATTAAACACAGATTAATATTAAATATCGCTTAATGGCGAGAAGCCGATTAGCCCGGTTGGTTATGGGATCGAGCCGTCGGTTTGTTGCTTGGACCAAGGCGGTAGTCGCGGTGGCTTATGAAAAGTCGCACGATTCCACTACAATCTTGAAGCTTAATCGTGAACACAGGGCTGCGGCGGGGGTCCATGAAGCGCGGAACATTCGCCGCCTGATATTTTCCCCAACGCGCATGTCGGCGCCTTGGTGGAAGTTAGTCGCGGTCGTTGCCCATTTGGGCGACGCTGATCCCGAAGTAAGCAAAGGCAAGAAAGAAACTGATTAGTGCTACGGCAATAGGAGCGTGCATTGGAAGTCGACGTCGCCATGGCTCATTCATTAGATTGAATGCAGAATGGCGGCGATTTAATTTTCTGTCTCCCCCCTATATGAGGGGGTCAAAATGAACTCGAGCCCGGGCGTCCTTTGCCGTGAGTACTCTCTAATCTTGGAGAGGGAGCGGTTTTGCTTCTACAGACACCAGTGACGACGGCCAAGGATATGCCTGGCGCAGATCCGACGAGTCAATGCTCGTGCGGGCGAAGCACAGACTTTCTGCTTGCGCAATGGCCGAAGCTAACGAATCAGCACGCACTTTGCCGAGCCGTCTCTGTTCATATCGCGCACCAAATTTCGTGGTCCAACGCGCGTTAGAATTCTGACAGATACAGTTCTACATTTTTTCCTTGCTCGACCAATGCTAAGCAGTCGCAAACGAACGCGAACAGCAACAGCGCAGTGGCCGCGCTCCGCGCGGCTTTTCTTAATCTGACGTCATCCGATTGTGAGGGACGGCGCTTCGGGCAACGAGCGAGCGACGCTTGGAGCGGTCGCTATCCAAAGCCCGCATAACCTATCGAAGTGAGAGGCTTGGCCGCGGGGGAGCATTGGCAGAAAGAAATACTCGCTACCGCCCAGCCCGCAGTGGGAGACCGCTTGCAGCCATAAGGCCGCGCGACCGCCCAAGCTCAAGGATCGGTCCGCTGGCAATACGGCGGCGGAGTGCCTTCGCCAACGATCTGAACCTCTTGCGTGGCCTAAATTCCGGACGAAATAACCATCGTCAGTTCAATGTAGTCAGCCTGCACTTCCGTCGCGCGGGTCGACTAAGCGCCCTCGCCACTCGCCAGCGTAGTGCCGAGCACTCCACCGTCGAGGGACCTGTCCGGGGCGTTCTGCCAGTCCACCCCCCATTTGGGGGGGTGACGCGAGGTTGCGCCAGGTTGAGTGTTGTCACTACCGTCGGCACGCTTGCGCATTGAAGGTGTCCTAAGGCATGGCTACAAGCATCCCATGTTCAAACTCTGCAGACGATGCAGTCCTCGACGATAATTTCTTCGACCGTATTGCTTGGCTATCAGACCGGATCGACTACCGGATCGCGGGCTCCGACCAGGACCGAAAAGAGATTTTTCGTCTCCGCTATAAAGCCTACGTCCGCGACGGCACGGTTCACCCAACGGCGTCTGGAATACTTCTGGATCGCTATGATGAAATCGCCAACTGCTTCCTGGTGGGGTTGTATATTGACGACCATTTAGCGAGTTCGATTCGTCTTCATGTCGTCTCCAAGGAAAATCCTCTCTCACTCTCACGGGAAATATTTCATGATGCTCTGCAACCTGAACTTGACTCAGGGAAGGTCATCATTGATGTATCTTACGCCGTAGTGGACGAAAGAATTGCGCGGCTTCATCGAGAAATACCGTACGCCACCCTTCGTCCATGCATGTTGGCGGCCCGATATTTTTGTGCCGATTTTATTGTTGCTGCAGCCAGAGCCGAACATCAGGCGTTTTATCAGCGAGCTTTCGACTCTGAACTGATGCGCGAACCGCGGCCCTATCCCCTGCTGGCAAAGCCATTCGGCTTGATGAGGCTTGATTACCGATCCAAGGCGGATGAATTAGGCGGAAGGTATCCATTTTTCCGGTCGCCATTCTCGGAGCGTCGTCTGCTATTTGAGCGGGCCTAGCGCCTCTGACTGCTGAGGTTCCGACGAGGCGTGACGCTCTCGCATTCGATCTGGCTGAAAGGTAGACGCGGTCAGTTTTCGAATCTCGAAAGCAGCAATTCTTCGTCTTGAGGATCGATGACGGCCGTGAGCCGTACCTTACACGCCGTGCATTGAAAAATGTAGCTTTCGAAACCGCAGCCATCTATGTCTGGTTGGGGCCTTCTACAAAACATAAAGCGGGCGTCGCATCCTGGACAGACGATGCCTTGAGCCTTCCGAGCAGTCATCGGGAAGTCTCCACTCACTAAGTATTTTCTTTTATGCCACCGCCAAACGGCTATTCTCGTGTGTACCCGTCGCTCAACTTCTGCCCTTCGGAGAAGCGACGAGCAGCTCTAGGGACTCATTATCAAAAGCGACTTCTTTCTAAGCGCTCAATCTCTCTGCGGCTGCGCTCAAAGCAGCTTTCAGCCGCAGACGTAACGCTGTGGAATTTAACGTTAAACCGGGGCCCTCCCGCAATTGCAGGCTGTTGTCTCGATCGGCACGCAGCTGCCGCCTGAAACTACATGCAAAACAGCGATCCTATTTTATTTTTGGTGGCGTCCGGCTGCTTTTTTAGCTCCGGAATTCGGGGAGGGTGCTGACTTTACCCCAAACCGGCTTTAAAATGCGGCGGCTCATAGGGTAGCGTAGAGGTGTGTGATGGCACAGACCAGGGAAGAAGCGCTTCAAGGAGTGGTCGACCAAGTTGACGCTCTTCAGGCAGTGATCAACGGACTGCCGCGAGTCGCTGAAGCAATTGCCGCCGTTGCCGCCATTGAGCGGTCGAAAGCGTTGACAGCAGTGGAAGCTAGCTTTCGTCAAAGCGCACTCCAGCTTGGCTATAGTGATAGCGAAGCCCGTGATTGGGTTGCTGCCATCATGTTTTCGCTGCGGACCCAGGTGTACGGGCTTCAATCGTCTGAAAAAGGGAATTTAGAGGGGGCCCGAACCATCAACTCGGCGAGACCGTCGGCTGCCTGACCAAGGCCTTGAGATCCAACTTTCGATCGCCGCAGGTTAAAGTCTTCCGGCTTTTGCGCTGACACTCAACGTCGGATCGCCCGAGGATAGAGTTTTCCGGCTTTTGCTCTGCTGCCGAACTGTGGACCACTGGCGGTTAGATTTTTCCGCCTTTATCACGGTGGCGGGCCGGCTGCGCCAACGTGGTCGAGCAACATAATCGGCGTTTTTTGGCCGATCGCCCCGTGGGGCGTTCTTCGTTGTAGTACTTGCGCCAATGCTCCAACTTTTCCCGGGCAGCTGCAAGGCTCAGGAACCAACGCTCAGCTCGGAAGCGACCGTTGAACGCTTTGATGAATGTGTTCGCCAAGTCAAGGGAAATGCCGCTGGGAGCGACCCTTCTCCGTGACCACCCACATAGCGCGGTCAGGGCGGTATGCCCAGCCTTCTGCTTCTAGGCGCTGCATGGCGCGGCGTACTAGCCAATTCCAAGCCGGATCGAGTCGCGCTACTTCACGTCTGGCCACGCGCTGAGATGCTGTCAGCGCGAAGGCGTCAGCCAACCGCCGATAAATTTCACTGGTTGATAGCGGTCGCAAATTGAAGGCCAAAAGCTTTAAAAGCTCGGCCTCGACTTTCAACTGATCTGGTAGTCTCAGCTTATCGGGTATGCGGAGGCTCATGTTCCCGATTATGGCTTCAACATACCGGGCGCGCCAGCGCCGATGAAATCGCAAAACGGCGACCTCGACGGTGTCAAAGCCTCGAAGGCGGGAATTTGATCGTTTCTAGTGCTTTGAGACAGCAACTTTCGCGCTCAGCGCCATAAGCCGCGGGCACCCTCTGAGCGGGCGGCAATTTCGCCTGATGTGACCGCTGCAAAGCTCTGCGGCCGGCACCTCAATCTGTACCTAGCCCACCCCCGACGACCCTCCCGCGGCTGCCCTTAGCGCAATGCAGCATTGAACGTTTACGTAATTGCAACCTGCGCCACGCACCTTGTGACTTATGGTACGCGCTACGGGAGTGGCATTGGCCGCATTAGTGGCCTTCGACATTTATTTCCTCGGCGGCAAATATCTTGGCACCGTGGAGTCACTCCTCCATTCTCTAATTCATTTCGTAATGCCGTAGGCAGCTAGCGGTTGGCGGCGCATCCTTCGCTGCGGTCGAGCTCAATTCCGTCACCCGGTAGCAACCTTGGCCGCCTCAGTGACTGGCCTCATTCCTAGTGGGGGAGGAGGCGACACTGATCGTGACGGTCATCGCAATTTTTTTTGTGCGCGAGCCTTGGCTTCGGAAGTCATTGCACAGAGGCGCGCCGGTTTTGTCAGCTCGTGTTTGATACGGTGCTCGATCACGGACCCTTTGCTGGCCAGCCGATCCACGAGCAGGCATGGCGCGAGACTATTTGAAGGGCATCAGACGAATGGGTTCATGCGAAGGTTGAGGATGGCATGTGTATTATGCCTTAATGCTTTGTTGGAGGATCAAACATGGTCGAAAGCAGGCCAAATGCCGCCGTGACTTGTTCGCACTGCGGGGCTGAGATTCGATTCTTCAAAGAGCCGAAACTACCTGAGGGATTTTCGTTGGCTTGCCCCACATGCTCTCGGAGGAAAGTCTACGCGCTGGCGGAAATTTATATACCCAAAGGGTCCGATTAGCGCCTCGGAGTGGGGGCCTTGGTTGGCGTTCTCGATATCAAGCCCGCGGGTTTCCCAGGGCAGCTACTCGCAAATTACCCATCGGGTGAAGAGTCGGCTTTGGTTACCGACCGAAAGGGAAGCAATCCAGAGTCGATGCATCTGGACGCAAAAAGCCGGGTCCTCCATCTGGAGCTTCAGCGGGCTCCGGCAAGTCAACCACGGACGCCGAGCGTGCCAAAAGGCGTTTTGATCTGGTAGGTCACGCCGGCGCTTTGTGGGCCGGTAACGAACCGGAAGGACCCTCGCGCCACCTCGACGGCTGCGCTGCCGGCCGACCTATTGGGGTCATAGACAAATTTGTCCAGCCGGACTTCAGATTTTGGGCCAACATTGAGATTGCTGCTGTCATGAAAGCGCAAGTCCGCCACCCCGCTATCGCCGGTGTGGATGTTGTCCTGGGAATAGATGGTGCTCCCAACCGAGAGCGTCCGCGTAGCGGGCCCTTGGCTATCTTGGGCTTGCGGTTTCACAGCGGTGGCGCTGCCGATTGCTTCCTGGGCCTGCCCGCTTGTGGTTGGAAGGCCCAGCAATCCCCCAAGCAGAAGGGCGCCGGCCCAGTTTCGTCGCGTGACCCCGGTACTATTGCGCTTCGTCATGCAGCCCTCCTTGATTTCCTCACAAATAGCTCCGACTAGGCGCAATGCATGTGATGGCCAACACTCCGTGGTGTTTTTTCGATTTGTGCCTTAGACCAAGAGCTCGCTCAATGTAACGTGTCCGACGTGCCGGCGATAAAATCGACCGTCGATAGAGGTCCCACGAAATAGCGGTCAAAACTATGACCCGGTTGCAAAATCGGCTATTGTATATCGCGCTTGTCGTTGTGTTTCTGATCGCATCGGTCGCAATTCGTTTCTTCGATCCATTTCTAGTTCATGCACTGCGATTGGTCGCGTTCGATCACTACCAGCAACTCGATCCGGGGGTTTACGATCCCAGTTTGCCGGTTCGGGTGGTCGACATCGACGAGGAATCGCTGGCTAAAATTGGCCAATGGCCTTGGCCCCGAACAACCATCGCCAAGCTTTTGCAGAACCTGACCGACGCGGGCGCCGCTGCAGTCGCGTTTGACGTATTGTTTGCCGAGCCCGACAACAACTCCCTCGAGCAGGTAGCAAAGCGCTTGCCGCCGTCTGATGCTGAATTGCTGTCGGATGCCATTGCCGGGCGACAAACCAACGACCAGCTGTTTGCTGCTGCACTGAAGGGTTCACCGAGCGTACTATCTGTATCGCTGGGCGACGGCCCGAGTACACGTCTTTCGCAAAAGGCGGGTTTCGCTACGGCCGGTGACGACCCGCGCCCCTTCGTTCTCGGCTTCACCCATGCGACCGGCGACTTGCCTGACCTCGATCAAGCGGCGCACGGACTTGGGGCATACAACTGGTTGGCCGATCGTGATCAGATTGTTCGACGCGTCGCCTTGGTGTTTCGCCTTAATTCGGACCTTGTGCCGTCATTGACGGCCGAAGCACTGCGGATCGCTCAGGGCGCTTCGACCTACGTCATCAAAGCAGCTAACGCGAGCGGCGAAACAGCCTTCGGCCAATCCACCGGCCTCAATCACATTCGAATCGGCAGTATCGAAATACCGACCGATAGTGCGGGTGGCGTGTACTTGAAATTCCGACATTTCGACAAGTCGCAATATTTGCCGGCCTGGAAGGTGCTCGCTGGCAAAATTCCACCGGACGAAGTTAATGGGCGCATCATTCTGGTGGGTACAAGCGCTTCTGGCTTATTGGACGTGCGCGCCACCCCGCTTGATGCTGCCATTCCAGGCATCGACATCCACGCGCAAGTCTTGGAGCACCTGATAACTGGCCGCTTCCTCACTCGTCCCGATTATGCGCTAGCGCTTGAACAGTTCGTGGTGGTCGCATTGGGCATCTTGCTGGCCTTCTTCCTCCCTCGCGTCTCGGCAATGTCCGCGGCGGCGATCGGTGTGATGGTCATGGTAACGGTTATCGCAGGAGGGTGGGTTGCATTCCGCTATGCAGATCTTCTCTTCGACCCCGCTTATCCGGCCCTAGTCTTGGGCGTCCTGACAGCTGGCATCACGTTCTACACATACCAGACCGTCGAGTCGCAGCGCGGCCAAATCCGAAACGCTTTCAGCCGTTATCTGGCACCGGCGGTGGTGCAGGAAATAATCGCAAATCCGCACAAACTGCGGCTCGGCGGTGAGCAGCGGGTGCTGACGCTGATGTTCTGTGACGTGAGAAACTTTACTTCCATTTCCGAACGACTGACGGCGACGCAATTGACCCACTTCATCAACGAACTGCTGAGTCCGCTCACTGAGATTATTTTGGCAAGGCGCGGGACGATCGATAAATACATGGGTGACGCGATCATGGCCTTTTGGAACGCGCCGCTCGACGACCCCGACCACAAGACCCACGCCTGTAGTGCTGCAGTCGCGATGACAAAGAAATTGGATGAGCTGAACGAAAAGTGGCAAGAGGACGCCCTTGCGGTCGGCCAAACCTTTCAACGGGTGCGAATCGGCATCGGCATCAACAGCGGTGAATGCTGTGTGGGTAACTTGGGTTCGACTCTGCGGTTTGATTATTCGGCTATCGGCGATGAGGTGAATGTCACCTCGCGTTTTGAAGGGCTGACGAAGATGTATGGCGTTCCCACCGCTGTCGGCGAGCGCGCATTGAGTCCCGAATTTGCCGTCATTGAACTTGATATGATTCAGGTGAAGGGCCGCAAACGACCGGAAAGAATCTACACTTTGCTTGAGGTGCTGGGTGGCGACAAACTGCAACTTGCTCGGTTGAAAGAAGCTCACGCGGAATTTCTGCTTGCGTACCGTCAGCAACGGTGGGACGACGCCGTTCACTTAATTCGTCAATGCCGGGAGATCGGAGTTTCAGAAATTGGTACCTGCTATGATCTATTTGCCGCCCGCATCGATGCCTTGCGAACGACTTCTTTGCCGGCCGATTGGGATGGTTCTTTCGCGATGACAGAAAAGTAGGTCGCGATGACCCGAGAAATGAGCTCCTTCTTGTAGGATCTTAATTTGGGCAGTTGGTGATCGTTGGTCCCAACGAGTCCTGGAGTAGGTACCCCGTTCGACCCACAACACGTCTCACGATGGATAACCAGGCACTCGCGCAACAATGCGGAGCCAATCGCGCGTCAGCGACAATTACCCCGGCATGGCTGATCAAATCCCTTCAACCCCGAGAAAGATGCGGTCAATTCAACCCAATCTCTATCGCCATCGCTTCGCAGCATACATTCTCCTTTCGAGGCGCACAGAGTGATCAAAAAGTTCGCCACCTTGTTGATTACAATTTGATCGATCAAGAAAGGCTGAAAACAACCACTATGAGGTAGCGTCAGACGCGTGGACCTGCGGGACAGACCCATGAATGCCTGGACCTTCACGCCCGTCCAATATTTGTCGTTTAGGAGCGCTTAACGATGGATCGACGCGACTGGGAACTTTTGGAGCAGCAAATGCGGAGATACAATGCTCCTCGTAGTAATAGCCTTGTGGGTTTAACAGTTGCTGTAGTGTTTTTGATTGGTTTGGTCCTTGGCGGGATCTTGTCTAATCAAAAAACCGCGCCAGTCCAGGTCGCGTCGAATAACGCAACGGTTGCGTACTTCACTCATGGATCGCCGCCGATCACGAGCCGGTAGTCACCCAAAGTCCTTGCGGGTTGGAAAAAGATCCGATGATCGCTTCGTCGCTCTATTTTCCTACGCTGGCGCATCCAAATAGCGACGTCGTAATATGGGTGAGCAAGAGTGCGTTGAAATTTAAAAAAACGGGGTGGATCGCTTCGGCCCGGGACACACTACGGCGGGATTATTTGAGCTTCCGCGCCGGAGAGATTGGCTTCCGTTTTTGAAAAGATCTACTTGAGTGGGCATTTGATATTATAATGCCGTACTTCGGACCCCAGGAGGCTGAGATGCGCTTTTGGTTCTTTTGCTTTTTGATTTTGTGCGCTGCTTTTGCAGCTTCGCCGGCTAGCGCTCAAAAGTCCTACTCCGCGAAAGGCTACAGCTCCTGTCATTGCGATTTTGGCTATCCCGGTTCCA
>DASXDP010000083.1:0-16366 GCA_036490575.1 Xanthobacteraceae bacterium
GCAGCGCCAGCGGAATAGAGGAGAGAAAAATGGACGTTGGATTCATCGGTCTGGGCAACATGGGCGCGCATATGGCGCGCCGCCTCGTCGAAGCCGGACACCGCGTTTTCGTCTATGACACGCGGCAGGAAGCCATCGGCAATCTCGCCGCCTTGGGCGCGGTCGCCATGCGCTCGCCGGTGGAAGTCGCAGACGCCGCCGAAACCGTCATGGTGAGCCTGCCTATTCCCAACGTCGTGCTGCAAGTCGCGACCGGCCCGGATGGCGTGATCAACGGCAAGCGCGTCAAGCGCTTCGTCGATCTCTCCACCACCGGCGCGGTAATGGCCGAGCGCGTTTTCAAGCTCCTTGCCGCGCGGAACATTGTGCAGATCGATGCCCCGGTGAGCGGCGGCGTCACCGGCGCCGAGCGCGGTACGCTCGCCGTCATGGCCTCGGGTCCCCGCGCCGACGTGGCGGCGATTGAGCCGTTGCTCACGGTCATCGGGAAGGTTTTTTTCCTGGGCGAGCGGCCCGGTGCGGGCCAAACCATGAAGCTCGTGAACAACGTGCTTTCTGCCGCGGCAATGACGGCTACAGCAGAAGCGCTGGTGACGGGATTCAAAGCCGGCCTTGATCCCCACATGATGCTCGACGTCATCAACGCCGGTACCGGCCGCAACACCGCGACCGAGGACAAAGTCGCAAAAGCCATTCTTCCCGGCACTTTTGATCTCGGCTTCACCGCCGGCTTGTTGTCGAAAGACGTAAACCTCTTTCTTGCCGAGCGCGAAGCGCTGGGCGTCTCGACGAATGTCATCGATGCGGTCGCCGGAGTCCTGAAGAGAACCTGCGACGAACTCGGGCCGGAAGTTGACGTCACCGCGGTGATTCAGCCGATCGAGAACCGCGCCGGCGTCAAAGTTCGCGCAGCGGCGAAGAAAGCATAATTCGCACCACCGGATTGCGCGGCGATGATTTCCACCGCCGCAACTTAAAATAATTCCATTTTCGTCAGCCGCTTGCGCGAAAGCGAAATTGTGTGACGCCGGTCACTTCGGCGTCCACCCGGCGCGATATGGTTAAGTTGTTACCTGCTTAGAGGAGACCTGCTGCAAAGCATGTAGAGCTTGGTTCGCCACGGTCCTGCGCACCCTCGACCCCGCCCACGGGCCATTGGCGACCACGATGGGGTGAATGTCCCCAAGCACCCCAGCCCGCCCGGACCAACCCCGGGCGGGCTTTTCTTATTTGCAAATCTGCCGCATGTTCCCGGTACACGGCCGCGCTGGAGGAGGGGCTTATGCCGAAAGGCGCCCGTCTGGGCCCGAGCCTGCTGTCGGGCTTGCCCGGACATCTCGCCACAGACCTGTTTGCCGGCGCGAAGCCCGTACGGCTCGCCGCCGACGAGGTCCTATTCCTTGCCGATGATCCGGGCGACGGCTGCTACCGGATCGAGGACGGACTTCTGAAAGTCGCGATGGTGTCGCGCGCCGGCAGCGAGCGGATTCTCGCCTTCCTTGGCGCGGGCGCCATCGTCGGCGAGCTTTCGGTGATTGACGGCCGGCCGCGCTCCGCCTCGGTGGTGGCGGTGCGCGACACGGCTTTGAATTTTCTCAGCCGCGCCGCATTCGATGCATTTGCGCAGCAACATCCCGAGGTTTACCAGGCCCTGGTGCGCATTCTTTCCACGCGATTGCGCGAAACCGACGTGGTGATCGCGGCGGGAAGCTTCCTGCCGCTCAAAGGCCGCGTCGCCTCGACCTTGCTCGAACTCGCGGAAAATTTTGGACAGGACGTCGGTTCCGGCCGCATCGTCATCCGGCAGAAAATCGGGCAAAGCGACATCGCCGCCATGGCGGGCATTGCGCGCGAGAACGTCAGCCGGATTCTCAATGATTGGAAGCGGCGCAAGCTCGTGAGCCGCCTGTCCGGCTATTATTGCCTGGAGAACAAGTCGCAACTGGAGCATGAAGCCGAGTTGTGATCTTACCTCTCCGGCCTCGACGCATCTCATCATGAAAATACCTGCCCTCGGCGACTTTCGCCGCATTGTCATAAAGGTCGGCTCGTCGCTGCTCGTCGATGCTCAGGCCGGCCGCCTGAAGGAAGAGTGGCTTTCGTCGCTCGCCGCCGACATCGCCGAAATTCATGGCGGCAAGCGGGAAGTTTTGGTGGTGTCGTCCGGCGCGATCGTGCTCGGCCGCGCGGTACTCAAGCTCGCCTCCGGCCAGCTCAAGCTCGAGGACAGTCAAGCAGCCGCGGCGGTCGGCCAGATCGCGCTGGCGCGGCAGTGGACCGAAGCGCTCTCGCGGCACGGCATCATTGCCGGCCAGATCCTGCTGACGCTGGGCGATACCGAGGAACGGCGCCGCTATCTCAATGCGCGGTCCACCATCGATACGTTGCTCGCCTGGCGCGGCGTGCCGATTATCAACGAGAACGATACCGTCGCGACCAGCGAAATACGCTACGGCGACAACGACCGGCTGGCGGCGCGGGTCGCCACTATGGTGAGCGCCGACCTCCTCGTGCTGCTCTCCGACATCGACGGCCTTTACGATGCGCCCCCCGGCAATCCCGCCGCGCGGCACGTGCCCCATGTCGCAAACATCACTCACGAGATCGAGGCGATGGCGGGCGCGGCGCCTTCCGAACTCTCGCGCGGCGGCATGCAAACCAAGATCGAAGCGGCGAAGATCGCTACCCACGCCGGCACGCACATGGTGATTGCTTCGGGCCAACGCGATCATCCGTTACGCGCTATCGCCGACGGTGCGCGATGCACGTGGTTCGTCACCCCGGCAAATCCGGTGACGGCGCGCAAGAAATGGATTGCCGGGTCGCTTGAACCGAAGGGCACGCTGGTGATCGACGCCGGCGCCGTCGCCGCCCTGCGCGGCGGCAAGAGTTTATTGCCGGCCGGCGTCATTAGCGTCGATGGTGGCTTTGCCCGCGGCGATGCGGTGATTATTCGCGATCCCGCCGGCCTGGAGATAGCTCGCGGGCTTTGCGCCTACGACGTTGACGATGCGCGCAAGATCAAAGGACGCTCGTCGGCCGATATTGCATCGATTCTCGGCTTTCGCGGACGGTCCGAGATGGTCCACCGCGACGACCTGGTCGTGCGCCCATCTGCCTAGCGCCGGTCGTTGCGACCGAGTTCCATCGCGATGCAGAAATTGGAACCCCGACCGCTTTCGCGGCCGGGGCTCAACGCCGGGTGATTGAGGGTGAGGGGCTGGGGGGCTTCGCCCGGCGCCACCTCATCAACGTGAGGCCCGCGCGGGGGTTCCTCGTGTTTGAGTGAAATTTTTTGCTGCGGTTCCACTGCGAATTTTGGATTGGGTCCGCGAGGTTTGCGATCCACGGCTGCGATCGAAACTGGCCGTGCGCGAACCCGAGATGTTGATCCGCCGGCCGCTCGGCAGCTCGATATAGCGGGCGACCACGCGAAGATGCCCTTCCACGCCACCATATCCCTCGACGATGTATTTGGCGCCGACCGGGAACTGGCGCGGCATGAGGCGAACCAAACGACTTTTCGACAAGGCCATGATGTCCCTCCATGAGGATCCGGGAACAAAACGTGTCAAGAATGGCCATGTTCCGGGGATTCTGTGACCGCCGCGCGACTGCTGTGGAGTGCTGTGGACAACGGAGGAGCCGGGAACCGCCTCGCCCGTATTCGCCGGACGTGGTAGGAACTGGAACTATAAACGGATCAAGGCCATGAACGCGCCGGTCACTGCCGTTGGAGATGCGAGCAAGCTCAATTCGCTCATGGCGAACATGGGGCGGGCGGCCCGCCAGGCAGCCCGCGCGCTCGCGCTCACACCGGCATCGAAGAAGAACCGCGCGCTCGCCGGCATGGCCGCCGCCATCCGCCGCACGCAACCGGCAATTCTTGCCGCAAACGCCCAGGATGTTGCCGAAGCGAAATCCGCAGGCGCCACGCCTGCGTTTTTTGACCGGCTCCAGCTTAATGCGTCCCGAATAGAGGCCATGGCCGCCGGTCTCGATGCCATTCGCAAGCTGAAAGATCCGGTCGGAGAAGTCACCGCGTCGTGGCGGCGTCCGAACGGAATGCGCATCGAGCGTGTGCGGGTGCCGCTCGGCGTGATCGGCATGATTTATGAAAGCCGTCCCAATGTGACGGCGGACGCCGGCGCGCTTTGTCTGAAAGGCGGCAACGCCGTGATCCTCCGCGGCGGCTCCGAAAGTTTTCATTCGACGCGCGCCATTCACACCGCAATGCAAGTGGGCCTATCGGAAGCCGGGTTGCCTGAAGCCGCGATTGCGCTGGTGCCGACGCGAGACCGCGCGGCCGTTGGCATGATGCTCGCAGGCCTCGACGGCGCCGTCGATGTCATCGTTCCGCGCGGCGGCAAAAGTCTTGTTGCTCGCGTACAGGCGGAAGCGCGCGTTCCGGTATTTGCCCACCTCGAAGCCAACTGCCACGTTTACGTCGATCGCGCCGCCAAGTTGCCGATGGCGAAAAAGATCGTTCTCAATGCCAAGATGCGCCGCACTGGTGTATGCGGTGCGGCGGAAACTCTTCTGGTTGACCGCGCCGCGGCTGCCAAAATGCTCAAGCCGCTGATTGCCATGCTTTTAGAGGCCGGCTGTCAGATCCGTGGCGACGAGGCGGCACAGGCCGCGGACCCGCGCGTTACACTGGCGAGTGAAGTCGATTGGTCGACGGAATATCTCGACGCCATCATGACTGTCGGCGTGGTCGATGGCGTCGATGCCGCCATCGCGCACGTCGAACGTTACGGTTCGCACCATACTGACGCAATCGTCACCGAGGATCGCGCGGCGGCCGAGAAATTCTTGCGCGAAGTCGATTCGGCAATCGTCTTGCACAATGCATCGACGCAGTTTGCCGACGGTGGCGAGTTCGGGTTCGGCGGTGAAATCGGCATCGCCACCGGCAGATTTCATGCACGCGGTCCTGTCGGCCTGGAGCAGCTGACGACTTTCAAATATCGCGTGCGCGGCAACGGCCAGACGCGGCCGTAATGTTGAGTGGAGTTCACCGGCTGATCGGTCTCGATCGGCAGGTGAGAGATGGGGCAAGGGGCAGTTGCTGACGAGAATGAACCGCGAGTCGCCGCCAACGCATGCGGCTGCCGCCCGCTCTGCTCCGCGTAACAGCCACAGCGGTCTGCGCCGTGAAAGGCCTCGTCTGGTGCTGCCGATTCACTCTGCCGGCATGCGCATCGGGTTATTTGGCGGTACGTTTGATCCCGCACACGCGGCACACCGCGCTGCCTGCCTGTTGGCCATGAAGCGAATCGGCCTCGACCGGGTGTGGTGGCTGGTCACGCCCGGCAATCCGCTCAAAGACACCAGCGGTTTGGCGCCGCTGTCGGCGCGCACAATGGCGGCCCGCGCGCTGGCGCATCATCCACGGATCGACGTTACCGATCTCGAAGCGCAACTCGGCACGCGATACACCTATCAGACCGTCAGTTATCTGGTCGGGGCTTGCCCGCGGGTGCATTTCGTCTGGATCATGGGCGCCGACAACCTCCGCGCTTTCCATCGCTGGCAGCGCTGGCGCGAGATCGCAAACTTGGTGCCGATTGCCGTCGTCGACCGCCTCGGGCCGAGCCTTTACGCCACGGGCAGCGCCGCGGGACAGGCGCTGGGATCTTTCCGCATTCCGGAATCGGCGGCGAAGAGTTTGCCGGGACGGAAGCCGCCGGTCTGGATTTATCTGCACGGCCTTAAGTCACCGTTGTCGTCGACCGCACTACGCGCGGCCCGGGCGCTACGGCAAAGTTAGCTGGCGAAAATGCCGTTTTTCTGTTGCAGTAATGTGATGAAGAACGGTTGAAACTGTTAACGCCGCATGCCTATCTTAGTGCCATCCCCGGTTTGATTCCGGGGCCGAGAATGGAGCGAAAGGATAAGGATCCCTGTCCACACTCGTAACGCCTCGGGCCGAACGTCGCGCGCCCGATCGGGTCTCCAGAATGCGTCCTGACGCTGAGGAGATCCTTCGCCTGGTTCTCGCCCGCCTCGACGATATGAAGGCCGAGGACACCCTTACCATCGATCTACGCAACAAATCTTCGATCGGCGACTACATGGTCGTTTCTTCCGGGCGGTCGAATCGCCACGTCGGTTCGGTCGCCGACCGGATCGTCGCGGACCTGCGCAAGGTCGGCGTCAGCGCCCGGGTGGAAGGCATGCCGCATTGCGACTGGGTGCTGATCGACGCGAGCGACGTGGTCGTTCACGTCTTTCGCCCGGAGGTGCGGGCCTTCTACAATCTCGAGAAGATGTGGTCAGGGACCCGGCCGGTGCGGCGCGCGAGTTGACGCGCTTGTGGCAACGCAAGTTCTAGGTGACTGATCATGCGCCTGATCGTCGCCGCCGTCGGCCGCTTGAAGCAAGGACCAGAGCGCGAGCTTGCAGCTTCGTATTGCAAACGCGCAGAGGCGACGGGTCGCGCGCTTGGCTGGCGTGCGGTTGAGATCGTCGAAATCCGCGAAAGCCGCGCGCAGGACCGCGACCGACGGCGCACCGAAGAATCGATTGCGCTCGCCAACATCATTCCTGATGGCGCCCTCGTCGCCGTCCTCGATGAGCGCGGAGAGAATCTCGATAGCGCGGCGCTTGCGGGCCTGATCCGGCAATGGCGGGCCGACAGTCGCGAGAGCACTTGCTTCATCATCGGCGGCGCAGAAGGCCTCGCACCCAGTTTGTTGGAGCGCGCCAAAGTCAGGCTCGCGTTCGGCGCCGCGACGTGGCCCCATCAGCTCGTCCGCATCATGTTGCTGGAACAGATTTATCGGGCCGGCACAATCCTGTCCGGGCACCCATACCATCGCGGTTAGGACGGCCGCCCACCGCACACAGATTGTTAATGCGGCCTGATTGATTTTCTCCCGGCTGACGCAGATGAAGGTCTTATTCTGGACGTAAGGTCCGGGCTTCTATTGCGTCCCCGAACTTGGCATCTACCCTTGCGCGGCATGATTCCTCTCCCCCTGCCCGGCCTTCCGCTGCGCGCCACGCGCGGAGCGGCGCTGGCCGTGGCGCTGATCTTCGGTGCCGCCTCGCCCGGCTGGACCCAGACCGCCGGGGACGCCCCGAATGCCGCCACGCCGCCCGCCGCGCGTCCGGAGCCGCCTTTGACACCGCCCGGCCCCGGAAGCGCCCGTCCGAAAGCGGACGCCGACACGCTCAAGCAGCGCGATCAGGAGCTCGGCGCCACGCGGCAGAAGGAACGGGAATCGGCGGAAAGCCAGGCCAAGCTTCGCCAGGAAATGGAGACGCTCGCCGCCGACCGCAGCGCGCTCAACAAACAGTTGATCGATACGGCATCACGGGTGCGCGACCTCGAAGGCAGTATCGAGGCGACGCATGCGCGGCTCAAACCGCTTGATGAGCAGGAAGCCGTGCTCCGCAAGTCGCTGGATGAGCGGCGGGCGGCCGTCGTTGAAATTCTGGCCGTGTTGCAGCGGGTTGGCCATCAGCCCCCGCCTGTCCTCTTCGTCGAGCCGGAAGACGCGCTGCAGGCGGTGCGAACCGCCATCACGCTGGGCGGCATGGTTCCCGGCATGCGCGCCCAGGCCGATGCTCTGGCGGGCGATCTCGCTGATCTCACCAAGGTCCGGAAGGGGATCATCAGCGAACGCGAGCACGTGGCCCGCGATCTCGACGTGCTTGCCCGCAACCAATTGCGATTGAATTTGCTGATCGAAGAACGGCAGAAAAAAGAGACGGCGTCCGCCGAAGCGCTCGAAGCTGAGCGGACGCGAGCGGCCGATTTGGCGCGCCAGGCCGACAGCCTCAAAAACCTCATTGCCAAGCTCGAAGCGAGCGTGCCGCCCGCGGGGCGCCCCGATGACGGCATCCGGTCCAGCCTGGCAGCACTCAACGATCCCGGGCGGCTATCACCGGCGGTCGCTTTTGCGTCGACGCGCGGTCATTTGCGCTGGCCGGTTAACGGCGTGAAGATGAGCGACTTCGGCACGTCCGACGGCCTGGGCGGGACACAAAAAGGTCTATCGATTGGCGCACGTGCTAACGCCCAGATCACATCGCCGTGTGATGGCTGGGTTGTTTACGCTGGCACCTTTCGCAGCTATGGCCAACTCTTGATCCTGAATGCAGGGGGCGGCTATCATGTGCTGCTTGCGGGCATGGAACGGATTTCCGTCGATCTCGGCCAATTCGTACTCACGGGCGAGCCTGTAGCGGTGATGGGCGGCGGAGCACAGGTGTCCGCTGCGGCGACAAAGCCCAAGCAACCTGTGCTTTACGTGGAGTTCCGTAAGGACGGGACTGCTATAGACCCCAGCCCATGGTGGGCGACGAACGAAGGCGAAAAGGTCCGCGGATGATGCGCAAAACTTCCCTGGTTTTTCTTGGTGCGGTAGCAGGCGCCGGCCTCGCGCTGCTGGCGACCCAGCCGCACAGTGTTTTCATCGGCTCGAGTGCAAAAGCAGCGTCTTCAGACACATACCGGCAGCTCAATCTGTTCGGTGATGTGTTCGAGCGCGTGCGCGCCGATTACGTCGAAAAGCCCGATGACGCCAAACTGGTCGAATCGGCCATTAACGGCATGCTGGCGGGGCTCGACCCGCATTCGAGCTACATGGATCCGAAGAGCTTCCGCGATATGCAGGTGCAGACACGCGGCGAGTTCGGCGGCCTCGGCATTGAAGTCACCATGGAAGACGGCCTGGTGAAGGTCGTCGCGCCGATCGACGACACGCCGGCGGCCAAAGCCGGCGTCATGGCCAACGACATCATCACCAAGCTCGATGACGAACAGGTCCAGGGCCTCACGCTCAATCAGGCGGTCGAGAAGATGCGCGGCCCGGTGAATACCAAGATCAAACTCACCATCATGCGCAAGGGCCAGGACAAGCCGATCGAAGTGTCCATCACCCGCGACGTCATCCGGGTGAAGTCGGTGCGCTCGCATTCAGAGGGCGAGGATATCGGGTACATCCGCGTCACGCAGTTCAATGAGCAGACGACCGATGGCTTGAAAAAGGCGATCAGCGATTTGACCAATCAGCTCGGTGCCGAGAAGCTCAAAGGCTTTGTCCTCGATCTGCGCAACAATCCGGGTGGCCTGCTCGACCAGGCGATTTCGGTGTCCGATGCGTTTTTGGACAAGGGCGAGATCGTCTCGACCCGCGGCCGAAATGCCGAGGAAACGCAACGCTTCAACGCCCGGCCGGGAGACCTGACCAAGGGCAAGCCGCTCATCGTGCTGATCAATGGCGGCTCGGCGTCGGCGTCGGAGATCGTGGCCGGCGCGCTGCAGGACCACAAGCGTGCCACGCTGGTCGGAACCCGCTCGTTCGGCAAGGGCTCGGTGCAGACCATAATCCCGCTTGGTGCCGGCAACGGCGCGCTGCGGCTGACCACCGCCCGCTACTACACGCCGTCGGGCCGGTCGATTCAGGCCAAAGGCATCACTCCGGACATCGAAGTGCTCCAGGACGTGCCGGATGACCTGAAGGCGCGCACTGACACCAAAGGCGAGGCCTCATTGCGGGGACACCTTAAGGCGGAGGGCAACGAGGAATCGGGCTCGCAGTCTTACGTCCCGCAGGACGAAAAGGACGACAAGGCGCTCAAAGAAGCGCTTGACCTCCTGCGCGGTGCCATCAGCGACGCCGCCTTCCCGCCGAACCCCAAGGCGGCCGTACCGAACTAACGGCGGATTTCCTGAAAGACCTGGGGCGGCATCTTGGCCGCCCCGTTCATTTTTGGGCTGCCGCCATTGCCGCCGGCGAATCGGGCCGTGATAGACTCGAAGCCGTGATTCGCCGGGCCGCGAATTCGCCTTGTTTTGCTCGCGATAGCCGGCCTGCAACGAGCCGAGGGTCGCATGACCGTCGATGATTTGACCACTCCGCTCGGTCGAGGGCCGGCGCGCCGTCAGCGCGAGCCTTTTGTCTCGGTTCCTAAGGTCATCGCGGTCGCGCTGGCTTTGTTTCTCGGGGCGTTCGTCATTTGGGCGTTCGTTAGTGACGATCCGTCCGGCGGCGAGCCGAAGGTCGCCGTGCCGATCGACGAGCGAGGTTTGGCGGCCGCGAACAGGCCAGACGCCGCGGGGCCACGCAACGCAACGACCGCCACCGACGGAGCGCCGCAGACGCCGGCGAACGTAAAGACGGTCCCACCGGCTTCTCAGCAAACTGACTTGCAGCAGATGCGGGCCGCCCTGCCGCCGGGTAGCAAGACCGTTACGATCATCGACGGCAAAACCGGCCAGCGGCATGAGGTGGTGATCCCTCCGCCTAACCCTGAGAGCCCCTCACCCGCCGCGAATAGCAAAGGCGCCAAGCAGTAGCCACATACCAGCCCCGCTCGCCGTTTGCGTCCCGCCGATGAAGTCGATCGATCAATTGCCCTATCGCCCGTGTGCCGGCCTTCTGGTGCTCAACAATGCAGGCCGCGTTTTTGTCGGCCGGCGCATCGACGGTCCCGAGCATGTCGACAACACGCACGTCTGGCAGATGCCGCAAGGCGGCATCGACCCGGGTGAAGATCCGTGGCCGGCGGCGTTACGCGAGTTGCGCGAAGAAACGAACATCACGTCGGTGACGCGGCTAGGCGAAATTGCCGAATGGCTTACTTACGATATTCCGCCCGCTATCCTCGGGCAGGCTTGGAAGGGCAAATACCGGGGCCAGACCCAGAAATGGTTTGCGCTACGTTTTACCGGTGACGAGAGCGAGATCGACATCGAACATCCGGCCGGCGGACACAAACCCGAATTCGTCGAGTGGCGCTGGGAGCCGATGCACAATCTTCCCGACCTCGTCGTGCCCTTTAAGCGCAAGACCTACGAGCGCGTGGTCGCGGAATTTGCCAAATTCGCCTGAGTGCGACGGGCGTGCTGCTGACTTTCGCCGCGACCGTCTGTAATGCGTAAGTCCTGCTCGTCGAGATTTTACGCTAGGACGGAAGACGCTGGCGCCACTTCCGGCGCCAGCGCGGCGTTTGTCGTTTATTGCAGGCCCGGATACTTCACGCGCTTGTCGTAAGGCTTCCAGTCGCCGGCGTTCTTGGTGGTCCATTCGACCTGACCGCCCATGTCGAACACCTCCGTCTTGGCCGGAACCGGCGCTTTGCCCTGGAGAATGTCGGCAACCTTGGCGCCGAGCTGCGAGCCGATGTCGGTCGGCTGCATGTCCCACGTGGCGTTGATCACGCCTTGCTTGACGCCGTCGATGCCGACGACCTCACCGTTGATGCCGGTGACGATGATCTTGCGGCCAGCCGCCTTTGCCGCCAGGCCGGCGCCGAGAGCGGGACCATCGCCCATCGCCCAGATCGCCTTGAGATTGGGAAAACGCGTGAGGAGATTCTCGGCAATCGGACGAGCGGTCGCCGCGTCGTCCGGAACCGCGCGCTCGATGGCGACGACTTTGAGCTTGGGACATTTAGCTTTGATTGTTTCCAGGAAGACGTTCCAGCGCGGCAACAGCACCGGAATCTCGATGGCTTCGATCATGGCGATGTCGCCTTCGCCGCCGGTAGCCTTGCACATCCATTCACCGGACGCGCGACCGAGGTTGTCGGCGCCGTCATCGTATTCGATGAGCGTGCCGGGAAAGCCCGGCGTCGGGCCGAGCGAGAAAACCTTGATGCCCGCCTTCTCCGCGCGCTGAAATGGCCGCAACAGAGCGTTTGGATCGCCAACCACCTGCACGATGATGGCGTCGACTTTCTCGTCGACGAATTGGTCGACCGCCGCCACCTGTTTGTTGATGTCTTGCTGGGCGTCGATGTACTTGACCGCAATACCGCGCTCCATAAGAACCGCGGCGGCCGATTCGTACTGGGCTCGCGCGGCTTCGATCGCATAGACAGCGCCGGCGATGCCGACGGTCTGCTTTCCTGCCGCCCACGCCGGAGCGACAGTCAAAGCCGTCAGCGCCAAAACCGCGAAGGCCAGGTGGTGACGTCGGGCAGATCTAGTCATTAACGCAACTCCCCTCTCTGGTTTGAAGATTCACATTCCAAATGGCGCCAAGTCCTCAGCGGCTGCGTAAGCGGTCGAGGGCAATGGCAAAGATCAGGACGGCGCCGGTCGCTATGCCCTGCCAGTACGACGGCACGCCCGCGAGCGTGATCCCGTTGGCCAACACGCCGAGAAACAGGACGCCGATCGCGGTGCCGGCGATGGTGCCGGAGCCGCCGGAGAAGCTGGCGCCCCCAAGCAACACCGCCGCGGCCGCGGAAAGCTCAAGCCCCATCGCGCCGCTCATCGGCTGCGATGTCGTCAGGCGGCCGGTGAACATGACGGCGGCGATACCGGCGCACAGCGCGGAAATGGCGTACACCGCGAAACGAATGCGGCGCACATCGACGCCGGCGAGACGCGCGGCTACCTCGTTGCCGCCGACGGCGTAAACGGCGCGGCCAAAACGAGTCCAGCGCATGACAACGTAGCCAATAATGCCGACAAGCACCGCTATCGCGACCGGGACCGGCACCGGCCCGACGCGGCCGTCGCCCAAAAACTGCACGAGATCGAAATCGGCCGTGGACATGGCCCTGCCGCTGCTCAAAACCAGCGCGGCGCCGCGGAACAATTGCAGCGTGGCGAGCGTCACGACGAAGAAGTTAAACCCGCCGTAGGCGATCAAGCCACCGTTGATGATCGCGCCGAGGGCGCCGCAGCAGATAATAGTCAAGATGATCGCAAGCTCGACGGGCACGCCTTTAGCCAGCATCGACGCGAGGAACACACCACCGAGCGCCACCAATGAGCCAATCGATAGATCTAGGCCTTGGCCGACAATGACGAAGGTGAGGCCAACGCCGGCGACGAACAGCACCGAGTTCGTCCGCAAGATGTTCATGAGATTCGAGTAGCGGAGAAAGTTTTCCTGAGTGACGGACAGAAGAACAAACAAGACCAATAGCGCGAGGCCAACACCCAAAAAGCGTCGCACGGCGACGCCCAAGCGAACGCCGTGTCGGATATTCATTGCGTTTGGCTCAACCATGGACGTGCTGGACATCACCACGCTCCCGACCCACCACCACGACGGACGATGACTGCTCATCGCGCCGTGTAACGCGTGATCCGCCGCCCTCAATGGCCCGCTTCGAGCGCCGTCCCGACGATCGGGGCGTCCATACCAGCGGCCGCTTATACGTGGCGGCCGACGGCGCTGCGTGCGTGCGGAAACCTGATGAAAAAACCCCCACCCCCGACGAGCATCCCCGCTCCGTCGGCAACTCATCAGCAGCCCGTCGAAACAACACTTTCCTTATTCCCACATTGTGGGACCGACACTCCCACAAAGTGCGGCTTAACTATGGACAAGGCCGCCGCTGAGTCAAGCGGCGGCGGCCGCCGACGCCAACGCGCCGGCAGGCGCGACATAAGAATGCTCGGGGATCAACAAATTCGGCCACGCCGAAAGTAGAATTCGTTGCCAAATTTTTCAGTCGCCTTCGGACGCGTCAGTGTTTAGAACCATCCCACAACTGGAAGGCTGCCGAGGTCGCCCGTCGAGGAGGACGTTCTTGAAAAATGGGCATGCAAAGCGGGCGTTGCCGGCGATAAAAATCAGAGGAGCTGCGAGCGCCGCCAAGCTCCTTGGAGTGGTGCTTTGCTTCAGCCCGGATCGCCCGCACTGGACGGTTCCCGAGCTTTGCAGTGAGCTCGACGTTTCGCAGTCGACGATGTATCGCTACATCGCCCTGCTGCGCGAGGCGGGGCTGCTGGAATTCTATCGCCCCGACGGCTACCGGCTTTCAACGCGCTTCTTCACCCTTGCCAGCGCAGCGCGCATGGGCCGCTCGCGGCTCGACGAGATATCGCTTCCCGTCATTACTGCGATCCGGGATCGGACCGATGAGACGGTTCTTATCGCGCGGCGACACCGCGATTTTGTTTATTGCGTCGAGCGCGCGGATTCGAGCCACGCCGTACGACTGCAATTCAGCCCGGGACAGCCGATGAGTCTCCACCTCGGTGCCGCCGCGCGCGTGCTGCTGGCCTTCGCTCCCGTGCAAGAGCGGAACCGCTACCTGGCATCGATTGCGGACAAAATCGATGCGCGAACCGCCCGCCTGCTCAGCCCGAAGGCGCTGGGCGAGATCGTCAAGCAAGGCTACACCGAGAGCTTCGGCGAGGTCGACGAAGGCATCTGGGGAAGCGCGGCGGCGATCGTCGATAACGATCAGGTCGTAGGCGCGCTGGCAATCGCGGCGCCGATCTTCCGCACCAATCAGCGCACACGAAAACAGTTGGTCGCTGAGGTGCGCCAGGGCGCCAAGGAAGTGATCCGGCTTTTGCAGCAGGATAGCGAACAACAACCGGGGCCGCCGCAACGCAGAACAGCGCGCCCCATCAGGCGTCGCGCGGCACCGGCGCTGGCTTTTCCATCTCCTTAGGCCAAGGCTGCGAGTGCTTCGGAGCTTTTATGCGCGCCCGATCAAGAGACGTGCCGGGCTTCGGATTCGCCCTTGCTAAGCTCGTGAACACCCGAGGCCCAGTAAGCAACGCCCTCTTCGGTTGCGTCCTTGGCGTCGAGTTCGGCGACGATCCGGCCACGGAACAGAACATAGATACGATCGCATACGCCCAGCAGCTCGGGCAGCTCCGACGATGCCATGAGAATGCCGACGCCGCGCCGCACTAATTCGGCCACTTGTTTGTAGATGTCTTCCTTGGCGCCGACATCGACGCCGCGCGTCGGCTCGTCAAGGAGAATCACGGTGGGTTCGGTGGCAAGTTCGCGCGCAATAACGACTTTCTGCTGATTGCCGCCCGATAATTGCTGGACCATCTGGTTCGGTCCGGTTGAGCGGATGCTAAGACCGCGTGCGCCACGCGCCAGCGCCTGCGCATCGTAAGCGTTGGTCAGGATGCTCAGCGGCGAACGGCCGTTCATGACCGAAAGTGAGACATTGCGGAAAATCGGCCAAGCCATGACCAAGCCTTCGGCCTTGCGGTCTTCGGGTACATACGCAAGCCCGAGTCCATGCGCGACCCGCGGATTTTCGATGCGTCTAGGTTCGCCGCGAACGGCGATAACGCCCTCCCGCGACGGCTTGACGCCCATGAGCGTACGCATGATGGCGCTACGGCCGCTGCCAACGAGGCCGGCTAGACCGACGATCTCGCCGGCGCGAACCTGCAACGAGATGTCGCGCAGCGGGCCGCGCGAGACGTGTTTCATCTCCAGAAGAGTTTCCTTCTTCTCGACGTCCGCTTTATGCCAAAAAGTTTCGATGTTTCGGCCGACCATCATGGCCACCAGCTGGCCCTCGTTGACCTGGCCGGTGAAGCCGGAGCCGATGTAACGTCCGTCGCGCAAGACAGTAATCCGGTCCGCGATCGACATGACCTCTTTCATGCGGTGCGACACGAAGGCGATCGCGACACCGCGCTGTTTTAACTTTTGCAACAGCGCAAACAGCAGCATCACGTCCGGCTCGTCGAGCGAACTGGTAGCCTCGTCAAGCAAAAGGACGTCGGGCTTTTCGACAAGTGCTTTGGCAAGCTCAACCAGCTGCCGCCGGCCGGTCGAGAGCGACGACACCAGTGCGCGGGCATCGAGACCGAAGCCGAGATCGTCGATCAGCCGCTGAGCGTCGGCCTGCACCTTGCGCCATTGCAGGAGCGGACCGTTGCCCGGCAGCCGCCCCAAAAAAAGATTCTCGGCGACGGTAAGCGCGGGCGCCAGCTGCGGTTCTTGCGGAACAAACTCGATGCGGAGTTTGCGCGCGAGTTTCGGATCGAGGGCGGCATGGTCGACGCCTTTCACCGAAATGATTCCGGTGTCGGGAGCCTGCGCGCCAGACAGAATCGACAACAGCGTCGATTTGCCGGAACCGTTCTCGCCCATGATGGCGTGGATTTCGCCGGCGCGTAACTCGATGCCGACGTTATCCAGGGCAGTGACCGCGGTGTAAGTCTTGCGGATCCCGGACGCGGCGAGCAGCACGCCACCCATTAGCGATTTATCCTGACGTTCAAAAGAGCCGTACCGTTTTGCCGAGCCCGGCGGCGATTCTCGCAATGTCGGAATATTGTTTTCACGACGCGCAAGTTATGGATGGCCGTGGCTACGAGTCAAGAATAGCCCGAAAAATCCGAACCGCTCAGCGAGCGTCCGCCGAGAACGAACTGGCCGTTATATAAAAAGAGACAGAGCTAGTGCTGGCCGCCCGGCGCGGCGCCCAGCGCATCCTGCAGCGCTTTGAGTTGCGCTAGGTGGCGCGCAAGCCTGTCGCGCTCCGCAGGGTCCGCCGCGTCGGCGACGTCGGCGACGTCGTCCTCGGCATCCTTGATCTCGGTGCTCAACGTCGCGAGATCGAAGTCGTCGCGCGCCACCGCGCGATCCGCAAGTACCGTTAGCCCCGAGGGACCGACTTC
>DASXDP010000084.1:0-3187 GCA_036490575.1 Xanthobacteraceae bacterium
GCGCTCAGGCCGCATCGTCAATGTGACGACGAGCCTCGACGTGATGTGGCGCGGCATGATGCAGCCCTACGGCGCCTCGAAAGCCGCCAACGAGGCGATGCTCGCGGCTTTGGCCGAAGAGCTCGCCGGCACCGGCGTCACTGCCAATATTCTGGTGCCCGGCGGCGCCGCCGACACCCGCATGGTGTCGCGCGCCGCGATGCCGGACCGTGCCGCGCTGATCGCGCCAGAAGTGATGGTCAAGCCGCTTCTCTGGCTGTGCTCGAACGCGTCCGACGCCGTCAACGGCCAGCGTTTCATCGCGGCGAAATGGGACGACGCACAGTCGCCCGAGCAGGCGGCCAAGACCGCGAGCGCGCCGGCGGCTTGGCCGCAACTCGGTATTCAGGCGATGAATCCGAAAGAACTTCAGTAATATTCGCTGGGCCTGCTTGGATTGCCGCCGCGATTAAAGGATGAGCGCCGTGATTTCACAGCAATACCTCCTTCTAGCGTTGGCTGTGGTCATTCTTGTGACGAATGTGCTCGGATTGGCTTTCACGGTAAGGCGAAATCGGCGGCATCGACGCAGTGAACAAACGCACCCCCATCATCATTTGCGAGAGTACGTTTAGGTCTGAGGGCCGACAGCGTCTCAAGGCCGCCTCGGTTCACGTGCTGTCGGGTGAGGTTCGCTTAGAGGCCGTCTCGAAACCGAATGGTGGGCGCCTCTTTTTTGCTCCTGAGCGTGAGAGATTTCGCACGACTTGCTAGTTAGCGGCGAGCGACTCGCGAAACGCTGCGGCGTTCCAGTAGCCCTCTGCCCGGACGATCAGGCCGTGCGCATCCACCTGCAGCACGTCAATGCCCTCGGTCTCGACCTCGCGTCCGGCTTTGCCGCGTGCGATCATGGTCCAGTGAGCGGCGATGTTGTTGCCGCTCGGTAACGCTGCTACCACCTTGATCTCCACGTGGGACGCCAGGGCCGCTACCCCGGAAGCGAAGAGCCTTGCCACCTCGTCCCGCCCATGGTGGATGGGACTACCGACGGGATCCTCGATCTCGCCGTCCTTGGCAAAGACCGAGGCGATGCGCTGGGGGTCGCGCGCGGCTATTGCCGCGAAATAAGTGTCAAGGGTATTTCTCAGCACTATGGTGCTGGGCGTTGTCTCGCCTGACATGTTCCAGCATCCTTCAAAGGCCACTTCGAAAGTGGTGGAGTAGTTGAGGCCGATGTGATTCGAGGAGGTTGCTGAGACCAACCCTGGAGTCACCATGTGGACGCCAACCACTCGACAGCAGCATAGCCGTAAAGTGCAGCGTTACCAGAGCGATCTGACGGACGGGGAGTGGCTGGTGATCAAGCCGCATCTCCCCGAACCGAGCACCACAGGCCGACCTTGGCGTTGGTCGATGCGCGAGATCGTCAACGGCATTTTCTATGTGATGCGCGCCGGTTGCACGTGGCGGCTTCTGCCGACCGACTTCCCGCCCTGGGGCACGATCTATCGCTGGTTCGCGATGTTCCGCGACAGCGGACGCTTCGAAGCGATCAATCACGCCCTGGTGATGGCGGATCGCGAGCGGGTGGGACGCGAGGCTAGCCCCACTGGGGCGGTTATTGATAGCCAGAGCATCAAGACCACCGAAGCGGGCGGACCGCGTGGCTATGATGCCGGCAAAAAAATCAATGGACGTAAGCGCCATGCGTTGATCGATACCGATGGACGCGGCCTCGTTCTCGAACCGCATCCAGCTAGCATTCAGGATCGCGACGGCGGCGGACCGCTGCTCCGTGCGTCGCGCCGCTCATTCCCATTCATCGCGCGCGTCTTCGCCGACGGCGGATATGCCGGCGCCAAGATCGCCGCTGCCACGGAAATCGTCGTCGAGATTGTGCGCAAGAATCCCGACCAGATTGGCTTCGCGGTTCAGCCGCGCCGATGGGTCGTCGAGCGCTTCTTCGCCTGGGTCGGCCGCAACAGACGCCTGGCCAAAGACTTTGAGGCCACTATCGCTTCAGCTCGCGCTTTTCTCTACGCTGCTTCGGTCATGCTGCTCGTCCGCCGTATCGCACGGGCGTCATGACTTTCGAAACCGACTCTAAGGCGGCTTTTCTGAGCTGTTTTTCTGCTTTCTCAACGTCAGAGATGTTCCTTGTCACAATTTGCCGGGCCGTATTTGTAATCTGATTCATCTGTTGAACTTCTGCCTTAACGCACTCATAGAAACCGGAGAGGCGCTGGGAAATCAACCAAACATTGTTCGTTCGGAACGGGAAACCGCTGTTTGAAGATGTTCAGGAGGTTAAAATCAGCCTGTCTAGCGATTTGGTGCCCTGCGTAGAAAATTTTGCAATTCATCCGGTTTCCTTCCAGTTCTTGGTTTTGGACCATAATGGCCCTGTTACCTCATCCTGAGGTGCGAGCGCAGCGAGCCTCGAAGGGTGCGGCCCCGGCGCTTCCGCTGCATCCTTCGAGGGCCGCCTGCGGCGGCCGCCTCAGGATGAGGCGAAAGCGGTGTTACTGCCTCATTGACAAATGTCCCCTATAAAGATACATAATGCGACGAATCTCGTCCCATGAAGGACGCCGTCCGAGTGATGCCGGGCGGCAGGGGGCGAGTGCGGTGCCCGCGGGCTGGCCTCATCAGCCGGCTCCCGGGCGGTCCGGGCATCATGCCTGCCGGCACTATGACCGGCGTGCGGGGTGCGCCGCTGGAAGTGGGGGCCGAGCTGGCGGTCATATCCGCCGCGTTGGCAAAGCGCCCACGAAGCCTGGCCCGGATCGCACCAAGGGACCACACACCCCTTGGGCAGAACCGTGGTGGAACGCCGGCAGGCGAGCGCGCCCGAAGCGGAAGGGCGGCGCAAGCCGCCTTCTCCGCGGCGCGCCCTGTGCGCCGCTGCGTACGGGTTCTCTGACTGCAGTCCGATCGACTGCAGTGCGTCTGCCGGCGCTCCATGTCCTTCATTTTATTTCTTCGTAGCCCGGGTTGAGAGAAGCGAAACCCGGGAGCGGCATAAAGGCTTGCAGATCGTACCCGCATATCGCTCCGCTCATGCGGGCTACGGGCTGGTGCAAAATTTGGACGGCTGAAGTCGCTGCACTTCAGCATGGACCGCCGGATCAAGTCCGGCGGTGGCGAGGAGGGTGTGTGCGTCGTCGAATGAGTTCTCCTCCCCGCCGCAAGCGGGCGAGGGGGAAAG
>DASXDP010000085.1:0-7084 GCA_036490575.1 Xanthobacteraceae bacterium
TGCGGACGAACTCGCCCTTGGCGCGATCCTGCTTGCCGTAATCGAGAAAGAAGTCCTCGAGCGGCAGCCGGCGGACCTTGTCACCGTGACGCAATTCGATGCCGCCACCCAGCGCAATCAGCATCGGCGCCAGATCGCCGATCGGCGAAGCGTTGGCAATGCTGCCGCCGACGGTACCGGAGGCGCGCACCTGGATCGAGCCGAAACGGCGCAGCACCTCCGCGATATCGGGATCAATCGCGCCCAGCACCGGCATGGCGCGTGCCAGCGAGACGATCGCGCCCAGCGCGAAACCATCCTCGGTCTTTTCGATCTTCGACAATTCGCTCACGCGGCCGACGTGAATGATCTTTTCGATCGGCATCAGTTTTTTGGTGATCCATAGACCAACGTCGGTCGTGCCGGCGATAATGGTCGCGTCGGGATGCCGGGCGTAAAGCTGCGCCAGCGAGTCTTCGCTCGCCGGCGCGGCAAAGAACGCTTTTTCATCGCCGACAAAGAGGTCGGTCTTGTCGTCAATCGCCGCCATCGCCCGGCGACGCACCGCCGCGTCGCGGGTAAACTGATCGTCAGCGCCGTTGCAGACTTCCAGCGCCGCATCGACAATCGGCCGATACCCGGTACAGCGGCAGAGATTTCCCGCCAGCGCATCGTTGATCTTGTCGCGCGTCGTCCCGCCCTCGCTTCCGTGATAGTGAGCGAACAGGCTCATCACGATCCCGGGCGTGCAAAAGCCGCACTGCGAGCCGTGCTCGCGCGCCATCACCTCCTGCACGGGATGCAAAACGCCGTTGTCGGCGAGGTTTTCGACGGTGATCAATTCGCCGCCGTCGAGCTGGCCGAGCAGCGTGATGCACGAATTGACCGGCTCATAGACCAGGCGGCCGTCCTGCTCGCGCACGACGACAACGGCGCAAGCGCCACAATCGCCTTCGGCGCAGCCCTCCTTGGTGCCGACCGAACGCTCCTGCAAACGCAACCAGTCGAGAAGGGTTGTGCGCGGCGGAAAATCAGCAATGCTTACGGTGCGGCCTTGGCGCCGAAACTGCAGAGAATTTCTGGTCATAGTGTTCAAGAGGACTCAAAACTAACATAGGCGGCCTTAATGATATGGGCACAACGATTGCGGTCACGCAAGTAATGTGCCATCCGCTCAAACAACGGCTTTTTGGTTCCGCCGCGCGGTGACGTGGCGCGGCGGTCCGACCCCGAAGGGAGGCCACTTGCCGACGCTCGACCACGATAGGTTTCTGCGGTTGAGCTTCGATGTCGCCAAGCGTGCGCGTGCCAACGGCAATCATCCGTTCGGCAGCATTCTGGTGAGCGAGGCCAGCGACGTGCTGCTCGAAGTCGAGAACGGATTTCTGCCCGACCACGACATGACTGGCCACGCCGAACGGCTCCTCGCGACGCAGGCTTGCAAGCGGTTCGCTGCTGAAGTCCTGCGCGGGTGCACCCTCTACACCTCGGCCGAGCCATGCGCGATGTGCGCCGGCGCGATCTATTGGGCGGGCATCGGGCGGGTGGTCTATGGCCTTTCCGAGCATCGGCTCAAGGCGATCACCGGCGCGCACGCCGAAAACCCGACGCTGGATTTACCGTGCCGGACAGTGTTTGCCGCCGGACAGCGGCACGTCGACGTGACCGGCCCGCTGCTGGAAGACGAGGCGGCGGCGATTCACGAAGACTTCTGGCGAGCGTCCCCCTGAAAGCAGGCGAAGGTCCGAGGGGTGCGATATGGACGATGCTATGCCGCCACGACGGCAGCCGGGCTCGTTATTGTGCCACCGAAAGTTTTTACAGTCGGCGTCTGTGCAATAGCGGACGAGTCTATCGGCTTGTCGAGCTTCCGGGACACACCTTCGAATTGAACGTTTTCCTCGACCGCGAGCGATTTGCTGTAAATCTCACCCTCGACGGCAGCGGACCCCTTCAGCCTGACATTGTTGCCGCGGATGGTGCCTTTGAACGTGCCGTGGATGGCCACCTCCGGCGCGGTGATGTTGCCTTCGACGCGCGCGCCATCGCCGATCACGATCTGCGAGGCCTGAATATCGCCGGTAACACGGCCGAAAATCTGCGTCGAACCTTCGCAGATGATGTTGCCGGTGATGACAATCCCGGGACCGAGGGTGGAGATCGAGTCGGTCGAGGTTTTTGCCATGGAAGTTCCGCTTGGCCGGACATCGCCGGCGGCGCCATTGCCCGCCGTCTTTTCGCGGCCGGTCTTGGCGGGAGTAAAATAGCTCAATGATTCCTCCTCACACACACTCTACGACCGGCGCGTTCCGCCAGCCCCCTCACTAAAAAAGGTAATCCGAAGCGTGCGCGCTGAAAAGCAAAACCCGTGGACAGTGATAACGCCGCGGCAAAAATCCATCCAAGCAAAAACTAAAATCGCGCCGGCAAGCGCAGCGATCGCGCAACGATACGATTGCCCGGTGGGTATCATTAACTAATTTCTTGTTTTCGCGTGGCACAACTTCTTATCATCGAGTTCGGCGAGCAAGCCACGGTTCGGGGATGCGCCATGGGTGAAGAAGCCATTGCGGCGGCGGTCGAGCGGTTCGTCAAAAAGATCAGTTTTTCCGCGCAGCGCGAGGTCGAGCGCATTGTCCGTGCGGCGCTCGCCAGCGGGAAAATTCACGATCATGAAACGGTGACGGCCGCAGTGACGCTATCCAGCGAAAAGCTCGGGCTCGACACAACGATCTACAGCAAGATCGAGCTTTGACAGCGCCGCGCCAGCGATCCGGGTCCCACATTCGCGTCCGGTTTCGGGCTGCGAATATCAAATCCGCCGCGCTAGGCTTCGCCCCTCGCCGCACTGCGGCGTAAAAACCGGCCAAGATCGTTGGACTTTCGCCCGAGCAGCGAACTCAGAACCCGCGGATTCCCGATAAGCCCGTGAGCCGCGTAATAGCGGAACATGGCGGAAAGCGTTGCGCACTCGTACTCGCCCATCCCGCCAGCACGCGCGCGCGCTTGCCAGGATTCCACCGTCTCCGCTTCGGCACGCACGGGCCGCTCCAATGCCGCGCCGACGGCAGCCGCAACCTCGGTCTGGCTCATGGGTTCGGTCCCGGCGAGCTCATAGGTGGCGCCGATGTGGTTATCGCCGGTCAGCACCAACGCCGCCGCTTCGGCCACATCCGCCAAGTCGACCAGGCTCAATCGCGCCGTGACCGGATAAGGAACGCGAAACACCCCCTCGGCGAGCACCCCGGCAAGGGCGCCCAGGATATTTTGCATGTACGCCGTCGGCTGCAGGATGGTCAGGTCGAGGCCCAGGCCAAACAGCATCTCTTCGGTCCGCATCTTCTGCCAGTGATGCGGCATGGCCTCGATTTGCGGATGCAGCACTGAATGATAGACGAAGCGCTTGACGCCTTTGGCCTCAGCGGCAGCAGCAACGCCGCGCGCAAACGCCACTTCCTCGGAGCTGACATTCGGGCAGATGTGATAGACGGCGCGAACGCCGTCGGCGGCGCGGCGCAACGCGGCTTGATCCTCGAAGCTGGCAATAACGCACTCGGAGGCGCCTAACGCCTTGAGCACGGCGCAGTTCTCGGTGCGCCGCACCATTGCCCGCACTTTGACGCCCTTTTTCGCCACTGCCTCGACCACAGCCTTGCCGGTCTTGCCGGCGGCGCCGGTCACGAGGATCATGTCTGCTGTGAGGCCAGCTCGAACAGCCGGGTAGGACTCAATGGAATTTCATTGAGCTCGACCTTTCGCTCGGCCAGTCCAAGCGCGTCTTCGATGGCTTGCGCAAAAAGCGGCCCGACCGGGATGGCCCCGGCCTCGCCCGCACCCTTGACGCCGAGCGGATTGAGCGGAGATGGCGTAACGGTGTGCCCGATTTCCGTGCGCGGCGCTTCCAGCGAGGTCGGCAACAGATAATCGGCGAGCGAGGCGTTGAGCAGTTGCCCCTCTTCGTCGAATACGAGCTGCTCGTAAAAAGCGTTGCCGACACCCTGGACGACGCCGCCGTGGATCTGGCCGGAAAGGATCAGCGGATTGATCACCGTGCCGCAATCATGCACGACGACGTATTTGAGCACTTCGAGCGTGAAGGTCTGCGGATCGACTTCGACGATCATGGCGTGCACGCCGCTTGCCGTCGAGCCGCCGGACGGTCCGAAATATTGCGTCGACTCAAGCCCCGGCTCGGTCCCGGGCTTAACCGCCCCGCGCATCGGATTGGCCTTCATAGCCAGCTCACCCAGCTTGACCGATTGACCGGGCACGCCGACGACCGAGACTTTGCCGTCGATGATTTCCAAATCTTCCTCGGCGCATTCAAAATGTTCCGCCGCAAGCTTCAGGATTTTCTGCCGCACGACTTTTGCCGCCTCGTTGACCGCGTTGCCGGCGACCACCGCGCCACGGCTCGCGAAAGTGCCGGCGCCCCAGTAGAACTGATCGGTATCGCCGGTGACGATGTCGATGTCGCGAACCGAAACGCCGAGCTGGTCGGCGGCGACCTGCGCGAACACGGTGAAGTGCCCCTGCCCTTGCGTGCCGATTCCGGTCGCTATGCTGACCTTGCCGTTATTTTGCACCTGTACTTTCGCACCTTCATAGGGACCGATGCCGGTTCCCTCGACGTAACAGACGACGCCGATGCCGACGTGGCGGCCTTGCGCGCGGAGCCGTGGCTGCTCTTCCGCAAGGAAACGATGGTATCCGATCATCTCCAGCGCCCGATCGAGGATCGGCTCGTAGTTGCCGCTGTCATACGAAAGCGGCGCAAAGTCCTGGTAGATGATCTCGTTGTTATAGGGAAAGGCGTCAGGCGGAATGAGATTGCGCCGCCTGATTTCGGCGCGGTCGATATTGAGTTCGCGTGCGGCAATATCGAGCAGCCGCTCGATGACGAAGACGCCATGCTGGCGGCCGGCGCCGCGGTACGGCGTGACGATCGGTTTGTTGGTGAAGATCGCCCGGAAGGTGCTGTCGTAGTTCGGGATCACATATGGCCCGAGCAACGTGCACTGGCTGTTGATCGGCACCGTCAGGCCATACGGGTTGTAAGCCCCGGTGTCGTGCAGGAAGACGTCCTTGACGCCGAGGATGCGCCCATCGGCGGAAAGCGCAATCTCCGCATCGTGGGTCTGGCCGCGTTCATGGGTAGTTGCAAAAAAATGCTCGAGGCGATCCTCGATCCACTTCACCGGACGGTTGAGCTTGATCGCCGCCCACGGAATGACGACTTCTTCCGGATAGAACAGCATGATCTTCGGCCCGAAGCCGCCGCCGACAAAGGGCGCGATCACCCGCACTTGCCGCTCGCTCAAGCCGAGCATGCCGGCGAGCCCGTTGCGCAGGAACACCGGCGCTTGCGTGGTGTCCCAAACGGTCAGCCGCCCCGCCCGGTCGTCCCAGCTCCCAACAATGCCGCGGGTCTCGATCGGCGAAGACATGCCGTGATCGTATAAGAAGCGCCTGCTGATGACGCGGTCGGCGCGGGCGCGTGCCGCGGCATAGTTGCCGCGGCCTTGCCGCACCAGGGCCGCGAGATTGCCGCGCACGTCGTCATGGACGCGGGCCGACCCACCGGCCAGTGCTTTTTCAAGATCGACCACCACCGGCAGCGGTTCGAGATCGAGCGCGATGTCGGAGAGGGCGTCCTCGGCGATATACCGGCTCTCCGCCAGCACCACGGCGAGTGGTTCGCCGACATGCCGCACCTTGTCTTTGGCCAGCGGAACCTGGGTGCGCTGATTGAAGGTAACGTCCTTGATCGGCGGCGGCGGAACCAGCAGCGGTCCGGGCGCCCAGTAGTCACCGAGATCCTCGGCGGTATAGACCGCAACGACGCCTTCGCGCTCCTTCGCCACCGACACGTCGATGGAGTTGATGCGGGCATGCGCCACGTTGCTGCGCAGAAATGCCGCGTAGAGCATCCCCGGAAGCTCGACGTCGTCGACAAACAGCGCGCGCCCGCTAAGCAGCCGCGCATCTTCGTTGCGTGTGACCGGAGCCCCGAAGCTTCGCGTCGTCACTCCGTTTACCTCCGCCACCGCTCGGCGGCGAGCAGCACGGCGTCGACGATGTGCTGATATCCGGTGCAGCGGCAAAGATTGCCCGACAAAGCTTCGCGCACCTGTGCTTCGTCGGGTGCCCGGGTCTCCTCGAGAAACACCTTCATGGTCATCAAAATGCCGGGCGTGCAGTAGCCACATTGGAGGCCGTGGCAATCGCGCATGGCTTCCTGCAGCGGGTGCAAATGCTCGGGGTCGGGTGCGAGCCCCTCGACGGTTTCGAGGTTATGGCCATCCGTCTGCGCGGCGAACATCAGACAGGAGCGCACTGCGGCGCCGTCGAACAGGATAGTGCAAGCGCCGCACACGCCATGCTCGCAGCCGACATGGGTGCCTGCGAGCAGCAAGTCGTGGCGCAGAAAATCACTGAGCAGCAGCCGCGCTTCGACCGTGCGTTTATAAACCTTGCCGTTGACCGTGACGGCGATGTCGTGAGTCTCAGTGCTCACGCCGCGCCCGCTTGTCAGCCGTCGTCAGGGTGCGCTTGATCAGAACGCCGGCGAGGTGACGCTGGAATTCCTTACTGGCGTGAATGCTCCCCCCCGGCTCGATGTCCTGCTGCACGAGTTTCGCCGCCTCCGCGATCCGCTCCGCGTCGATCGCAGCGCCGACAAGAAACTCGCTCGCCGCGGCGGCGAAAACCGGCCCGTCCCCGGCATTGCAAAGTGCGATGCGCGCATACGTGCAGCAGCCGTTCGCGTCGAGCTGCACGGTGCAGGCAACTCCCATCATGGCGAAGTCGCCGCGGCGGCGCGAAACTTCCATGAAACAGGAACCGGAGAGCGGCGGCGCGACGGGCAATTCCACTTCCGTGAGCATCTCGTCGGCTTCGAGTGCTGTGGTCAGCGCGCCGACAAAAAAATCCGCCGCCTCGATCCAGCGTTCGCCGCGAACCGACTGCGCCCGCAATCTGCCGCCAAGCCCCAGCACAATGGCCGGCATTTCCGAAGCCGGATCGGCGTGCGCCAGATTGCCGCCGATAGTTCCGCGATTACGGATTTGCGGGTGCGCAATGTGGGGCAAAGCCTCGGCGATCA
>DASXDP010000086.1:0-2651 GCA_036490575.1 Xanthobacteraceae bacterium
AACGAGGTAAGGCTCCGGCGAATATTCCGACGGCCGCTCCCAAACGCCGTTTTCCTCGAGGTCGCGTTTGATCTCCGGCGTGAAGCGCTTCCACATCAGCTCTTCGGTAAAATCGACCGCTGGGGCGACCAGCACCAACCCGCCGACCGAAGCGGGCCCGGCATCCCGGCGCTGACGAAGCGCGCGCACCAGCAAAAGCGCGAGCCAGCCACCCATGGATGAACCGACGACAATCTGCGGGCCGGGGCAGCAGGCGTCGAACACGGCGAGGCTTTCCGCCAACCATCGTCCGATCGTGCCATCAGTAAAGGTGCCGCCCGATTCGCCGTGTCCGGAATAATCGAAGCGCACGCAGGCGCGACCGGCTTCATCCGCCCAGTGCGCCAGCGCCTGCGCCTTGGTGCCGTTCATGTCCGACTTGTAGCCGGACAGCCAGAATACCCCGGGGCTTGCGCCTTCGCGCCGGCGCACGGCAATCGAACGACGCTCGGCGCCACCTCCAATATCCAGGCATTTCAGGCTGTTATCGCTCACGGTCAGGGTTAATCACTGGCAAAGGCGTTTGCGGATTCAAAGTCGCCTGCAAGATGTTTGGCCGCAAACGAACGGCCCGCGCAAGGGTGCGCCGCCGTATTGTCGTTGACTTGCACGATAAAACTACCGATCTTCTGCAATTGCCGAACGCGCCGCGAAAGGCTGTTTTATCGCGATCCGCGCCATGGTCGGCTTGTCGCAACGGTAGAGGAGAGAAGCGTCATTCGTCGCCCCATCAGAACCGCGCAACCTGCCCCGAAGGAAGGTCCGCGCGTCAACGAGGAGATCCGCGTCCGCGAGGTCCAGCTCATAGACAAAGACGGTCACAACCACGGCCCCACCGAAATCGGCGCCGCTATCGCCATGGCGCAGGAGGCCGGGCTCGATCTGGTAGAGATCGCGCCAAATTCTTCACCGCCGGTTTGCAAGGTTCTCGACTACGGCAAATACAAATATCAGTCGCAGAAAAAAGCCGCCGAAGCGCGCAAGAAACAAAAAGTCGTCGAGATCAAGGAGATCAAACTGCGGCCGATGATCGACGATCACGACTACGACGTGAAAATGCGATCGGTGCAGCGGTTTTTCGAGGAAGGCGACAAGGTCAAGGTCACCCTGCGTTTTCGCGGCCGCGAAATGGCGCATCAGGAACTCGGCTATAAGCTCCTCGATCGGGTCAAGGCGGATACCGCCAAGATCGCCAAGATCGAGCAGGAGCCGCGTTTCGAAGGCCGCCAGGTGGTCATGGTACTGGCGCCGCGGTAAACGCCGCCTTCGGCATCCCGGCCGGGGATGCGTTGCCATTCCCCACTGCCTCTGCCATAACCGCGCCCTCCCGCCGCCCGGCTGATTAAGGGCTGCCGTGGCGGCGGCGATGTGCTCCAAGCACGCAACGCTCATTATCGAGCATTTTCGGCCCGCAAGCCTTAGACGCCTGCGGCCAAGGAGAGCCAAATGCCCAAGATCAAGACCAAATCGGGCGCTAAAAAGCGCTTCAAGGTGACTGGCGGAGGCAAGGTCCTCTACGCGCAGTCAGGCAAGCGCCACGGCATGATCAAGCGTACCAAAAAGCAGATCCGCCAGCTGCGCGGCACGAACGTGATGTTCAAAACCGACGGCGATCGGATCAAAAAGTACTTTTTGCCGAACGCCTGACGGCAACGACGCCGTCGTCGGCCGCCGTCGAATTTTCCCTATTCCGCGATCGAGAGGAGATTAGCCATGGCACGCGTCAAGCGCGGCGTCACCGGTCATGCCAAGCACAAGAAAGTTCTGAAAGCCGCCAAGGGCTACTACGGCCGCCGCAAGAACACCATCCGCGTCGCCAAGCAGGCCGTGGAAAAGGCGAACCAGTACGCCTATCGCGACCGCAAGCGCCGAAAGCGTACCTACCGCGCTTTGTGGATTCAGCGCCTCAATGCCGCCGTGCGCCCGTTCGGATTGAACTACAGTCGTCTCATTGCCGGTTTGAGCAAGGCCGGCATTGTTGTCGACCGCAAGGTACTATCCGATCTCGCCATCCGTGAGCCGGCCGCTTTCGAGGCAATTGTCGGGCAAGCGAAGTCCGCGCTGGCGGTATAGCCATGAGCGACAACGCTGCCGAACTCGAGCAGCGAACTCTCGCCGAGATCGCCGGCGCCGGCGACGAGGCGGCGCTCGAAGCGGTGCGGGTGGCGGCGCTTGGCAAGAACGGCACGATCACGGCGCTGTTGCGATCGCTCGGCGGATTACCGCCCGAGGAGCGCAAGGTTCAAGGACCCGCCGTCAACGGGCTGAAGGATCGCGTCAATGCCGCGCTTGCCGAGCGTCGCGACGCGTTGACGAGCGGGGCGCTGGACGCGCGGCTCAACACCGAGCGCGTCGACGTTACGCTGCCGGTGCGCGAGACGCCCGCCGACATCGGCCGCGTGCATCCAATCACGCAGGTCATCGACGAGCTGACCGCGATCTTCGCCGACATGGGCTTTTCCATTGCCGAAGGGCCCGACATCGAGAGCGACGACTACAATTTCACCAAGCTCAACTTCCCGAAGGACCATCCGGCGCGCGACATGCAGGATACGTTCTTCTTCAATCCCAAGCCGGACGGTTCACGGCTTCTGTTACGCACGCACACCTCC